>DASPMI010000106.1:0-46762 GCA_035627135.1 Anaeromyxobacter sp. | reverse complement strand
CTCACGACCCCCGCCGCGCCAGCGCGGGCTGCCCCGCGGGCCGGCGGGCGGGCTCGGCGCCGTGGATCGTCCCCCGCACCCAGTCCCACAGCGGCACGGTCACGTTGAAGTTCCAGCGCTGCATGAGGTGCGGCGCGTGGTGGCGCTGGTGGTGCCGGCGGAGCTTCTGCACGATCGGGAGCCGGCCGATCGCGCTCGTCTCGGGCAGGTGATACGCGAGGTGAAGCCATTCGTACGTGAGGATGTAGAACACGGCGCTCGCGACCCAGAGCGCGGCGAGGTTCGGCTGGCCGAACCAGAGGAGCACGAGCCCGATCGGCGACGAGGCGAGGAGGATCGCGAGCAGGCCGTACGCGGGCAGGAGGATGAACCGGAGCTCGCGCGGGGAGCGCATCGCCATCGCGTCCGAGACGTACAGCGCGTGGTGCATCGGCGTGTGGTGGATGTAGAGCACCTCGAGGAACCGCGTCCGCCGGTGCAGGAGGCCGCGGTGCGCGTGCCACTCGATGGCGTTCCCCATCACGAGGAACACGGGCACGAAGAGGAGCTGCCACGCCTGCACGTCGCGGAGCTGCGCGAGGGCGAGGGCGGCGATCGCGAACCCGGTGATCGCGGGGACCGCGAGGTGGACCGCGGGGACGTACCAGCGCGGAACCCGGGTCAGCAGGTCTTCGCGGAAATCCGCACGCGAGGCAGGGGTCATGCCGCACCTCGATTTTTGGAATCTGCGCCTGCGGCAAAAAGTACGTAGGGCCCTGCGGGGATGCAACGAGCGGGTTGTGGCCGACCCAAAACGAGCGGCCCGGCGCCTGGAGGGCGCTGGGCCGGTGGGGTCCCTCGCGGGCCGTGACCGCTCACCCTTCGACAGGCTCAGGGTGAGCGGTACGAGCGCCCGTGGTCGATCAGATCTGCGCCGGAGGCGGCGCCTCCTCGTACAGCCACGTCGTCAGGTAGCGCTCGCCGGTGTCGGGCAGGACCACGACGATGAGCTTCCCGGCGTTCTCCGGGCGCTGCGCGACGATGCGCGCCGCGGTGATGGCGCCGCCGCAGGAGATGCCCGAGAGGAGGCCCTCCTCCCGCGTGAGGCGGCGGGCGTCCTTGCCGGCGTCCTCGTTGCTGACGGTGATCGTCTCGTCGATGACCGACGTGTCGAGGACCTTCGGCACGAAGCCCGGGCCCCAGCCCTGGATCTTGTGCGGGCCGGGCTTGCCGCCGGAGATGACGGGCGAGTCCTTGGGCTCGGCGGCGATGATCTTGATGCCGGGCTTCCGCTGCTTCAGGACCTGGCCGACGCCGGTGACGGTGCCGCCGGTCCCGGTGCCCGCCACGATGATGTCGACCGTGCCGTCGGTGTCCTTCCAGATCTCCTCGGCGGTGGTCCGGCGGTGGATCTCGGGGTTGGCCGGGTTCTCGAACTGCTGGAGCACGAGGTAGCGCGGATCCTCGGCCGCGAGCTGGTTCGCCTTCGCGATGGCGCCCTTCATGCCCTCGGAGCCCGGGGTGAGGATGAGCTTCGCGCCGTACGCGATGAGGAGCCGCCGGCGCTCCATGCTCATCGTCTCGGGCATGGTGAGGACGAGCGGGATACCCTTCGCCGCGGCGGCGAACGCGAGGCCGATGCCGGTGTTGCCGCTCGTCGGCTCGAGGAGGATCGTGTCCTTCTTGATCTTCCCCTCGCGCTCGGCGGCCTCGATCATCGCCACGCCGATGCGGTCCTTGACCGATCCGGCGGGGTTCTTGGCCTCGAGCTTCGCCACCACGGTGGCCTTGGCCCCGTCCATGATGCGGTTGAGCCGCACCAGCGGGGTGTTCCCGATGAGCTTCGTGACGTCTTCCGCGATGCGCATCCGCACTCTCCTGGTCCGGCCCGGGTCCCGGGCCTCGTCTGTTATAACGGACGAATCCACTATAACCGTGATCTTCTCCTGTCAAGCGGATGTTCCCCGGCGGCTCCGCCGAGCCTTCCTCGGCGCTCTCCCACAGCGATCCCGTGCCGTAAGAGACCTTTTGGGCCGTCCCGCGGATGTGCACCTTGATCGTACCGCCGGGCGGCACCACGCTCGGTCGGGTACCGCACGCGAACCGGGAGTCCGATGGACTGGCCGACGCTCCTCCTCGCAGGAAGCGCGCTCGGGCTCTTGCTCCTGCTCATCGTGGTCCCGGCGGCGCGGCGCAGCCGGCGCGCTCGTCGCGACGCCGCGGTCCTCGAGGAGAAGCGCCGCCTGGGCCAGCACCTCGCCCGGTCGCTCCACCCGGTCATCGATCGCGACGTCTGCATCGGCAGCCTCTCCTGCCTGCAGGCGTGCCCCGAGGCGACATCCTGGGCGTCGTGGACGGCGGCGCCCGGCTCGTCCACGCGGACCACTGCATCGGCCACGGCCGGTGCGCCGCGGAGTGTCCGGTGGGGGCCATCCGGCTCGTGTTCGGCAGCGCCGAGCGCGGCGTCGATCTCCCCGAGGTGAACGAGGTCTTCGAGTCCTCGCGGCCCGGCGTGCACGTCGCAGGCGAGCTGGGCGGCATGGGGCTCATCAAGAACGCCATCGTCCAGGGCCTCCAGGCGGCGGAGCACCTCCATCACGAAGGAGGAGCTGCTCCGGACCTGGGACCGGATCCTGGACCGGACCGGCATCGAGGTGTCGGAGGGCGTGAAGGTCACCGGCATCGAAGGGGCCGACGGCGACTTCCAGGTCGTGACGGAGCGCGGGCCGCCGCTCCCGGCGAGCAAGGTGGTCCGCGCCATCGGTCGGCGCGGCACGCCGCGGAGTCGAGCGCGAAGGTGGCGCTCTCGTACCGCGGCGCGGAGCTCGCGCGGTGCCGCGAGGCCAACCGCGAGCGGTTCGGCGCGCTCGTCCGCGCGGGGATGATCGAGGCGCTCCTCTCCTCGCACGTGAAGGAGATCCGGGCACGCGAGGTGGTGCTGGAGGTCGGCGGCCGGCTGGCCACCCTGCCGAACGACTTCGTCATCGTGAACGTCGGCGGCGAGCTGCCGGTCGAGTTCCTCCAGAAGGCCGGCGTCGCGATGCGCCGCTACCACGGCGAGGCGCCCGGGCAGGCCGGCGGCCCCGCGGGCGGCGGCGCCCTCGAGCAGCGCCGGGCCGCCACGAGCGCGCGCGCCCGCCGCGAGGGGCTCCGCCGCCGAACGCTCCGGGTCCTCTACGTCGCCGCGGGCCTCTCCGCCCTGGCGCTCCTCGCCTGGAAGGGCCGCGACTACTACCCGCTCGCGCTGCGGGAGCGCCGGGCCTCTCCGCTCCACGCGACGCTCCGGCCCGCGGGCGTCTGGGGGCACTCGGTCGGCATCGCCGCGACTGCCGCTCGAGGCGATTGCGCTGCAACTGCGTCTCAGGCGGCTGCGCGGCGCCCTCCACGGCGCCGGGTACCTCGAGTTCCGCAGCGCCGTCGTCGCGCTCGGGCGGATCCGCTGGCAGATCAGGTTCTACGCGTCGTTGAGGCGCCTCCTCCGGGGCTGGCGCGCGTTCCACGCCTCACTGGCGGTGTTCCTCGTGCTTGCCATCGCGGCGCACATCGCCGTATCGCTCTTCCTGGGCTACGGGCTCGTCCGATGGAACGGGTGATCGCCTGGACTCGCCGGAACGCCGCCGCGCTCGCCGCGGCCGCGCTCCTGTGGCCGGCGGCTTCACGGAGCGTGGACGTCTTCTCGCCGGGCCCGCTCTCCCGGGCGCACCAGGGCCTCGAGGGCGGCCTCGAGAGCTGCACGCGGTGGCACGTCGCGGGCGAGCAGCTCTCGCAGGACCGCTGCCTCGAGTGCCACACGGAGCTCCGCGCGCGCGTGGCGGAGGGGCGCGGGTTCCACGGCCGGCTGCCGCCCGCGGAGCGCCAGTGCTGGTCGTGCCACCACGAGCACCTCGGCCGCGACGAGCCGCTCGTGGACTGGGGGAAGAACGGCCCGCGGGGCTTCGACCACGCACGCACCGGGTTCGCGCTCCGGGGCAAGCACCGCGGCGTCGACTGCGCGCGGTGCCACAGGCGCGGAGGTGCAGCCGGCCGCCGGCGTGCCGCCGACCGTCACGCCGCCCGTCGACGCGAAGGCGTTCCTGAAGATGAAGGGCCTCGCCTTCGCGGCGTGCACCGAGGCGTTCCAGCCGCCGCGGTTCGAGCGCGAGGACCACGCCCGCACCGGCTTCCCGCTCGACGGCGCCCACCGGCTCGTCGCGTGCGTC
This sequence comes from Anaeromyxobacter sp., assembly GCA_035627135.1. Lineage (GTDB taxonomy): Bacteria > Myxococcota > Myxococcia > Myxococcales > Anaeromyxobacteraceae > Anaeromyxobacter. The sequence goes on along the minus strand of DASPMI010000106.1, from coordinate 42,584 downwards.
TCCTGCCACCCGCGGGATCCCGCGCTCGCGGCGAAGGTTCCCGCCGCGGTCCGCGCCGACCTCGCCCGGCGGAAGCGCCCGGTCCGCGTGAGCCTCGCGCGGTTCACGCCGGTCGCGAACCCCTCCGACTGCCGCGGGTGCCACAAGGATCCGCACGCCGGCCAGCTCGACCGGCGCGTGGCTGCGGAGGGGTGCACCGCGTGTCACACGACCGCCTCGTTCCGGGCGGTGAAGTTCGACCACGCGAAGGACGCGCGGTTCGCGCTCACCGGCACGCACGCGCAGGCGGCGTGCGGGTCGTGCCACCGGCCGGACGCGGCCGGCGGGGTGCGGTACGCGAACCTCGCCACGGCGTGCAGCGCCTGCCACGCCGACCCGCACGCGGGCCAGTTCTCGGCGGGGCGCGGGAAGGGGACCGACTGCGCGCGGTGCCACGGCGTGGACGGGTGGAGGGAGCTGAAGTTCGTCCACGCGCCGCCGTTCACGGCGTTCGAGCTCGCCGGCAAGCACCGGCTCGTCGATTGCCAGAAGTGCCACCCCGCGGTCGCCGTCGCGGGCGCGACCGTGCGCAAGTACCGCCCGCTCCAGCCGCGCTGTGCGGGGTGCCACGAGGACTACCACCGCGGCGCGTTCCGCGCCTTCGCGCCGCCCGGCGCCGCACCCGGAGACTGCGCCGGTTGCCACGCCCAGGGCTGGCGGCCGGTCGCGTTCGATCACGCGCGCACCGGCTTCCCGCTCGAGGGGCGCCACCGCGAGGTGACCTGCCGCACGACGACGTGCCTGGCTTCGCGCTGGTGAACCGCGCCTGCTACGAGTGCCACCGCTCCGGGGTGGAGGACTGAGGGCCGCGTCCATGACGCTCGCCACCACGCTCGCCGCCCTGCTCCTGGCCGCCCCGCGCGCGGCGGGCACGGTCTCGTACGTCACGGCGGCCCGGGCGTACCTCGACGCCGGGAGCGAGGACGGGCTCGCGGCGGGCGCCGAGCTGGCCCTCCGCCGCGACGGCGCGCCGGCGGCCCGGTGCACGGTCGAGGAGGTCGCCCCGCATCACGCCGTCTGCACCGGCGCCCGCGCCCGCGCCGGCGACACGTTCGCGCTCCCCGGAGCGCCGCCGCCCGCCGCGCCGCGCCTCCTCCCGCCGCCGCCCTCCGACGAGGTGCTCGCGCAGCGCCGCGCCGTGGTCGAGGGCGCGCAGGTGGGGCTCGTCTCGTACGCGGCCGGTCCGCCCGCGGCCGAGGTGCTCCCGCGCGTGCGCGCGCTCGACGTCGCCTTGACGCACCAGACCTGGAGCGTCTCGCAGGGCGGGAGCGCCAGCAAGGAGGCGCTCGACGTCCTGGCGCGCGGCGTCCCGCTCACGAGCTGGCTCTTCCTCGATCTCGACGCGCGCGTCGAGCACGGGACCGCGCGGAAGGCGGCGCGCTTCCGCCCGCGCGACGAGACGCAGCTCTCCCTGTGGCAGGCGCAGCTCACGGCGATGCCGGGCGACTCGCTCACGCTCTCCGCCGGCCGCGTCCTGCCCTGGGGCATCCCCGGCGCGACCATCTTCGACGGCGGCATGGCGGGCTGGCGCGGGCGGCTCGGCGAGGCGCGGACGGAGCTGGGCATCTTCGGCGGCGCGGTCCCGGAGCCGGACAGGCTCGGCTTCTCCAGCGAGCGGTACACCGCCGGTGCGTTCTGGACGCTCGACCGGCGTGCGGGCGGCGCGACGTTCCGGAGCGAAGGCCGCGTCGCGGCGGTGCGCACGCCCGAGCTGGGCACGCGAGGCGAGGCGTCGCTCACCGGGCGGGTCTTCCTGCGGTCGCTCGATCTCTCGGCCGAGGTGGCGCTGGGCGTCGGCGGCGCCGAGCAGGCGCCGGGGGCCGTGGACGCGGCGCGGGTCGATCTCACGCTCCGTCCGGGCGGTGGGCTGCGCGCCGGCGGCAGGTTCCGCTACGCGGGCCCCGAGTGGCCGCAGCCGTTCGAGCCGGCGGCGTTCCCCGGCCGCACGCGCGCGGGCGACGCGTTCGTGACCTACGACGTGGCGCGCTGGCTGCGCGTGGGGGCGATCGGCGGGATGGCGGAGGACGCCGCGCCAGGCGTGGGCCGGCGCTGGTTCGGGCCGGAGCTCACGCTCCCGGGCGTCTCTTCGGGCGCGGCACGGTGAGCACGGCCTACCTCGAGGAGCGCGGCTTCCTCGCCGGGCGGAGCGCGTACGCGCAGGTCGTCGGGGCGCCGGTCCGCCGGCTGTGGCTCCTCGGGCGGGTGAGCTGGGTCCACGAGGAGGTCGGCGGGCTCGGGCAGGACGAGGGGAGCGTCAGGCTGGGTGGGCGCGCCGAGCTGACGAGCCACCTGTCGCTCCGCCTCTCGCGCTCCGGCAGGAGCGGCCTCGCCGGGACCTCGAGCCGCCGCGCGCTGATCTCCGCGACGCTGGCCGGTGGGTTCTGAGGCGCCCAAATTGCTTCCATGACGATCGATCAGGACACCCCCGGCCTCACCGGCGGCCCCGGCCAGATGCCGCCGGGCTACGAGGGGAACGAACCATCGCCGCGTGAGCCGGCGCCGGACGAGGCGGGCGCCGCCGACCAGCAGCGCGAGGCCGGCGAGGCCGCCGAGCGGAGCGCCGGCACGCGGGGCGGTGAGATCCGTGAGGACGGGGGCCAGGAGCCCGGGACGCCGCAGCCGGAGGAGCAGCAGCCCGAAGAGGGGTGAGGGGCGCGGGCGCCGAGGCGCGCCGGGTCAGGGAGTCCCGCGCTCGCGCTCGAGGTTCGCCTCGTACACGGCCCTCGCCGGCCGAACCATTGGCGGCCGGCGGTTCCACGGCTGAGCGCTGGCCCGGGTGCTCCGTGACGGGCTCTAGCTCCCCTGGCCCGTCGAAGGACGATCGTCCGCGGACCCCGGGCGCGCGAGCCCCGGCACGTCGCCGAGCTCCAGCCGCCACCCGTCACGCGCCGCCAGCGTCGCGACGCCGGTCCTCGCGGAGATCTCCAGGGCCACCTCCTGCGCGCGCGCCGGCGGGAGCTGCATCCCGAAGTGCGTGAGCACGCACAGGCGCGGGCGGATGGCGGCGGCGAGCCGCTCGGCGTCGTCGGCGCCGAGGTGCTTGTAGCGCGGGTCGCGCCCGGCGCGCCGCGTCGTGTTCACGAGCAGGAGGTCGACGCCGGCGTACGCGACGACGAGCTCGTCCATCCAGTAGGTGTCCACGACGTGCGCCGCGGTGAACCCGGGCGCCTCGAGCCGGTACCCGTAGGTCTCGATGCCGTGGTCGTGGGCGAGCGGCGTGACGACGGTCAGCGCCGGGCCGAGCGCGTACCGCCCGCCGGGCTCCAGGTGCTCGCGGCGGGCGACGAACCCCTGCGCGTACCGGAACACCACCGGCTCGTCCACGAGCGCGCTCCGCGGGGCGAGCAGCGTGCCGCGCCGGCGGAACCCGCCGCCGGTCATGGCCTCGACCACGGCAGTGGCGTCGCCAACGTGGTCGAGGTGCGGGTGCGTGAGGAGGAGGGCGTCCACCTTGGCAGGGTCGAGCTTCGGGCGCGAGGAGAGGGCGCGGACGAGCGCGCCCGGGCCGGGGTCGACCCAGAGCACGACGCCGCCGAGGGACCAGACGAGCCCGCCGGAGTGGCGCGCCTGCGTCGCGACGGTGAAGCGGGCGCCGGCGGTCCCGAGGAACTTGAGCGTGCCGGGTGACCCGGGTTCCGAGGCCATCGCGGCGACATAGCCGCGGCGCCCGCGCAGGTCACGGCGCGCCCGGGGCGTCGGGGACGCGGGTCGCCGGTCCGGCGAGCAGCCGCTCCAGGCGCGCGGGATCGGCCGGCTTCGCGACGTGCTCGTCGAACCCGGCGTCCGCCGCGCGCTGCACGTCCTCCGGCTGCGCGTACTCGCTCCGCGCGACGAGCTGCACCGCGCGGTCGCCGGCGGCGCGGATGGACCGCGCGACCTCGTAGCCGTCCATGCCTGGGAGCCCGATTTCGCAGAGGATCACCTCGGGCCGGTGCGCCGCCGCGTGCGCGACGGCGGAGGGGTCGGAGACGACCGCGACCTCGTGCCCGAACAGCTCGACCAACTCGGCGAGCGAGGCGGCGGCGTCGCGGTTGTCGTCCACCACCAGCACCCGGCGCCTCCCGCCGCCGCCCGCGCTGGGGCGGCCGCGGGGCGCGCGTCCGGCGCGGCCGGCGCGAGCGGCAGCTCCACGGTACCTCGCTCCCGCGACCGAGGCCGGCGCTCGCGGCGCGCGCGGTCCCGCCGTGCAGCTCCGCGAAGCCGCGCACGAGCGCGCCCGAGGCCGAGCCCGCCCGCGCTCCGCGCGAGCCTCGTCCCACGTGGCGGCTGGGCGGGAGCTGCGGGCGCGGCCGCTCCTGCGGGCGGCGCTGCGGGAAGGGAGGGTCGGGTATCGCGCGGCGGAGGTGGTCCTCCCGCTCGCAGTCGCCGAGGCCGAGCGCTCGCGCGCCTCCCGGAGAAGGAGCTCGCCGCCGCCGTCGAGCGTGCCCACCGTGCCCGGGTGCAGCCACGCGGCGACCGGCTCGCACCACCTCGTCTACCGCTCGCGGGGCGGGGACCTCATCGACCCCGCGAACCAGACCGCGGTGTGCGAGGTCCATCACCACCGGTGCATTCACGCAGGGTACCTGCGCGTGTGCGGGCAGGCGCCGGACGAGCTCACGTGGATGCGAGGCGGGAAGGTCTTCCGGGGTGGGGTGGAGTGAAGGGCGCCAGTACCGCCGTTCAGGCGTCTGGGTCGCGAGGCAGCCCGGGAAAGTCGTTCGGGTGCTCGCGCATGTACCGCGCGAGCGCAGTCGCCAGGGCGTCGAACGAGACGCTGAACACGGCGGAGCCCTCGGCGTGGAACCCGTCGTGCCCGCGGGCGTCACGGACGGCCGACCGCCGCGCGCCTTCGGTGAGCGCGGGCCAGGCCGCGACCGCTGCCCGGACGCGCTCGCACGCCCCCGCGGCATCCGCGAACCCGAGGACCTCGAACCCTTGCGCGACAGCACCGAGAGGCCACTCGCCCTCGAGGAGATGGCGGAACCCACCGTTGTGGATGACGCCGAGCGCCGCCCAGGTGCGCACGACGAGCTGCTGGCGCGCGGTGAGCGACTCGACGCCCGCGGCGTCGGCCTCGGCGCACAGCTCCTGGATCCGGCGTTCGAACGGGTGAGCGGCCAGGTGGCGGCGGCGCTCCGCGCCGCTGCGTGCTGCCCGGAGGGCGGGGGCAGCTCTCTTCCTCGACGTGGGTGTGATGGCGGACCGGCGCAAGTGGGGCATCGTGAACACGCCGTTTTCGCCGGAGCAACTCGGAGTCCTGTCGAGCCTCGGGATCCAGCTGAACGTGTCCTCGTACCTGGCCGTCCGGTCCAAGCCACGAGCGCTTCGTGCTCGGAACACGAAGCGGCCGAAGCTCACCAGCTGAGCAGCAGAGGACGGATGGGGCGCCCGGGACTCGAACCCGGAACCAACGGCTTAAAAGGCCGCTGCTCTACCATTGAGCTAGCACCCCGGCTCGCGGGCCATTCTTTACCAGGATCCGGCCCGGCCCGCCGCTCGGCGGCGCTCGGGGGGCCTCACCCCTCGAGGCCTGCGGCGATCCGCGCGCGGAGCGCGGGGACGGACGCGTCGCCCTGGAAGAGCATCGCCTCCATCCCCACCGCCTCCGCGCCGGCGACGTTCTCGGGCCGGTCGTCGACGAACAGCGCCTCCCCGGGCGCGACGCCGAGGCGCTCGAGGGCGATCCGGTAGATCGCGGGCTCGGGCTTGATCGCGCCGACCTCCCACGAGATCACCAGCGCGTCGAAGTACCTGGTCACGTCGCGCTGCGCGCGCACTCGATCGATCACCTCGGGCCCGCAGTTGGACAGCATCGCGGTCCTCCGGCCGTCGGCCCGGAACCGCGCGGCGAGCTCCCAGACCTCCTCGCGGTACTGGGTCCAGGACTCGGCGTCGAGCGTGCCGAGTCGCGCGCGCGCGGCGTCGCGCGCTGCGGGCGAGAGCGGGGAGCGCGCGTCCCGGAGCACGTCGTCCCAGTACCGCCGCGGGCTGCCCACGCGGTCGAACTCCGCCCGATGCGCCCAGTAGGCGGCCTGGAAGGCGGGGAGGGGGACGGCGGCGGTCTCGGCCATGCGCTGGACCAGCTCGGGGGGCTGCGAGCGGACCAGCACCTCGCCGAGATCGAGGACGAGCGCGCGGAGCCTGGGCATGCCCCTCTCTACAACGCGCGTGGAGGCGCCGCACGGATGGACTAGGATCAGCACCCGATGGAGGCGCGACCCACCCTGGAGCTGGAGATGCCGGAGCGCGTCGCGGTGACGCTCGAGCTCGCGGGGCTGGGCGCGCGGGCGTTCGCGTGGCTCGCCGACGCGGGGTGCATCGTCCTGCTCTGGTTGACGGTGCTCGTCGCCTACTCCGTCTCCGGCGACCTCTTCCGCGAGCTCCAGGCGCTCGGCTGGCTGGGCCAGCTCGTCGCCCTCGTCTCCGTCTTCCTCGCGGGCTGGGGGTGGGACGTCGTGTGGGAGACCCTCGGCGGCGGGCGGACGCCGGGGAAGCGGCTCGCGGGCATCCGCGTCGTGCGCGAGGACGGCGGGCCGCCGGGCCTCGTCGAGTCCTTGGTCCGCAACCTCCTCCGCGCGGTGGAGCTGCCGCTGGCCTACGCCCCGGCCATCCTCGCGGTGGCGCTCGGGCCGCGGCAGCAGCGGCTCGGCGATCTCGTCGCGGGCACGCTCGTCGTGCGGGAGAAGCGGTTCGATCTCTCCCGGTACGACCTCGCGGCCGACGGCGCGGCCGCGCTCGAGCGCTTCCCGCAGCTCCGCGCGCGGTCGCTCGCCCTCGCCGCGGAGGAGTACGAGCGGACCGTGGGGTTCCTGCTGCGGCGGCCCGAGCTCGATCCCGCGGCGCGGCAGCGGGTGGCAGCGCGGCTGGCGCGGGCGCTGGCGCCGCGCGCCGGGGTGGAGCCGCCGGCGGAGGGCGACGCGGAGGCCTTCCTCGAGGCGCTCGTCGCGCGGGCGGCGGAGGGCCGGTGAACGCGCCGCGGAGCGTCGCGGCGTTCGTCCGCGCGCGGCGTCCGGCGTGGGAGCGCCTCGGCGCGCTCGCCGCGCGGGCCGGGGGCGGGCGGCTGCCGCTCGCCGAGGTGGAGGAGCTCGACCGGCTGTACCGGCGCGCGGCGGCGGACCTCGCGCTGGCGCGGAGCCGGTTCGCGGGCTCCGACGCGGAGGGCTACCTCTCGGAGCTCGTCGCGACGACGTACCGCGCGCTCTACCGCCCGCGGGCGCGCGGCGCCGCCTTCGCGCGGCTCGTGCGCAGCGAGATCCCCGCGGCGGCGGGCCGCCGCCTCCGCGAGCTCGCGCTCGCGGCGCTCCTCTTCGCGGCCGGGCTCGCCGGCGGCGCGGCGGCGGTGGCGCTCGACCCGGGCGCGGCGGACCTGCTCGTCCCGGCGCGGGTGCGCGCCGCGGTGGCGGCCGGGCGGATGTGGACGGGCGAGCTGCTCACGGCGGCGCCTGGCGTCGCCGGGGCGGCGCTCCTCCACAACAACGTCTCGGCCGCGGCGCTCGCGTTCGGCCTCGGCCTGACGGCGGGCCTCGGCACGGCGCTCGTGCTCCTCCTCAACGGGCTCCTCCTCGGCGCGGTCCTCGCGTACGTCGCGGCGAACGGGATGGCGGGCGACCTCCTCGGCTTCGTCGCGGCGCACGGGCCGCTCGAGCTGTCCGCCTTCGTCGTCGCGGGGCAGGCAGGGCTCGCGCTGGCGGCGGCGCTCGTCGATCCCGGCGAGGCGCCGCGCCGCGAGGCGCTCCAGCGCGCGGGCCGCGACGCGGGGCGGCTCCTCGCGGCGGTCGTGCCGGCGCTCACGGTGGCGGCGCTGCTCGAGGCGACGATCTCGCCGCGGGCCACGGTCCCGCCGCTCGCGCGCGGGGCGCTGGGCATCGGGCTCGCGGCGGCGCTGTGGGCGTGGCTGCTCGGAGGTCGCCGCGCGGCGCGGGCGGCCACGTCTTCGCCCGCGCACGACGGCGGCGGTGATACGCTGCCCGCATGATTCGACGCCTCTGCGCTGGGCTCTGTGTCTGGGCGGTCGTGCTCGTCGCCCCCGCGAAGGCGGCGCCGCCGGCCGTCTCTCCCCTCGCCGACGCCCAGCGACGCGGGGTCGGTTCGCTGCACGTCGTCGCGACGCTCGCCCACGAAGAGCTCGCGTTCCCGTCCGATCCCTCCCTCGAGCGCGCGCGCGGCATCCCCGGGGGCGGATGGTACGTCGTCGCCACGGTGGAGCGGCACCGCTTCGAGGCTTCGCAGCGCGAGGTCCTCCCGCTCCGAGACGCGCTCCTCTCCCACGACGTGCGGACGAGGATGCAGCAAGTCCTCGCGGAGGAGCTGAAGCGGGGCGGCGGCGTGCTCGAGAACGCGACGCTCGCGCTCGCCGGCGGTGCGCTCGACCGGGACGGCGCCCGCGCGCTCCTCGACGCGGCGGAGCGCGACGCCGTGCTGCTCTTGACGTTCGGCTACGAGCTCTCCGCCGACTTCCGGCACATCCACGTGACCGCGACGGCCGCGCTCGCGCCGAGCACCCGCGCGGCGGGCAGGGTGGACGTGAAGAAGCTGCCCAGCGCCCGGTGGAGGGACTTCGCCTTCCCGGGCGCGAACCTGTACACGAGGAGGTTCGTGTCCACGATGCCCGCGCCGGGCTGGGGCCGGTGGAAGCCGGAGCTCGCCCCCGCGGCGATCACGGCGATCGACGGCGGCATCGCGGAGATCGCGCGGATGCTCGTCTGGGATCTCGTGGAGGGGGCGGCGCCGGAGGGCGGCGGCGAGGGAGAGTGGGTGGAGCTCCGGGAGTACGGGGACGACGACGACTGGGAGCGGCTCCGCGAGGTGAACGGGCGCCTGTGGTACCGCTCCGACGATGGCGCGCTCGGCTCGAACGGCGCCACCTATCCGCCGCTCCCCGCCGGAGCGGCGGCGCCGACCCGGAACCTGCGGTTCGTGGGGCTGGTCCAGGCCGCGGCCTACGCGCCTTCCTCGTCGGCGCGCGCTGCCGGCGCGATCGCCGCCATGGAGATCCTGAGCCCGGCGAGGCAGGCGATCGAGGCGGCCAAGCGCGACGCGGAGGGCAAGCAGCGCTCCTTCGGGAGCACGCCCACCGTGCCCCAAGACCCCACCTTCGGCGTCACGCTGGACCGCCTGGCGCAGGGGCGCACGATCTTCGCGCCCGACGTCGAGGTGTACACGCGGACCGCGCTCGCGGCGGAGCTCCGCGCCATCGGGCTCGCCCTCGCGGCGGAGGGCCGGCCGAAGCTCCGCGGCGAGATCCTCGACGCGACGGTCGAACGGTCGTCCCAGGGCTTCGCCGCGACCCTCCGCCTGCGGTGGGCGCTGACGGATCCCGCGGGAACGGCGCTCTGGACGGCGGAGAAGACGGCGACCACGTTGGCGGAGGAGCGCGCCGACAACGAGGTCGCCGCGTTTCACGTCGTGCTCCGGAAGAGCGCCGAGGCCCTGGCGCTCGATCCGGCGTTCGCGGCGGCGGTGAAGTAGAAACGAAGCAAACCCGACGGAGGTTGCCACATGATCGTCCGCACTCGCGCCGCGCCGTTCGCGCTCGCCCTGCTCCTCGCCGCGACGCCGCGGTCGACCCCGGCGGAGCCCCTCGCGGTCGACGATACGCAGCGAGACGCGATCGCCCCGAGCAAGGTGGTCATCACCATCGTCCAGGACGAGCTCGCCTTCGCCGAGCCCACGGTGAACCTCGTGGGCTCCGACCTGCTCACCGCGATCGCGGTCATGAAGATCGACGAGTATCGCGTGGCGGTCCTGCGTCGCGAGGCCCTCCCGTTGCGCGACGCGCTCCTGTTCCACGATGCCCGCAGCACGGCGCTCGCGGTGTTCGGGGGCGAGCTCGCGAAGACGAGCCTGCTCCAGCACGCCAGCGTCGAGGTCAGCGGGAAGGCGCGGAGCGCCTGCGAGGGCCTCGACGCGGGGACCGGCGCCGTGCTGCTGATCGACCTGAACTACCGCATCAGCCCCGACGTCCGGAACCTCGTCGTCGCCGCGGCCGCCACGCTCGTGGCGGCGAAAGGCGACGATCCCCCGTGTGCTCCGCTCTATCGCAGGGAGTTCGTGACGGCGCAGCGTCCGCCGAACTGGAAGACATGGAGCGCCGACCACGGCGCAGCGGCGGCGGCGGCGATCGACGGCGGCATCGCCGAGATCGCACGCATGCTCGCCTGGGATCTCGCGCAGCCTGCTCCGGCGAGCGGCTCGTACGCGTTCACCGGCTTCGGGAAGCAGTTCGCGGAGTTCGGGGAGTACCTGCGGTGGGCTCCGGATCCGGTCCGGCAGGTCGATGGTCGCCTGTGGTTCCGCTCCGGCACGGGCGTGCTCGCCTCGACCGGCGGGAGATACCCGGCGCTCCCGGACGCCGTGAACAAGGTCCGTATCGCCCGCGTGACCGGGACGTCGAAAGCGGCTTCGTACCAGCCGTCGTCGACGCAACAGCTCGCCGGCGCGATCGGCGGGGTGGAGATCCGGAACCCGGCGGCGAGGAATGCGCTCGATGCTGCCATGCGCGACGCCGAGGCGAAGCAGCGCGCCTTCGGCACCACGGCCTCCGGTCCCGAAGATCCGACGTACGGCATCACGCTGGACCGCCTGACGCAGGGGCGCACGGTCTTCGCGCCGGACCTCGAGGTCTACGCGCGGACGGCGCTCGAGAGGGAGCTCCGCGCCATGGGGCTTGCCGTCGCGGCGAAGGGCCGTCCGCAGCTCCGCGGCGAGATCGTCGAGGCGACGGTCGACCGCTCGCCGCAGGGCATCGCCGCGACCCTCCGCCTGCGCTGGGCGGTGACGGACCCCGCGGGGACGGCGCTCTGGACGGCGGAGAAGACGGCGACCACGTTGGCGGAGGAGCGCGCCGAGAACGAGGTCGAAGCGTTCCACACCGTGCTCCGGAAGAGCGCCGAGGCCCTGGCGCTCGATCCGGCGTTCGCGGCGGCGGTGAAGTAGGGCGGCTCAGCGCTTCCGGCGCGCGCCGCCGGCCGGCGCGAGCGCGACGACGTCGCGCGGATCGACCACCGGCACCGGTGCGCTCCCCGCGACGCGCTGCTCCTCGGCGTCGAGGCGCGCGAACCAGCGCGCGGCGCGCGCCTTGATGCCGGCCCACTTGATGTCCTCGTGCGTCGCCTCGGGGATGCCGCGGGGGCCGGGCTCGTAGCGGGTGAGCCGCGCGCCGGCGCCGCGCCGGAAGACCTCGCCGTACGCGGAGGACTGCGTGCGCGCGCAGATCGGGCACTGGTAATAACGGATCGGGCTCCCGGGGGACGCCCAGCTCGTCATCAGGACACCGCAGTGGGTGCACTCGGCCGCGACTTCCATTTCACAAGGTCGATATCACCCGCTGGATCCGGGTCAAGAAACCGGATCGTCGCGCGCGGGGGCGTGCCGCTGCGCGCCGCGGGACCGGTTATGAAGGCAGCATGCCCCTCCCGGTCCTCGTGAACCTCGACGGCGCCCTGGTCCCGCCCGCGGAGGCCAGGGTCTCGATCCTCGATCGCGGGTTCCTCTACGGCGACAGCGTGTACGAGGTGATCCGCACGTATCGCCGCCGGCCGTTCGAGCTCGGGCCGCACCTGCGCCGGCTCGCGCACTCGGCGGAGCGGATCGGGCTGCGGCTGCGCTGGGACGCGGCGCGGACCGAGACGGAGCTCGCGCGCACGATCGACGCCGCGGGGCGGCTGCCCGCCCCGGCGCCGGATCCCGAGGCGGCGCCCTGGAACGCCGGCGAGTGGTCCGCGCGGATCGTGATGACCCGCGGCGCGGGCGAGCTGGGGCTCGATCCGGGCCTCGCCGTGGATCCGCTCGCGGCGATCCTGCTCGTCCCGCTCGCCGGCCCGCCGGCCCGCGCCTACGCCGAGGGCGTGAAGGTGATCCTCGCCTCGACGCCGCGCGCGGCCGCGGCGGCCGTCGATCCGACGGCCAAGACCGGCGCGCACCTCGCGCAGGTGATGGCGATGGCGGAGGCCCGCGCCGCGGGCGCGCACGAGGCGCTCCTCGTCGACGCCGAGGGGCGGCTCACCGAGGGCGTCTCCTCGAACCTGTTCACGGTACGTGACGGCAGGCTCCGGACGCCGCCGCTCGCGGCCGGCATCCTCGAGGGGGTGACCCGGGGCGCCGTGCTCGCGCTGGCCCGCGCCGGGGGCGTCCCGGTCGAGGAGGTGCGGTTCGGGCCGGAGGAGCTGCGGGGCGCGCAGGAGGTCTTCCTCACGTCCACCCACCGCGAGATCCTCCCGGTCACACGGGTGGGGGACGCGCCGGTCGGGGAGGGGCGGCCCGGCCCGGTCACCCGCAAGTTGCACGCGGCCTTCCGGGCGATGGCGGACGCGCTGTAGGCGGCGCGGCGCCTGCGGCGCACCTCGCCCCATGGTGAGATCCAAATTCCCCGGCGCCGCGGGGACGCGTAGTCTTTAGGTGCATGCGACCGTCGCTCGGACTCGTGCTCGTCGCCCTCGCCGCCGCCCCGATCGCGGCCCGGCCCGATCCTCAGACCGAGCGAGCGCTCCGTGCGCTCGCGACGAGCGACTCGCTCAAGGTCCGCACCCAGGCGGCGCTCATCCTCGGCCAGCTCAAGCCGTCCGACGCGGGCCCCGCGCTCCGCAAGGCGGCCGTGGCCGATCCGTCCCCGGCGGTCCGCATCGCGGCGGTCGCGGGCCTCGCGCGGTTCGGCGACCCCGAGTCGAAGGCCGTGCTCGAGCAGTTGCAGCGGTCGGATCCGGACGAGGGCGTGCGCAGCTCCGCCGCCGGCGCGCTGGTCGCGCTCCGGGATCCCGTCGCGCCCGCGGTGCGGGGCCGCGCCGAGGTGGTCCTCGAGGACACGGTCGGCACCGGAGGGCGCCCCGCCGATCGCGCAGCGCTGCGCGACGCCCTGGGGCGCCGGCTCGTCGAGGCGGGGTTCCAGGTGGGCAGGGAGGGCATCCGCTTGAAGCCCTCGATCGTCCGGCTGGACGTCGAGCGGGCGAGCGAGAAGACCGTGGTCGCCGTCCGCGCGGAGCTCGTCGCGGTCGAGGGCGGCGGGCGGATGGCGGCGATGCTGGAAGGGGCCGCCAAGGCTTCCGCGCACGGGACGCTCGGCGACCGGGAGCTGGCGGTCATCTCGGTCCGGGTCGTGGACGCCGTCGCCAAGGTTCTCGTCGAGGACCTCGCCGCCAAGCTCGGGGAGAGGTAGAACGGGGGCATGGCCCTCGCCGAGGTACAGCGCTCCCCGGAGGAAGCCCCGGCCCCCGAGCACGTCAAGCCGCGGCGCCACCTCCGCAACTACCTGCTCGACACGAGCCTCCAGCTCCGGCTCGCGAGCTACCTCATCGCCGTCGCGACGATGCTCGGCATCGGCCTGGGGTGGCTGCTCTGGCGCGCCTACCGCGAGACGAGCGCGATGCTCGAGCTCGACCCGAGCGTCGGCGCGGCGCTCGGCAGCGCGCTCGCGCGCGAGGACCGGTTCCGGATCGTCGCCGTCGCCGGGGCGCTCGCGGTCGTCCTCGTCTGCCTCCTCGTCGCGGGCGTGTTCGTGACCCATCGCATCGCCGGCCCGGCGTACGCCATCCGCCGCACCTGCAAGCGCGTCGCGGAGGGCGACCTCTCCGACCCGCCGCCGCTCCGGACGGGCGACCTCCTGTCGGAGCTCGCGGACGAGGTGGCCGACATGGTCCGCGCGCTCCGGGCGCGCGAGGCGCGCGAGCGGGATCTCGCCGCGTCCGCCGCTCAGGTCCTGCGCGATCCGCTGGCCGCCGCCTCGACCCGGCAGGAGCTGGCCCGCGAGCTCGAGGCGCTCGCCGTCGAGAAGGACCGCCGCCTGAAGCCGTGAAGAGGCTGCTGCTCTTCGCCGTCTTTCTCCTGGGGGCCTGCGCCGAGGCGCAGCGCGTCCCTGCGCCTGCGCCGCGACCGGAGCCCGCGCCGGCCCCCGCGCCCGAGCCGCCGCCTGCGCGCGATCCGAGCGCCGATCTCCCGCCCCCGCTCCCGCCCCCGGAGCTCCCGGCGCCCGAGCCTCCGCCCCCCGCGACCGACCTCGCGGATCCGCTCGATCTCCTCTGGGGCCACCGGCTCGAGTTCGCCGCGGGCGGCGAGCCGCTGGTCACGATCCGCCTCATGGAGGGCCAGCGCGAGATCGTGTTCCGCCCGCGCGGCCCGGCGCGGATCGCCCTGCGGGGCGGCGGGGTCGTGGACGTCCCGGCCGGCGTCCGGCTCACGGTCCAGGCGCGCGGCACCGTCCCCGGGCGGCTCGCCCGGTTCGCCGTCGTCACCGACGTCGAGGGGCACGACGAGCTCGTCGCCGCGCGCGCGGCGCTCGCGGCGCAGGGGTTCGCCGCGCGCCTCCGGGTGACCGGCGCGGTCTACGGGATCGCCGGGCGGGTGCTCGACAACCGGAGAGAGCAGCTCGTCGTGGACGCCGACGGGACGGAGGCGGGCGCGCGGAGCGTCCTCGCGGAGCTCCAGAAGGGCGGGACGCGCGGGGTCCTCGCCGAGGAGCTCGCGGTCCGGCCCACGGGCACGCTCGTCCTCCTCGGCCCGGGCGGCGCTCCGCTCGGCGAGGCGGACGCGGCGCTGACCGTCGTGGTCGAGGGCGACGCCGGGTTCGTGGTCGAGGCGGTGGAGCACGACCTCGGCCGGGCGGGGCGATCGCGCGAGGATCGCTCGTATCGCGGGCGGCTCTACGTGGCGCTCGACGCCCGCGGGAGCCTCGCCGCGATCCACGGCGTCCCGCTCGAGGAGCTGCTCCTGGGGCTCGTCCCGAGCGAGATGCCGGGCTCCTCCCCGCTGGAGGCGCTCAAGGCGCAGGCGGTGACGGCCCGCTCCAACGTGCTCGCCCAGATCGGGACGCGACACCTCGACGACCCGTTCATGCTCTGCGCCGAGGTTCACTGCCAGGCGTACCGGGGAGACGGGGCCCGCACGGCGCGCACGGACGAGGCGGTGCGCGCCACGCGGGGGGAGGCGCTCTTCGGCAAGGCCGACCGGCGGCTCGTCGATGGGGTGTACTCCGCCATGTGCGGGGGCCACTCCGAGGACAACGACGCGGTCTGGGCCCACGCGCCCTCGCCGAGCCTGCGCGGCCGGCCCGATCTCCCGCCCGACGAGGCGGCCCGCTGGGCGGGAGGGCTCGCGCAGGACGCGACCGTGCGCGCGTTCCTCTCGGCGCCCTCGGGCGCCTGGTGCCGGATCCCGGCGGCGCGCCGCGACCGGTTCCGCTGGGAGCGGCGCCTCGACCCGCCGCGCCTCCAGGCCCTGGGCGACGCCCTCGGCGTGGGGCGCATCCGGGCGCTGCGCGTCGTCGCGCGCGGGGTCTCGGGGCGCGCCCGCACCGTGCGGGTCGAGGGCGACCGCGGGTCCGTGGAGCTCGGGCCGGAGCTGCGCATCCGGCGCGCGCTCGGGGATCTCCCGTCGGCGATGTACACGGTCGACCGCGACGGGGAGGCCCTCGTGCTCCGCGGCGGGGGCTGGGGGCACGGCGTGGGCCTCTGCCAGTGGGGCGCCGTCGGGCGGGCCCTGTCGGGCCAGCGATATCTCGACATCCTCCGCGCGTACTTCTCGGGGGCCGAGGTCGGGAAGATGTACTGACCGTCGAGCCCCGCCCGCTCGGCCGCCTGCTCGCGCCCGCCGTCCCACGGCCGTTCACGACCGCAGGCACGCGTTCGGGCCGGTGCCGCGCCGCGCCGTTCGTTCCATTTTCTCCGCGGGGGCACGTTCCTGGCCAGAGAGTGGAATCGGATGGACCACGACTGCACGGTCCTCGTCGTCGAGGACGACGAGGGCGCCCGCACCGCGCTGAGCAGCTTCCTCCAGGCGAACGGGTTTCGCGTGCGGACGGCGAGCAGCGGCGCCGAGGCGCTCGCCGCGCTCGGGGGTGCGCCGCCCGACGCGGTGCTGCTCGATCTCGTCCTGCCCGAGCCCGACGGCTTCGAGGTCCTGCGGCGGATCCGGGCGCGCGACGCGCAGCTCCCGGTCGTCGTGCTCTCCGCGCTGGCCCACGCCGAGGACGTGGTCCGGGCGATGAAGCTCGGCGCGACCGACTACCTGCCGAAGCCCTTCGAGCCCTCCGAGCTCGATCTCGTCCTCCGCCGCGCACTCGAGGCGCAGCGGCGCCCTGCGCCGGAGCCGCGCCTCGCCGAGACGGACGAGGGCGGGATGCCGATCCTCTCGGGCGCGATGGTCCGCGTGCGGGATCTCGTCGAGCGGATCGCCGACACGGACGTGCCGGTGCTCCTCGTCGGCGAGAGCGGCGTGGGCAAGGACGTCATCGCGCGGCGGATCCACCAGCGCAGCCGGCGCGCGGCGCGGCCGTTCGTGAAGATCAACTGCGCGGCGCTGCCGGGCGAGCTGCTCGAGAGCGAGCTCTTCGGCCACGAGAAGGGCGCCTTCACCGGCGCGCACGCCGAGAAGCCGGGGAAGTTCGAGCTCGCGCACCAGGGGACGATCTTCCTCGACGAGATCGGCGAGATGGATCCACGCCTCCAGGCGAAGCTCCTCCAGGTGCTCCAGGACGAGGAGTTCTACCGGGTCGGCGGCAAGCGGCCGGTGCGGGTGGACGCGCGCGTCCTCACCGCCACCAACCGCGTGCTCGAGGAGGCGATCCGCCAGGGCACGTTCCGCGAGGACCTGTTCTACCGCCTCAACGTCGTCACCGTGCGCGTGCCGCCGCTGCGGGAGCGGCGGGAGGAGATCGCGCCGCTCGTGCGCCACTTCGTGGAGAAGTACCGGCGCCGCTACGGCGGCGGGCTCGAGGAGGTGCCGCCCGAGGTGCTGGAGCGGTTCCTCCGCCACGACTGGCCGGGCAACGTGCGCGAGCTCGAGAACCTGGTGCGGCGGCTCGTCGTGCTCCGCGACCCCGCCATGGTCCTCGGCGAGCTCGTCGCCCGGCCGGCCGCCCTGCCGCCCGTCGCGAACACCGTCCGCGACCCCACGACGCTGCCGGTGGGGGAGGACGAGCCGCTCAAGGAGGTCGCCCGGCGCGCGGCGCGCGTCGCGGAGCGCGAGGCGATCCTGAAGGCGCTCAAGCGGACCGGCTGGAACAAGCGGAAGGCCGCCCGGCGGCTGCAGGTGAGCTACAAGGCCTTGCTCTACAAGATCCGGGACTGCGGCATCGTGGATCCCCGGGATGCCGCGACGCTGGAGTGAGCCGCGGGCGTTCGCCCTTCGGCAGGCTCAGGGCGAGCGGTCGCGAGGCCTCACGCCGCCGCCTCCTTCGGCTGCACGAGCCGCGCGCGGCGCGGCTTGGGCGTCCGTGCGCTGACCCAGAGCATCGCCACGCCGAGCGCGAGCAGGACCGGCGCCTCCAGCCAGCTCGCCGGGAACAGCCGGCAGACCAGCATCCCGATCCCGAACAGGCCGACCGACCACGCCGCAGCCCTCAGCATCCGTCTCCCCCCCGCCCGTTGGCGCCCGCAGAGAACGTCATGCGCCATGGCCCGCCGGGCAACGCGAGCACGCCGTTGCCGCGCAGTGGAACCGAAGTCGCCACCTCGGGCGCCGCGCTTCACCGGACGGGCGGGCCCCCGGGCGCGGGGCGCGCGGCGGGCGGCCGCCCGCGCGCCGCCCGCGCCCGGATGCAAGGCGCTTCCGGTGGGGCGCGTCGGGCGTGGCATGCGGGATGCTCACGGTTCCGGCGCGCGCGCGTCAGCGCCGGAGGTGTGCATGAAGCGGTGGATGGGAGCCCTGATCGCTTGCAGCGTGGCCGCGGCGGGCTGCGCCTCGACCAAGGTGAGCCGCATGGCGGCGGAGCCGCCGCGGGGCGAGTACCGGATCGGCAAGGAGGACGTGATCGAGGTGGTGGTCTTCCGCGAGCCCGAGCTCTCGCGGGTCGTCCCGGTCCGGCCGGACGGGAAGATCTCGCTGCCCCTCGCGGGAGAGATGGACGCCGCCGGCAAGACCGCGGCGGAGCTCCAGGGGGGGATCGCGAAGGTGCTCGCGGCGTACGTGCGGGAGCCGGCGGTCTCGGTCCTCGTCCGGGAGATCAACGCGTCGCGCGTGTTCGTCCTGGGCGAGGTGGTCCGGCCCGGGGGGTTCCCGCTGCGCGGGCCGATGACCGTCGTGCAGGCGATCGCGATCGCCGGCGGCCGGACGCCGTACGCGGGCGATCGCGTGGTGTGGCTCCGCGAGAAGAAGGACGGGAAGACCGAGAAGGCGACCCTGTCGTTCCGCGATCTCGTGAAGGGGGAGGAGTCGGGTGAGCTCTGGCTGGCGAGCGGCGACGTCCTCTACGTGCCTTGAGCGGAAGCGAGGGAGCGGCGTGGGCGCGCGAGCGTGGGCGGCCGCCCTCCTCGCGGTCCTCGCCGTCTCCGCGCGCGCCGAGCCGCAGCTCGACCCGGTGCTGCGCCTGGGCGTCGAGGGCGGCTATGACTCGAACCCGCTCTACGACGGCCGCTCGGACGAGCGCGCCCGGCTGGCGCCCGAGCTCGGGCTGCGGCTGAGCGACCATCTCTGGGATCTCCTCGGCCTCTACGCGGCGGATTACCTGACGTTCCGCCGGATCCGGCCCACGGGCGTGTGGAACCACCGCGGCGCGCTCGAGCTCGCCGCGACGCCGACGCCTCGCACGCGGGTGGCTGGCTCGCTGCGCGGCACCTGGGCCCAGGATCCCGTCGGCCTCGCCCAGGCGGGCATCTTCCGCGAGGGGCAGAGCCGGGCCCTCGTGATCATCGGGGCGGGCCGCCTCGAGCAGGATCTCGACCGCAAGCTGCTCGCCGGCGCGCGGCTCTCGGAGCGCCTGGTCCGGTTCGAGGACGGCGGCGGCGGCGCCATGCACGCCCCGTCGGTCGAGCTCCTCCGCCGTGTGGACGCGCGCCTGCTCTTCGGCGGCGCCTACGCCTTCACGGCGTTCCAGGACTTCTCGGAGACCGGCGACACCGTCGCGTACGCGCACGCCCTCCGCGGGCGTGCCCGGTACATGATCAACCGCTTCCTCGAGGCGGACGCGTACGCGGGGCCCGCGATCTGGTCGGGCCCGGAAGGCCGCGCGGTCGTGCCCGAGGTCGGGGTCGAGCTGCGCCTCGGCCGGCGCGACTGGGATCTCCGGGCCGCCGCCTGGCACGGCCTGGGGCTCGGCTCCACCGCCTCGCCGGCGCTCCTGAACGCGGTCGAGGTCGGGACCGTCCGGCGGTTCGGGCGCACCTTCGATGTGCGCGCGGACGGCGGGCTCTGGCACAGCGGGCGGGTACCGTCGGGGGACGACGCCACGCTGGGGCTCGCCGCGTCGGGGGAGGCGGGCTGGTACGTGACGCGGCAGCTCCGGCTGGCGCTCGCGACCTCGTACACGACCCGGCTCGATGACTCCTCGTCCCGGCTCCGAAGGTTCACCTTGGGTGTCCGGGCGGGATGGGAGCTGCCCGCGCGGCGGTAGGGAGGGACGGGGTCGGGGCTCGGGCTCGGGCTCGGGGAATGGGGGGGGAAATGGAGAGGACGTACACCTTCGATGATCTGATGGCGGCGCTCCGCCGGCGGCGGGCGCTCGCGCTCGTGGTGTTCGCCGGGGTCCTGGCGGCCGGGCTCGCGCTCGCGGCGCTCCTCCCGGCGGAGTACACGGCGACCTCCACGATCCAGCTCGAGCCGCGGCGGGTGACCGCCGAGTTCCTCCCCGCGCAGGGGATCATCCCGCTCGAGGACCGGATGCGGACGCTGAAGCACGGCATCCTCGCCCGGCCCGTCCTCGAGCAGGTCGTCCGCGACGTGGACTTCGACCCGGGCGCGCGCAGCGTCGACGATGCGATCGAGAAGCTCCGCCGGAGCACCGAGGTGCGGCTCGAGGGCGAGGTGCCCGGTGGGCCGCCGGCGCTCCTCTTCGTGGTCGCGGTGCGCGGGAAGGATCCGGAGAAGGTCCGGGCCGCGGCGGATCGGCTCCCCAAGGTCTACGAGGAGCGGACGCGGAGGCTGCTCGCGGCGCAGGCCGAGTCGCTCCGCAAGACGCTCGACGCCGAGGTCGCGGGCATGTCGAAGCGGCTCGCCGAGGGCGAGCGCGCGATCCTCGAGTTCAAGAAGGCGCACGCGGGCGAGCTCCCGGAGGAGTCGGAGTCGAACGCGCGCGCCACCGGCCGCGCGCAGGCGCTGCTCGAGATGCGCATCGGCGCGCTCCTCGAGGCCCAGCGCCGCCGGGCGGCGCTCCTGGGCGCGGTGCCGGAGGGGATGACCGGCGCCGGCATGGCGGAGGGCGCGGTGGACGCGGCCCAGCGCCGCGTCCAGGCGGCCGAGGCGGCGTACGGCACCGACCACCCGGACGTGAAGCGGGCGCGGCGCGAGCTCGAGGAGGCGATCGCCCGGCGTGATCAGGAGCTGGACCTCTTTCGCCAGCAGCGCATCGACGAAGGGCTGAAGCGCGTCGACGCCGAGATCCGGGACCACGAGCGCGCGCTCGCCGGCCTGCGCAAGGAGATCGAGCGGTACGCCCTGCGCGCCGACGCCGCCCCGCGCGTCGGGGCGGAGCTCATGGCGCTCACCCGCGACTACGAGACGCTCCGGTCGAAGTACGTGAGCACCGTGTCGCGCCAGGCCGACGCCGCGGCCGCGGAGCGGCTGCTCGAGGCGGACGGCCCGAGCCTCTTCCGCGTGGTCGAGGCGGCGGCGGTGCCGGCGCGCCCGTCGGCGCCGGACCGCGGTCGCCTCGCGCTCCTCGCGGCGATCGCCGCGGTCGCCGCGGCCCTCGGGGCAGCGGCGCTCCGGGAGTGGCTGGACGGCTCGCTGCGCGGGCCGGAGGACGCGAGCGGCCACGGGGTGCCCGTGCTGGCCGCCATTCCGCGCATCGGGCGGGGCTCCGCCTCGTAGCGCAAGGAGGAGAACATGACGCCCGCCGAGACCGTGATCCCCCCGTTCGCCGCCGCCGCCGGCAGCCGGCTCGTGGCGCTCGCCGACCCGCGCTCGCAGGCGGCGGAGCAGTACCGGGTCCTCTACCATCGCCTCCTCCGCCTCGCGGCCCGGCGTCCGGGGCGCGTCGTGGCCGTCACCTCCGCCGGGCGCGGAGAGGGGCGGACCACGACCGCCGCCAACCTGGCGCTCACCGCCGCCGGGGAGGGGCGCTCGGTGCTCCTCGTCGAGGCCGACCTCCGCCGCCCGTCGATCGCGGGCCTGTTCGGGCTGGCGCCGCGCGCCGGGCTGGGTGAGGTGCTCGACGGCGCCGCGGAGCCGTCCCAGGCGATCGCGCGGGTGGGGAGCCTCTCCGTGCTCTGCGCAGGGAAGGCGCGCGACCCGGCCGTGGCGCTGCGGAGCGCGCGCATCCCGGCGCTCGTGGACGGCTGGCGCGCCGCGTACGATCACGTCTACCTCGACGCGCCGCCCGCCCTGGCGTTCGCGGACGGCGACCGGCTCGCGGCCGAGGCCGACCTGGCGCTGCTCGTGGTGCGCGTGGGGGTCACGCGCCGTCAGGTGGTGTCGCTCGCGCTCGAGGCGCTCGGCGATCGCGCCGCAGGGCTCGTGCTCAACGACCTCGACCCGGCCGCCCTCCCGCGGGGCCGCTGGCTCCAGGCGGACCTCGGCCCCGAGGAGCCCGAGCCGCGGCGCGCACGGGGCGGGTGAGGGCGTCCGCTCCGGACGCCTGAGGCCTGACGCCCGGCGCCAAGTCGGGCTCGGGCTCGGGCTCGGGCGCGTTCACGGGGGGTGACCCGCTCGAGCTCCGGCCCCCGTCCGTAGGAACTGCCGGGAGGTGGGCGCCGGGCGCAGTGTTGAGACGGCTTCGGGTGCTCGAGAGCGCCCGGTCTCCGGGGGGGGACTTGGTCCGGGTATTCAACCACTGGTTCTCGCCGCGCAAGGCGGCCTACTTCTTCGCCGAGGAGACGGTGCTCGTGCTGGCCCTCCTCGCCGGGGCCGCGCTCGGCCCCGTCGCGGCCAAGGCCACCGGCGCGGCGCCGCCGTTCGGGGCGGGCCTGCTCCGCGCGGTGGTGGCCTCCCTCATCTTCGCGGGCGCGCTCTACCTCGGCGACCTCTACGACCTGCACGCGGCCGTGCGCGATCGCACCGACGGCCGGCGCCTGCTCCGCTCGCTCGGGGTGGCCGCCGTGGCGCTGGCGGTCGCCGACGTCGCGCTGGAGGTCCTGGTCCTCCCGGGGTGGATGCTGCAGGGCTCGCTCGTCCTCTCGGCGGCGGGCGGGACGATGGGCGTCGTGGTCGCCCGCGCGCTCCTGCCCGCGGTGGTCGGCGCGCCCAACCGCGTCCTCGTGCTCGGGACGGGCGCGCGCGCGTGGGATCTCGCCCGGGCCGTGGAGCGGGAGGCGGACGGCCTGTGGGAGGTGGTCGGGTTCGCGCCGTGCGGCGACGCCCCGGCGAGCGTCGATCCGACGCTCGTGCGGAGCGGGCCGCTCCGGGAGATCGCGCGCCGCCTGCGCGCCCAGGTGGTCGTGGTCGCGCTGGAGGATCGGCGCGGCCTGCCGGTGGACGAGCTCCTCGCGCTGCGCACGAGCGGCCTCCGCGTGGTGGACGACGTCGGCTTCGCCGAGGCGACGCTCCAGCGCATCCCGCTCGCGCTCGTGCGCCCGAGCGCGCTCATCTTCGACGAGGGGTTCCGGTCGGGGCTCGTGACGCGCGCGAGCAAGCGGCTCCTCGACGTGACGGTCTCGGCCACCATGCTCGTCGTCCTCGCGCCGGTGATGCTCGTCGTCGCCGGGCTCATCTGGGCGACCGACGGCCGGCCGGTCCTGTACACGCAGGAGCGCGTCGGGCGGCGGGGGAGGCCGTACCGGCTCTTCAAGTTCCGGACGATGCGGCGCGACGCGGAGCGGATGGGGGCCGTCTGGGCGACCGACGGCGATCCGCGGGTCCTCCCCGTGGGCCGCTTCCTCCGGCGCTCGCGGCTCGACGAGCTGCCGCAGCTCTGGAACGCGCTCCGGGGGGAGATGAGCCTCGTCGGCCCGCGGCCCGAGCGCGCGATCTTCCTGGCGCAGCTCGAGGCGCGGTGGCCGCTCTTCGCGCTGCGCGAGCTCGTGAAGCCCGGGCTCACCGGGTGGGCGCAGCTCAAGCACGGCTACGGCTCCACGATGGAGGAGAACGCCCGGAAGCTCGAGTACGACCTCTACTACATCAAGAACACCTCGCTCTTCCTCGACCTCGTGTGCCTGCTCGCCACGGCCAAGGTCGTGCTGCTGGGCCGGGGGGCGCGGTGAGGCCGGCCGGGCGGCTCGTCTCGACCGCGCCGTACCGGGTCGAGACCTGGGTGGGACGCACGGCCTTCGCCGGGCTGCGGCCGGAGTGGGACGCGCTGCTCGCGCGCGGGCCGGTGGATCTGCCGTTCCTGCGCCACGCGTTCCTCGAGGCCTGGCTGGACGCGTTCGCGCCGCGGGACGCGAAGCTCGTGGTGCTCGTCGCCCGCGACGGCTCCGGCGAACCGGCCGGGTTCGCGCCGCTCCTCGCGGAGCGGCGGGGCGCCGTCGTGCGGCTCCGCGCGCCAGCGAACGATCACTCGTGCCGCGTCGAGTGGGTCCTCGGGCCCGACGCGTCCGGGGTCGTCGCCTCGATCTGGGCGCACCTGCGCGACGAGCTGCGCTGGGACGCGCTCGTCCTCCGCGACCTCCCGCGCGACGGCCCGACGTCCACGATGCTCGAGCCGCTCGCCCGGGCCGACGGCCACCTCACCGGGCGGTGGGAGTCGCAGCGGAGCCCGTACCTGCCGCTCGACGCGCCTGTGGAGGACCGGCTCTCCTCGAAGTTCAAGGCGAACCTGCGCCGGCGGCGGCGGCGGCTCGAGGAGCTCGGGCCGGTCGCGCTCCGGCGCGAGGACGGGCGCGGCGATCTCGAGGGGACGCTCGAGGAGTTCTTCGCGCTCGAGGCGGCGGGGTGGAAGGGGCGGAGCGGGACCGCCCTCGCGAAGGACCCCCGGCTCGTCGGCTTCTACCGCGCGTGGGCGGCGGAGGCGGCCGCGCGCGGGGCGCTCGCGATCCACGCGCTGACGCTGGGCGGCCGCGCGGTCGCGATGCACCTCGGGCTCGTGCACCGGGGCGCGTACTACCTGCCCAAGACGGCGTACGACGAGGCCCTGGGCGCGGTCTCGCCCGGGCAGCTCCTCCACCGCGAGGTGGTGGCGGAGTGCCAGGCCCATGGGCTGCGCGAGCTCGACTTCCTCGGCCCGGACATGGAGTGGAAGCGCGACTGGGCGCCCGCCCACCGCCCGCACGACTGGCTGTACGTGTACCGCCCGACGCTCGCCGGCCGGGCGCTCCACGCGGTCAAGCACCGGCTCAAGCCGGCGGCGAAGGAGGTGCTCCGGTGGCGTCGGTGATCGAGGCCGTCCCCGCGGCGCCGGCAGCGCGCGCGCCGGAGGTGCGCCACATCCCGGCGCTGCCCACGCTCTGGCCGTCGCTCCTCTCGCCGCTCCAGCCGGAGCGTGCGCCGGGCTTCCCGTTCACGGCGCGCCGGCTCGTGCCGTTCTACTTCGCCCGCAACGCCGTCTTCCACGCGGTGCGGCTCCTCGGGCTCGCGGGGCGCGAGGTGCTCGTGCCCGCCTACCACCACGGCGTGGAGATCGCCGCGCTCGTCGCGGCCGGCGCGGTGCCGCGGTTCGTGCGCGTGGACGCCCGCATGCGTCTCGACCTCGACCACCTCGCCGCCGCGGCCGGCCCGCGGACCGGCGCGATCTACGTGATCCACTACGCCGGGATGCCGCAGCCGATGGACGAGGTCCGCGCGGTGGCCCGGCGGATCGGGGTCCCGGTCGTCGAGGACTGCGCCCTGGCGCTCTACTCCTCCGAGGGCGGGCGGCCGCTGGGCTCGACCGGCGAGGTCGCGGTCTTCTGCTTCTACAAGACCGTGCCGGTGCCGAACGGGGGCGCCCTCGTCGTGAACGACCCCGGCGTCCGCACGGTCCTCCCGCGGGCCGTGGCGCCCCCGCTCCCGTCCACGCTGTCGCACGCGGTGGGCAGCCTGCTCTCGAACCTCGCCTACCGCGCCGGCGAGCCGGGGCGTCAGGTCCGGGCCGCGGCGCGGCGCGCCGCGCAGCTCGTCCGCGAGGCGTCGGGCCTGCGGCCGGTGTCGACGGGCACGAGCCGCTTCGACCCGGAGGCCGTCCACCTGGGCATGAGCGCGCTCTCGCGCCGGATCCTCTCGCACGTGGACCCCGAGGCGGTGGTCGCGGCGCGGCGGCGCAACTACTTCCTCCTGCTCGGCAGCCTGCGCGCCGTCGCGGAGCCCGTCTTCCCCGAGCTGCCCGCCGGGGCCTGCCCGCTGTTCTATCCGCTCGTCTGCGACGACAAGGCCGCGGTCCAGGCCCGCCTCGCTGCGGCGGGCATCGAGACGGTGGACTTCTGGCGGACCGGGCACCCGCTCAGTACGGCCGCCGACTTCCCGGACGTGGCGCGGCTCCGCGAGAAGGTGCTGGAGCTGCCCATCCACCAGGACCTCGGCCCGGGCGAGATGGCCCACGTCGCCCGCGCGGTCCAGGAGGCGCTGCGGTGACGGACGGCTGCGGCCTGACGGTCTCGGTGACGGAGGATCCCGCGCGGCTCGACGCCGCCGCCCCGGAGTGGCGGGCGCTGTTCGACGCCGCCGGGGCGCCGACCCCGTTCCTCTCGTGGGAGTGGCTCCACGCGTGGTGGGCGGCCTTCGGCGCAGGCCGGACGCTCCGCCTGCTCGAGGCGCGGGACGGGGAGGGGCGGCTGTGCGGGCTGCTCGCGCTCGCGCGGCGCGCCGGGGCGCGCCCCGGGCGGCGGTGGCAGCTCCTCGGGAACGGGCTCGGAGGGGCGGACTACCTCGACGCGCTCGTCGCCGGGCCGCGGGCCTCGGAGGCGCGATCGGCGCTGTTCGGGGCGGCGCTCGACGCGGGCGGCTGGGATCTGCTCGACCTCGAGGACCTGCCCTGCGGGTCCCCTTCGGTGAAGCTCCTCCGCGGGCTCGCCGCGCTGTGCGGGCAGCGGGTGGAGGTGGTGCGCCGGTTCGCCTGCCCGGGGTTCGCGATCCGCGGCACGTTCACGGAGCACCTGGCGCGCGTGCGCCGGCGGGAGACGTACGGCCGGCGGGTCCGGTGGCTCGCTCGCCAGCCGGGCTTCCGGATCGAGGTGGCCGCGCCGCACGAGGCCGAGGCCGCGATGCGCGAGTTCCTGCGGCTCCACCGCCTGCGCTGGGAGGCCGAGGGCGGGTCGTACGGGATCCCGCCGGGCCGGGCCGAGGAGCTCCACGTCGCGCTCGCACCGCGGCTCGCCGCGCGCGGCTGGCTGCGCCTGTACCGCCTGTTCGTCGGGGACGCCGCGATCGCGGCGGTCTACGGGATCGAGCTGGGCAACCGGTTCTATTACTATCAGTCCGGGTACGACCCGGCCTGGGCGGCGCGGAGCCCGGGGGTGGTGCTCGTGGGGCGGACGGTGGAGGACGCCTACGCGCGGGGCCTCACCGACTACGACTTCCTCCGCGGCGAGGAGGCGTACAAGCTCGACTGGACCGCGGATCGCCGGGAGACGTGCGCCGTGCGCGTGCGCGCGGCGTCGCTGCGGGCGCACACGGATCGCGCGGCGGTGGCCGCGTTCGACGCGGCGCGGACGGTGGCCCGGCGGGTCGCGCCCGCCGGCGTCTGGGCCGCGCTGCGGCAGGCGCGGCGGCGCGCGGAGGCGAGTTCCCATGCCTGAGCGCGCCGACGGCAGCGTCCGCTGGCGGGTGCGCCGGGCGCTCAAGGTGGCGGTCGCGGACGCGCTCGTGCTCTCGCGGGCCGATCGGCTCGTCCGGGCGTGGCGCCGCCGGCAGGCGGGCGGGGTGCGGGTGCTCATCGTCTCGTACCACCGCGTCACCCACGACTTCGAGGCGTGCGCGCAGGACGGCCTGCCGTCGATGCTCATCTCGGCGCGCACGCTGCGGCTGCACCTCGCGCAGCTGGCGCGCGAGCGCGAGCTCGTGCCGCTCCACGTCGCGGCGCAGCTGCTCCGGTCGCCTCCGCCGCGCGGCCCGGTCCGCGACGTCGCCGCGGTGACCTTCGACGACGGCTACGCCGACCTGCACGGCGTGGCGCTGCCGATCCTGTCCGAGCTGCGGATCCCGGCGACGGCGTTCGTGGTCACGGGGTACGTCGGCTCGGGCCGGCGGCTCCCGCACGACCGGATCTACGCGGCCCTGGCGGAGCTCGCGGGGCGCGGGCTCGGGCCGCGGCAGGCAGGGCTCGCCGGATCGCTCCAGCGCGCCCTCGACGCCTGCGACGGGCTCGGTCCGGGCGCCGCGCTCGACCGGCTCATCGCGGCCCTCGGCCCGCCGGCGTTGCTGGCGCTCGCCGACGCCCTCGGCGCGCGCGTCCGGCAGGCGGAAGACGATCTCCCGCCCGCGACGCGCCTCATGGGGTGGGAGGAGCTGCGGGCGCTCCATGCCGCGGGGATCGAGGTGGGCGGCCACACCGTCTCGCACGCCGTCCTCCCGCTCCTGCCCGCGCGCGAGGCGCGCCGCGAGATCGAGGCCTGCCGCGACGAGCTCCGCGACCGGCTCGGCCGCGCCCCGCGGATGTTCGCCTACCCGAACGGCTATCACACCCCGGCGGTGCGGAAGATGGTGGCGCAGGCCGGCTTCGAGGGCGCGGTCACGACCGAGGACCACGAGAACGTGCGCGGCGGAGACCCGTACCGGCTCTGCCGCAAGATGCTCTGGGAGAACACCACGCTCGGGCCGACCGCGTACAGCCCCGCGCTCGCCGCGTGCAACCTCGAGGGCGTCTTCCACGCGCTGGGGCTCTCCCGCGCGGTGCTCGGCGAGTACGCGGCGGGCGCCGCGCGAGCCCCGCAGCTCCACCCGGGCGCGGCGCTCGAGGAGGCCTCGTGAGCGGGAGCGCGCGCCCCCCGTCTGAACCATGGCCGGCGTCCGCCGGTGGGACCCAGCTTGTGGCCATGGACGCCTTGCGGGGACGGGACATCGTCTGCTTCTCGAACGACTGGGACGGGGATCCCCTTTCGAAGACGCACATCATGAAGATCCTGGCGCGCGACAACCGCGTGCTCTGGGTGAACTCGATCGGCAACCGCGCGCCGCGCGCGAGCGCCGCCGACGCCCGCCGCGCCTGGAAGAAGCTCTCCGACGTGGCGCGCGGGATCACCGAGCCGGTGAAGAACCTGCACGTGCTCGCGCCGCTCTACGTCCCCGCCTACGGCAGCGAGGCGGTGCGCCGCGCGAACGGCGAGCTCCTCCGGCTCCAGGTGCGCCGCGCGATGCGGCGGCTCGGCATGCGCCGCCCGATCTCGTGGAGCTTCCTCCCGAGCGCGGCCACCGTCGCGGGCCGGCTCGACGAGGAGCTCGTCGTCTACCACGTGGTGGACGAGTTCTCGGCGTTCAGCGACGCGAGCCAGCACGTGGCCGAGCTCGAGGCCCGGCTGCTCCGGCGCGCGGACCTCGTCGTCGCCTCGTCGGAGAAGCTCCTCGAGGACAAGCGGCGCGTGAACCGCCGCGCGGTGCTCGTCCGGCACGGCGTGGATCACGCGCACTTCGCCCGGGCGCTCGCGCCGGGGCCGCTCCCCGAGCCCCTCCGCGCGCTCCCGAGGCCGGTGATCGGCTTCTTCGGCCTCGTGGCGGACTGGATCGACCTCCCGCTCGTGCGGAAGGTGGCGGATGCGTTCCCGCAGGCGTCCGTGGTCGTGCTGGGCAAGGTGGTCACCTCGCTCGCGCCGCTCGAGGGGGCGAGCAACGTGCACCTCTTCGGCCGGCGGCCGTACGCGGAGCTGCCGGACTGGTGCCGCGGGTTCACGGTGGCGCTGACGCCGTTCCGGCGGAACACGCTCGCGATCGCGGCCAACCCGCTCAAGGCCCGCGAGTACGTGGCGGCGGGGCTCCCCAACGTGTGCACCGACCTCCCGGAGCTCCGGCGCATCCCGGGGTGCACCGTCACGGTGAGCGACGACCAGTATGTGGCGGCGGTCGGCGCCGCGCTGGCCGACGGCGGCCCGTCCGCGGCCCGATCGGCCCTGGTCCGGGGCGAGGGGTGGGAGGCGAAGGTGGACGAGCTCCGGGCGCACGTCGGGGCGGTGCTCGCGCCGGCGCGCGTGCACGGGTGACGGAGGGATCGTGTCCGAGGCGCTCACCCTGGACGTCCTCGCGGCGCGGCGCGCGGCCTCGCTCGAGCGGGCGACCACGCGCTG
Source organism: Anaeromyxobacter sp. (assembly GCA_035627135.1). Taxonomy (GTDB): domain Bacteria; phylum Myxococcota; class Myxococcia; order Myxococcales; family Anaeromyxobacteraceae; genus Anaeromyxobacter. The sequence goes on along the minus strand of DASPMI010000106.1, from coordinate 13,581 downwards.
GAGCCGGCTGTCCTTCGGCGCCGCGGTCGGGTTCGTGGTGATGCTCTACGCGAACCCGATGTACTGGTGGCCGTGGTTCGAGCAGCTCCGGCTCGCCTTCGTGACGATGGGGATCTGCGCCGCGGCCGTGTTCGCGCACCGGCTCACCTCGGGCAGCCCGATCCGCATCGGCGGCCCCATGGGCGTCCCGCTGCTCGTGTACCTGTCGATGTTCCCGGTGTCGCTCCTCTGGACGATCCACGTCCCGGCCACCGAGTACGCGGTGTTCGAGGCGCTCAAGATGGCCGTCGTCTACGTCGCGGTGCAGAACTCGCTGGACCGTCCGGCGCGGCTGCGGGCGTTCCTGCTGCTCGGCGCCCTCGCGTCGCTGGGGCCGGCGCTCGGCGGGATCTGGCACTGGTGGATCGGCGAGGGGCAGGTGGAGGGGTACCGCACCGCGTGGCGCGGGCTCTACGCCGACCCGAACCGGCTCGCGATGAGCCTGGTGGCCATCCTGCCGGCGGCGCTCTACGGGGCGGTCACCGCGAAGCGCCCCGGTCGCCGGCTGCTCTTCGTGGGCGTGGCGGCGGCGCAGGTGGGGGCCATCGTGCTCACCCACTCGCGCTCCGGCGCGGTGGCGATGGCGTTCGCGGTGGCGCTCTTCCTCGGGCGCGGCAAGCGGAAGGTGGCGCAGGCGGCGGTCGGCGCGGCGCTCCTCGTCGGGATGGTGGCGCTCGCGCCGTCGAGCTTCTGGCAGCGGTCCTCGACGATCGCGGAGTTCGATACCGACGTCTCGGTGCAGGGCCGGCGCCACGCCTGGATGGTGCTCGACCGGATCGTCGAGGAGCGGCCGTTCACGGGCGCGGGCGGCGGCGCGTTCCTCGCGAGCTGGGCCCGGTACGCGCCGCTCGAGGCGGGCGGGCGGAGGTTCGTGGCGCACAACATCCTGCTCGAGACGATCGGCGAGCTCGGGGTGATCGCCTTCCTGCTGCTGGCGGCGTTCATCGCAGCGCTGCTCGTGAAGCTCTGGCGCGCGGGGAGCGACCCGGTGATCGGCCCGGAGGCCCGGGCGCTGTTCGCGGGGGTCGCGGGGTACCTCGTCTGCGAGATGGCCAACGGGTACGCGCTGTCGTGGTTCCTGTACTACCTCTTCGCCGCGTCGGCGGCGGCCATCCACCTGGCGGCGCTGCGGCGCGCTGCGGCGGCGGAGGCGGCGCGGTGAGCCAGACCCTGAGACGGCCGGCGCGGGTGTTGATCCTCCAGAACCGGTTCCGGATCGGGGGCCAGGAGCGCCAGACGGTCCTGAACGTCCGGAGCATGGACCGCTCCCGGTACGAGCCGCTCGTCGCGGTCCTGCACCTCGACGGCGATCACCTCGCCGATCTCGAGGCGGCGGGGGTGCGGCCGGTGGTGTTCGACGTCGGGCGGAGCCTGCTCCGCCCCGGCACCGCCTGGCAGCTCCTGCGCCTCGTCCAGTTCGTGCGGGAGGAGCGGATCACCGTCATCCACGCGCAGGACATCTACACCAACGTGCTCGGCACGATGGTCGCGCGCGCCACCGGCGTGCCGATGATCGTGACGCGCGTGGACCTCGGCCACCACCTCGGCGGCTACCGCCGGCAGCTCCTCACGTGGGCGTCACGGATCGCGGAGCGGGTCCTCGTGAACGCGCTGACCATCCGCGACCTCGCCATCCGGGAGGGCGTCGAGGCCGACCGCGTCTCGGTGGTGCGCAACGGCGTGGACCTCGAGGAGCTCGACGCGCGGGCCGCCCGCCCGCCCGACGATCCCGCCCCGGCCCCCGGCGCCTTCGTCTGCGTGGCCAACATGCACCATCCGGTGAAGGGGCAGGGCGACCTGCTCCAGGCGCTCAAGGAGACGCTCCGGACGCACCCCGAGGCGCGCCTCGTGCTCGTCGGCGAGGGCGTGCGGCGGCCGCTGCTGGAGCGCGAGGCACGGTGGCTCGGACTCGCCGACAAGGTCCACTTCCTCGGCCACCGCCGGGACGTGCCCGCGATCCTCGCCCGCGCGGTCGCGGGGATCTCCTCGAGCCACGCCGAGGGGATCTCCAACGCGATCCTCGAGGCGATGGCGATGCGCCTGCCCGTGGTCGCGACCGCGGTCGGCGGCACGCCGGAGATCGTGAAGGACGGCGAGACCGGGTTCCTCGTCCCCCCCGGCGCGCCCGCCGCGCTCGCGCGGCGGATGGTGGATCTCCTGGAGGACGAGGCGCTGCGGCGCCGGCTCGGCGACGCCGCGCGCGGGCTCGTCGAGCGCGAGTTCGGCCTCGGTCAGATGCGGCTCTCGTACGACGCGCTGTACCACGACCTGACGGAGCCGAAGGTGCCGCGGATCGTGACGGGGGCGGCATGATGCATGGCTGTGAGCCCGTCGAAGCCGAGCGGAGTGCCCGCTCGTCCTGAGCCTGTCGAAGGACGAGCGGTGACGTACGCCGCCTCCGCGCCTCCGCCCTGTCCTCGCTCGCTCCCGACCGCGCATCGGTGAGCCTGTCGAAAGGGCGAGCGTGGACCGTCTAGAATGTCCCGGATGCAGCTCTTCTCCCTCGCCCAGCTCGCCGGGTATCTGACGTTCGTGCTCGGCGTGAGCGCGTTCCTCCAGCGGAGCGACCGCCGGCTCAAGCTGCTCAGCGGGCTCCAGGCCCTCGCGTACGCGGCGCACTACGCGCTGCTGGGCAACGCGGCCGCGGCGACGAGCGCGATCGTCTCGGGGACGCGGTCCCTCGTTGCGGTGCGGTATCGGTCCCGCTGGCTCGCCGCGGTCTTCGTCGCGGTCGCCATCGGCCTCGGGTCGGCGGTGTCGCGGCCTGGGTTCGGGTGGCTCGCCGTCGCCGGGTCCTGCTGCACGACGGTCGCCGTGTTCACGCTCCACGGCGTCCGGATGCGGCTGCTCATCCTCGTGAGCACCGCGCTCTGGCTCGCGAACGCGATCCTGAGCCGCTCGATCGGCGGCGTACTGCTCGAGGCGACGATCGCGACCGCGAGCATCTTCACGATCGTGCGGATGGTGCGCGCGGCGCGCGAAGGCGACGCTCGTCCTGCGGGCCCGGAGCCGCGTGGCTGACGCTCAAGGCAACGGCCCGAACGGCCAGACCCCGTACCACCTGGCCGCCGCGAGCGCACCCGCGATCGCGCTCACGAACGCCCAGAACAGGCGCCGCCGCCGGCGCGCGGCGCGGTCCTCATTGGGATCCCGGAGCGATCGGATCGACCCGACGCCGATCGCGGCGATGATGCCGACCATCTTCCCGACGTCGACGGGCGCCGGCTTCGGCTTCACGACGCCGGTCACGTGGCCGACGGAGCCGGAGGCAACGTCCGCGAGGCGGGCCTGCGACTCCTGCTCCTTGGCGGCGGCGAACTTCGCGGCCTGCTCCTCGACGAGGCGCACGAACTTCTCGTACGGCGCGAAGAAGGCCTGGCGGATGGAGATGGGGTTGTCCACGATCTTCACGATCGTCGCGTCCCAGTCGCGCCCTTGCCGGTCGTAGAAGACGCCGTTGCGCCCGACCATCAGGTAGTCGGAGTCCCCCTGGGTGAAGCAGGCGGCGATCTTCATCGTCTGGCCGCCGGCGCGCCGGCACTCGCAGTACGCGATGTACATGCGCGAGAGCTGGGCGAGGACGGAGTGGGTCGACGGGTCCTCGACGCGGACGCACAGGTCGCAGCTCCGCCCGTCGAGGTAGAGCGTCCCGGCCTGGAAGACCGCGTGCCGCGCGGGATCGTAGAAGTCCGCGAAGCTGACGAAGTTCCGGAGCAGGGTGTGCAGGTCGCGGTGGTAGTGGACGAGCCGCACGACGTCCCCGAGCGCCGCGGCCTCGGGCGCGACCGCGAGATCCTTCGCGAGGAGGTCCTCGAGGCGCGCGCGGACGCCCCCGGCGAGGAGGGTGCGCACGCGGTCGATGCCCAGCTTCTCCACCGCCGCCCCCTGCTTCGCCGCCTGCCAGGCGTCGTACGGCGCGACCGCGCCCACCAGCGTCGCCCACTCGGGCGGGGTGAGCTCCGCGCGGCGCGCGCCGATGATCGGCACGATCGCGTCGGAGACGAGCGTGCGGAGCGCCGCGGCCCAGGCCGGGTTGGCGCCGTCGGCGAGCGGGAGCGGGCGGCCGGGATCGACGCGGGCGATCGGGAGCTCCGCCAGCTCCGGGGGGAGCGCGGAGAGGTCGCGCGCGGCGAGCGCCGGGAACGCCTCCTCGCCGCGGTTCAGGGCCGCGCCGCTGAACGGGTCCATCGCGGCGAGCCGGCACCGCGTGAAGTAGTCGTCCACCTTGGCGCGGACGGCGGCGACCGCCTTCCACGCGGCCTCCGACGCCGGGCCGAGCCGCGCCGTCGCAGCGCCGACCCCGGCGTCCCACCACGTCGCGTACGCCGCGAGGTCGGCGAAGAAGGCGTCGAGCCGCGCGCGGTCGATGCCCGGCTGACCGGAGCGATCGGGGATGGACCCGGCGCACGCGATGGCGTCCGCCAGCGCGGCGGCGAGCTCCGCGTCGCCCTCGGTCGAGAGCGCGCTCACGACGCCGTCGCCGTTGAACGCCGTGCCGTCGAAGGCGTGGCTCACGTCGGCCACGTCCGCGGGAGCGACCGCGGTCGCCTCCGGCTTGCCCAGCGCCGCGAGCAGCCGCCTCGCCGCCCCGAGCAGCGCGCGACCTTCGGGCGTCGCGGTCTGGATCGCCGCGAGCGGCAGCTCGGCCTGGCCCGGGACGAGCGCCTCGAGGTGCGCGAGGCGCGGCTTGCACCACTCGATCGCCGCGACCACGTCCGGCGCCCGTACGCGCCCGTCCCCGTCACCGTCGAGCAGGTCGAGCGTCTTCGGGTCGAGCTCCAGCCCCCGCGTCGGGCAGGAGAGGGCCGTCCAGAGCTTCTGGTCCAGCTTGCCGAGGTTCGCGAGATCGGTGGAGGTCGCGAGCGAGACCTGCTCGAGGCCGCCGACGCGGTGGAACTTCCAGCGCTGGGGGTTCTTGGCCATGGCGCGGCTGTACCCGCCCAGGCGAGTGGTTGTCCAGGCGTCAACTGCGGAACCCCGCGGGGGCCAGCGTGGCGAGCGCTACATCTGCTTGAACCGGTGCGCCCACGCCCGGCTCACCGGCACGGACCGCGCGCCGCGCCGGAGGTGCACGACGGGCTGGCCGCTCGCGTCGCGGGACACCCGGGCGATCGCCCCGACGCGCACGATTGCGTTCCGGTGCACCCGCCAGAAGCGGGCCGGATCGAGCGACGCCTCGAGCTCCTTGAGCGGCGTGCGGATCACCCACTCGTCGTCGCCGGCGAGCGCGAGCGTGTACTTGTCCGACGACTGGAAGAGGTCCACGTCGTCCACCGCCACGAGGACGAGGTCCTGGCGCACCTGCACCTGGAGCCACTCGAGGAACCGCGGGGCGGCGGCCTCGAGGCGGCGCGCCAGTGCGTCCACCGCCGCGGCCACGTCCGCCGGCGGCGACGCCAGCCGCGACCGGAGCCGCGCCACGCTCGTCGCGAGGCGCTCCTCGTCCACCGGCTTCAGGAGGTAGTCCACCGCCGCGTGCTCGAAGGCCTGGATCGCGTACTGCTCGTGCGCGGTGACGAAGACGACGTGGCACCGGCCGCCCAGCGCGCGCGCCACCTCGAGGCCGCCGAGCCCAGGCATCTGCACGTCGAGGAACACCACGTCCGGGCGGAGCTCCTCGAACACCTCGAGCGCCGTCGCCCCGTCCTGCGCCTCTCCCACGACCTGCAGCTCCGGCCAGCGCGCGCCCAGCGCGCGCCGGAGCGACGCGAGCAGCCCGGCCTCGTCGTCCACGAGGAGCGCGGTGGGCCGCGTCACGGCGGGCCCTCCGCCGCCGCCGCCGCCGCCGGGGACGCCTCGGGCGCGGCCGCCGCGTCCCAGGGGAGGGCGATCCGGACGCAGAGGCCGCTCGGCTCGACGGGCCGTAGCGTGACGCCGCCCGCCCCGCCGGAGATGGCCCGCACGCGCTCCCGCACGTTGGCGAGGCCGACGCCGGGCGGGCGGTGCGGATCGATCCCGACGCCGTCGTCGCGCACCTCGAGCACCAGCGCGCCGCCCTCGCGCCCGGCGGTCACCGCGATGCTGCCGCCGTCCGGCTTCGGCTCGAGGCCGTGGCGCAGGGCGTTCTCGACGATGGGCTGGAGGAGCAGCGGCGAGAGCGGGTGATCGCGCAGCGCCGCCGGGCACTCGAGCGTGAACCGGAGTCGCTCGCCCATCCGCACCGCCTGGATCTCGAGGTACGCGCGGACGAGGTCCAGCTCCTCGCCCAGCGTGGTCGCGCCGGACCGGGTGCGCCGCAGCGAGCCGCGCAGGTAGCTCGTCAGGTTGAGCAGCATGCGCTTCGCGCGCGCGGGGTCGCCGTCCACGAGCTGGATGACGTGCGCGAGGGTGTTGAAGAGGAAGTGGGGCTCGATCTGCGCCTGGAGCAGCTTCAGCTCGGCCTCGGCGAGGGCCCGCCCGGCGGACGCGCGGCGGAGCTGCTCCTCGCGCACCGTCGCCCGGTCCGCCTGCATCCGGCCCCAGGAGAGGAAGCCCAGGGTGACGAGGAGGCTGAACACGACGGCCGCGGCGAGGCCGGGCAGGGTGTACCCCGCCTCGACGAGGCGGAGCGGGCTGGTGCCGGTGGCCGCCTCCCCGACGAGCGTCCCCACCGCCGAGCCGGCGAGGATGGCCGTGGTCGCGATGACCCACTCGGGCGCGTTCCGGAGGAGCCAGCGGCTCTCCACGTAGTACGCACAGAGCGTGGAGAGCCCGATCGCCTGCGAGTGGATCAGCGTGGCGCGGAACTCCCAGCCCGTCACGGCCCAGAGGAACCCGGCGATGACGGCGTCGATCACGAGGACCGCGGGGATGGCCCGGTGCAGCCGCCAGTGCTCCTGGCAGGTCGCCCGCTGTGCCTGGGTTCCCTGGCGCTGCGCGCCGATCATCCTCGACTCCTTCCAGACCACGCCTGCACGCAGGCGGAGGATATCACCGCGACAGCAGGTCGATTCGCGCCTGCGCGTCGGCGGCGTCGGGGCCCGTGGGGTCGAGCGCCACGACGCGCTTCAGCGCGGCGAGCTCGTCCGCGGGCCGCTCCTCGACGCGGGCGACCTGCGCCTCGAGCTGCGCGAACATCGCGCGGACGCTCGGCGGCATCCGCGCGAGCGCCGGGTGGGCCAGCGCCTTCGCGAGCAGCGGCTTCGCGTCGGCCCGGCGGTGGAACACGTCCTCGGGCACGCCGAGGTACGTCGTGGCCGCGACGAGGTAGGTCTCGAGCCGCGCCGGCATGCCGTTCGGGCCGGGAGCGTCGTGCGCCCGACCGAGCTGCGCGACGGCGCGATCCACGCGGGCGAGCCCGGCCAGGGTGACCTTCAGCGCGTCGGTCGGCGAGGGCGCATCGCGGCCGACGATCGTCTCGGCCGCCCCGGCGTAGGCGAGGAGCGCGGGGTCCGCCGGCGCCGCCTCCGAGAGGTCGCGGTAGAGCGCGTGCGCGACCGCCGCGGCGCGGGAGTCGCCGGCGAGGCCGGCCTGGAGGGCTCGAAAGGCGTCCGCGCGGTCGTCGGCGCGGGCGTGAACGGGGACGAGGCCGAAGAGGCCGAGGAGGGGGAAGACGGCGATGGGGACGGCGCGGAGGTGGATCGTCATGTGAGCTGCTCCTTTCGCCGGCGAAGCTAGGACGGACCGGGGCAGGGCGTTGGCCCGCTGCGACGGGCTGCGGCGGGGGGCGATGGATGGCGGAGGGGAGGGACGGGTGGGGGGCGAAGGGGCGAGGAAGGCCGTGGGAGTCTCGCGATCCGCCAGCTGGGACCGTCCGGTTGCCGAGGCGCTCGGTCCTGGTCCTATTCCGATACGAGTTGCACGGCGGTGATCATGTCTCGCCGCAGCGGCAAACCCCGAGCGGTTCGAAGTGCTCTGGACTCACCGAGTCTCGAGAATCGCCTCAAGGCTTGGCGGCCAAGCCGATCTCGGGATGAGAGTTGGCATCGTTTCGGGATCCCGCAGGACGCCTAGGCCCGCAATCGACCAGCGGCGGGATCCTGCCCGCGGATCGGCGGCCGCGGCGACGTATGCACCGGCAAGGAAGTGCCAGTCGGGGTTCGCAATCGCCTCGAGGTCGTGCCTCAGGCCTCGCATGAGTTCCCCTGGGTCGCCGAGGCTCGCTCGCCGGAGCAGAGGGACCACGGCCGCGCGCAGACGTCGCTCCGCTGCGACGCTGGCGAGGGCCACGTGCCTACTACGTCTCCCCCTTCTTCGGCTCCGCCACGTACGCGCGCAGCGCCGAGGACTTCGGCAGCACCGCCACGGGCTCGAGCTCGTCGCGCCGCGAGAGCGCGGCGGTGAAGAAGTCGCGGTTCATCCGGCCGATCACCTCGAGCTGGATGCCCGCGGGGCACGCGGCGGCGCACTCGCCGATCGAGGTGCAGTGGCCGAACCCCTCCTCGACGGCCTGCGCGTTCATCGCGAGGACGCGCAGCGGGCGCTCGGGCTGGCCCTGGGGCAGGAGGCCGAGGTGCGAGACCTTGGCGCCGGTGAACAGGGCCGCCGACGCGTTCGGGCACACGGCCACGCACGCGCCGCAGCCGATGCACGCGGCGGCCTCCATGGCGCGGTCGGCGGCGGGCTTCGGGACGAGGATCGCGTTGGCCTCGGGCGCGCTGCCGGTGCGGACCGAGACGTAGCCGCCGGACGCGATGATCCGGTCGAGCGCGCCGCGGTCGACGACGAGATCCTTCCGGACGGGGAACGCCCGGGCGCGCCACGGCTCGAGCCGGAGCACGTCGCCGTCCTTGAAGTGGCGCATGTGCGTCTGGCAGATGGTCGCGTTCGGCAGCGGTCCGTGCGCCTCGCCGTTCACGAGGAACCCGCACGTCCCGCAGATGCCCTCGCGGCAGTCCGAGTCGAACGCCACCGGGTCCTCGCCCCGCTCCACGAGGCGCGCGTTGAGCACGTCGAGCATCTCGAGGAAGGACATGTGCTCCGAGGCGTCGGGCACCTCGTAGCGCGCGAACGCGCCGGGTGCTTCGGGGCCCTTCTGCCGCCAGATCTCGAGGACGAGCCGCACGAAATTCCTCCGGTCACTTGTAGCTGCGCTGCTGGAGCGGCACCGCCTCGAAGACGAGCGGCTCCTCGTGGCGGATCGGCCGCTCGGCGCCGGGCCCGTGGCCGCGCCACTCCCACGCGGCGACGTGCGTGAACCGGGCGTCGTCGCGCTTCGCCTCTCCGTCCTCGGTCTGGTGCTCGACGCGGAAGTGCCCGCCGCACGACTCCTCGCGGACGAGCGCGTCCTGGCACATGAGCGCCGCGAGCTCGAAGTAGTCGGCGACCCGGCCGGCGCGCTCGAGCTCCTGGTTGAGCTCCTCGCCCGTCCCGGTGACCTTGAGGTCGCGCCAGAACTGCTCCTCGAGCCCCGGCAGCGCGGCGAGCGCGCGGGTGAGGCTCTCCCGCGAGCGGGCCATGCCGCACTCGTTCCACATGACGTTGCCGAGCTCACGGTGGAAGTGCTCCACCGGCTTCGTGCCGCCGATCTCGAGGAACCGCCGCGAGCGCGCCAGGACGTCGGCCTCGGCGTCGCGGAAGGCGGCGTGGCCGGTGTCGAGCTTCGCGAGCCCGCCCCGGGCCAGGTAGTCGCCGATGGTGTAGGGCAGGATGAAGTAGCCGTCGGCGAGCCCCTGCATGAGCGCGCTCGCGCCCAGGCGGTTCGCGCCGTGATCGGAGAAGTTGGCCTCGCCCCCGACGAACAGGCCGGGGATGGTGCTCATGAGGTCGTAGTCCACCCAGAGCCCGCCCATCGTGTAGTGGACGGCCGGGTAGATGCGCATCGGGACGTCGTGCGGGTCCTCGCCGGTGATCCGCTCGTACATCTCGAAGAGGTTGCCGTACCGCTCGTCGAGCACGCGGCGGCCGAGGCGCTGGAAGGCGTCGCGGAAGTCGAGGTAGACGCCCAGGCCGCCCGGCCCGACGCCGCGGCCCTGATCGCAGACCGTCTTCGCGGCGCGCGAGGCGATGTCGCGCGGCGCGAGGTTGCCGTAGGTCGGGTACATCCGCTCGAGGTAGTAGTCGCGGTCGGCGTCGGGGATGTCGCCCGGGGCGCGCGCGTCGCCCTTCGCCTTCGGCACCCAGACGCGCCCGTCGTTCCGGAGCGACTCGCTCATGAGCGTGAGCTTCGACTGGTACTCGCCGGAGCGCGGGATGCACGTGGGGTGGATCTGGGTGTAGCAGGGGTTCGCGAAGAAGGCGCCCTTGCGGTGCGCGCGCCAGATGGCGGTGGCGTTGGAGCCGCGCGCGTTGGTGGAGAGGTAGAAGACGTTGCCGTAGCCGCCCGTGGCGAGGACCACCGCGTCCGCCGCCCAGGACCGGATCGCCCCGGAGACGAGGTCGCGCGTGACGACGCCGCGGGCGCGCCCGTCGACGACGACGAGCTCGAGCATCTCGTGGCGCGGGTGCAGCTTCACCGTCCCCGCCGCGACCTGGCGCAGGAGGGCCTGGTACGCGCCGAGCAGGAGCTGCTGCCCGGTCTGCCCGCGCGCGTAGAAGGTGCGCGACACCAGGGCGCCGCCGAACGAGCGGTTCGCGAGCGTGCCGCCGTACTCGCGGGCGAAGGGGACGCCCTGCGCCGTGCACTGGTCGATGATCGCGGTGGAGAGCTCGGCCAGCCGGTAGACGTTGGCCTCGCGGGCGCGGAAGTCGCCGCCCTTGATCGTGTCGTAGAAGAGCCGCTCCACCGAGTCGCCGTCGTTCGTGTAGTTCTTCGCGGCGTTGATGCCGCCCTGGGCGGCGATGGAGTGCGCGCGCCGCGGGCTGTCCTGGATGCAGAAGTTGACGACGTTGTAGCCGAGCTCGCCGAGCGACGCGGCGGCGGCGCCGCCCGCGAGGCCGGTGCCGACGACGATGATCGTGTACCGCCGCTTGTTGGCGGGGTTCACGAGCTTCATCTCGAACCTCCGCTGCTCCCACTTCGAGCCGAGCGGGCCGCCCGGGACACGGGCGTCCAGGCGGGCGCGGGCGGGCGCGGAGGGTCCGGGGGGCGCGGTGCGCAGGTCGGTCGCCATGGCTCTACACCTTGACCACGCCGATGATCACGGCGAGCGGGATGGCCGAGAAGCCGATCGTGAGCACGGTCGCGAGCCCCGCCGCGAACTTCTGCACCTGCGGCGTGAGCCGCCGGTTCGAGAGCCCGAGCGACTGGAACATCGAGTAGATCCCGTGCCAGAGGTGGAAGGCGAGGGCGACCATCGCGATGAGGTAGGCGGCGACGCCCGTGATCTGTCCGAACCGCTTCACGACGTTCCAGTAGATCTCGCCCTCGCGGAAGTCGGGGTGGACGACGCCCACGGTGAGATCGAGCACGTGGTAGACGACGAAGAGCAGGATGAGCAGCCCGCTCCAGAGCATCGTCCGCGAGGCGGCCGAGGAGGCGCCGGGGCGGTAGTCGGCGTAGGCGACGCCGCGCGCCTGCCGGGCGCGGAGCTGGAGCTCGATCCCCGCCCAGGCGTGCGCCACCGCCGCGGCGAGCAGCACGATCCGGGCGGTCCAGAGGAGGACCGGCGCGGCGCGGAGGAGGCGCCCGTAGGCGTCGATCTTCTCCGGCCCCGCGAACACCTGCAGGTTGCCCAGCATGTGCACGAAGACGTAGAGCACGAGCACGAGGCCCGTGACCGCCATGATGATCTTCTTGCCGATGGTGCTGCGCCAGAGCAGGCCGAGGCGCGAGATCCGCCGCGGCGCCGGCGCGGACAGATCCTTCACCGCCGTGGCCATGGCGCCTTGACTAACCGTACCGGCCGGGCCTCGCGACGACCGATCTGGGTGTGCAGCCGGGCAGGCGGCGCCCGGCCGCCCTCACAGGCGGGCGCGCCGCAGCCGGAGCGCGTTCCCGATGACGGTCACGGAGCTGAAGCTCATCGCCGCCGCCGCCAGCATCGGGGAGAGGAGCCACCCGAAGGCCGGGTAGAGCGCCCCCGCCGCGATCGGCACGCCGAGGACGTTGTACGCGAAGGCCCACCAGAGGTTCTGCCGGATGTTCCGGAGCGTCGCGCGGGAGAGCCGCCGCGCCCGGACGAGGGCGGCGAGCTCGCCCGAGACGAGCGTGAGGCCGGCGGACTCGATGGCGACGTCGGTCCCCGTGCCCATGGCGATGCCCACGTCCGCCGCGGCGAGCGCCGGCGCGTCGTTGATCCCGTCGCCGGCGAAGGCGATCGCGCGGGCGCGCCCGCGGAACCGCTCCACCGCGGCCGCCTTCCCCTCCGGCCGAACCTCCGCCTCGACCGCGTCGATCCCGAGCTCCCGCGCGACCGCCCGCGCCGTCGTCCAGCCGTCGCCCGTGATCATCGCCACGGTGCGGATGCCCGCGGCGTGGAGCGCGCGGATGGCCGCCGCCGCGCCCGGCTTCACCGGGTCGCGCGCCGCGAGGAGCCCGGCCAGGGCGCCGTCCACGGCGACCAGGACGACCGTGTTCCCGCCGGCCGCGAGCTCCTCCGCGCGCGGCGCCAGCGGCGCCGCGTCCACGCCCAGGCGGGCGAGGAGCGCGGCGTTGCCGAGCGCCACCTGGCGCCCCTCGACCGAGGCGGTGATGCCGTGGCCCGGCACCGCCTGGAACGCGGTCGCCTCCGGGATCGCGAGGCCGCGCGCAAGCGCGCCCGCGACGATCGAGGCGGCGAGCGGGTGCTCCGAGCCGCGCTCCGCGCCCGCCGCGAGCCGGACGAGCTCCTCCGCGCCGAAGCCGGGGGCCGGCTCCGCGGCGGCGAGGACGGGCTTCCCGACCGTGAGGGTCCCCGTCTTGTCGAGGAGCAGCGTGTCCACCTTCTCGAACCGCTCGAGCGCCTCCGCGCTCCGCACGAGCACGCCCGCGCCCGCGCCGCGGCCCGTCCCGGCCATGATCGCCATCGGCGTCGCGAGCCCCAGCGCGCACGGGCAGGCGATGATGAGGACCGACACCGCGGCCACCAGCGCGTGCGCGAGCCGCGGCTCGGGCCCGAGCGCCATCCAGGCCGCCGCGGCGAGCAGCGCCACCGCCACGACCGCGGGCACGAACCACGCCGAGACCGCGTCCGCGAGCCGCTGGATCGGGGCGCGGCTCCGCTGCGCGTCCATCACCATCCGCACGATGTGCGAGAGGAGGGTGTCCTTCCCGACGCGCTCAGCGACGATCACCAGCGTCCCGTTGCCGTTGAGCGTCGCCCCGGTCACGGGATCGCCGGCCCGCTTCTCGACCGGGATCGCCTCGCCGGTGACCATCGACTCGTCGACGGCGGAGGCGCCCGACTCCACCCGGCCGTCCACGGGGATCTTCTCGCCCGGCCGCACCCGGAGGCGATCGCCCGGCCGCAGGGAGTCCACGTCGACGTCGCGCTCGTCGCCCGCCTCGAGGCGCCGGGCGGTGCGCGGGGCGAGCCGGAGCAGCGCCCGGACCGCGCCCGAGACGCGCCCGCGGGCGCGGAGCTCCAGGACCTGGCCGAGCAGGACGAGCTCGACGATCACCGCCGCCGACTCGAAGTAGAGCGGCGGGGCGCCGTGGTCCAGGAGCGCCGCGGGGAACGCGGCCGCCGGCAGGAGCGTCGCCGCCGCGCTCCAGACGTACGCGGTCGCGGTCCCGAGGCCGATGAGCGTGAACATGTTGAGCCG
>DASPMI010000105.1:0-17235 GCA_035627135.1 Anaeromyxobacter sp. | reverse complement strand
CGCCGGCTCGCCGAGCTCGAGGCCGCGCGCGCCGCCGCCGAAGCGGAGCGCGCGCGCGAGCGGGAGGAGGCGGCGGAGAAGCTGCGGCGCGTCGAGGTCCGCGCGGCCGAGCTCGCGGCGAAGCTCGAGCAGGCCGGCCGGGACCTCGCGCAGGCGAACGCCCGGATCCAGGAGCTCGAGGACGCGCTGCGCGACGCCGCCGTGGCGCGGACGCAGGCCGAGCGCGAGCTCGGGATGCGGATCGACGCCGCGGAGGGCCGGGCCGCCGAGGCCGCGCGCCGCCTGGATCAGGCCGCGGCCGAGCGCCGGGACGCCGAGGGGCGCACGGTCCGGGCGATCGAGGAGGCGCAGGCGCGGTTCAAGGAGGACCTCGCCCGGCGCGACGCCCTGCGCGCCCAGGAGGTCCAGCGCCTCCAGGCCTCGCTCCAGGACCTCGCGCGGCGCGAGAAGTCGCTCTCGCTCGAGCTCGCGCGCCTGCGGTCGGAGAAGCCGAACACGGTCGCCGCGAAGGAGTAGGGGGACGGCTTCGGGGGGACGCCGCCCCGTGCGCCGTCCCCCGTCGCCGCCTGCGCCGTCCCCCGTCCCCGATCCCGTTCCCGCCTCCGAACCCGCTCCCGGTCCCGCACCCGGCTCTCTCCTCGGCTCCGCACCCGGGCCTCGCCGATCGGGCCACGCACCCTCTGCGATCGGACCCGCCCCGCGCTCTCGCCGCGGTATATCCCCTCCGTGCTCTTGCTCCGCTCGCAGCTCCTCTCCGCTTTCCCCCACGGCTTCACCACGCGCGCGGGCGGCGTCTCGCCGCCGCCGTGGGACGCGCTCAACCTCGGCGGGCTCGTGGGCGACGCGCCGGAGCGGGTCCGGGACAACTGGGCGCGCCTCGAGGCGGAGACCGGGCTGCGCTTCGCGCGCGTCCGGCAGGTGCACGGCGCCCGCGTGGTCCACCTCCGCGCCTCCACCGACTCCGCGGCCCTGCGGGAGGAGGCCGACGGCGTCGTCTCGACCGACGCCGGCGTGGCCGCGTGCGTCTCGATCGCCGACTGCGTGCCCGTGCTCCTCGCCGACCCGGGGACCGGCGCCGTCGCCGCGGTGCACGCCGGGTGGCGCGGGACCTTGGCGCGCGCGGCGGAGGCGGGCGTGCGGGCGCTCGCCGGCCTGGCCGGCGCCCCGCCGGCCCGGCTCCTCGCGGCGGTGGGGCCGTCGATCGGCCCGTGCTGCTACGAGGTCTCCCCGGAGCTCGCCGACTCCTTCGCGGGCGCGCTCGGCCCCGTGATCCGCAGCGGTGGCGCGGGCCCGCGGCTCGATCTCTGGGACGCGAACCGGCGGGTCCTCCTCGCGGCGGGGCTGCGGGAGGAGGCCGTCGAGGTGCTCGGGCGGTGCACGTCCTGCGAGCCCGAGCTCTTCTTCTCCCACCGGCGCGACCGCGGCCGCACCGGTCGGCACGCGGCCTTCATCGCCCCACCTCCGCCGACGGGCGGGGGGCCCCTTCCTTGACGGGCGGCGTAACTCACCTAGAATTTCCGAGGCCTTGAGAGCTCTCCTGCCACGCGTCTGGGCATTCCTGCTCGCCACCGGCTGCGCCGGCGCTCCGCCCGTTCGCCCGGACGATCCCGTCCGCGAGGAGCTGCGCGCGCTCCGCAGCCAGAACGAGGAGCTCGCGGCGCGGGTGGAGCGACTCTCGACCCAGGTCGATCTACTCACTGCCCGTGTGACCCGCGGCGCCGACCCGGCGCGCGCCGGGAGCGCGCAGGGCGCGCGCGCCAGCGATCCGGCGGGCGTCGACGCTCCGTCGGAGTTCACCGAAAGCGAAGTCCCGCCGAGCCTCACGATCGTGAAGGTCTCGCCGCCGGCGGCGGCCTCCCCGCGCGGCGCCGGCCGGGCCCCGGCGCGCCCGCGGGTCGCGCCGCCCGTGCCGACGAGCGTCGCGATCCAGGAGCCCGATCTCTCGGCGCTCGACGACGTGGGCCGGCCCGGCCGCAGGCCGATCGCCGCCGAGGCCGACGCGGACCTGCGCGCGGCGCGGGCGCTCGCCGGCGTCGCGCGCGCGCACGCCCTCGAGGACTTCACGACGCACTTCCCTCAGCACCCGTCGGCCGACAACGCGCTCGTCGAGGCGTCCGCCGCCTACGCCGCGGCAGGCAACGACGGCGCCGCCTGCGCCCTCGCGCGGCGTGCGCTCGACGAGTACCCCGCCGGCGACGCGCAGAGCGACGCGCTCGAGACGCTCGCCGGCTGCGAGCTCCGCCGGGGCGATCCCGGCGCCGCACAGAAGCTGCTGGACCGCCTCCGGGCGGACTTCCCCGGGACCCCGGCCGCGCGGCGCGCCGAGGCCCGGCTTTCGTCGAACCCGGGACGCGACGGCGCTCCGTCGCGCGAGCTCCCGGCAAGGAGCGGTCCATGATGCGTACGCCCTCGCTGGGCCTCCTGGCCCTGGTGGCCTTCGTCCCGCTGATCGCGCTCGCGGCGCCGCAGGACCCAGCGCCCCAGCCCGACGCGGTCGCCGCACCGGGCGTTCCGGGCGACGCGCCCATCGCGCCGCTGGACGGCGCGCCGGGCGACAGCGCGCCGGCGGCTCCGCCGGACACGTACACGGTCCGTCCGGGCGACACGCTGTGGGATCTCTCCGGCCGCTTCCTGAACAACCCCTGGTACTGGCCCAAGATCTGGTCCTACAACCCGGAGATCCCGAACCCGCACTGGATCTACCCGGGCAACCAGGTCCGCTTCTTCTCCTCGGGCGACGAGAACGCGCCCATGCAGGTCGAGCCGATGCAGGAGGAGCTCGTCGCCGAGGAGGCGCCGCCCGAGGAGGTCCGTGAGCTCGAGGACCTCGCGCGCGCGGACCTGACGAAGCCGGCTTCGGAGGAGGAGAAGGAAGCCGTCACCGTCGCGGGCGCGCGCCCGATCGGCTACGTGAAGCCGCGGAACACGTTCGCCAGCCACGACGCCTTCGTCACGCCCCGGGAGCTCGACGAGTCGGGCGTCATCCGCGCCTCGTTCGAGGAGAAGATGATGCTCTCCTCTCGCGACCGGGCGTACGTGTCGTTCCGGAAGACCGCGGGCGTGAAGGTGGGCGAGACCTACGCCATCTACCGGACGGTCCGGAAGGTGACGCACCCCGTGACGAACGAGGTGATCGGGTTCCAGTCGGTCATCCTCGGCCAGGCGCAGGTCACGGCGCTCGACGACCGGGCGGTGAAGATCGCGATCACCGCGTCGTACGAGCCCATCGAGCGCGGCGACCTGGTCGGCCCGTGGGTCGACCGGCCGTACCGCGCCGTCCCGCGGAAGGCCAACGCCAAGATGCTCCGGGGCTACGTCGTGAGCTCGCCGGTGGAGATGATGTCCGAGCTCGCCGAGACGCAGATCGTGTTCGTGGACAAGGGCAAGGTCCACGGCGTGGAGGAAGGGAACACCTTCGACGTCGTCCGGGCGGGCGATCCGCGCGATCCCGACACCGACGCCGGCAAGGGCTGGGACCCGCGGCTCCCGATGGAGGACGTCGGGACGCTCCTCGTCGTGGACGTGCGCGAGCGCACGAGCGCCGCGCTCGTCACCCGCAGCCTCCGCGAGCTGCGCGCGGGCGATCGCGTCGAGATGCGCCCGGCCCAGTAGGCGCCCGCCGCCTCGGCTGCACCCGTGCGGGCGCGCGCCCGCCCGCTCTCGCGGTGCCCTGCGCACGCTCCGTGCATGTGCGTGGCGGGCCCCCGCCTTGACGATGTCGGACCCCGCGGGTATATGGCCCCCTCCCATGGACGTGGCGCGCACTCTCCGCCCGGGCGATGGACCGTATCCCGGTCTACTCGCCACGATCGCCGACCGCCCGCGCGAGCTGCGCGTGCGCGGCGACCTGCGCGGCGAGGTGCGGCGCGCGGCGATCGTGGGGACGCGCGATCCCGACGACTACGGCCTCGACCTCGCGCGGCGGATCGCGGCTGGGCTGGCCCGCGCGGGGGTCTCCGTCGTCTCGGGCGGTGCGCTCGGGATCGACGGGGCCGCGCACCGCGCCGCCCTCGAGGCGGGCGGGCACACGGTGGTGGTGCTCGGGACCGGCGTCGACGTCCCGTACCCCGCGCAGCACCGCGGCCTGTTCGCCGACGTCCTCGCGCGCGGCGGGGCGCTCGTCTCGGAGCTGCCCGACGGCACGCCGGGGCTCAAGCACAACTTCCCCCGGCGCAACCGGATCATCTCGGGCATGAGCGAGCTCATCGTCGTGATCCAGGCGCGCGCGAAGAGCGGCGCCCTCATCACGGCCGACTGGGCGCGCTCGCAGGGTCGCCCGGTCCTCGCGGTCCCGGGCGACGCGCGCGAGCCGCTCTCCGAGGGCCCCCACGCGCTCCTCCGCGCCGGCGCCCGCCTCGTCACGAGCGCGGCCGACGTGCTCTCCGAGATGGGGCTCGCCGAGGCGCGGTCGCAGCGCACCCTGCCGGCGCTCTCCTGCGAGGGGAGCGCGCTGCTCGGTGCCCTCGGGAAGACGCCGCGTCACGCGGGGGAGGTCGCCGGCGCGGCGGGCCTCCCGGTGAGCGCGGCCTTGGCCGGACTCCTGGCGCTGGAGCTCGAAGGCTTGTGCGAGCAGCGGCCGGGCCATTACTTTCTGCGCCGCGAAGGGATCTAAGGATGGCGAGAGCCCTCACCCCCACGTCCAAGGCGAAGCCGGCGCCCAAGGCCGACGCGAAGAAGAAGGTCCGGCGCGCGCCCGCGCGCGAGGTCGAGCCCGACGTCGAGGCTGCGGCGCTCGCCGACGGCGAGGCGGACGGCGAGGCCGCCGACGCGCCCTCCGCGCGGAAGTCGCGCAAGACGGCGAGCGGCGGCAGCCTCGTGGTCGTCGAGTCGCCCGCCAAGGCGAAGACGATCAAGAAGTACCTGGGGCGCGGGTTCGACGTGAAGGCGTCGGTCGGGCACGTGAAGGACCTCCCCAAGTCCAAGATCGGCGTCGACGTCGAGAAGGGCTTCCAGCCCGCCTACGAGACGATCAAGGGGAAGACCAAGGTCCTCTCGGAGATCAAGCGCGCCGCCCGCACCGCCTCGCGCGTCTTCCTCGCGACCGACCCCGATCGCGAGGGGGAGGCGATCGCCTGGCACATCGCGGAGGAGCTGGGCGCGGAGGGCGGCGACGCCCGCGTGCGCCGGGTGCTCTTCAACGAGATCACCAAGGGCGCCATCCAGAAGGCGATCGAGAAGCCGATCGACCTCGACCGGAAGAAGTTCGACTCGCAGCAGGCCCGGCGCATCCTCGATCGGCTGGTCGGCTACCAGATCAGCCCGATCCTCTGGAAGAAGGTCCGCCGCGGGCTCTCCGCGGGGCGGGTGCAGTCGGTCGCCGTCCGGCTCGTGGTCGAGCGCGAGCGCGAGATCGAGGCGTTCGTGCCGGTCGAGTACTGGTCCCTCGACGCCGACCTCGCGGCCCGGGTCCCGCCCGACTTCCGCGCCCGCCTCGCGAAGGTGGACGGCCAGAAGGCCAACCTCGAGAACGAGGCCCAGACGAAGGGCCTGCTCGCCGACCTCGACGGCGCGAAGTACGTCGTCGCCTCCGTCGACAAGAAGGAGCGGCGGCGCAACCCGCCCCCGCCTTTCACCACCGCGAAGCTCCAGCAGGAGGCCTCGAACCGGCTCGGCTTCAGCCCGAAGAAGACGATGACGCTCGCGCAGCGCCTGTACGAGGGCGTGGAGCTGGGCGAGGAGGGCGCGGTCGGCCTCATCACGTACATGCGCACCGACTCGGTCCGGCTCTCGACCGAGGCGGTGGACGCCGCCCGCGCCTTCATCGGCGAGCGGTTCGGGAAGGATCACCTCCCCGGCGAGCCCAACGTCTTCAAGACCAAGTCGAAGCAGGCGCAGGAAGCGCACGAGGCGGTGCGGCCCACCTCCGTCGAGCGGACGCCCGATCAGGTGGCGCCGTTCTTCGAGGCGATGGGCGAGCGCGACATGCACCGCCTGTACGAGCTCATCTGGTCGCGGTTCGTCGCCTGCCAGATGGTCCCGGCGGTCTACGACCAGACCACGGCGGAGATCACCGCGGGCCGCGCGACGTTCCGGGCCACCGGCTCCATCCTCAAGTTCCCCGGCTACCTCGCCGTGTACGGCGCGAAGCCGCCCGAGGAGGAGGCCGGCGCGGAGGAGGACAAGACCGCGGACAACGGCGCGGACCCGGGCGCGAAGGCCCAGAGCGAGGACCGCCAGCTCCCGCCGCTCGAGCAGGGCATGGAGCTCCGCCTGCTCGGCCTCGTCCCCGAGCAGCACTTCACGCAGCCCCCGCCGCGGTTCAACGAGTCGTCGCTCGTGAAGGAGATGGAGGAGCGCGGCATCGGCCGGCCGTCCACGTACGCCGCCATCCTCGACACCATCCAGGAGAAGGGCTACGTCGAGAAGCTCGAGCGCCAGCTCAAGCCCACCCACCTCGGCGTGCTCGTCACCGACGAGCTGGTGCGCGCCTTCCCGCGCGAGATGGACGTCGCCTTCACCGCCGGCATGGAGGAGCGCCTCGACGAGATCGAGGACGGCAACGCCGGCTGGCAGGCGGTGCTCGGGGACTTCTACGACAAGTTCAAGGAAGACCTGGCCAAGGCGGACGCCGAGATGCGCAACGTGAAGGCGCAGGCCATCGAGACCGACATCGCCTGCGAGAAGTGCGGCAAGACGATGGTGATCAAGTGGGGCCGCAACGGCGAGTTCCTCGCGTGCCCCGGGTACCCCGAGTGCCGGAACACGATGAACTTTCGGCGCGAGGGGGACAAGATCGTCCCCGAGAAGGAGGAGGACGTCCCGGTCGAGGACAAGTGCCCGGAGTGCGGCTCCGCGATGGTGATGAAGCGCGGCCGGTTCGGGAAGTTCCTCGCCTGCACGCGGTACCCCGAGTGCAAGGGGACGAAGCCGCTCTCCATCGGCGTCACCTGCCCGAAGGGCTGCGGCGGCTACATCACCGAGAAGCGCTCGCGGCGCGGGCGGACGTTCTACGGGTGCTCGTCGTACCCGAAGTGCGACTTCGTCTCCTGGGACCGGCCGAAGAACGAGTTCTGCCCGCAGTGCGGCAGCCCGTACCTCCTCGACAAGTACTCGAAGAAGACGGGGCCGTTCATCGCCTGCCCGAACAAGGAGTGCGGGTACCGGCGCGAGGCGCCCGAGCCCGGCGCCCAGGCGACGCCCGCGCCCGCCGTCGAGAAGGTCTAGGCACCGCGCGGCCGTCGTCGGGTTCTCCCCCGGTGCGGGTACGGGGCCGCGCGGCGGGGGTCGTCCGCTTGACACCCTGCGCGGCCTGCTGCTATCGAAAATCGCTGTCCCTACGCGCCCGAAGCGCACACAGGGTGCGTGGGACCCCCACCTCCGAAACCGAGGGAGCGATGATCGACAGCCTCGCCCAGTTCTTCAAGGATGGCGGCCCCGCGATGTGGTTCAACATCGCCGTGAGCGCGGTCGCGATCGCCGTCATCATCGAGCGGATCATCGTCCTCGCGTTCGGCCTCAACCTGAACGCCGGCCCGTTCATGGAGCAGATCCAGAAGCTGGTGCTCTCCGGAAACGTGGATCGGGCGGTGAAGCTGTGCGGCGCCGCCCCGAGCGCCGCCCTCTCCCGCGTGGTGCGGGCGGGCCTGACGCGGGCCAACCGCGGCGAGCAGGAGGTCGCCCGCGCGCTGGAGGAGGCCGTGCTGGAGGTCACGCCAGCCATCTCGAAGCGCATCTCGTCGCTCTGGTCGCTCGCGAACGTCGCGACGCTCGTCGGCCTCATCGGCACCATCACCGGCCTCATCGGCACCTTCAAGGCCCTCTCGGCCGCGTCCCCGGAGCAGAAGGCGGTCCTGCTCTCGAAGGGCATCGCCGAGGCCATGAACAACACCGCCTTCGGCCTCACGATCGCGGTGACGTGCATCGTGGCCCACCTGCTGCTCAGCTCGAAGGCCAAGGCGATGATCGAGGCGGTCGAGTACAACGCCCTCCGCCTCGAGAACATGCTCGGCCGGCGCGCGGAGCCCGGCGCCGAGTCCGCCGGTTAGCGCAGCGCGAGAGGGGCCCCGATGCGCCGCCGCGTCACCGCCGAAGAGCACATGGGCGAGCTGAACATCGTCCCGTACCTCGACGTGGTGGTGAACCTGGTCATGTTCATGCTCCTCAGCATGACCGGGCTCATCAGCCTGGGCGTGCTCAACGTCTCCTCCCCGCAGATCACCACCGAGGCCGCCGCCGCGGCCCCCGAGAACGCGCCGAAGCTCCTCCTCACCGTCGGCATCGGGAAGCAGGGCTTCTACATCAGCGGCGCCGAGGGCGTGCTCGGCGCGGACGCCGCGGCGGGTGACCGGGACCGTCCGCCCGCCATCCCGCTCAAGGACGGCAAGTACGACTACGCCGCGCTCAACGCCGAGCTGGTGAAGGTGAAGGAGCGGTATCCGAGCGAGACGCAGGTCATCCTGAACGCCGACATGGACGTCGTCTACGACACCCTGGTGCAGACGATGGACGCCTGCCGCGAGCAGGTCGTGAAGAAGGCGGACGGGAGCACCGAGCGGAAGCCGCTCTTCTTCGACGTCTCGCTCTCCACGGTCGGGTGACCCGCATGTCCGAAGCGACCAGCCGTCTCGCCGCCGCCGCCGGGCTCGAGGCCGAGAAGCAGAAGCGGGCCTACCGGCGCGCCCGGCGCAAGGTGCGCGAGGCCGAGGGCGAGATCCGCGAGCTCAACATCGTCGCCATGATGGACATGATGACGATCCTGCTCGTGTTCCTCCTCAAGTCGTACCAGGCGTCGACCGTCAACGTGAACATGGGCGAGCACTTCGTGATGCCCGCGTCCACGACGCAGCTCCACCCCGAGGAGAACATCACCGTCCAGATCTCGATGACGGAGCTGGTGGTGAACGAGCGGAAGGTGCTCGACCTCGACGACGGCGTCATCCCGGCGCGCGCCAAGGAGAGCCCCGAGTCCGTCCGGATCGAGCCCGTCTACGCGGCGCTCCGGCGCGAGGTGGACCGGCAGAAGGAGATCGCGAAGTACAACAAGAACCTCGCGGTCACCGGCCGGATCAACGTCGTCGCCGACAAGCGGATCAGCTACCGCACGCTCACCGAGGTGCTCTACACCGCCGGCCAGGCGGAGCTCGGCGAGTTCAAGTTCATGGTGCTCAAGGCCGGGCAGTAGCGGCCGAGACCCTCGCGCCACTCTGCTCCGGCTCGGGCACGGTCAGAGGGTCGGCGGCAGCGGCGCGATCGTGGTGTTCCGCTCGCGGCGCCGGGCGCAGTCGGTGCACAGCAGCGCCGTCGGCAGCGCCTGCAGCCGCCGCGGGTCGATCTCCTGATCGCAGTCCATGCAGGTGCCGTACTCGCCCTCGTCGAGCCGCACGATGGCCGCGGTGATCGCGGCGACCTCGCGCCGCTGCGCGTCGCTCAGGCGGGCGAGCGTGTACTGCTCGTGCTCGGACTGGGCGCCCTCCTCGAACTCGGGATCCCGCTCCGCCGCCCGCAGCCCCTCCAGCTCCGCGCGCTCGCGGCGCACGGTCTCGAGGATGACGCGCCGCCTGCGCTGCAGATCCTCGCGGATGCGTTCCAGCTCCTGCTCGCTCACGTTGCGTTCCTCCGGCCGGGGGGATAAGTGGAGCGCCCGGCTCCCCCGGCGCGACCCGCGCGGGCGCGCCGGGTCTCGAAGATGTGCACATGCAGGCTGCCCCGCCAGCCGTCGGGGGGCGGCCAGAGAGGAGCATCCGTGCCTGTCCGGGTCATCGGCGGCGGTCTGGCCGGCGCCGAGGCGGCGTGGCAGCTCGCCACGCGCGGGGTGGAGGTCGAGCTCGTCGACATGAAGCCGCTGCGGCGGTCGCCCGCCCACGTGCTCCCGGGGCTGGCCGAGCTCGTCTGCTCCAACTCGCTCCGCTCCGACAACCCGTCGAACGCCGTCGGCCTCCTCCACGAGGAGCTGCGCCGCCTGGGGAGCCTCGTGCTCCGCGCCGCCGACGAGACCCGCGTGCCGGCCGGCGACGCGCTCGCCGTGGATCGCGAGCGGTTCAGCCAGCTCGTCACCGAGCGGCTCGACGCCCATCCGCTCGTGCGGCGGCGCGCCGAGGAGGTCACCGCCCTCCCGCCGCCCTCCGAGCTGACGATCGTCGCGACGGGCCCGCTCACGGGCGAGGCCCTCGCGGCCGAGATCGCCGCCTTCGCCGGCGGCCGGCTCCACTTCTACGACGCCATCGCGCCGATCGTGGCGGACGAGTCGATCGACAAGGGCGTCGCCTACGCCCGCTCGCGGTACGGGAAGGGGGAGGGGGACGAGTACCTGAACCTGCCGCTCGACGAGGCCCAGTACGGCGCGTTCGTCGAGGCGCTGCTCGCGGCGGAGAAGGTCCCGGCGCACGACTTCGAGGAGCCGCGCTACTTCGAGGGCTGCCTGCCCATCGAGGTGATGGCGGCCCGGGGGCGCGACGTGCTCGCGTACGGTCCGATGAAGCCGGTCGGCCTCGAGGACCCGCGCACGGGCCGGCGCCCGCACGCGGTCGTGCAGCTCCGGCGGGAGGACGTCGCGGGCACGGCCTGGAACCTGGTCGGCTTCCAGACCCGGCTCACCTGGCCCGAGCAGCGCCGCGTCTTCCGCACGTTCCTCCCCGGCCTCGCCAGCGCCGAGTTCGTGCGGCTGGGGCAGATCCACCGGAACACCTTCCTCGAGGCCCCGCGGGTGCTCGCGCCCGACCTCTCGGCGCGCGCGCGGCCGCACCTCTTCTTCGCCGGGCAGATCACGGGGGTCGAGGGGTACGTGGAGTCCTGCGCGTGCGGGCTGATCGCCGCGCGGGCCGTGCTCGATCGCCTCGCGGGGCGGCCGTTCCGCCCGCCCCCCGCCGCGACCGCGATGGGGGCCCTCCATCGACATCTCACCGGCGAGGCGCATCCGCCGGGGTACGATTACCAGCCGACCAACGTCGTGTTCGCGCTGTTCCCTCCGCTCGAGGGCAAGCACCGCGGCAAGGCGGCCCGCAAGGACGCCCACGCGGAGCGCGCGCGAAAGGAGCTCGAGCCATGGCTGGAAGCGCCGGAAGGCCCCGGAACCGCACGCACCGCCTCCTGATCGCGGCCGCGCTCGTCGCCGGCGCGGCCTGCACCTCGCGCGAGCCGGCGCCCACGGGCCCGGGCGTCCGCCGCGCCGCCGCGGCCGCGCGCGACCTCGCCGCCACCGCCGACGGCGCCTGGGTGGCGTGGCTCGACGGCTGCGCCGACGCCCGCGCCCGCTCGCTCCCGCTCGGCACCGCCACCTGCGACCTCCGGGTCGTGCCCGCCACCGGCGGGGATCCGGTGCTCGTCGCCCAGGCCACGACGAGCCTCCCCGGCGCGGTGCTCGCGAGCCCCACCGGCGCCGAGGTCGCGGCGGTCGCGGGCTACGACTACGCCGTCGGCGCCGGGACGCTCGTCGTCTGGCGCGCCGGCGCGGGCCCGCGCGCGCTCGCGGAGGGCGTGACGTTCCACGGCTACGGGCCGGACGGGACGCTCGGCTACATCGCCGGAGGCGAGCTGTACCTCGCGACGCCGGGCGGCGCGCCGGCGAAGGTCGCGGGCGTCTCCGGGGCCACGAGCTTCGAGCTCGCCGGCCCGGGTGAGGGGCTCGCGGCGCTGGTGCGCCGGCGCGGCGTGTCCGGAGGCGAGCTCCTCGCGGTGCCGCCGCGCTCGGACTCCGGGGCGGTGCCGGCCGCGGTGCCCGTGGCCGGGAAGGTGGGCGACTACGGCTTCGGCCGTGGCCGCCTGTACGCCTTCACGCGGATGGAGGCGGACGGCGCCCGCCTCGAGCTCTCCGAGGCCCGACCCGCCGCCCGGCCGACGCCGCTCGCCAAGGCCGTCCGCGTCTTCGCGTTCGCGCCGCACGGCGAGGCGATCGCCTACGTCGCCGAGGCCTCGCCCGGGAAGCAGGGCAACCTGCACGTGCGCGCCGCTGGCGGCGCCGAGCGCGCGCTGGCGCGCGAGGTAGGCGAGTTCCGCTGGGCGGCGCGCGCGCCGAGGCTCGCCTGGCTCGAGGAGTACGACCCGCGCGTCCGTTCCGGCACGATCGGCGCCGGCGGGCTCGACGCGCCCCGGCGCACGTTCGGGAAGAACGTCTCCGACCTGGAGCTCTCGGCCGACGGCCGCTTCGTCGCGTTCCTCCAGCACTCGACCCGGGGCGGCTACTCGGTGGACCTGCTCCTCGCCGACGTGACCGCGCCGGAAGGGACGGCGCCGCGGAGGATCGCGCAGGGCTCGTTCGGCTTCTCCTTCTCGCCCGACGGCAAGTGGCTCTACTACCGGACGCGGTGCGAGCGGAACGGCGAGGCCTGCGATCTCGAACGGACCGAGGTCGCCGCGCCGGCGGCCAAGCCGGAACTGGTCGCCGAGGGCGTGAAGAGCTTCGAGTACGCGCCGCACGCGCCCGGCCGGCTGCTCCTCACGTGGAAGCGGATGGATCGCGACGCGCTCGACGTGGGGGTCTGGGAGCCAGGGCGGCTCGTGCGGGTGGACACCCACGTCCGGCCCGGCTCCGCGCGCTTCCTCGGGCGCGATGCCCGCCGGCTCGCGTACGTGGTCGTGCAGGAGAAGCGGGCGGGGGTGTATGTCGCGGAGCTTGGGGGTCCGGGAGCGCGTTGAGGAAGTGGGCTTCCGACTGCAGGCTCCAGGCACAGGAGCTGTGCCGGAGCGTTTCCTGAAGCCCGGAGCCTGAAGCCCGGAGCCCAGGCGAGAAACTTTCAGGCGACAAACGGCGATGCTACGGATCTCCCGTGGCCGCGGACCGTCCCGCCCTCCCGCCGGAGATCGAGCGCTTCCTCGCGTACCTCGAGACCGAGCGGCGGGCGTCGCCGCACACGCGCAAGGCGTACCGGGTGGATCTCGAGCAGTACGCGGCGCACCTCGCCGCCGCCGGTGAGCCGCTCGTCCCGTCGTCCCCGGGGGCCATCCGCCGGTACCTCTCGTCCGCCGCCGGCGACGCCGGCGCGGTGAGCCTCGCGCGGAAGCTCTCGGCCATCCGCTCGCTCTACCGGTTCCTCGTCCGCGAGGGGATCGCGCCCGGCAACCCGGCGCGCGGCGTGGCCTCGCCCCGGCGCCCGAAGCGGCTCCCCGAGGCGCTGCCCGAGGAGGAGGTCGCCGCGCTCGTCGAGGCGCCGCAGCTCGCCGTCCCGCTCGAGCGGCGCGACCGGGCGTTCCTCGAGCTCCTCTACGGCAGCGGGCTGCGCGTCTCCGAGCTCACCGGGCTCGACCTCGAGGACGTCGACCTCGGCGCCGGGCTCGTGCGCGTCCTCGGGAAGCGGAGCAAGGAGCGGATCGTGCCGTTCGGCCGCCCCGCCGCCGGGGCGATCCGCCGGTATCTCGACGAGGCGCGGCCGGTGCTCGCGGCGGGCCCCGACCGGGCGCGCGGCGGCGCAGCGCTGTTCCTCAACCACCGCGGCGGTCGCCTCACGAGCCGCTCCGTGGCGCGGCGGCTCGAGGGCTGGACGCGCAAGGCGGGCCTGCCGCGGCACGTGCACCCGCACGTGCTCCGCCACTGCTTCGCGACGCACCTGCTCGGGAACGGCGCCGACCTGCGCGGGATCCAGGAGCTGCTCGGACACGCCTCGCTCTCCACCACGCAGCGGTACACGCACCTCGACTGGAAGCGGCTCGCCGAGGTCTACGACCGCGCGCATCCCCGGGCGCGCAAGACCCCGTGAACGAGCTCGCGCCCGCTCCCGAGCCCGGCCTCTCGGTCCGGGTCTGCCACCGCCCGCGCGCCCGGCGACCCCCTCCACCCTGTCCTTGCCCGCACCTCGCCCCCGCGCTACCCATCGGGAATGCGCGCGCTCCACGGCACGACCGTCCTCTGCGTCCGGCGCGATGGACGGGTGGTGATGGCCGGCGACGGCCAGGTCACGCTGGACAAGACGGTGATGAAGGCGACCGCCCGGAAGGTGCGGCGGCTCGCGGAGGGGCAGGTCCTGGCGGGCTTCGCCGGGGCGACCGCCGACGCGTTCCAGCTCTTCGAGCTGTTCGAGAAGAAGCTGAAGGAGCACGCCCGCTCGCTGCCGCGCGCCGCGGTCGAGCTCGCGAAGCAGTGGCGGACCGACCGCCTGCTCCGGCGGCTCGAGGCGCTGCTCGTCGTGGCCGACCGGGAGCACGTGCTCGTGCTCTCCGGGGCGGGTGACGTGCTCGAGCCGGACGCGGTGCCGGGCGGCGCCGTGGTCGCCATCGGCTCGGGCGGGCCGTACGCCCTCGCCGCGGCGCGGGCGCTGCTCGCGCACTCCGCCCTCGACGCGCGGAAGGTCGCCGAGGAGGCGATGAAGCTCGCGGGCGAGATCTGCATCTACACCAACGCCAACCTGACCTTCGAGGAGCTCTCGTGAACGCGCAGGAGCTGACGCCGCGGGAGATCGTCGCGGAGCTGGACCGGTACGTGGTCGGGCAGGGCGCGGCCAAGCGGGCGGTGGCGCTCGCGCTCCGCACGCGCTGGCGCCGGCAGCGCGTCGGCGCCGACCTGCGCGAAGAGATCCTCCCGAAGAACATCATCCTCATCGGCCCGACCGGCGTCGGGAAGACCGAGATCGCCCGGCGCCTGGCGCGCCTGGCCGGCGCACCGTTCGTGAAGGTGGAGGCCTCGAAGTTCACCGAGGTCGGGTACGTGGGCCGGGACGTGGACGCGATGATCCGCGATCTCGTCGAGGCCGCGGTCAAGCTCGTGAAGGAGGAGGAGATCGAGAAGCTCCGCGATCGCGCCCGGGACGCGGCCGAGGAGCGCGTGCTCGACGCGCTCGGCTACGGGGGCGGGATCGGTCTCGGGTTCCGGAGCGTCGCGGCGCGGGTGCGCGGCGAGGGCGCCGAGCCCGAGCACGCCCAGGCCGGCTCGCGAGAGAAGGCGCGCGCCCAGCTCCGCGCCGGGACGCTCGACGACGACTCCGTCGAGATCGAGGTGAGCGAGCGCGCCGCGCCGGTGCTGCCGTTCATGGGGCCGGGCATGGAGGACATGGCGCAGGGCATCCAGGACATGGTCCAGGGGCTCGGGAACAACCCGATCATCTCGATGCTCGGCGGCGGGGCGAAGAAGCGGAAGCGCCGGCTCCCGGTGAAGGAGGCGCTCGAGCTCCTCACGCAGGAGGAGGCGTCCCGGATGGTGGACATGGAGCGGGTGGTCCGGGAAGCGCTCGAGCGGGCCCAGAACGCCGGCATCGTGTTCATCGACGAGATCGACAAGATCGCGGGCGGCGACGCGGGCTCGTCCCGCGGCCCGGACGTGTCGCGCGGCGGCGTCCAGCGCGACCTCCTGCCCATCGTCGAGGGCTCGAACGTCAACACGAAGTACGGCGTGGTGAAGACCGACCACATGCTCTTCGTCGCCGCCGGCGCGTTCCACGTCGCCAAGGTCTCGGACCTCATCCCGGAGCTCCAGGGCCGCTTCCCCATCCGCGTCGAGCTCGAGCCGCTCACCCGGGCCGACCTGGTCCGCATCCTGAAGGAGCCGCGGAACAGCCTCGTGCGGCAGTACACCGCCCTGCTGGCCACCGAGGGGGTGGACGTGCAGTTCCGCGACGACGCCATCGAGGAGGTGGCGCGCATCGCCGCGGAGGTGAACGAGCGGATGGAGAACATCGGGGCGCGGCGGCTGCACACGGTGATGGAGAAGCTGCTCGATCCGGTCTCGTTCGACGCCGCGGAGCTGCGGGGGCAGCGGATCGTCATCGACGCGGCGACCGTTCGCGAGCGGCTGCAGGGGATCGCGGAGGACGAGGATCTCTCCCGGTACATTCTGTGACGCTGCACGGGCCGCCTGGGCCCCAGGCTTCAGGCGTCAGGCCTCAGGCACTGCACGAGCTCGCCCCGGCGCAGTGCCCGAGGCCCGAGGCCCGACGCTGAGGCCCTCGCGATCCACTGGTCTCCGCCGCCGAGACTGATATAAGCGATCCATGACGGACAACGCGCAGTGGGCCGAGCGGTCGAAGAAGGTCCTCACCCCGAACTACGCGCAGCAGCCGGTCGCGATCGTTCGCGGCCAGGGCGCGCGCGTGTTCGACGCGGAGGGGAACGCGTACTACGACTTCCTGGGCGGCGTGGCGGTGGACGTGCTCGGCCACTGCCACCCGGCGCTGGTGCGCGCGCTCGAGGAGCAGGCCCGGACGGTCTGGCACGTCTCCAACCACTTCTACATCCCGCGCCAGATCGAGCTCGCCGAGAGGCTGCTCGCCGTCACGCCGTTCGCGCGGCGGGCGTTCTTCTGCAACAGCGGCGCGGAGGCGAACGAGGCGATGCTCAAGCTCGCCCGGAAGTACTTCGCCGATCAGGGCCATCCGGAGCGCCACGAGATCGTCGCCTGCGAGGGCTCCTTCCACGGCCGAACCCTCTTCACGGTCACCGTCGGCGGGCAGGCGAAGTACCGGCAGGGCTTCGAGCCCGTCGTCCCCGGGGTGCGGCACGTGCCGTTCGGCGATCTCGCCGCGCTCGAGGCGGCGCTCACCGACCGGACCGCCGCGTTCCTCGTGGAGCCGATCCAGGGAGAGCGCGGCGTCCTGCCCGCCTCGGACGACTACCTGCGCGCCGCGCGCGAGCTCACGCGGAAGCGGGGCATCCTGCTCTGCCTCGACGAGATCCAGACCGGCATGGGCCGGACCGGCCGCATGTGGGCGCACGAGTGGCTCGGCATCGAGCCCGATCTCATGTCCTCGGCGAAGTCGCTCGGCGGAGGGTTCCCCATCGGCGCGCTGCTCGCCAGCGAGGAGGTCGGCAGCCACCTCACCGCGGGCAGCCACGGCTCCACGTTCGGCGGGAATCCGCTCGCCTGCGCGGTCGCGCTCGCCGTCGTGAAGGAGCTCCAGGGCGGGGTGCTCGCCGCCTCGCGCGACGTGGGCGCGCGGCTGCGTGCGGGGCTGGAGAAGCTCGGGGGCCGGGTGAAGGAGGTCCGCGGCCGCGGGATGCTGCTCGGCGTCGTGGTCAAGGGCGTCGCCGCGGCCGACGTGGGGCGGGAGGCCCGGGCCCGGGGCGTGCTCCTGAACCCCATCGGCGACGACGTGCTCCGGCTCGCGCCGCCGCTCACCCTCACGGCCGCCGAGGCCGACGACGCCGTCGCCCGGATCGGCGCCGCGCTGGCCGCCGCGCCCGCGCGCTGAGAGGAGATCCCATGGACCGGACGCCACGCGAGAAGCGCGACTTCCTCCGGCTCACCGACCTCGACCGGTCCGAGCTGCTCGAGCTCGTCGAGCGCGCCGCGGAGTGGAAGCTGCTCGGCCGCGCCGGCCCGCGGCCGCTCGAGGGGCGCACCGTCGGCATGATCTTCGAGAAGGCCTCGACCCGCAC
>DASPMI010000104.1:0-11413 GCA_035627135.1 Anaeromyxobacter sp. | reverse complement strand
CGTTGAAGATCTTGAGGTAGAGCGCGTCGAGCAGCTCGTCGCCGTTCAGCACCTCGTCGGCCTTCTCGACGTCACGCGTCACGAAGGCGTCCAGCGCGAGCTTGAGCTGGCCCTCGCAGAGATCCGCGAGCTTCGCGAGGTCGTGCATCGGCCCGAGGGCGGGGGCCTGCGAGAGCTCCATCGCGCGCTCGGCGACGTTGACGGCGAGATCGCCCATCCGCTCGAGGTCGGTCACGATCTTGAGCGCCGTGGTGATGAACCGGAGGTCGGAGGCGGCCGGCTGGCGGAGGGCGAGGATGCGGCGGCACGCGCCGTCGATGTCCACCTCCATCCGGTTGATCTCGCGGTCCTTGGTCTTGACCTGCTGGGCCAGCGCGGCGTCGCGCTCGATGACCGCGCGCACACTGCTCGCGATCGCGACCTCCACGAAGCCGCCCATCTCGAGCAGCCGGTCGCGCAGCTCCGTGAGCTCGCGCTCGTACGCCTTGTCGATATGGGTCGGCATGTCGTCCCTTCTACCCGAACTTCCCCGTGACGTAGTCCTCGGTCCGCTGCTCGGTCGGGTTGGTGAAGATCTGCTCCGTGGGACCGACCTCGACCAGATCGCCCATGTAGAAGAACGCGGTCTGGTCGGAGACCCGGGCCGCCTGCTGCATGTTGTGGGTCACGATCACGATCGTGTACCTGAGCTTGAGCTCGTGGATGAGGTCCTCGATCTTGGCGGTGGCGATGGGGTCGAGGGCGCTCGCCGGCTCGTCCATCAGCACCACCTCCGGCTCCACGGCGAGCGCGCGGGCGATGCAGAGCCGCTGCTGCTGGCCGCCGGAGAGGCCGAGCGCGCTCTCGTGGAGGCGGTCCTTCACCTCGTCCCAGAGCGCCGCGCCGCGCAGCGAGCGCTCCACGCGCTCCTCGACGACCTTCCGGTCGGAGACGCCGCCGACCCGCAGGCCGTAGGCGACGTTCTCGAAGATCGACTTCGGGAACGGGTTCGACTTCTGGAAGACCATTCCCACACGCCGCCGCAGCTCCACCGCGTCGAGGTGGTTCGCGTAGATGCTCCGCCCGTCGAGGAGGATCTCGCCCTCGACGCCCGCGCCGGGGATGAGATCGTTCATCCGGTTGAGGCATCGGAGGAACGTCGACTTCCCGCAGCCGGACGGGCCGATGAGGGCCATCACCTGCCGCTCCGGGAGCGCGAGGCTGACGTTCTTCACGGCCACCTTCTGGCCGTAGCGGATCGAGACGCCGCGCGTCTCCATCTTCTGTGCGACGCCGTTTCCGTTGGGCGAGCTCATGATCAATGGGCGCCCGCCGCCTTGCGGCGGGTGCGGGTCCGGATGGCGATGGCCACGAGGTTGAGGGCGAACGTGAGCACGAGCAGCACGAGCACGGTCGCGTAGAGCAGCGGCAGCGTCGCCTCGACGTCGGGCGACTGCGTCGCGAGCACGTACACGTGGTAGCCGAGGTGCATGAACTGGGTGAAGAGGGAGTCCGGGAGGTCCGGCAGGAAGTAGGCGACGCCGGTGAAGAGGATCGGCGCGACCTCGCCCGCGCCGCGGGCCACCGCGAGGATCGCGCCGGTCAGGATGCCGGGGAGCGCGCCCGGCAGCACCACCTTGGCGAGCGTCTGCGACTTGGTCGCCCCCAGGGCCAGGCTCGCGTCGCGCAGGTCGCGCGGCACGGCGCGGAGCGCCTCCTCGGTGGCGACGATCACGACGGGCAGCGTCAGCACCGCCAGCGTGAGCGAGGCCCAGATGAGCGCGGGCTTCGCGTAATGCGGCTCGAGCACGCCCTCGGGGGTCGGCGCGGTGAAGGCCGCGTCCATGCCGGTCCCGATGAACTGGATGAAGAACCCGAGGCCGAAGAGGCCGAAGACGATCGAGGGGACGCCGGCGAGGTTCGTGACCGCCACGCGGACCGCCTCCGCGAGCCGCGAGCGCGGCGGCGCGTACTCGTGGAGGTACACGGCGGTGGCGACGCCGATCGGCAGCACGACGATGGTCATGAGCAGCGTCATCACCGCCGTGCCGTAGATGGCCGGGAAGATGCCGCCGCCCGCCATGCCCTCCTCGGGCGCCGACGTGAGGAACCGCCAGGTGACCCGACCCGCGCCGCCGCGAACGACGTCCCAGAGGATGACCGTCAGCATGGCCACCACCAGGAAGGCGGCGCCCCCGGTGAGCCAGGTGAGGCCGCGACCGGCGAGCTTGCGGCCCCGGACGCTCACGCCGTCTTCCCCGACATCCGGCGGACGAGCCGGCGCACGAAGAACGAGGCGGCGGAGTTGAGGGCGAACGTGAACACGAACAGCTCGACGCCGATGAAGAAGAGCACGGAGTAGTGGGCGCCGCCGAACACCACCTCGCCCATCTCGGCGGCGATGGTGGCGGGCAGCGTCCGCACCGGGTCGCCGAAGGACCACGTCGTCGTGGCCGCGTTGCCGCTCGCCATCAGCACGATCATCGTCTCGCCGATCGAGCGGCCAAACCCGAGGACGACGGCGGCGAGCACGCCCGGCGCCGCCGCGGGGAGGACGATCTTGAACGCCGTCTCCCACGGCGTCGCGCCCAGCGCGAGCGAGGCCTCGCGGTAGGAGCGGGGCACCGCCGCGAGCGCGTCCTCGCTGACGGTGAAGATGACCGGGACGACCGCCAGGGCCAGGCCGACGCCGGCCACCACCGCGTTGAGGCGGGAGGAGAACCCGAAGGTGTCCTGGAGAAACGTCGCGAGCACCATCAGGGCGAAGAACCCCACGACGACCGAGGGGATCCCGGCGAGGAGCTCGATCGTCGGCTTCAGGATCTCCCGCACCCTGCGGGGAGCGAACTCGGAGGTGTAGAGCGCGGCGGCGACGCCGATGGGCGCGGCGACCAGCATGGCCACGAGCGTCACCTTCAGCGTCCCGACGAAGAGCGGGATCATCGAGTACTTGGGGACGTCGCCCACCGGCTGCCAGACGAAGCTCGCGGGCCGGCCCTCGCGCCAGACCTGCGGGAGGAACATCCGCGCGTAGTCCACCTCGTCGTGGACGCTCGGGGCGCCGACGATCACCGGGAACGCCTCGCGCGCCACGAAGACGAAGATGAGGACGATGGCGAGGATGCCGGTGGCGGCGACGATGGTGATCGCGGCGGCGATGAGCGCCTCGCGGGCCTGCCGCCTGCGGATGGAGGCGGACGGACCCGCGGCCCTTCCGTCCCCGACGTCCAAGGCCACGCGCACGGGTGCGGAACTTCCCATGCCTCTGCCTCGCGCGCGTGGCGAAGGTGTGACGAACACGTTACGGCGTCACCGGATGGGGAAGTAGCCGACCTTGGTGACGATCGCCTGCCCCGCCGGGGAGAGGCAGTAGGCGAGGAACGCCGCGACCTCGCCCGACGGCTTGCCCCGGGTGTACATGAAGAGCGGGCGCGCGAGCGGATACTTCCCGGAGGCGACGTTCTCCGCGGTCGGCAGCCACCCCTGGCCGTCCTTGCCGACGATCTTCACCTCCTTGACCCCCTTCGCGTACGCCGCGCCGCCGTAGCCGATGCCGTGCCGCTCCTTCGAGACCGCGTTCACCACCGCGGCCGTCCCGGGGAGCGTCTGCGCGTGCGCGGCGAAGTCGTCGCCCTGGAGCACGTTGTCCTTGAAGAAGACGTAGGTGCCCGAGGAGTTCTCCCGGGAGTAGAGGACGATCTTCTCGTCGGGTCCGCCGACGTCCTTCCAGTTCGTGACGTCGCCGTTGTAGATGGACCGGAGCTGCTCGACCGTGAGCTGCTGGATGGCGCTCGCCGCGTGGACGTAGATGGCGACGCCGTCCTGCGCCACGGCCGTCTCGGTGGGGAGGACGTTGTAGCGGTCGCGGACCTTGGCCTGCTCGTCCTTCTTGATCGGGCGGGAGGCGTTGGCGACGTCGGTCGTGCCGTTGATGAGCGCGGCGATGCCGATGCCCGAACCACCGCCGGTGACCTGCACCTTCTTGCCGGGGTTCTGCTTCATGTACTCCTCGGCCCAGCGCTGGGCGAGGATGACCATGGTGTCCGAGCCCTTGACCGTGACGGCGGCGCTCGCGGCGAAGGGCAGTGCGCCGAGGGCGAGGGCGACGAGGAAACGCTTCATCATGGGGTGCTCCTTCTCGTTCCTGTGAGTCCTAGAACTTGGCCTGGGCCTGGATCGTGTAGACGTCGGTCCCCTCGACGGTGCCGGCGGGGTCGCCCGTCCCGGGGCCGATCGTCTCCCCGTCCATGGGGTGCGTATACAGCGCGGTGAGCTTGTAATTGCCGCCGACGAACAGGTGCAGGGCGACGTCGAGCTGCCGGAGCTCCTTCACCGTGCGGGCGGCCGCCACGAGGTTGTTGTCGCGGATGTACGACTCGTACCGCGCGGCGAGCACGAACATCCGCCCCAGGTTCTGCGTCAGGGTCGCGTGCCAGGCGTGGCCGGTGACGCCGAGGTCGCCGCCCGCGCCCGAGCCGCTCGCGAGCGTGGTGGTGCCGACGATGAACTCACCCTTGAGCGCCGTGCCGCCGAACGGGAGGAGGTCGAGGAAGAGCTGCGCGTCCGCGCCGAGGCGCTTGCGATCCTTCGTGACGTCCGGGTTGGCGCGGTAGTCGGTGGTCTTGCCATACCAGCCCGAGACTCCGCCCGTGACCATCCCGAAGTCGAACCCGAGCCGGCCGACGACGTCCTTGTGCTGGTCGTTGTCCCAGTTCTTCCCGCCCTCGACGCCGTTGCCGTTGAACACGCCCGCGCGGAGGTTGAACGGTCCGTACGCGCCGCGGACCGTGACGCCGAGGTCGTACTCGCCGGCGAGCCAGGTGCGCGCGCCGCGGAACCGCTCCAGGAGATCGAGGTCCGCGGAGGACCGCACCCCGACGTCGTATCCGAACGGGAGGAGCTGGAGGCCGGCGTCGATCGCGAGACCCCGGGGCAGCTTCACGCTGGCGTAGGCCTCCTTGGCCGTGACCGAGGACGGCGAGGCGTCGAGCTGCAGCACGAACTGGGCGAGGTCGGCGTCGTAGACGCCCTTGAGGCGCGCGCGGCGGATGTGGAACCCGGTCTGGCTCGGCCCGCTCGACGGCGCCGAGGAGGGGGACTCGTAGTACGCGTCGTACGAGCAGGTCGGCTGCCGGTTCCCGATGCAATCCTGGTACGCCCAGCGTGCCTGGACGTAGCCGGAGAACTTCAGCCGCGAGAGCGACACGAGGGAGCCCTTCGCCTCGGCGAGCTGCTCCTCGAGCGCGGCGAGGCGCCCCTCGAGGGCGGCGACCTCTGCGGTCTGCTGCTCCTGACCCTGCGGGTCCTGCTGCGCTTCCTGCGCCCGCGCGGCGGAGGCCACGGAGAGCGCGACGACGGCGATGGTGAGCTTGTTCATGGCCGTGGTTTCTAGGCGGCGCCGATGACGCGAGCGGGGCGGGCGGGTGACGATTCGGGGGCGTCGTGACGAAGAGTGAAACACGTCCGGGGGGTCGCTCGGGCTCGGCCGCGGGCTCGGGGCTCGTTCACGGAAGTGAGCCTCACGCGGCAGGCAGCCGGACCCAGAAGCGGCTCCCGCCGGCGCCGCTCTCCACCCCCACGTCGCCGCCCATCCCCTGCGCGAGGTGCTTCACGATCGCGAGGCCGAGGCCCGTCCCCCCCTGCTCGCGCGAGCGCCCGGTGTCCACGCGGTAGAACCGCTCGAAGAGCCGGGGGAGGTGGTGGCGCTCGATGCCGGGTCCGGTGTCCTGGACGCCGATGACCCAGTCGAGCCCATCGCACTCGGCGCGGATCGTCACCCCGCCCTCGGCGGTGTACTTGACCGCGTTGTCCACGAGGTTCACGAGCACCTGCTCGAGGGCGCGCGCGTCGGCGCGGACCGAGGCTTCCTGGGGGACGCCGAGCGAGAGCGAGAGCCCCTTCTCGCGCGCCGGGCGGGCGAGGAGCTCGAGCACCTGCTCCGCGAGCTTCCGCACCGCGACCGGCTCGCGCTCGAGCCGCCACTCGCGGGACTCGATCCGGGAGAGATCGAGCAGGTCGTGCGTGAGCTGCGCGAGGCGCTCGGCGTGGCGCGCGATGATGTCCACGAAGTGGCGGGCAGAGGCGGGGTCGGCGAGGGCGCCGGCCTGCAGGGTCTCCGACGCGACGCGGATGGCGGAGATCGGGGTGCGGAGCTCGTGGCTCGCGTTCGCCACGAAGTCGCGCCGCGTCGCCTCGGCGCGCTTGGCGTCGGTGACGTCCCGCAGGAGCACCAGCACCTCGCCGCGCAGGAGCGGCGCGAGCGTCGCGAGGTAGCTCCGCTTCTGGAGCGTGAGCTCGAGCCGGCGGGCCGTTCCCTCCAGCGCGCGCCGCACCGCCTCGGCGAGCTCGGCGCTCCGGGTGACCTCGAGCGGCGTCTGCCCGGCGGCGCGCGCGTTCGCGGCGAGGGTGTCGAACGCGGCGTTGGCCACCCGGATCTGGCCGTCGGTGGAGACGAGCGCCGCCGCGTCGGGCAGCGCGGAGAGGAGCTCCTGCTCGGCGGGATCGCGCGCCGCGGCGAAGCGGCGGACCTCCCGCTCGGCGAGCAGCTCCGCGAGCTCGCGCACCTCGCGGCCGAGGTCGGCGCGCGGACCGCCCGCGAGCTCGGCGCGGAGCGCCCGGATGGCGGCGGCGAGCGGGGTGCGGGCCAGCATGTGGCGTCAGCCCTTCTCGCGCGGATCGACGAGGCGGTAGCCGATCCCGCGGACGGTCTCGAGGAGGTCGCGCCCGGACCCGAGCTTCTCGCGCAGGCGCTTCACGTGCGTGTCCACCGTGCGCGTCTCCACCTCGGAGGACATCTCCCAGACGTCCTCCAGGAGCTGCTCGCGCGACTGCACGCGGCCGAGCCGGGACATGAGCGTCGTGAGGAGCTTGAACTCGAGCGGCGTGAGCTGCACCTCCGCGCCGTCGACGTACGCCCGGTGCGCGTCGAGGTCCACCCGGATCGGCCCGACCTCGGGCGGCGGCCGCTCCTGGGGCCTTCCGCCGCCGGCGCGCCGGAGCACGGCCCTGAGCCGCAGCACGAGCTCGCGCACGCTGAAGGGCTTCGTCACGTAGTCGTCGGCCCCGAGCTCGAAGCCGACCACCCGGTCCACCTCCTCGCCCTTCGCGGTGAGCATCACGACGGGGAGGTGGCGGGTCCGCGGGTCGCCCTTGATCTGGCGGCAGATCTCGGTGCCGGAGACGTCCGGCAGCATCACGTCCAGGAGCACGAGGTCCGGCATGCGGCGGCGGAGCTGGGAGAGGGCCTGCTCGCCGGTCGTGGCGAGCAAGGTCTCGAACCCCGCGGCGCGGAGGTTGAAGTCGAGGAGCGAAAGGAGGTCCCGCTCGTCGTCGACCAGGAGGACGGAGGTCACGGGATGCTCCTCTACAATGGAGTGCGTGACGACTCCATGGCGGAGCTGGGACGGGCGGGTGAAGTCGTCACGCGGTGCGATCTGGGTGTAGCCGGGCCGCCGCCCCGCCGCCGCGGGGCGGGGATTGCATGGGCACCCGGATCCCCGCGCGGTAGGATGGTGCGACCCGGTGACCGCCCCGCGCACCCACCCGGCGACCCCCGCCCAGGACCCGGCCGTGACCGGTGAGGTGCGGCCCGTCCAGGGCGAGGGCCCGCAGGTCCCGACGCTCTCCCCGGCCGAGTGGATGGTGAGTTCCCTCGGGATGGTCCTCTGCGTCGGCGCGGCGGACTACATCACCCGGACCGACCTCCTGCTCGTCCTCTTCTACCTCGCGCCCATCGGCTTCGCGACGTGGTTCGCCAGCCTGCGCGGCGGGCTCGGCGTCGCGGTCCTCTCCGCGCTCGTCTCGACGGGCGCCGACTTCCTGTACCGCGCCCAGTTCCACCGCGGCGCGCTCGAGCCCGGCGTCGTCGTCTGGAACGGCTTCATGATCCTCGGCACGGCGCTCTCGCTCGTCGTGACGCTGGCCGCGCTCAAGAACCGGCTCGAGGCGCAGGAGCTCCTCGCGCGGACCGACGCGCTCACGCACATCGCCAACCGCCGGGCCTTCTTCGAGGCGGCCTCGCTCGAGCTCGAGCGCGTGCGCCGCCACGGGAGGCCGCTCACGGTCGCGTACGCGGACATCGACGACTTCAAGCTCGTGAACGACCGGCTCGGGCACGCGCAGGGCGACGCGCTGCTCGTGGCCGTCGCGCAGACGCTCCGCGGCGCGACGCGGCCGTTCGACACCGTGGCGCGGCTCGGCGGGGACGAGTTCGGGATCGTCCTCCCGGAGACGGCGGCGGCGGCCGCGGAGGCCATCCTCACGCGGCTCCGGGACGAGGTGCTCGCCGCGGCGGAGCGGGGAGGGTGGCCGATCGGCTTCTCCGTCGGCGCGGCGGTGTTCCTCGTGCCGCCGCGCGACGTGGACGAGCTCACCGCCCGGGCCGACGAGCTCATGTACACCGTGAAGCGCGGCGCGAAGGGCTCGGTCCGCATCGGCGTCTTCGACGGCGCCCAGATCTGGGCGAGCGCGGTGCCGCGGTGAGCTCGGGCCGTGTGGACCCGGGCGCGGGCGCGGGCGCGGGCTCGTTCACGGGTGCTTTGCCGCGGGACCGCGGGGGCCTTTCCACCTAGACTGCGCCGCATGCGCTTCTTCGCGACGGCGGCCAAGGGGACCGAGGGCGCGCTGCGCCGGGAGCTCGCCGGGCTGCGCCTCGCCGGCGTGCGCGGGGACCGCGGCGGCGTCGTCTTCGAGGGCGAGCTGGAGGCGGGGATGCGCGCCTGCCTCCACGCGCGGACGGCCATGCGCGTGCTGCTCGAGCTGGCCCGCTTCCCCGCGCCCTCGCCCGAGGCGCTCTACGACGGCGTCCGCGCCGTCGCCTGGCAGGACTGGCTCACCGTTCGCACGACGCTCGCGGTCGAGGCCACGGTCGGCTCCTCGGCGGTGACGCACTCCGGGTTCGCCGCGCTCAAGGTGAAGGACGCCGTCGTCGACCGGCTCCGCGACGCGCTCGGCGCCCGCCCCGACGTGGACCCGAAGGACCCCGACGTCCGCATCGTGCTCCACCTGCATCAGGACGAGGCGACCCTCTCGCTCGACCTCGCCGGCGCGCCGCTCCACCGGCGCGGGTACCGCGCCGCGATGACCGAGGCGCCGCTCAAGGAGACGCTCGCGGCGGCGGCGCTCCTCCTCGGGCAGGTCGATCCGCGGCTGCCGTTCGTCGATCCCATGGCCGGGTCGGGCACGCTCGCCATCGAGCACGCGCTGCGGGCGCGCCGGATGGCGCCGGGGCTCGGGCGCGCGTTCGGGTTCCAGCGCTGGCCGATGTACCGCGGCGCGCCGCAGTCCGCGTGGGACCGGATGAAGGGCGAGGCCGCCGCGGCCGCGCTGCCGCGGGCCCCCGCGCCGATCCTCGCGCGCGACGGGCACCCGAAGGCCATCGAGGCGCTCCGGCGGAACGTCGCCGCGGCCGGGCTCGCCGCGGACGTCGTCGTCGAGAGGGCGGACGCGCGGGACCTCGCGCCGATCGCCGCGGAGGGGACCCTCGTGTCGAACCCGCCGTACGGGGAGCGGCTGGGCGGCGGCGGACGCTCGCACGACGCGGATCGGGCTGAGCGTCTGGGCGGCGGAAGCTCGCGGCACGGCTCCGTTCGCCCTGAGCGTAGGCGCGCGAAGCGGACCGGGGTCGAAGGGCGAACGAGCGAGCGGTACGAAGACGGGGACCGCGGAGACGAGGTCGTCGCGACCAAGAAGCTCGCCGGCTTCTACCGCGGCCTCGCCGAGATGCTCGCCCGCCACGCCGGCTGGTCGGTGGTGCTCCTCTCCGGGAACCCGCTCCTCCAGAAGGCGATCCCGCTCCAGCCGGAGGTGGATCACCGTTTGTGGAACGGGCCGCTCGACGTGCACCTGCTCAAGTACCGGGTGCGGTGAGCGCGGTTCTGCGCCTATCACTCCGCCCGGTACACCTTCACCGCCGTGCCCGCGCCGTCCACCGCGCTCAAGATCCTCCCGTCGACGGAGAGCGTCACGACCGCGCCCTGGAACGGGGCCGAGAGCCCCTCCTCCTTCCAAGTCTTCCCCCCGTCGGTCGTCCGGTAGACGTGGCCCTCGAGCCCGCCGCCCTCGTTGAGCGTCGCCGCGAGGATCCCCTCGGCGCCCATGAACCGGAGCGCGGCGGTCGGCCCCTTCGTGGAGGGGAGGACGCCCTTCGGGAGCGGCGTCGCGACGCCGCTCCACGTCCTGCCGCCGTCGCCGGAACGCCAGAGGTCGCCGTTGACGTCGAGGAGCCGGAGCACGAGCTGCCCGCGCTGCTCCGCGAGCGAGACCGCCGCGACGGGCGCGGCCTCCTCGGGCGGCAGGAGCCGCTGCCAGGTGCGGCCGCCGTCGGTCGTGAGCCCGACCTCCTCGTCCGTCGCGACGAGCCCGCGCTTCGCGTCGACGAACGAGACGTGGCGCGGGTGGTGCGGGAACGCGTCGCCGAACGTGCCGCCTCGCTCGTAGTGCACGCCGACGTCGGGCGACAGGCGGACGTCGCCGCCCCCGCCGACGTTGACCACGAGGCCGGGCACGGCCTCGAGGCCATACCGGCACAGGTCGCGGGCGTACCCGGGCGAGAAGCTCTTCCCTCCGTCGACGCTCCGGTGCATCGGCGCGGGGCAGCCGGTCGAGAAGGTGCGCTGGTCGTCGAGGAAGGCGACGACCACGGTCCCCTGGGGCACCGGGACCTCCCGCGCGAGCTTCCAGCGGGCGGGCGCGGCTGCGGTGACGAGCGGGGGGAGCGCGAGCGCCAGTGAGAAGACCAGCGGCGCGAGGCGTCCGGAGACGGTCATGGAGAGCCCTCCTCCGGATCCTGTAGCAGGCCGGGCGCCCGGCCCGGAACGAGGCAGCGCTGGATTCTCCGTCCCGGAGGCGGGACAATCCCGGGCGGGAGGAGCGCCATGACGGACGTCGATCTGAACGCGGTCGCCGCCTTCGCCGGCGTCCTCGACGCGGGCACGTTCCGGGGCGCGGCGCTGGCGCTGCGGGTCCCGCGGTCCACCATCAGCCGGAAGATCGCCGAGCTCGAGGATCGGCTCGGGGTCCGGCTCCTCGAGCGGACCACCCGCTCCGTCCGGCTCACCGACGAGGGCGCCGCGTGCCACCGCCAGGTCCTGCCGGCGCTGGAGGCGCTCCGGGAGGCGGAGCGCACGCTGTCCACCGGCCGGGTGGCGCCCTCCGGGCGGCTCCGGATCACCGCGCCGGACTTCTTCGGCGCCGAGCCCGCGTTCGCGGAGGTGGCGGCGGAGTACATGCGCCTCTACCCGGGCGTGGAGCTCGAGGTCGAGTTCACCAACCGGCGGGTCGATCTGCTGGCGGAGGGGTTCGATCTCGCGATCCGGGCCGGGCACCTGGCCGACTCGTCGCTGGTGAGCCGCCGGCTCGGCCGGCCGCAGCAGGTCCGCCTGTACGCGAGCCCCACCTACCTCCGCGCGCGTGGGACGCCGCGCCGGATCGAGGA
>DASPMI010000103.1:0-23565 GCA_035627135.1 Anaeromyxobacter sp. | reverse complement strand
GCCGAGCTCGAGCTGTTCGTGCAGGTGACCGCCGTCGATCGCCACGGCTGCTCCGCCCAGGCGAGCCGCTGCGTCCGCCGCACCGGCCCGTGCCGCAAGCGCGTCCGCCAGCTCCCCACGTTCACCCAGTGGAAGGCCCTGCACCAGCTCCCGGAGCTCACCGTGGCGAGCGGCCTCGTCACGGCGCACGCGGGAGTGCTCCAGCTGCCGGGACAGGGCAGGTCGCGCGGCGCCGGCGGCAAGGACTGCGGCTGCGGGGGGTGAGCGGCCCAGGAGGCACCATGGCCCGACGCGAGCGGAAGACGTTCTACGAGCGGATCGTGACGGTGTTCGGGGACATCCTCGTGTACCCGTGGCCGCTCTTCCTCCTCTACAACCCGAAGGGCTACCGCGTGCGCGGGGAGGACATCCGCGAGCTGCTCGAGGTGATCCGCCCCGGCGACGTGCTCGTGCGCGGCTACGACAACTACCTCGACGGCCGGATCATCCCCGGCTACTTCAGCCACGTCGGGCTGTACGTCGGGGACATCACGGAGGCCGACGCCGCCACGATCGCGGCGGCGGGCGCGCGCGAGGGCCTCCCCGAGGCGCACCGGGTGAAGCCCGGGCGCTCGATGGTGGTGCACGCACTCGCCGAGGGGGTCCTCACCGAGGACGTCATCAACTTCTGCCGGTGCGATTACATGGCGGTGCTGCGAGCGCCCGCGCGCCTCGCGGCCAGGAACACCGGCTGGACGCCGGTGGTCGCCGAGGAGAGCCTCGACCCGCGCGAGCGGGCGATCCTCGCCCGGCTCCGCGCCGGCGAACCGGTGGACTTCGCCGAGGCGCTCCCGCTCGTCCGCGAGGCCGCGCTCGGCCGGCTCGGCACGCGCTACGACTTCAAGTTCGACTTCGCGCGGCTCGACCGGCTCTCCTGCTCGGAGCTGGTCTACTTCGCGATGAAGGCGCTCGGGCCGTTCCTCGACGTCGGGCCGGTGAACCGGCGCATGCTGCTCTTCTTCAAGCGCTCGGTGATCGAGCCGGACGCGTTCGTCCGGTCGCCGCTCGACCTCGTGTGGAAGAGCCGCTCCGTGAGCGAGGCGCGGCTCGCCGCGCTCCGGCCGGATCACGGCGGACCGATCTCGGTGCCGAAGGCCGTGGTCGCGTGATCCCGCGCCTCGCCGCGGCCGTCAGATCCGCTTG
The DNA here is from genome assembly GCA_035627135.1 of Anaeromyxobacter sp. Taxonomy (GTDB): domain Bacteria; phylum Myxococcota; class Myxococcia; order Myxococcales; family Anaeromyxobacteraceae; genus Anaeromyxobacter. The sequence goes on along the minus strand of DASPMI010000103.1, from coordinate 22,383 downwards.
TACCGCCCCGCGTCCAGGTCGGCGTTGATGCCGTCGCTCCGGAGCTCCCGCGGGACGAGCAGGTTGCGCGGGTGCAGGAGCCGGCGCATCGGCTGGTGCTCCGGCGGGACCGTCCGGACCGTGTCGAGCGAGAGCTCGACGCAGTCGGCGAGGTCGGCCTCGAACTGCTTGCGCACCGCCACGGGAACGTCGCCGCCGTAGACGACGACGTTGCTCTCGGTGTGGTGGAAGCAGGAGCCCGAGGCGACGTTGTACGACCCGACCGACGCGACGACGTCGTCGATGACCAGGTTCTTGCTGTGGAACGCGCCCGGGCGCTGCCACTCGAACACCCGCACGCCGTGCTCGAGGAGCCACGGGAAGTGGTTCGAGCTCTCCCAGTACATCCACCCGAGCAGGCCGAAGAACATGAGCGTCCGCGAGGAGGGGCGCGAGTTGGTGACGAGCCGCACCTCGACGCCGCGCGCGACCGCCGCAGCGAGCGCCTCGGCGAGGAGCCGCGGCGGGCGGATGCCGTGGCAGCCCCAGTGGATCGAGCGGCGCGCCTGCCGCACGAGCAGGAGCACCTGCTCGGTCATGCGCAGCTTGTCCTCGTCGTACGGCTTGTGCGGCACGTAGCGGATCCGCTCCGGCCCGGCCGGGCCCAGCGCCGGCAGGACGCGGCCGCCCTCGCCGCGCTCCAGCGCCTCGACCGCGGCCGCGGCGCGCGCCCGCGCCGCCGCCAGGTCGGGGTGGTCGCGGCGCTTCCACGCGGCGTCGAGCTCCGAGTAGAGCGCCCAGTCGTACTCGAACTGGCGGCGGACGTCCGCCACGACGGGGCCGGTGAGGAGGACGTCGCTGTCGCGCCACGCCTTCGGCCGGATCCCGCCGTAGGCGTACTTGTCCCCCCAGTTGATGCCGCCCAGGATGGCCAGCCGGCCGTCGACCACCGTGTACTTCTCGTGGAACCGGTGCTTCACCTTCTCGAGGACGACCCGCTTCGGCGTGGAGACGAGCCCGCCGTCCGCCGGCGCGACGCGGGCGTCGCGGAAGATCGGCGAGTACCGGACGACGCCGGCGCCGGCGCGCTGGAGCTCCCGCAGCCACGGCCCGACGAGCGTGGACCACGCCACCGCGTCGTCCACGATGATCCGGACGCGGACGCCCTGCCGGAGCTTCTGGAGGAGCAGGTCGCAGAGCCTGCGGGTCGTCCCGTCCCGCATCATCGAGAAGCTGACGAGGTCGATGCTGCGCTCGGCCGCCTCGAGCGCCGCCCAGCGCTGCGCGTACGAGCCCGCGCCGCTGGGCAGGAACACGACCGCGTTCCCCGCGCGGACCGTCGTGCCGGAGTAGCGGTCCGCCTCGGCCTCGGACGCGGCGCCGAGGAGCGGGTGCCCCGCGTCGCGCGCGCTCTCGCTGACCTGCTCCATCCGTGGAGCGGGACTCTAGCACCGGGCGCCGCGGGGATCCCCGGGCCCCGCCCAAGCGGGGTGGGGGTGGCGGGGAAGCGTCACCTCGGCAGGCGCGGGGCCCGTCGCGTGGCCGCCTTCGAGTAAGGTTCGAACGAACTGCAAAGGCCGGGATCGAGATCGTCCGCACGTGCAACCCCGGGTTCGGGCGCGGCAGGTAGGACGCGGATCCGCCGCTCCGCGCGTCCGGCGCGACCACGCCTACCCCCCCCGCGCCCGCGCCGTCCCCGCCGCGACGACGTCCTCGACCCGCTCGCCCGGCGCGAGCGGCGTGCCGGACCAGACCGCGGCGCGGCGGACGGCGGCGCCGGACGGGACGAGCACGCCCGGGCCGATCACCGCGTCGGGCCCGACCTCGGCGCCGGCGGCGATGCGCGCCCCGGCGCCGAGGAAGCACGGCGCGTGGAGGTGCGCGTCCGCGGCGACGATGACCCCGGGCTCGGCCCGGACCCCGGGCCGCAGCTCGGACGCGGTCGACAGCGGCTCGGCCCCGACGAAGCGGTCGAGCGGCACCCGCCCGGCCAGCACGTCGCGCTGCGCCTCCAGGTACCGCGCCGGCGTGCCGAGGTCGTTCCAGTATCCCGCGGCGACGTGGGCGCGGATCCGGCCGGTCTCCATGAGCGCCGGGTACACGTGCCGGTTCACGTCGGCCTCGAAGGGCGCGGCGGGCACGCGGGCGAGGAGCTCCGGCGAGAGGACGTGCACGCCCGAGAAGTGCCACGGCGTGAGGCCCTCGCCGCCGGGGCCGAACGCGCCGGCGATCCGCCGGACCGCGCCGCCCGCGTCCACCTCGACGGCCGCGTACTTCGCCCCCGCGGGCATCGGGAGGAGCACCATCGTCGCGAGCGCGCCAGCCGCGTGGTGCGCGGCCACGGCCGCGGACAGGTCCACGTCGAAGAGGACGTCGCCGTTCACGACGACGAGCGGCTCCGCCCCGTGGAGGAGGGCGCGGGCCTCGCGGAGCGCGCCGCCGGTCCCGGCGATGATGGGCTCGTGCGAGACGGCGAGCGTGAGCCCGAGCCGCCGCGCCGCCGCCGAGGCGGCGCTCGCCATCTCCTGCGGCAGGTGGTGCGCGTTCACGACGACGCGCCGTACGCCCGCGTCGCGCAGGAGCGCGAACGTCCAGGCGACGAGCGGGACGCCGCAGAGCGGGACCGCCGGCTTGGGGACGCGGTCGGTGAGCGGCCGGAGCCGTGTGCCCAGCCCGGCGCAGAGGACCATCGCGGTGAGCTCGCCCATGTTCGCGGGAGCCTATCCCACCTGGGCGCGGCGCGCCGCCGGGCCAGGCGGGGTCACGGGCACTCCGGCTCCGCGCCGGCCGGGGGCACGTACCCGAGCCGCCGCGCCGCCGCGACGTCGGCGCAGGCTCCGGCCCGGTCGCCCAGGGCGAGCTTCACCATCGCGCGATCCCGGTACGCGCCGGAGGTGGCCGGCGCCAGGGCGATGGCGCGGTCCAGGTCGGCGAGGGCGGCCGGGTACTCGCGGAGGAGGTAGTGGACGACGCCGCGGTAGCAGAGGCCCGGGGTGTAGTTCGGATCGAGCGCGAGCGCTCGATCGAGATCCCGCCGCGCCTCCCCGAGCTCGCCGGCGTGCAGCTTCACGAGACCGCGCGTGCCGTACACCCAGGCGCTCCCGTGGCCCTTCTGGATCACGTCGTCGAACAGCGCGAGCGTGTCCCGCCACACGGCGGTGCGGCCGTACGCGAGCGCGGCGAAGGCGAGGACGGCGGCCGCCAGCGCGGCGCCCGCCGCGCCGCGGAGCGTCCGGCGGGCCCGGCCGTCCGGAGCGGCGGCGTTCCAGGCGCGCTCGAGGAGGTGCGCCAGGACGAAGAAGAGGCCCAGGTACGGGAGGTACGCGTACCGGTTGGCCATGAAGCCGTCGATGAGCAGGACGGACTGGCTGAGCGCCACGTTCACGACGAAGAACGCGAGGCCGAAGATCCAGACCTCCCGTGGGATCCGCAGCCTGCGCAGCCCCCAGACGATCGCCGCGAGCACGAGCGGCGCGAGGTAGACCGGCAGCGGCAGCCACGGGCCGGCCTTCTCCGGGTACGCGTAGTTGAACGAGAGCGGGTACGGCACGACGAGCCGGATCGCGTACTGGGCGAGCGCGTGGAGGAAGACCAGCACCCGGTCCCACGCGTGGTACCGGACCGGCGGCAGGACGTCGTCCGCGCGCATGACGAGCGCGAGGACGCCGAAGAGGAGCGCGACCGCGAAGAAGGGGAGCTTCTCGAGGACGAGCCGGCGCTCCCACCGGCGGCGCCGGTACCGATCCCAGAGGAGGAGCGTGAGGGGCAGGACGACCGCCGCGGATTTCGCGAGCGCCGCCAGGACGAACGAGACCCAGGCGAGCGCCAGGTACCGGAGCCGCCGGCCGCGGTCGAGATACAGGCCGTAGGCCGCGAGCGCCCCCAGCGAGAAGAGCGTGGCGAGGAGGTTCGTCCGCGCGGCCACCGAGGCGACGCTGTCCACGTTCACCGGGTGGACGGCGAAGAGGAGGCTCACGACCAGGGCGACCCGCGGCCTGCGGTCGAGGAGCAGGAAGACCCAGAAGGCGAGGGCCACGCACGCGAGGTGCAGGACGAGGTTGTGCAGGTGGTACACGAACGGATCGAGCGCGCCGATCCGGTAGTCGATGGCGTACGTGAAGAGCGCCAGCGGCATGTACATGTACTGCACCGGCCGCGTGAGCCAGCGGGCCGCGTTCGCGCCGCTGAGCTCCCGGATGTACGGGTTGTTCACGACGACGTCCGGGTCGTCGAAGGCGATGAAGCCGTTCGCGAGCGAGCGGGAGTAGACGACGAGGGTCAGGCCCAGGATCCCCGCGAGCAGCCACAGGTACGGAAGGCGCTCGGCGCGCGCCTCCGCGGCGCGGGGCTCCGGGGTCCTGGGCCGCCTCCTCGACATCGCTCGCGATTCTCCTCGCGCCGGCAGCATACCGCACGCCGGCCGGGGGCGGCGCGCCGCGCTACCGCAGCTCGGGCACGTGCCGCGCCAGGATCTCGTGCAGGTCGGCGAGGTCGCGCCGCCGCCCGAGCGCCTCGCGCACGTAGCGGAGCGAGGCGGGGATCGAGCGGAGGAAGTCGGGGTTCTTCTTCACGCGGTCGATGAACACGAACCGGCCCGCGTCCTTGAGCTTCCGCTGCACCGTGAGGAGGTCGAACGTCTCGCGGAAGGGCTCGTACGCGAGGCGCGGCCCGCCCGCGGCGGCGAGGGCCTCGAGGTACCGCCGGATCATCGCATCCACGAACGGCGCGGGGAGCTCCACGTAGCTGTCCCGCAGCAGCGCCACCAGGTCGTACTGGCGCGGCCCGAGCAGGGCGTCCTGGAAGTCGATCACCGCCTGCTCGCCCGAGGGCAGCACCATGAGGTTCCGCGACTGGTAGTCACGGTGCGTGAACCCCTTCGGCTCCGCCTCGAGCGCGCGGGCGATCCGCTCGTACGCGGCCGAGACGACGGGCTCCTCCGCCTTCGAGAGCTTCGCGCCCTTCCACGCCTCGAGCCCCCACTCCTGGAAGTGCATGAGCTCCCAGTGGTAGAGGTCGTAGTCGAACGCCCGCGTGAACGCGACGCAGCCCTCGGGCTGCCGCTCGGCCGCGGCGCGCAGGCGCGCGAGCTGGTCGATCGCCGCGGGGTAGAGCTGCTCCGGCGGGACGCCGGCGAGGAGCCGCGTCTCGAGCATCTCGTCGCCGAGGTCCTCGAGGACCATGAGCCCCTCCGCCTCGTAGAAGCCGCGGATCTCCGGGACCCGGACCTCGATGGCGGCGAGGTACCGCTGCACGTCCACGAACGGGTTCACCGCGGGCGCGCCGCCCTTGGTGACCTCCTCGGGGCGCGCGTCCGGCGGCATGACCATCACGACGAGGGAGCGCGGCGGCAGCCCCACGCGCCAGTAGCTGCGCATCGACGCGTGCCCGGCGAGCCGCCTCACGGGCGCGGACGACCAGTCTCCGCCAGCGGCGCGCGCCGCGGCCTCCCGGACGCGTGCTTCGGTGTGTGGATCGTGCATTCCCGCTCCTGGTCCGCCCCGCTGCTGCCGGGCGACGCTCCATTGACGCACTTCGGACGGCCCGCCTATAACGCGTGGCGTCCACGCGTCCTTCCGGTCGGGAGCCTCGCGCCCATGGCCTACCACGAGAACGTCCTCGCTGCGATCGGCCGCACCCCTCTCGTACGGCTGCAGCGGCTCGCGGGGGCCGGCGACGCGACGGTCCTCGCCAAGCTCGAGTTCATGAACCCGGCCGGCTCCATCAAGGACCGGATGGCGCTCCACGTGCTCGAGAAGGCCGAGAAGGCCGGCCTGCTCCGCCCGGGGTCCACCATCGTCGAGAGCACCACCGGGGACACCGGCGTCGCCCTCGCCATGGCCGCCGCCGTGAAGGGGTACCGCTGCGTCTTCGCCGTGCCCGACCGGATCTCCCGGGAGAAGCAGGACGCGCTCCGGGCGTTCGGGGCGCAGGTGGTGGTCGCGCCCGCCGGCGTGCCGCCCGACTCGCCCGACAGCTTCACCTCGGTCGCGCAGCGGCTCGCGGCGGAGACGCCCGACAGCTTCTACGTGAACCAGTTCCACGGGTCGGACAACGCCGAGGCGCACTACCGCACGACCGGCCCCGAGCTGTGGGAGCAGGCCGGCGGCCGGGTGGACGCGTTCGTGGCCGGGCTCGGGTCGGGCGGCACGATGACGGGCTGCGGCCGCTTCCTCAAGGAGAAGAACCCCGCCGTCCGCAACGTGGGCGTCGATGCCCAGGGCTCGGTCTTCCACTCGCTGTTCAAGACCGGCAAGCTCGGCCAGCCGCACGCGTGGAAGGTCGAGGGCATCGGCGGCGACATGGCCTGCGGGGCGCTCGACCTCTCGGTCCTCGACGACGTCCGGCAGGTCCCCGACGCGCAGGCGTTCGTCATGGCGCGCCGGCTGGTCCGCGAGGAGGGCATCTTCGCCGGCGGCTCCTCCGGCGCGGCGGTCCACGTCGCGCTCCAGGTCGCGCGCGAGCTCGGCGCGGGGAAGGTGGTCGTGGTCCCGTTGCCGGATGGCGGTCGCTCGTACCTGTCCCGCGTCTACTCGGACGAGTGGATGCGCCACAACGGCTTCCCGGTGCACGGCGGCGAGACCCTCTCCGCCGCGACCGTGAGCGACGTGCTCGGGCGCCGCAAGGGCGAGGTCATCACCGCCCGCCGCCACGACAAGGTCGAGGCGGTGGTGAAGAAGATGAAGGAGCACGACATCTCGCAGATGCCGGTCCTGGACGAGGGCGGCCGCGTCACCGGGATGATCCACGAGTACGACCTGCTCGAGTTCCTCATCGAGGGGAAGCACCGGCTGTCGGAGGTCGTCGAGCCGCTCATCCAGCCGCTCCAGGGCGTCGTGAGCCCCGACACGCCGATCGCCCGGCTGCGCGACATCTTCAACGACGATCACGTCGCGGTGGTCCGCGAGGGCGAGAAGGTCGTGGGGATCGTGACGAAGATCGACCTGATCGAATTCCTGGGGCAGCGGATGCGGTGAGCGGGCCCGTTCCTCACCTTCGGCGGTACGCCTTCCCGCGGCAGAGGTCCATGCCGTAGGCGAGCGCGCACAGCTCGCACTCCGCGTACGCCTCGCCTTGGGCGCGTCGCCGAGGGGCGACCGTCCGGGCCCGCCGGGCGCGCCGACCAGGTCGATGCTCGGCGCCCCAGGCTGTTGTAGGGCGCGCGCGTGCCGGAGACGAGCCCGCGGGCACGTCGCCGCAACTCGCCGGCCACTTCCGCGCTGTGCGCGGGTGGCCGGCTCGAACAGGCGGCGACGCGCGCATTCTCGTCCGGTACGCGCGCGTTCCTCGGTCAATCGCGTCCGGGCGCCTGCGCCATGGTCGGCTCGCTCCGTCGGGCCCGGACGTCCGCCTTGTGGCGTGGCTTTGGCGGCTCGGCTGCGGTTCCGGTCAGGTTCACTCAGACCATCGATTCAGGCGAGTGGTCATCGTTTCCACGACGGAACCGCCCCAAGGCGGATCCGGCCTCCGCCGACGGCCGGAGCGCAGCCCTCGCGCCTCTCCGACGTCACCAGTACTCGCGCCGCTGCAACGGGCGTGACAACGCAGCGCGGGTATCCGCTCCCCAGCACCTGCCCGTTCATCGCGCGCGTTGGCACGCACGGCGTTGCGGCGTGCTCCGTGCACGCGTCGCCGTCTCCAGTACGGATCCGATCCGGGCGCTTGGCGGAGCGACGGACCGGCGCCGGGGGCCGGATCCGCCCCACGGTACCGTCGCCCGAACACTGAGAGGAGTCCCTCGCTCCCGACGAGAGCGCTCTCGACAGGTCGATGTAGCTCGGGCTCGGGCTCGGGAAGGCTACTTCCCCGAGAGCAGATCCTTGACCGCGTGCACGAGGAACAGGAAGTCCGACGTCCCGTACCCGAGCACGTACTCGGTCTGCTGCCACAGGTGGGGCCACTCGAGGAGCTCGATGAAGTCCGGCTTGATGAGCGCGCTCCCGGAGACGACGCCGCCGGGGATGTGCGCGCCGCCGGCCCTGTGAAAGCCGTACGCCGTGGTGATCGAGCGCGCCCCGACGCCGGACACGAACGACGCCGGGTTCGCGCCCGGGTGGCAGCCGAGGAGGAAGTTGAGCGCGGCGAAGACGTGCTCCGCCGGCACGAGCGCCGGGAAGGCGCGGTGCAGGAAGTAGAGCTGCACGCCGACGCGCTGGACCTGCCACCCCGGCCCCCACACCCGCGGCCGGTAGACGACCCCGTACGGCGTCTCCGCGAGGATCTTGTCGAACTCGGCCTTCTGCCCCCGCACGGCGGGCTCGAGGGCGGCGCGGAGCGCGGGATCGCCGACCGCGTCGATGGCGCGGACCGCGTGCCAGCCGCCCCGGGCCAGGTCGGCGGCGATCGCGTCGCGGTGATCGACGAGCCAGCGCGCGTACCTCGCCTCGCGCGTCGCGAGCAGGAGCTCGACCGCCGCCGCGGTGCGGGTTGGGACCTGGTCGCGCTCCGTCCGGGCCCAGAGCGCCTCCGCGGCGCGGAGCGCCCCCGCCGCGAGCGCGTCGTCGTACCCGCGCAGCGTGCGCGCCGCCGCCGCGAGGCCGGCCGCGGTCTGGATCTCGCGGTCCGGGTTGTCCTCGGTGAACACCCAGCGGTCGTCGGGGGCGCCGGGCACGCCGACGGGGAGGTCCGGCCCGGAGCCGTCGTACGGCCGGTTGTCGGTGACGTTCGCCGGGTCGCCGATCCAGGTGTACTGGTAGCGATCGGGCTCGATGATCCCGCGGTAGAGCCGCCCGAGCGCGCGCCAGCCGCCGAGCACGGTGAGGACGCCGTGCTCGATCTGCTGGAGGATGTCCGGCTTGCCGTCCGGCTTTCCGAGCTCCACCGTCCGCCGCGCCTGATCCACCGAGGTGTCGTCGTGATCGACGCCGAAGAGCTCGCGCGCGAGCGCGAGTCCGTACACCGTGTCGATCTGCGACTCGACCCGGAGGTCGTGGTCGCCCGCGTCGTGCCAGCCTCCGCGATCGAGCCCCGGCACGCGCTGGCCCGGCGCGAACCCGCACAGCGTGGACGGCCCCTGCGCGTACCCGTCGAAGTGCAGGTGATCGACCGGCGCCATCCGCGCGTCGTCGAGGTGACAGGCGCCGTGCCAGACGCGGTTCCGGTCGGTGACGCGCATGTGGCACATCTGCACCGGGAGGAAGTACTCCAGCGTCGGCTGCCAGACGTGCCGGTCGTAGACGGCGGGCGAGATCTGGAACGGGCTCGACTCCGCGTCGCCCCAGCGGAGCACGTACATCCCGGGCTCCCGCACGTCGCCGAAGTCGAGGTGTACGCAGCGGTAGCGGAGGAACCGCCCCCACTCGCGCGGCGCGAGGTCCCGCACCTTCTGGAGCCCGCCGGCGGTGACGCGGGCGAGCGACGCAGGGGGGCGCCGCTCGTCGCTGGGATCGAGCGCCACCACCGCCACCTTCGGCTGCGCGGGGTGATACCCGACCTGCGAGACCTGGATCACCGGATCGTCCCGGAACCCGGGGACGGCGTGCGGCGCGATCCGCCACTCGACGGCGCCGTCCGCCGCGCCGGCCGGCACGAGGGAGCGGACGATGAACCAGCCGTTGGTCTGCTGGCCGCGGCCGTCGAACAGCTCGAGCGTGCCGGGCCCGAGCAGCTCGATCGTCATCCGCTGCCGGTCGACCTCCGGGGCGACGGTGAGCCTCCGCCCGGTCGCGAGCGGCGCGATCTGGTAGTGACCTTCCGCGTCGATCCGCCCCGGCCCGTTGGCCTGAAGCGGGAAGATCCCGCACGCGCCATCCAGCTCCCAGGTGCGCCCGAAGAGGAGCCCGGGGAAGAGCTCGAGGTTGAGGCCGACGCGGCCGATCCACGCCTCCGGCAGCGGGCGCTCGAGGTCCACGCGCAGCCGGAACGCGGCGGCTTCGGGGATCAGCCGCACCGTGTACTTCACGTGAAGGTCGGGATAGGCGACCGGGTTGAAGCCCTTCCGGTCGCGCGCCGGGTCGGGGTACTCGAACCCCTGGCGGATCTCGCCGCGCGCACGATCCACCTCGCGCGGGTGGGCGCGGGGCACCGGATCCCACTGTCCCGGCGAGCGATCGAGGCGCAGGTCGCCGTTCGACGCGACACGGGCGCCGTTCTGGATGATGGAGACGCCGCCCTGGTGGCCCTCCGGGTACTCGTCGTGCCCGAGCATGACGTGGAGGCCGGGCATCTCGAGGTATTCGAGCTCGTTGATCTTCAGCATGGTCCTCGGAGGAGCGTGGGTGCGGTCGGAGCGACGTCAGCGCGGGCGCGCGGTCGATTCACGGACGACGAGCTCGACCTCGGGCATGTCGTCCGTGGGCGGCGGCCGCCCGTGAAGGAGATCTAAGAGGGATCGCGCCGCGCGGCGCCCGATCTCCTCGAGCGGCTGGCGCACCGTGGTGAGCGGCGGAGTGGTGAAGCGCGAGCCCGGCAGATCGTCGAATCCCACGAGCGACACGTCCTCGGGGACGCGCAGGCCGCGGCGATGGAGCCCGAGGTGCGCGCCGTACGCGCACTCGTCGTTGGCCGCGAGCACCGCGGTGAAGCGGCGCCCGGACGCGAGGAGCCGCTCGATCGCGGCGAGCCCCTCGGGCGCGAGGAACCCGCTCTGGACGACGAGCCCCGGGTCGAGCTTGACGCCGCGCGCGCGGAGGGCGCGGCGGTAGCCCTCCGCCCGCTCGGCGGCGTCGCGGTGATCGGGCGGCCCCTGCAGGTGCGCGATGCGGGTGTGCCCGAGCTCGAGGAGGTGGCGCGTTGCCAGCTCGGCCCCGAGCGCGTTGTCGAGCTTCATCGAGAAGATGCCATTCCCCCGCAGCGAGCGGCCGGAAACTACCATGGGCACCGTGGCCGCGAAGTCCCTCAGCTCCTCGTCATCGAGGCGGCACGTGACGATGACGATCCCGTCCACGCGCCTGGAGAGCAGGTCGCCGACCCGGCGCGCCTCGGCCTCGCGATCGGTGGGTCCGCCGAGCACCACGGGCACGTAGTCGCTGCCCGCGAGCGCCTCGGTCAGGCCCCGGAAGATGCCGCCGAAGAACGGGCTATCCACCTCCGGCGCGAGCACGCCGATCGTCATGCGCCGGCCCTTGCGCAGGCCGTGGGCCATCGGGTTGGGGCGGTAGCCGAGGCGGGCGATGGCCGCGTGGACGGCGCGCGCTTTCGCGTCGGCGACGCGCGCCGTGCCGTTCAGGATCCGGGAGACCGTGCTCGGCGACACGCGCGCGGCGCGGGCCACCTCGACGAGGGTCGCGGCCGTGCCGGAGGGACGGCGGCCGTCACGCTCGGCTCTCGGCAGGGGCGGTGGCGCACCGTGTCTCCTCGATCCGGGCCCATCTCCGGGCATGGACCCTCCCCGTTGCGCAGGCGAGCGGGGGTTTGAATACCACGTCGCCTGCGGCGTCACGTCGGTTGGACGATCGCTTGCTACCGCACTTCCACCCTCGGAAAACGCCCCAAATGTGGCACATCGCTCTCGTTGACACAGCGGGTTCGCTTCCCGAGGATGGGCGTCCACGAAAACGATTTCAAGGCGTTTTGCAGGAAGCCCGCGCGAACGGCTGCCGGAGTACGGACCATCGAGGGAGCTCGGGTCCGGCGCGGGCGTGGGATGTCGTCGAAGCGATGGTAGTCGTACGAAGTCGGGCCGGGGCCTCCTGTCTCGCGCCCTTGTTCAAACGGGGAGATGAAAATGCGCAGAGCATTGCTTGCACTTGCCGTGCTGGCCGTCGCGGGGTTCGCCGGTGACGCCCAGGCCGCGAAGCGGAAGGTCGTCCTCTGGAGCTTCGCGCAGAACAACGTGGACGAGTACGTCGCCCGCAAGGCCGACATCGAGAAGAAGTTCGACATCGAGCTCGACATCCAGGTCGTCCCGCAGGACGGGTTCGTCCAGAAGCTGCAGGCGGCGATGAAGGCGAAGGAAGGCGTTCCGGACGCCGTCGAGTGGATGATCGAGAACAACCGGATCCTGAACGCGGACGTGAAGAAGTCCGCGGTCATCCCGCTCAACAAGTTCACGGAGAAGTCCGCCGCGTTCAAGAACGTCCTCCCCGGCCGCGTGGCCTGGGTGACGTACGGCGGCAACGTGTACGGCCTCCCGCACGACGTGCACCCCGTCGTCCTCATCTACAACGACACCCTCTGGAAGTCGGTCGGCGTCGACGTCGCCAAGATCGAGACCTGGGACGAGTTCTTCGAGGCCTCCAAGAAGCTGACGGCCGAGAAGAAGGACGGCAAGTCGGTTCACTACGCGCTGCCCTCCGGCAACGACGGCCTCGGCAACACGATGTTCATGATCTGGCAGCAGACCGGCGCGCAGATCCTGGACAAGAACGGCGCCCCGACCTTCACGTCCCCCGAGTTCAAGGAGTACGTGACGAAGTGGTTCGACTGGTACAAGACCGGCGCCTTCACGGCGTGGGACTGGGGCAACTTCAAGGCCCTCCTCGCCAACGGCACGCTGGCCTCCTACACCTCGCCTGACTGGTGGGTGCCGCAGGTCACGCTGGCCGCGACCGGCCAGGACGGCGACTCCAAGGTCGAGAAGAAGTACGAGTTCAAGGTCCGCCCGCTCCCCGTCTACAAGAAGGGTGGCCCGACCTCCTCGTCCTGGGGCGGCTCGTTCATGGCGATCCCGAAGGGCACGAAGGACGCCGCGACGATCTACAAGATCATCGAGTACATCCAGTACGACCAGAGCGCCCTGAAGGTCCGCTGGGAGAAGACCTCCATGCTGCCGCCCTTCGCGGAGGTGTGGAGCGACCCGATGTTCCAGAAGCCGGATCCGCGGTTCGGCGGCCAGTCGCTCGGCGAGGTCATGGTCACCGGCGCGAAGACGATGCCCAAGGTCAACTCGGGCGACATCTTCTGGGACGTCCTGAACGACTTCTCCGAGCAGTACACGGAGATGGCGACCGGCAAGGTCACCGTCGAGGACGGCCTGAAGAAGGTCCAGGAGAAGGCGCAGGCTCGCTACGCCGCGCTCAAGAAGTCCTAGCTCGAAGTAGAAGTTGCGCCCAGCTTGCCCAGGACCGGGGCGTCAGGCCCGGTCCTGGGCAGCTCGGTGTGCGCGGGAACACCCTCCCGACCCTGGAGCACGCACGTTCACCGTGGACCTGCCCCGGGGAGGGCGGGTACCTTGGGCTCCCGGCGCATCGGGGAGCGAGGTCCTGGAAGGCGGCCATGAGGACGCTCGGGCCGGATTGAGGAGATCGAAATGTCTTTCTTCGAGGCGATTCGGGCCGTCTTCCGGAACTACTTCGGCGTGCTCGGCCGCTCCCGCCGCGCCGAGCTCGGGTGGTGGGTGCTGTTCGCCGCGATCGCCGGCGCGATCGTGTACTTCCTCGCGGGCGCCACCTCGGAGATCACGACCGCGAACTCCCGCGGGGTCGTCTCGTACCTGCTGGCGACGCTCCGGAACCCGATCCTCTACGTCGCGATCGCGTTCCTCGCCGCGCCGACGGTCACGACGATGGTCCGGCGGCTGCACGACGTCGGCTGGTCCGGGAAGTGGCTGCTCGTCCCCTCCCTCTCGACCCTGGTCGCGCTGTACCTGCGGAATCGGGGAGAGCACCTGTTCGAGAAGGCCAGCGCCCTCGCGGACGAGGAAGGGACCGAGCTCGCCGCCGGCCAGTTCTGGTTCCAGGGGTACTCCGAGGCGGAGACCTTCACGGCGAAGCTGCAGGCCCTCCCGCTCTCGATCCAGCTCCTCCTCGCGGTCGCGGTCGTGAGCGCGGTGGTCCTCCTGGTCCTCCTCGCGCTCCCCGGCCAGCCGCGCGCCAACAAGTTCGACGAGCCGCTGCCCCTGCAGTCCGCCGACAGGTCGAGCGCCTACGCGCTGATCACGCCGTTCTTCGTCCTGATCTGCATCTTCAGCCTCTACGTGTTCGCGCTCGGGCTCAAGATGAGCTTCACCAACGAGCAGGGCGTCAACGAGGGCGAGTGGGTCGGGCTGCAGAACTACAAGGACATCCTGTACGCCGACAAGAGCCTGAACGAGGACTTCTGGCAGGCCATCAAGGTCACGTTCCTCTACACGTTCTTCGGCCTCGTCACGCAGGTGCCGGTCGCGTTCGTCCTCGCGTACATCCTCAACACCATCCCGTTCTTCCGGACGAGGGCGGTGCTCCGGGCGGCGTTCTTCGTGCCCTGCCTCATCAACGTGGTCACGATCTCGCTGCTCTTCCGCATGTTCTTCCTGAAGGACGGCATCATCAATCACAGCCTCGGCTCGCTGAACCGCCTCCTGAGCCCGGTGCTCGAGCTGTTCGGCGCGAGCGGCTTCCCCACGCAGACCGAGTGGCTCACGCACTCGCAGTGGGCCCTCCCGCTCATGATCGCGGTCTCGTTCTGGCAGTGGACCGGGTTCCACATGGTCTACTTCCTGGCCCAGCTCCAGACGATCGATCCGACGCTGTACGAGGCGGCCAAGATGGACGGGATCTCGCCGTCCGGCCAGCTCCGCCACATCACCCTCCCCCTCATGCGCCCCGCCATCACCTTCGTGGCGGTGACCTCGGCGATCGGCGGCCTCCAGACCTTCGAGCTCGTGTTCATCCTCTTCCCGAACGCCAACTTCGGCCCTGGCGGCGTCGCCAAGACGCTCGTGGCGTTCATCTACGACGAGGGGTTCGGGCAGCAGCAGCGGCTGGGGCTCGCGTCGGCCATCGGGTGGCTGACCTTCATCATCATCGCCGCGGTGAGCGCGCTGCAGATCCGCGTCCTCGGCCTGGGCAAGCACGGCGAGGCCTGATCTCGCGAGGAGACGAACATGATCGACACCACCACCGCTCCCCGCCCCGCCGCTCCGGCCGCCGCGCCCGTCCGCAAGCGCCGCAGCAAGCTGAAGCAGCTCTCGCCGCTCCAGCTCATCGGCGTCGCCATCCTCGCCGTCATCGGCCTCTTCTACCTCTACCCGATCCTCTGGCTCGCCGACTCCGCCTTCCGTCCGGCGGTCGAGATCTTCCAGCACCCGCCGCTCCTGTTCCGCGACTTCGAGCGGGGCATCACCGAGTACACCCTCGGGTCGATGAAGCTCGCGCTCTACGCGCCGTGGCGGGTGGGCTCCTGGTTCGTGGTCTCCGTCTTCGTGACCCTGTTCGGCGTCGCGCTCTCGCTGCTCCTGTCCTCGCTCACCGCGTACGCCTTCGCGTACCTCGACTTCCCGGGGCGCGGGTTCCTGTTCGCCTTCATCCTCGGCACGATGATGCTGCCGCTCACGACGATGATCTCCCCGGGCTTCTCGCTGATCGTCGACCTGGGCCTCTACAAGAGCCTCTGGGCGGTGATCATCCCGTACTCGATCTCGGCGTTCGGCGTGTTCATGATGCGGCAGTACTACATCAAGATCCCGCGCTCGTTCATGGAGTCGGCCAAGGTCGAGGGGGCGAACCACCTCCGCATCTGGTGGAGCATCATCCTGCCGCTCTCGAAGCCGGCGCTCGCGGCGCTCGCGATCATCCAGTTCCGCGCGATCTGGAACGACTTCCTCTTCCCGCTGATCGTGCTGGACACGGAGAAGGGCCGCACCCTCCCGATCGCCATCAAGGTGATGGACAGCCAGAACTTCAACAAGCCGTACGAGGGCATCATCGCCGCCGGCTTCCTGACCGCGATCGTCCCGATGCTCTTCTTCCTCATCTTCCAGCGGCAGTTCATCGAGGGCCTCGCGGGCGGCATGAAGGAGTAGGCGCCGACCCATCCTTCGCGGTCTCCACGGCCGGGCGGGGTGCGACGAGCGCCCGCCCGGCCGCTCTCTTTCGGGCTCCCGCCCGCGGGGCGCTCCCTGGGCCGTTCCGCTTGCGTCCTCCGACATCCGGCGACAAGTTGGCGGAGGCCATGGACGATCCCATCCAGTCCGCGGAGCTCACGCCCGGCACCCGCGCCTCGTCCGACGAGGAGCCGCAGCTCGACGTCCGCGCCCGCGTCCTCGTGGTCGAGGACGAGCACGAGCTGCGGGAGCTCATCGCCCGCTGGCTCGAGACGCGGCACTACCAGGTGTCCGAGGCGGCCGACGGCGTCGACGCGATCGAGCTGCTGGAGGCGGGCCTGGAGCCGGACGTCATCCTGCTCGACCTCGCCCTCCCGCGCATGGACGGCCGCGCGTTCCTCGAGTGGCTCCGCGCGTCGCCCAAGCACCGGCATCGCCGGGTGATCGTCGCGAGCGGGTACCTCGACGAACGCCCGGTCGACGCGGACCGCACGTTCGCGAAGCCGTTCCGGCCGGACCTGCTCGAGCGTGCCCTCGAGCGGCTCACCGAGGAAGGCTAGGCGAGGCGTCCGCCGAGCAGCCGGCGCGCACGTACGCGTGCGCCTCGACGAGCGACCCCACGAAGCAACGGCTGCACCCCGGCGCGTCGTCGTACACGAACACCTCGCGGCGCGTCACGAACGCGGGCTCGAACTCCTCCCACCCGACCTCGCACACCTGCACGTCGCACTCGCCCGGGATGACCAGCGCGAGCCTGCCGCTGTCCTCCTCCCGGCAGGGACGCGCGCCGCGGGCCTCGGCCCAGCGGCGGAGCTCGAGGATGTTCTGGGTCGTTCGGAGCATGCGTTCGAAATATGCACGGTCGGGCCGTGCGGCCCCGAGGGGGCCGCCATCACAAGCTCGCCACCACCTGCCGGGCCGCCCGCACGCCGCTCCGCAAGGCACCGTCGACGGTCCCGGCGAAGTCGGGGTCGGTGGCCTCGCCCGCGAAGAAGAGCGTGCCTGCCAGCGGGCGGGCGAGCGCCTCTGCGGCGCCGCCGGAGCCCGCCGGGAAGACGGCGTACCCACCGCGCGCCAGCGGGTCGTCGTTCCAGTCGACGATCTCCGCGGCCTCGAGCAGGTCCTCGAGCGCGGTGGCGCCGAGCCCGAAGGCGGGCGCGAGCCCGCGGAGCGCGGCGCGCAGCGCCCCCGCCGGGCCGAGCCGCGACAACCGCAGCGCGCGCGGCCCGCCGGCCCAGCCGACCAGCACGGGGGCCCGCCGCGGGGCGAGCGTCCAGAACACCGGCACCGGCGCGCCCGGGAGCTGGAGGAAGCTGAACCGCCGCCGCCCGGGGCCCTCCCACGGCGCGCGCCGGAGCCGGAGGAGGACCTTCACCACGGGTCCCATCTCGAGGCGCACCCACGCGCGCGCGGCCTCGGCCGGCTCGGGGGTGAACCGGACGGCGCCGGCCCGCAGGACGCCGAGCGGGAGCGTCACCACCAGGCGATCGCCCTCGAGCGGCGCGACCGCGCCGCCCGCGGGGCCGCGGCCCTCGAGGACCACCCTCCCCGGCCGCCACCGGACGCGCGTGGCCGTGAAGCCGAGGCGGAGCTCCCCCGGCGCGCGCGCCGCCTCGGCCGCGAGCGGCGCGAGCACCGACGCCCAGCCCCCGTCGGCGCGGAACGAGCGATCGCCCTCGATCCGCTCGAGCGCGCGATCCATGCGGGCGAGCGCGGCCGCGGAGGCCGTCCGGGGATCGGCGAGGTAGAAACCCTCGGTGAACGACCGCGCGAGCGCGAGCTCCTCCGGCCCGGCCCGGCGCTCCCGCCGCGCCCGGGCGAGCACGGCCGCGACGGGCTCGTCGCCGCGCGCGCCGGCGAGGAGCTCCTGGCTGCGCGCGATGGTCCGGGGCGCGGGCTCGGGGCTGCCGCGCCGGAGGACGAGCATCCCGTCCGGCACCTCGCGGAGCCGCTGCCCCGCCTCGCGCGCGAGGGCGAAAACGCCCGGCGGCCGCCCGTGGACGAACTCGGCCCCGCGCTCGAGCGGGACCCCGAGCGCGGGATCGATCCGCGTGTCCACGCGCCCGCCCGGGCGGGCGCGCGCCTCGACCACGAGCGGGGCGAGCCCCGCGCGCCGCAGCTCCCGCGCGGCGGCGAGGCCCGCGGCGCCGGCGCCGAGGACGAGGACGGTGGGTCGTGCCATGGCGGAGTCATAACGCCGCCGCCGCGGAAACGGACTGGCGCGGCGCGTCCGGCTCGGGTACCACCGTCGCGACCTCGTGTGCCGGCCCGGGCTTCGGGCTCGGGCTCGGGCGCGTTCACGGGGGCACGCACGCATGGAAGAGCGAAAGGTCAAGGTCTCGCGCAAGGGCGCCGACCGGCTCCGCGGCGGGCACCTGTGGATCTACCGGAGCGACGTGGAGCAGGCGCCCGCGGAGCTCGCCTCGGGCGACGTCGTCGCCCTCGTGGACGGGCGCGGGCGGTTCCTGGCCAAGGCGTTCTGGTCGAGCCGCTCGCAGATCGCGCTCCGGGTCGTCACGCTCGAGGAGGAGCCCGTGGACGAGGGGTTCTTCGCGGCGCGCCTCTCGCGGGCGCTGGAGCTCCGGGCGCGGGCGTTCGGCGACGAGCCCTTCGTCCGGCTCGTGCACGGCGAGGGCGATCTCCTCCCCGGGCTCGTCGTCGACCGGTACGGCCCGGTCGCCGTGGTCCAGACGCTCGTCCCCGCCATCGAGCGCCGCAAGGCGTTCCTCGCCGAGCTCCTCGCGGGCGCGCTCCCGCTGGCCGCGGTCGTCGAGCGGAACGACGTGCGGGTGCGCGAGCTCGAAGGGCTCGCGCAGGTGAAGGGCGTCCTCCGCGGCGAGGTCCCCGCGGGCCTCGAGCTCCGCGAGGGCGCGGTGCGGATGGCCCTCGACGTCCTCGGCGGCCAGAAGACCGGGGCGTTCCTCGACCAGCGCGAGAACCACGTCCGCGCCGGCGACTACGCGACCGGCAAGTGCCTCGACTGCTTCAGCTACGCCGGCGGGTTCGCGCTCCAGCTCGCGCGGCGCGCCGGCGAGGTGACCGCCGTCGAGATGCAGCCCGGGGCGGCGACGCTCCTGCGCGAGAACGCCGCGCGGAACCGCGCCGCGAACCTGTCGGTCGTCGAGGCGAACGCCTTCGATTACCTGCGCGACCGCGCCGACGAGCCGCCCGCGTTCGACCTCGTCGTGCTCGATCCGCCCGCGTTCGCCAAGAACCGCGACGCGCTCCCGGCTGCGCGGCGCGGCTACAAGGAGATCAACCTGCGGGCGATGCAGGTGCTCAAGCCCGGCGGCGTCCTCGTCACCTGCTCCTGCAGCTATCACCTCGGCGAGGCGATGCTCGAGGAGCTCGTGCTCGACGCCGCGATGGACGCTGGACGCCGCGTGCAGGTCCTGGAGCGGCGGGGTGCGGGGCGCGACCACCCGGTGCTGCTCGGGGTGCCGGAGACCCGGTACCTCAAGTGCCTCTTCCTGCGGGTGCTCTGAGCCTTCCCCCGTGGACGAGCCCGCGCCCGAGCCCGAGCCCGGGGATCGAGTGCGGCCCTGTTCCGTACGCCACTCCCCGCGATACCATCGCCGCTGGCGCCGCGCGCGCGGCGCAGAGGAGGCGCACCGTGGCCGTCCGCCCGCAGGAGCTCGCCGTCGAGGACGTGCTCGCCCGCAGCCCCCTCCTCGCCCGCCTCGATCCCGCGCTCCGCGCCCGGTTCCTCGCGTGCACCGAGCAGGTGGTGGTCCCGCCCCGCACCCGCCTCCACGGCGACGCCGACGCCGGCAAGCACCTCTTCCTCATCCTCTCCGGCGAGGCCACCTCCCGGCGCGAGCACACCGCCCTCCGCCGCCTCGGCCCGGGCGACGTGTTCGGCGAGCTCGCGGCCGCGGGCGGGCGGCACCGCGGCGAGGTGATCACCTCGGTGGGCGCCCTCACCGCCGCCCGGCTCTCGGCCGCCGCCTGGTCGGCGCTCGAGCGCGAGGACCCGCCGCTCGCGGCCGCGCTCGCGATCGGGCTCGTGCACGTCGTCCAGGAGGAGCTCGGTCAGCTCACGAGCGAGATGGACCTCGTGCTCCGCGGCCGTACGCTGCCCCGCGCCGAGGAGATCACCGTCCAGGTGCTCGGGCAGGAGCGGACGATCCGGACCGGGACGCGGGTGCTGGATCTCCTCCCCGCCGAGCTCGACGGCGACCTCGTGGTGGCCGGCCTCCTCGGGCAGAAGCCGGTGGCGCTCTCGACGCCCATCTTCACGGACACCACCGTCGCCCCGCTCCGGCTCTCGCACTGGGAGGGGCGGCAGATCTTCGCGCAGTCGATGGGGCTCCTGCTGCTCGAGGCGGCCCACCAGGTCGCCCCGGAGGTCCCGATCCGGCTCGGCCCCTCGCGCGGCCTCCGGCAGGCCGTCGAGGTCCCGGGGTTGAGCCCTTCGGACCTGCCCGCGCTCGCGACGCGGCTCGCGGAGGCGATGGAACGGATCCGGGCCACGGACGCGCCCATCCGCGGCGAGAACTGGCCCATCGACGAGGCGCTCCGCTGGTTCCAGGATCGCGGGTGGCGCGACGCGGTGCTCCTGCTCCGGCTCCGCCGGCTCGCCACCGTGCGCCTCGTCTCCTGCGGCGAGGTCTACGCGCTCGCCACCGGCCCTTTCCTCCCGTCCACCGGCGCGCTGCGCGGCTTCCGGCTCGAGGCCGACCGCGACGGGCTCTGGCTCGAGCTGGGCGACCGCGATCCGCGCCTGCTCGAGCCCGCGGCGGCGGGCGACGTCCACGTCCACCCGCGGCAGGGCCTCATGCTCGCCGAGCACCAGCGCTGGCTCGCCGCGATGGGCGTCGACAGCGTGGGCGCGTTCTGCGACCAGTGCATCACCGGCCAGGTCGCGCAGCTCATCCGCGTCGCCGAGGGGTTCCACGAGAAGCAGATCGGCCTCATCGCGGACCGGGTCGCGGCCGAGCGGGAGCGGATCCGGATCATCTCGATCGCCGGCCCGTCGTCCTCGGGAAAGACGACCTTCATCAAGCGGCTCACGGTCCAGCTCCAGATCAACGGCGTGAACCCCGTCGGCATCGGCCTCGACAACTACTACGTCGATCGCGAGAAGACCCCGCGCGACGCGAAGGGCGAGTGGGACTTCGAGGCGCTGGAGGCGCTCGACCTCGCGCTCCTCCAGGACCACGTGCGGCGCCTCCTCGCGGGCGAGGAGGTGAAGACCGCCCGCTACGACTTCCTCACCGGCCTCTCGCACCCCGCCGGCGGGCCCACCATCCGGCTCCGCCCCGGCGACGTGCTGATGCTCGAGGGCATCCACGGGCTCAACCCCGCGCTCCTCGGCGCGCTGCCCCGGGCCGGCGAGCTCTTCCGCGTCTTCCTCCACCCCGCGACGACGCTCCCGCTCGACCGCCTCTCGCGCGTCTCGGCCACCGACCTCCGGCTCCTCCGCCGGATCGTCCGCGACCGGCACACGCGCGGCTACTCCGCCGCCGACAACATCCTGCGCTGGCCGTCGGTCCAGGCCGGCGAGCGGATCCACATCTTCCCGTACCAGGGGGAGGCCGACGCGATCTTCGACTCCGCGCTCATCTACGAGCCCGCGGTGCTCAAGGTCTTCGCGGAGCGGTACCTCCTCGAGGTGCCCGCCGAGCACCCCGCCTACCCCACCGCGATCCGCCTGCGGCACCTGATCGACCGGTTCGTGTCGATCTACCCCGACCACGTCCCGCCGACGTCGCTCCTCCGCGAGTTCATCGGCGGGAGCGGGTTCGAATACTGAGTCACTCGCCGATGGTCCCGAAGGTCGGCGCGCCCGTCCGGCGGTAGGTGGCGAGCACGACGCCCTTGCCGGTCGCCCGCGAGCTCGCGAGCTCGAACGCGGTCGGGACCGTGCCCGCGCCGAAGAGGCGCTTCCCCGGTCCACCCAGCGTGACCGGGCAGAGCACGAGGTTCAGCTCGTCCGCGAGCCCCGCCTCGAGGAGCGCCTGCGCGAGCCCGGGGCTCCCGTGCACCTGCAGCTCGCCCGCCGTCTCCTCCTTGATCCGCGGCACCTCGCGCGCCACGTCGCGGACGATCCGGCTCCCGGCCCACTCCACCTTCTCGAGCGTCCGCGAGGCGACGTGCTTCACGAGCGCGTTGAGTTTCGACGAGACCGGATCCTGCGGGTCGTTCTGCTTCGGCCAGTAGCTCGCGAAGATCTGGTACGTGCCGCGCCCGAGCAGGAACGCGCCGGCCCGGTCGAAGACGCCGGAGACGAACGCGCCGAACTCCTCGTCGACGAACGGCACGAACCAGCCGCCGCGCTCGAAGCCGCCGCTCCGGTCCTCGTGCGGCGCGCCCGGTCCCTGCATGATCCCGTCGAGCGTCAGGAACGTCGTGATCGTGAGCTTGGCCATGGTGGACTCCTCCGGGAGCGAGTGACGATGTGTAGCCAGACGCGCGGCGAACGGCCGGCTCATCGACGCGGAGCGCGCCGGACCCAACCGGGGCCGCTCCGCGTGTCGCGTAACGGCCCGGCGCGCCCGCGCGTCTCCTGCGGCATGGAACCCGGCCGCCCGCCTCGCCCCGCGGGTACAATGCACCCCATGCCCGAGCGCGCCCGCGTCCCCGTCCTCGTCGTCGGCGCGGGCGTCGCTGGCCTGTCCTGCGCGCGGGTCCTCGCGACCGCGGGGCGGAGCGCCCCCGTGCTCGACCGCGCGCGCGGCGTCGGCGGGCGGTGCGCCACCCGACGCGTGGACGACCACCCGATG
>DASPMI010000102.1:0-30359 GCA_035627135.1 Anaeromyxobacter sp. | reverse complement strand
GGGATCACCCCATGGGCACGCTTCGCTGGTCCACTCGCTGGCTCGTCCTCGCCGTGCTCTTCGGGGCGATGGTCGGCGTGGGCACCGTCACGTTCAGCTACGCCTCGGGGCTCGCCTACCTCTCGAACGATCCCGCCGCGTGCCGGAACTGTCACATCATGAACGAGCAGTTCGACTCGTGGCGCAAGGGCCCGCACCACGCGGTCGCCACGTGCAACGACTGCCACGTCCCGCCGGGCTTCCCGGAGAAGTACCTGGCGAAGGCGCGGAACGGCTATCACCACTCGATGGGCTTCACCTTCCAGCCTCCGCGGCCGGACGAGCCGGGCGCGGCGCAGGCCTTCGCGGAGCCCATCCAGATCAAGCAGGCGAACAGCCAGATCCTGCAGGACAACTGCCTGCGCTGCCACGGCGACCTCGTGCACGACGTCGTGCGCGGCAGCACCTGGGCCGACAACGCCATCCGCTGCGTGCAGTGCCACCGTGCCGTCGGGCACGGCGCGCGGAGGTAGCGAGGACATCATGGAGAAGACCGGGCGGCGAGCGCTCTGGACGTACGCGGCGGTGGCGGTGGGCGTGGCGGTGGTCACCGCCGGCGTGACCGCGCTGCTGCTCAACATCTTCGAGCGGAAGCAGGAGGCGCGGAACCCGTTCCTGAAGCTCGTCGAGGTGACGGAGGACGACGTCGACCCGGCGAAGTGGGGGATCAACTGGCCCCGCCAGTACGACGGCTACCTCCGCACCGGCGACCCGACCGCCACCAAGTACGGCGGCAGCGTCGTCGGCCCGGAGGGCACGCTCCCCCCGCAGAAGTCGGAGCGAGATCCGTGGCTCCGCCGGATCTTCGCGGGCTACCTTTTCGCGGTGGACTACCGCGACCGGCGCGGCCACGCGTTCATGCTCCAGGACCAGGAGATCACGAAGCGCAACGTCCCGTCGGAGGCGAAGCAGTCGGGCAACTGCCTCCACTGCCACGCTTCGATCATGCCGCTCTACCGCAAGCTCGGCGCCGAGGCGGTGCCGCAGGGCACGCCCCAGGAGCAGGTGCAGCGCGGGCTCGAGGCCGTCTCGGACATGGACTACTGGGACGCCCACGCGAAGCTCTCGGAGTTGACGCCCGGCGGGAAGCCGCACCCGGTCTCCTGCGTGGACTGCCACGACCCGAAGAACATGGAGCTCCGCGTGACGCGGCCGGGGTTCACCGCGGGGATCCAGAAGCTCGCGGCCTCGGCGGATCCGGTGCCGCACCTCCCGAGCGTCGAGCGCTGGCGCCGGGGCGATCGCAAGGCGCCCTACGATCCGAACGTGGACGGGACGCGCCAGGAGATGCGCTCGTTCGTGTGCGGGCAGTGCCACGTCGAGTACTACTGCGGCAAGGGCTTGACGATCTTCTTCCCCTGGAACGAGGGGCTCAAGGTCGAGCAGATCGAGAAGTACTACGACTCGATCGAGGTGAAGGGGAAGCGGTTCAAGGACTGGACGCACGCCGAGACCGGGATGGACGTGCTCAAGGCCCAGCACCCGGAGTTCGAGGTCTGGAGCCAGGGAGTCCACGCGCGCAGCGGCGTCGCCTGCGCGGACTGCCACATGCCCTACAAGCGCGAGGGGGCGCTGAAGGTCTCCGAGCACTGGGTGCGGAGCCCGCTGCTGATGGTGAACCGCGCCTGCCAGACCTGCCACCCGTACCCGGACGACGAGATCAAGGCGCGCGCGGAGGGGATCCAGGATCGTCACTTCGCGCTCATGACGCGGGCGGGCCACGCGGCGACGCGCATGCTCGACGCGATCGTCGCCGTGCGGAAGCCCTTCGACGCGGCGCACCTCGCCGAGGCGACGGCGCGCGCGAAGGAGGCCGCCGCGAAGCGCCCGGACTGGGCCACCCTCGCTCCGGCCGATCGGGAGAAGGCGCTCGCGACGGAGGTCAAGGCCGCGCAGACGGCGCTCTGGCAGGAGGCGGTGGCGAAGGATCCCCGGCTGAAGGAGCTCGGCGAGCTGCAGCGCGCGGCGCAGTGGCGCCTCGACTTCGTCGCGGCGGAGAACTCGATGGGCTTCCACGCGTCCCAGGAGCTCGCGCGGATCCTGGCGGAGTCCATCGACCTCGCCGGGCAGGCCGAGGTGAAGGCGGTCTCCCTCGCGGGCGGAAAGCTGCCGGAGGTGCAGCCGGCGCAGGCGTTGCCTGCCGGCGCGTCGCCGGAAGTCAACGCGAAGGACGGCGGGAAGTAGGCGCCGGCGAGGGCTGCGCCCCGCGGGCTCAGAGGCCCGGCCGCTCGTCCTGATGCGCCGAGGCGATCGCGCGGCGGAGCTCCGGCGAGAGCGCGCCGGCGTCGAGCACGACCTTTCCGTCGTGCACGGCCGCGACCGCCTCGGCGGGGACGGTCAGGTCGCCCGTCCCCTCGAAGAAGATGACCAGCTCGTCCGGGCGGACCTTCCGGACCGCGCCGACGGGATCGGCTCCCTCTTCCCCGTACACCTGATCCCCGACGCTCACCCCGATGTCGGCCATGGCCTGCCCTCCGTCCCCTAGGCTGCGCATTCCGCGGGGCGGGAGGGCACGACGGGTCCCGGCGACCCGGGTCCGGCCGGGGGAGTGCTCGACGCCCGAAGTCCGCGAGATTGGGCCGGCACGACCCGTGCTCAGGGAGGCGGCGTGACCGCACGCCACCCCTCGACCCCTGGGCCCTCCGGGCAGCCGGAAGGCCAGACGCTCGCCGCCAGCGGGCTCTCGAAGAGCGCGACCGCCTCGGCCGGCGCCCAGGAGGCAGTCCAGGAGGCGCTCAAGGGGCTTGGGGGCGCTCCTCCCACATTCGGCTTCGTGTTCGCCTCCTCGCGACACGATCTCCGGGTGGTGATGGCCGCCGTTTGCGACGCCTCGGGGTGCGAGGACGTCGTCGGCTGCACGAGCGTGGGCGAGTTCACGGACAGAGGAATGGCGTACGGCGGCATCGCGGTGCTCCTCGTGCACGCGCCGCGCGCGGTCCACAGGATCGTGACCGCCGAAGGCATGCGCGCCGACCACGCGCGCGTCGCGCGGGCGCTCCACCAGGGCTTCGACGAGGCCGCCGGGCGGGCGCGGGCGAACGGCTGGGCCCACCCCATCACGGTGCTCCTCGTCGACGGCCTCGCCGACACCTGCGAGCGGCTCGTCGGCCAGTTCCTCCAGCAGACGAAGCCGTTCCAGCAGGTGGTGGGCGGCGCGGCCGGCGTGGACTACGGGGTGAAGGAGGCGCGCCTCGCCGCCGGCAAGCGCGGCGCGTCGGACATGGCCGTGGCGCTCCACGTCTTCGGGCCCAAGCGCTGGGCCATCGGCCTGGACCACGGGCTCAAGCCGCCCGAGGCCAAGGGCTCGGCCGTCGCGAAGATGACCGTGACCAAGATGACCGGGAACGTCATCGAGGAGCTCGACGGGAAGCCGGCCATCGAGGCCTACCGGCGGCACGCGCGCGATCACGGCGTGGAGTTCACGGCGCGCGACGCGGGCACGTACCTCGTGAAGAACCCGCTCGGCCTCTACTTCCTCGACGAGCTCCGCGCCGTGCGCGTGCCCGGCGGGCTCACGGAGAGCGGCGGCCTGCTCTGCACGGCCGCCATCGCCACCGGCTCGACGGTGACCATCCTCCACGGCGAGCGGTCCGACCTGGTGGCGGCCGCGGGGAACGCGGCCCGCCAGGCGCGGGCCGCGCTCGAGGGCGGGGAGGCGGCGGCGGTGCTGGTGTTCGACTGCGGGAGCCGCGGGCTCTCGCTCGGCCCGGAGTTCCCGTCCGAGGTGGCGGCGGTGCGGCAGGTGTTCCCCAGCACGCCCGTCGCCGGCCTGCTCACGTACGGCGAGGTCGCGCGGTACCGCGGCCGGCTCGACGCGTGGCACCACTCCACCGCCGTGGTCGTGGCCATCCCGCGTTGACGCGAGGGTGCAGCCCCCGTCTCACCGACTCCGCCGGACCGCGGCGATCACGTTCGGCACCTTCCAGCCCTCGCGGGTGACCGCCTGGGCGCCGATGAAGGATCCGAGCCGCTCCACCTCGAAGCCGCCGCCGCGCGCGAACAGCTGCGCCTCCGGGCCGCCCTCCAGGTACATCGCGCGGCGGATGTCGATCGGCAGCGCGAGGAGCGCGTTGACGAACTCGTGCACGGGCCAGGCGGACTGCGCGTGCAGGAACAGCACGCGCCCGGCGCCGTCCACGCCCAGCGCCGCGATCGACCACCGGCGATCCGACGGCGCCCAGACGTTCTTCCCCTGGCACGAGAGCATCCGGATCGACTGGACCACCGTCCCGTAGCTCCTGGCCTCGGCCTCGAGGTCGTCGCAGTCGCGGTCCACCATGCGCACCGGCGGGACGTCGGGCGCGAGGCGATCGAAGAGGAGCGCGGTCCTGTCCTTCGACAGCCGGCGCTGGTTCACGTGGTCGCGGGTCCGCTGGAGCGACACCGCCGTCCGGTAGTCCTCCTGGTACATGCCGGCGTTGATCACCGCGGCGGCGCCCGCGCGGTCCGCCCAGCCGCGCGCCGAGAGCGGCGCGCCCTGGCCCGGGGCAGAGGCGTTGAGGAGGCGGAGCTCGAAGATCCGTGGGTCGACGCGCACGACGGCGATCTTGCGGTCGCCGCCGGCGCCTGGCGGGCCGTCGAACGTGCCGTACTCGAGGCCGGGTTCCAGGGTGCGCCAGGGGGCGCTGGGGGCCGCCGGGCCGGCGAGGAGCAGGGCGGCGACCAGTGGAGCGAGAGGCATGCGGCCATTTTCCGGCCCGCGAGAGGTCGTGACAAGGGCCCGGGCCGTGCCAGTATCCAGTGCATGGCCCACCCCCTCGCAGGCAAGCCCGCTCCGCGGGACGTCCTCGTGGACGTCGCCGATCTCCTCCGCCGCTACGCCGCCGAGCTGCCGGACCCGCGCGAACCCGCGCAGCGCGTCGCCTTCGGCACCTCCGGCCACCGGGGCTCGGCGCTGCGCCGGAGCTTCAACGAGGCGCACATCCTGGCGGTCGTCCAGGCCGTCTGCGAGCACCGCAGGCAGGCAGGCGTCACCGGGCCGCTCTTCCTCGGGTCGGACACGCACGCGCTCTCCGGGCCGGCCGAGCGGACGGCGCTCGAGGTCCTGGCCGCCAACGGCGTCGAGGTGGTCGTCTCGGCGGACGGCGCGCCCGTGCCCACGCCCGTCATCTCGCACGCCATCCTCACGTACAACCGCGGGCGGACCTTCGGCCTCGCCGACGGCGTCGTCGTCACGCCGTCGCACAACCCGCCGGAGGACGGCGGCATCAAGTACAACCCGCCGGACGGCGGGCCCGCCGACACCGCGATCACCGCCGCCATGGAGAAGCGGGCGAACGCGCTCCTCGAGGCGGGAAACCGCGAGGTGAAGCGCCTGCCGTTCGAGCAGGCGCGCGCCGCGGCCCGGACCCGGGACTACGTCGGCCCGTACGTCGAGGACCTCGAGAGCGCGGTGGACCTCGCCGCCGCCCGGGGCGCGCGCCTCCGGATCGGCGTGGACCCGCTGGGCGGCTCGAACGTGCACTACTGGGGGCGGATCGCCGAGCGGTACGGGCTCGACCTCACGGTCACGAACCCGGTCGTGGACCCGACGTTCGGGTTCATGCCGCTCGACCACGACGGAAAGATCCGGATGGACTGCTCGTCGCCGTTCGCGATGGCGAACCTCGTGGCGATGAAGGACCGGTTCGATCTCGCCTTCGGCAACGACGCCGACTCCGACCGGCACGGGATCGTGACCCCGAGCGTCGGGCTCATGAACCCCAACCACGTGCTGGCGGTCGCCATCGACTACCTCTTCCGGAACCGCCCGGGCTGGTCGCCGGACGCCGGCGTCGGCAAGACGCTCGTGTCGTCGGCGCTCATCGATCGCGTGGCGGAGCGGCTCGGGCGCAAGCTGGTCGAGGTGCCGGTGGGGTTCAAGTGGTTCGTGCCCGGGCTGCTCGAGGGGTCGATCGGCTTCGGCGGCGAGGAGAGCGCCGGGGCGAGCTTCCTGCGCCGCGACGGGACGACGTGGACGACCGACAAGGACGGCATCGTCATGGACCTGCTCGCGGTGGAGATCCAGGCGCGGCTGGAGAAGGACCTGGGCGAGCTGCACCGGGAGATGACGGCGGAGCTCGGGGCGCCGCGCTACGCGCGCGTGGACGCGCCGGCGACCCCGGCCGAGAAGAAGATCTTGAAGGCGCTCTCGCCGGAGCAGGTGAAGGCGACGACGCTCGCGGGCGATCCCATCACCGCCCGCATCACCCGCGCGCCCGGCAACGGGGCCGAGATCGGCGGGCTCAAGGTCGCGACCGCGGAGGGCTGGTTCGCGGCGCGGCCCTCCGGCACCGAGGACGTCTACAAGATCTACGCGGAGAGCTTCCGGAGCGACGAGCACCTCGCGCGGATCCTCGAGGAGGCGCGGGCCATCGTCGGCGAGGCGCTGAAGGGGTAGGATCCCCGGATGCCCACCGCCGACTTCCTGCACCGCGACGTCCCCGCGCTCGGCAAGCGCGTCCACCGGCTCGGCCTCTCGGGGTCCTTCGGCCTCGACGAGGCGGGGTGGCGCGAGGCGCTGGAGCGGGTGCAGTACGTGTTCCTGAGCTCCCGGACGCCGCGCGCGCCGCTCCAGGAGGCGCTCCGGCGCGACCGGGAGCGGTACGTCATCGCGGCCGGGCCGCCGGTGGGGTACTTCGCGGGCGCGTTCCGGCGGCGCGTCGAGGGGCTCCTCCGCCGCCTTCGAACCGACTACCTCGACGTCGTCCAGCTCTACTGGCTCGGGAAGATGTCGGCGTTCACCGGCGCGGTCCAGGAGGAGCTCGTGAAGCTCCGGCAGGAGGGAAAGGTCCGGGCGATCGGCGCGTCGATCCACGACCGCCCGCGCGCGGGCCGGCTCGCGGAGGACTCGATCCTCGATCTCCTCATGATCCGCTACAACGCCGCGCACCCCGGCGCGGAGCGGGACGTCTTCCCGCGCCTCGCGCGGCGCCGGCCGGCCGTGATCGCGTACACGGCGACGTCCTGGCGGCGGCTCCTGCGGGCGCCGCGCGGGTGGAGCGACCGGGCCATGACGGCCGGCGAGTGCTACCGGTTCTGCCTCACGAGCCCGCACGTGGACGTCGTGCTCACGGGCCCGCGGAACGTGGCCGAGCTCCGGGAGAACCTCGCGGCGGTGGAGCAGGGACCGCTCCCGGAGGCGGAGCTCGCGTGGGCGCGCGCCTTCGGCGCGGCCGTGCACGGGTGATCGGTCACTCCGCGCCGGTAGGGTCCCACGCCGTCCGGTACCCCTCGTCGAGCCCGTCGAGCGCGGCGAGATCCTCGGCGTCGAGGGCGAAGCCGAACACGTCGGCGTTCTCGCGGATCCGCTCGGGCCGGGCGGACTTCGGGATCGTGACCACCCCGTGCTCGATCCCCCACCGGACGAGCACCTGCGCGGGCGTACGCCCGTGCTTGCGCGCCACCTGGACGATCGCCGGGTGGTCCATGCGCTGCCCGCGGACGAGCGGGCCGTAGGCCTCGAGCTGGATGCGGTGGGCGCGGCAGTGCTCGAGCAGCTCGCGCTGGTGGAGGAACGGGTGGAACTCCACCTGGTTCACGGAAGGTGCGATGCGGCACTCGCCCAGCAGCTCGTCGAGGTGCCGGATGGTGTAGTTCGACACGCCGATGGCGCGCGCCTTCCCGTCTGCGAGGAGGCGCTCCATCGCCCTCCAGGTCTCGCGACGGCCCGGGGCCGGCCAGTGGACGAGGTAGAGGTCGACATGCGTGAGGCCCAGCCGCGCGAGGCTCTGGTCGCACGCGCGCAGCGTGCGGTCGTAGCCGTGATCGCTGTTCCAGAGCTTGGTGGTGACGAAGACCTCGGCGCGCGGCAGGCCGCTCTCGCGGAGCGCCGCGCCCACGTCCGCCTCGTTCTGGTACACCCGCGCGGTGTCCAGGAGCCGGTACCCTGCGTCCAGGGCGGCCCGCACCGCGGTGCGCGTCGCGGCGCCCGCCGCCGTCTGCCACACCCCGAGCCCGAGGACCGGCATCTTCACGCCGCCGTTCAGCGTCACCGTCGAGTCGATCGTCCAGGTTCGCGCCATTGATCCTCCAGCTGGGGTGTCCGTGGCGACCACCCCGGCGACATAACGCCTGCCGGGCCGGCGCGCGCCAGCCCTGCTCGGCAGTCCTCGGGTGGGACCCGGTCTCGACTGCCGGGGCGCCGCTCTCGGCCGCACGCCGGAACCGGCCGAGGGTCCGGAGGTTGCCCGCTGCTCGGTTCGAGGGCGCGCGAGCGACCGGGAGTGCGAGCGAGCCCGCGTCTCAACGTCGCTTTACGTTGCGTGATCCCGACAGGGCCGTCCTCGGTCCGTGATGTTCACTCGGAGTCGCCATGGTGCGGTACGTTGTCGCTGGGGGTGGGGGTGGCCTGACGGGTGCGCACCCGGTGCCTATGGTCGAAGCCCCGGCCGCGCGTCGCCGCGCCGCGGCGGGACCGGGGAGGGGTTGTTATATCGTGCTGTAACGATTCGGTCCGTCGCCGAGGAAGGAGCCCGGGCATTCCGGGTCGGCGAGGGCTCCGTGGTTCGAAGGTCGGAAGATCGCCGGGCAGGGAATGCGCCGCTCGCTTGCCTGTTCCCACCTCCAAGCCGCGCAATCTTCATCCGGGGAGTCGAAGGTGCACACCCAGCCCAATCCAACACCGCTCTCCACCCTCATCCGCTCCGAGGCCACGGTCTCCGGCCACCGGAACCTGTACTGCTTCCATTACGACGGCTGCCTCGACGTCGCGGTGAAGCTGGACTGGGACAGCTGGTCCTGCGAGAAGTGCCCGCTCTTCCGCGTTCAGGAGGAGCCGCGCACGTTCGCGGGGGCCTTCGCGAACGACCGGCGCGGCGGCGGTAACGTCGCCCACTAGCGGCGGGCAGTGCGACGAGCGAGGCGGAGCGGAGCTCGCCTGCACCTCGCTCGTCGGAACGACCTGCTTCACTCGTCGTCGCGGTCGCGACGACGCGCCGACTCGTCCTCGAAGTCGCCGATCTTCTTCTGGACCTGGCCCTTCTTCTCCTCGGCCCAGCCCTCGGCCTGCGTGCCCGGATCCTCGGTCGCCCCGCCGATCCGCTTCTTCACGTTCCCCTTCACCTCGTCCATCTTCCCTTCGATCTTGTCGCGGTTCACGGTCGGCCTCCTTTCCAGGAAAACCTGGGCATCCTGCCCCGCCCCCGCAGCCGGCGGGCGAGCGACCGAGGCGTCCCGCCGCGTGGGGCGTGGGGCCAGCGGTGGTACCGTGCGCGCACCCGGCGCCCTTCCGGCCAGCCGAGCCTCGGCGGGGGCGCGCGGACAGAATGTTGGTACGGCCGCTGGCGGCTGGCGTAGGCTACCCGGCTGCTGGCCAGACAGCCAGGCCTCCTGACCTCTCACCTGGGACGCGGAGTCGGAATGATTCAGAGCATCGGCACCCCCGCCCTGTGGATCGGTTTCCTCGTGTTCGTGCTGGCGATGCTGGCGCTCGATCTCGGGGTGTTCCACCGCAAGGAGCACGCCGTCCGCCCGCGTGAGGCGGCGATCTGGTCGATCGTCTGGATCAGCCTGGCGCTCCTGTTCAACCTCGGCGTCTACCACTGGTTCGGCCCGGTCCGCGCCCTCGAGTTCCTGACCGGCTACCTGATCGAGAAGGCGCTGTCCGTCGACAACCTGTTCGTCTTCCTGGTGGTGTTCTCGTACTTCTCGGTCCCGCCGGCGCTGCAGCACCGGGTGCTGTTCTGGGGCATCCTCGGCGCGCTGTTCATGCGCGCCGCGTTCATCTTCGCCGGGGCGGCGCTCATCCAGTCGTTCCACTGGGTCATCTACGTCTTCGGCGCGTTCCTGGTGTACACGGGGATCAAGCTCCTGACGCACGCGGACGAGGAGCAGCACCCGGAGCGAAACCCGGTCCTCCGGCTGTTCCGGCGGGTCGTCCCAGCCGTCTCGGACTACCGCGGCGCCCACTTCGTCGTCCGGGAGAAGGGGCGCCTGCTCGCGACGCCGCTGCTCGCGGTGCTCGTGGTGATCGAGGCGACGGACATCGTCTTCGCGGTGGACTCCATCCCCGCGATCTTCGCGATCACCGCGGACCCGTTCATCGTCTTCACCTCCAACATCTTCGCGATCCTCGGGCTGCGAGCGCTCTACTTCCTGCTCGCCGGGATGCTCGGCGCGTTCCGCTACCTGAAGGTCGGGCTCGGGCTCGTGCTCGCGTTCGTCGGGGCGAAGATGCTCGCCGACCACTGGGTCGAGGTCCCGATCTGGGTCTCGCTCACCGTGATCGCCTCGCTCCTCGTGCTCTCGGTCGTCGCGTCGGTGCTCATCCCCGACCGCGAGAAGAAGCGGATCCCGGTCGAGGGAGGGCCGCAGGAGGACCTGCCGCTGCCGCCCGTCGAGGGATCGCGGCTCCGCGACGACGGGGCCGCCGCCAAGCCCGCGGCCCGTCCGCGCGTCTAGACGTCGGGGAGGGGGGCCGCGCGAAGCGCGGGTGCGGACGCCCCGTCAGCTGAACACGACCGTCTTGTTGCCGTGCACGAGGACGCGGTCCTCGCAGTGCCAGCGCACGGCGCGCGCGAGCACGCGCCGCTCGAGGTCCCGGCCGAGCGACTTGAGCGACTCGACCGAGTCCCGGTGCGAGACGCGGGCGACGTCCTGCTCGATGATCGGCCCGGCGTCGAGCTCGGCGGTGACGTAGTGCGCGGTCGCGCCGACGACCTTCACCCCGCGCTCGTGGGCCTGCCGGTAGGGATCGGCGCCGACGAAGGCGGGGAGGAAGGAGTGGTGGATGTTGATGATCCGCTCCGGCCAGCGCGCGATGAACTCCGGCGAGACGATCTGCATGTAGCGGGCGAGGACCACGAGATCGACCTTGCCGATCACCTCGGCCATCCGCGCCTCGGCCTCCGCGCGCTTGGCCGCCGAGTTGGGCACGTGCACGAACGGGACGCCGAAGGCGGCGACGGCCTCGCGCAGGTCGGGGTGGTTGGACACGACGGTGGTCACGTCGGCCCGGAGATCGCCGCGCTTCCAGGACCAGAGCAGCTCGAGCAGCGCGTGGTCGTGCTTCGAGACCAGCAGCGCGACCTTCTTCCGCTCGTCGGAGAGCGTGAGCCGCCAGGTCATCTGGCACGGGCGCGCGACGTCGAACTCGAAGGCCTTCTCGAGGTCGGCCAGGGAAAGATCGAGGCGATCGGTCTGGAACTCGACGCGGCAGAAGTACGTGCCAGCCGCTGCGAGCGCAGGGGCAGGCGTCGCAGCCTGCCCCGGAGCGAGCGGAGGGCTCGGGGGGGCCAGCTTCATCGGCCCCCCCGCCTCGGACGTGTGCTGATCGAAATCCGTGATGTTCGCGCCGTGCCGGAAGAGGAACGACGACATGGCGGAGACCAGCCCGGGGCGGTCCGCGCACTGGACGAGGAGGATGGCTCGAGGGTGGGACATGGAGCCGGACAAGCTAACAGGCCCTGGCGATGACGCAATCTGCCAGCCTCCCCCGGGTTGCCGCGGAGCGCTGAATTCCTCGATGATGACCGGCGAGAAATGCAGCAGGCATGATCGAGATCAAGGAACCCCGAGGTCGCCAGGGCGTACGAATGCCGTGGAATCGAGGGGTTCCAGCGAGGACGCCTGAAATGGCCGAGCCGGCCAGCCTCTCCGACGGACAGCCCGCCGCGCCCCCCGGCGGGAGCGGTCCTCCCGAACGCGTGCCGCTCGTCCCCGCCAGGCTCGACATTCCCTGGCATCAGCGGCTCTCGACCCGGATCCTCGCGGCGACCGGGCTCGTGGCGTTCGTCACGATGGTCTCGATCTTCCTCGCGGCCGTGGCGGTGCAGCAGCACCTGCTCGGACAGGTGATCGAGGAGTCCGACCTCGTCACCCAGACCATCCACCACTCCATGCACCGCGCCATGCTCCAGGACCGGCGCCAGGACGCCTACGCGATCATGGAGGACATCGCCCGCCAGCCGGGCATCGAGCGGATCCGGCTGACGAACGAGAAGGGCGAGGTGACCTTCTCCACGGTGGCGGGCGAGGTCGGGACGCGCATCGACGTCCGCAGCGACGGCTGCTGGGCCTGCCACGAGAGCGGCACGCCGCGCGCTTCGCTCGAGCTGGGTCAACGCAAGCGCGTGTACGCGACCGCCGACGGGCACCGCGCGCTCGGCTTCCTCACCCCGTTCAAGAACGAGGCCTCGTGCTCGACGAGCGAGTGCCACGCGCACCCGGCGGAGCGGTCCGTCCTCGGCGTGCTCGACGTCGGCATCTCGCTGGAGCGGCTCGACGGCGACACCGCGGGGTTCCGCCGCCGGGCGCTGGGCGGCGCGGCCGTGGCCGCCGTGGTGCTCGGGCTCCTCGTCGGCTGGGTGGCCCGCCGGCAGCTCGTCCGTCCGGTGGCGGCGCTCGTCCAGGCGACGCGGCGGGTGGCGAGCCGGGAGTTCGAGACCGAGATCCCGGTGACGTGGAGCGGCGAGCTGGGGGCGCTCGCGACCTCCTTCAACGAGATGACCTCCTCGCTCCGCCACGCGCGCAACGACCTCCACGCGCTCATGGCGGACCTCGAGCGCCAGGTGCACGAGCGGACCGCGGCGCTCCGCGCCGCCCAGGATCAGCTCGTCCGCTCGGAGAAGCTCTCCTCCCTCGGGCGCCTGTCGGCGTCCATCGCCCACGAGATCAACAACCCGCTCGCCGGCATCCTCACGTTCGCGAAGCTCATGGTCCGCATGCTGGATCAGGGCGCGCCGGACGAGGCGACCCGGAAGACGCTCGTCAAGAACCTGCACCTCGTGCAGCGGGAGACCGAGCGGTGCACCGCCATCGTCCGCAACCTGCTCGACTTCGCCCGCGAGCGGCCGCTCACGGTGAAGGACGTGGACGTGAGCGCGGCCGTCGAGGAGGCGCTGCAGCTCCTCGCGAACCCCATCCAGCTCAACGACCTGACGCTGGAGAAGCGACTCGCCCCGCTCCCTCCGGTGAAGGCCGACTTCGGCCAGCTCCGCCAGGCGTGCGTGAACGTGGTGATGAACGCCCGCGATGCGCTGCCGCGGGGGGGCCGCATCTGGGTGGAGACCCGCGTCGCGGCCGGCGGGCGGTTCGTGGAGCTCGTCTTCCGAGACGACGGGCCCGGCATCCCGAAGGAGGTCCTCCCGAAGATCTTCGACCCGTTCTTCACGACGAAGGAGAAGGGGACGGGGCTCGGGCTCTCGGTGGTCTACGGCATCGTCGAGCGGCACGGCGGGACCATCGACATCCGCAGCGAGCCGGGGCAGGGGACGGAGGTGGTCATCCGGATCCCGACGGTCGCGTCCGGCGACGCCCCGGCCGCGGCACCGGGCGCGCGAGACGGCGAGAAGGCGCAGGGATGAATGGGGCCGATCCGCATCGGCTGGGTCGGAGAGGGCCCGCCGGACCGAGGGCTGCTCGGCCACGTGGGGAAGCACGTGGCGCGGGCGTTCCGCGCGCCGGTGGAGACGTTCGAGGCGCCGGGGGCCCCGCGGCACGCGTTCGACCCGCGCCGGAACCAGCACTCCTCGGGCGAGATCCTGAAGTGGCTGCTGCCGCTCGCCCCGGCGGGCGGGAAGGTCCTCGGGGTCACCGACCGGGACCTCTTCATCCCGATCCTCACCTACGTCTTCGGCGAGGCGCAGCTCGGGGGCGCGGCGGCGGTGATCTCCACCGCGCGTCTCGGCGACGAGCTCGACCTGTTCGGCCCCCGCGTCGTGCGGGAGCGGCTCGCCAAGGAGGCCGTCCACGAGCTCGGCCACTGCTTCGGCCTGCGCCACTGCCAGGCGCCCGGCTGCGTGATGGGGCGGTCCTCCAGCGTGCGCGACGTGGACGAGAAGGGCGCGGGGTTGTGCAGCGATTGCCGAGGCCGGCTCGCCGGCCCCTAGGAGCGGAGCGATGTCCAACGAGAGGACGCGGATCCTGGTGGTCGACGACGAGGAGATCGTCCGCGAGTCGCTCGGCGGCTGGCTGGAGAAGGACGGCTACTTCGTGGCCACGGCGCCGGACGGCGCGAAGGCGCTGCAGCGGCTCGAGGCGGAGCCGTGGTCGATCTTGATCGTCGATCTCAAGATGCCCGGCGTCGACGGCATGCAGGTCCTGGAGCAGGCGAAGAAGCGATCGCCGGAGCTCGCGGTGGTGATGATGACCGCGTACGCCACCGTGGACACCGCGGTCGGCGCGATGAAGCTCGGGGCCTACGACTACCTCGTGAAGCCGTTCGATCCCGAGGAGCTGTCGCTGATGATGCAGAAGATCGTCGCGCAGCAGGCGCTGCTCCGGGAGAACGCCGTCCTCCGGCAGGCGCTCAAGCAGGAGTACCGGTTCCGCGACCTCGTCTCGAAGAGCCCGGCGATGCAGTCGATCTTCGAGCTGGCGCGCACGGCGGCGCGGTCGAGCTCGACCATCCTCGTTTTGGGCGAGTCGGGCAGCGGCAAGGAGGTGCTGGCGCGCGCCGTCCACCAGGAGAGCCCGCGGTCGCAGGGGCCGTTCGTCGCCGTCTCGTGCGCCGCGCTCACGGAGAGCCTGCTCGAGTCCGAGCTCTTCGGGCACGAGAAGGGCGCGTTCACCGGCGCGTTCGCGCGCCGGAAGGGGAAGTTCGAGGCCGCGGACGGCGGCACGCTCTTCCTCGACGAGGTGGGGGACGTCGGGCCGAAGCTCCAGCTCGACCTCCTGCGCGTCCTCGAGGAGCGGAAGTTCCACCGGCTCGGCGGCAACGCCGCGGTGGAGGTGGACGTGCGGATCGTCGCGGCCACCAACCGCGACCTCAAGAAGGCCGTCCAAGAGGGCCGGTTCCGCGAGGACCTGTTCTATCGTCTCAACGTCATCCCGATTCTCCTCCCGCCGCTCCGGCAGCGGCGCGAGGACATCCCGCTCCTCGTGGACAGCTTCCTCGAGCGGCTCTCGGCGGAGATGAAGAAGCCGCTCGAGGGGGTCTCCACCGAGGCCATGAACGCCCTCCTCGCGCACGACTGGCCGGGCAACGTCCGCGAGCTGCGGAACGTGCTGGAGCGGGGGGCGGTCGTGTGCGCTGGGTCGATCATCCAGCTCCCCGACCTCGGGCTCCCCGTGCGCGCCGAGACTGGCGCCCCGGCCAAGGCTGGTCCGCTCTCGTCCCTCGAAGAGGTGGAGCGGCGCCACGTGGCCGCGGTCCTGTCCCACACAGGCGGCAACGTCAGCCAGTCCGCCCGCATCCTGGGGATCGACCGGGTGACGCTCTACAACAAGATGAAGAAGTGGGGTATCCGCCGGGATGGCGAGGAGAATTCCGGCGACCGCTAAGTGAGTGTCGAGTGCTGCAACGGTGTCGAGTTCCTCGACGCCGCTCGACTGCGACGTGCAAGACGCTGATCTTTCATCGCGAATCGCGCGTCACCGACCCACGGTCCGCCTCGGCGTGCTGAGAGGTACCGCGCTCGGCTGCGGACGACGCCAGCCCCCCGGCCTCCGTCCGGCCGAGGCTGCTCTCCGAACCGCCTGATTTCGCGGCGTGTCTACAGCCCGACACCTCACGCCAACGGGGGTGGCCCGAGGCTTGCCCTAGGGATCGTCGGGACGGACGACCATGAGCTGCCCCTACCTGAAGGAAGTGCGGATGGTGTTCTGCCGGGCCTCGCCGGTGAAGAAGCTCGTGCCGCTCTCCGAGCTCGTCTCCGGCAGCTCCTGCGAGACCGACTGCGCGTTCCAGGGCTGCCCCGCCTTCCAGGAGGCGCGAGCGCGGGTGGAGCAGGCCGCGCTCGAGGGCCAGCTCGTGGACGAGCTCGTGGACGAGCTCACCCCCACCGACCCCGAGCCCGAGAAAGGACGTACCCCATGATCCTCGCCTTCTTCGTCGCCCTCCTCGGCGTTGCGGTCCTCGCCGGGTTCCACCACGCGGCCGCCCGCGAGTGAAGGAGCGCACCGTGCAGATCTCCCGCAGAGGGTTCTTCCGGGTGGCGGCGGCCGGCGCGGCGGTGGCCACGGGCGGCGCGGCCCGCGCCGAGGCGGCGGCCCCGGCCGCAGACGCCGTCGGCATGCTGGTGGACACGACCAGGTGCGTCGGCTGTCGCGGGTGCGAGGCGGCCTGCGCGGAGGCGAACGGCCTCCCCGAGCCGCCGGGCGACGCGTGCCTCGACACGCGGCGCGAGACGAGCGAGGACGCGTTCACGGTCGTGAACCGCACCGAGAAGGCGCCGGGCGAGCTCCGCTACGCGAAGCAGCAGTGCATGCACTGCCTCGCGCCCGCGTGCGCCTCGGCCTGCCCGGTCCGGGCGATGACCAAGCTCCCGTCGGGCCCGGTGGTCTACGACGCCGCGAAGTGCATGGGCTGCCGGTACTGCATGCTGGCGTGCCCGTTCGACGTCCCGAAGTACGAGTACCGCTCGGCGGCCCCGCGCGTCCGCAAGTGCACCTTCTGCGCGGAGCGCCAGGCGCAGGGCAAGGCGCCGGCGTGCGCCGAGGCGTGCCCGTCGGGCGCGCTCACGTTCGGCAAGCGGGCGGACCTCCTCGAGGAGGCGAAGACCCGGATCTACGGCACCAAGGGCGCGTACCTCCACCACGTGTACGGGGAGCACGAGGCCGGCGGGACGAGCTGGCTCTACGTCACCGACGTGCCGCCAGAGCGCCTCGCGCTCAAGGTCGGCGTGCCCGGCAAGGCGTTCCCGGAGCTCGTCTCCGGCGCGCTGGCGGCGCCGCCGCTCGTCATGACCCTCTGGCCGCCCCTGCTCATGGGGCTCTACGCGATCACCCGGCGCCCGAAGGGCGGGGAGGGCGGCGCGGCCGCCCACGAGGAGGATCACCATGGCTGAGGCCGCCCCCGGGGTCGCGACCCCCGCGCCCTCCTTCCTGCGCGACCGCATCCTGCTCGGCCGGACGCCGCGCGAGTACCTGCGCGCGCAGCTCACGCCGTTCAACCTCGTCGCCGCGGCCATCCTCGCCGTGGGGCTGCCGCTGCTCGTCCTCCGCTTCTGGAAGGGGCTCGGCGCCACCACGAACCTCTCCCAGACCGCGCCGTGGGGGATCTGGATCGGCTTCGACATGATGACGGGGATCGTGCTCGCGGCCGGCGGGTTCACCATCGGCGCGGCCGTCCAGATCCTCGGCCTCGAGCGCTACCACGCGATCGAGCGGCCGGCGATCCTCACGGCCTTCCTCGGCTACGTGATGGCGGTGTTCGGGCTCCTCGCCGACCTGGGCCGTCCCTGGAACATCATCCAGGCGCTGTTCAACTACGGGACCGCGTCGGTGCTGTTCGAGGTGGCCTGGTGCGTGATGTGCTACACGACCGTCCTCCTCCTCGAGTTCACGCTCCCGTTCTTCGAGTGGCTCGGCTGGCAGCGGTTCCTGCCCGCGCTCCGCAAGGCGCTCATCGCGCTGACGGTGCTCTCGGTCATCTTCTCGACGATGCACCAGTCCGCGCTCGGGTCGCTGTTCCTCATCATGCCGACCCGGCTCCACCCGCTCTGGTACACGCCGACGATCTTCGTCCTCTTCTTCGTCTCCGCGGTGATCGCCGGGATCTGCATGGTCATCGTGGAGAGCACGCTCTCGCACCGCGTCTTCGCCGATCGCGTGAAGGGGAAGCACGTCGACGTGGACGCGCTCACCCTCGGGCTCGGCAAGGCCGGCGCGCTCGTCACGTTCGCCTACTTCTTCCTGAAGGTGCAGGGCGTCGTCGACGGTCACGCCTGGCACCACCTCACGACCGGCTGGGGCGCCTGGTTCCTCGTGGAGCTCCTCGGGTTCGTGCTCCTGCCGTGCCTGCTGTTCGCCTACGGCGTCCGCCACGCGAACGTGCGGGTCGTCCGGATCGCCGCCGCGATCGGCGTGCTCGGCATCGTGCTCAACCGGATCAACGTCTCGATCGTCGCCCTCAACTGGCAGGCGCCGCAGCGGTACGTGCCGAGCTGGATGGAGGTGATGGTCTCGCTGACGCTGGTGACCATCGGCATCCTGCTCTTCCGCTGGATCATCCACCGCATGCCCATTCTGTCCGACGCCGCGCCCGCGGACGCGGCGGCCCAGCACCGGAGGCGCGCATGACCTACGATCTCCTCTCCGTGTACCCGGCGAAGGCGCTCGAGTACCTCCTCGGCGCCGGCTACCTGGTGCTGTTCGTGTTCTTCTGGCGGTACGTGCAGGGCGGGGCGAAGGCGCGCGCGCGCGCCGCGGCGCGGACGCCGGTCCCGACCGGCTGGTTCGGGCTGCCGGCGGGCGTCCACCTCCACCCCGGCCACACGTGGGCGCGGGTCGAGCCGGACGGGCTCGTCACCGTGGGCATGGACGACTTCGCGACCAAGCTCGTCGGGCCGCTCCCGGTCGAGCTCCCCCCCGTCGGCGCCTCGGTGCTCCAGGGGGAGGCCGCGTTCGCGGTCACCGACGGCGCGCGCCGCGCCAGCCTCGCGGCGCCGGTGGACGGCACCGTCGTCGCGGTCAACACCGCGCCCCCGGCGCCCGACGATCCCTACGGCGCGGGCTGGCTCTTCCGCGTGAAGCCGCCGCGCCTGGCCGCGAACCTCCGCCAGCTCCTCACCGGCTCCGCCGCGCACCGGCTGCTCGAGGACGTCTCCGAGGGGCTCGCGCGCCGGATGAACCCGGAGCTCGGCCTGGTCCTCCAGGACGGCGGCGCGCCCATCACCGGGATCGCCAGGACCATCGCCGGCGACGACTGGGACGCCCTCGCCCGCGAGTACTTCCTCAGCTAGAAGGGACGCGCATGCGCCACCACCGATCCCGCCTCGCGTTCGCCGCGCTGTTCGTGCTCCTGGGCGCGGCCGCCGTCACCGCCGCCGATCTCCCCCGGCTGCCGAAGCCCATCCTCCTCCCCAAGGGCGAGGACAGCCCGGGGCAGGTGACGTTCAACCACGAGTCG
Organism: Anaeromyxobacter sp.; assembly: GCA_035627135.1. Taxonomy (GTDB): domain Bacteria; phylum Myxococcota; class Myxococcia; order Myxococcales; family Anaeromyxobacteraceae; genus Anaeromyxobacter. The sequence goes on along the minus strand of DASPMI010000102.1, from coordinate 11,551 downwards.
CACGTCGACGCGGCGAAGCCTTCGTGCCTCGCCTGTCACCCGCGGCTCTTCCCGATGCTGAAGGAGTCGGCGCCGAAGAAGGGCGCCCTGACCCACGCGCAGATGGACCAGGGCCAGTCCTGCGGCGCGTGCCACGCGAAGGGGAAGACCGCGTTCGCCTTCGAGGACGCCTGCGAGAACTGCCACGCAGAGTGATGGGGAACCCGGGGCGCGGATTTTGCGCTCCCGGCACAGGCGGAGCGGGGGCGCGCGCGCAGGGTTTTCGCGCGTGATTCTAAGCCCCTGCGCGTGGACTTCGCGCGCCTCCCCTGGTAAGGATGGCTCGGTCGGCGCGCTGCGCGAATTGACGCGCCGCCGCGTGTCGCCATCCCATGCTCCGACATCTTCTCCCAGTCCTTGCGCTGCTCGGGGTCGCGGCGCCGGCGCTGGCCGCGGACGGTGACGCGGCCTGCCTCGAGTGCCACGGCGAGCCCGGGATGACGGCCGATCTGCCCGGCGGCGGCTCCGTCCCGCTCTTCGTCGACGGCAAGCAGTTCCAGGCCTCGGTGCACGCCCAGCAGGGCATGTCGTGCACCGACTGCCACGCGGGGATGACCCCGGACCACGCCACCGGCGAGCTCTCCGCCCCCACGCGCCGCGCGCTCTCGAAGAAGAGCTCCGAGGTGTGCGCGAGCTGCCACGACCAGGTCGCGGAGACCTTCGCGGCGAGCGTCCACGGGAGCGCGCCGGACAACCCGGACCTGCCCGCGTGCAGCGAGTGCCACGACGTGCACCGGACCGTGGACACCTCGGCCGCCCGGCTCGCGCTCCAGACGCCGCTCCTCTGCGGGAACTGCCACACCGACGAGAAGCGGATGAAGAAGTACGGCATCTCCACCAACGTGGTCGAGACGTACCTCGCCGACTTCCACGGCATGGTCACGACGTTCCAGCGCGAGGGGGCGGCGGACGAGCGGACGCGCCTCGCCGCCACCTGCACCGACTGCCACGGCGTGCACGACATCCGGAAGACCGACGATCCGGCCTCGCGCGTGATCGCCGCCAACCTGCTCCAGACCTGCCAGCGGTGCCACGAGGGCGCCCCGCCGATGTTCCCGCAGGCGTGGCTCTCGCACTGGGAGCCTTCGCCGAAGCGGGCGCCGGCGGTCTGGGCGGTGCTCCAGTTCTACCGGTTCATGATCCCGTTCATGATGGGCGGCCTCCTGCTCCAGATCGGCCTGCACGTCTGGCGGTCCGCGAGGAAGAAGACGAGATGAGCGCCGACCCGAGGACCCCCGCCGTTCGAACGGGCGCGAACGCGGAGGGGGAGAGCGCCGCGCCGCAGATCGTCCGCTTCAGCCGGGCGCAGCGGATCGAGCACGTGCTCGTGATGGTGCTGTTCGTCACGCTCTGCGTCACGGGCTTCCCGCAGAAGTTCTACACGCAGCGGTGGGCGGAGGTGCTCGTCGGCGCGTTCGGCGGCATCGACCAGACCCGGCTCATCCACCACCTCGCCGGCTACGTCCTGGCCATCGTCACGGTGATCCACTTCGCGTCCGCGCTCGCGGCGATGCTCACGCGGTCGCGGCCGTTCTCGATGATGCCGACGCGGAAGGACTTCGAGGACGTCTTCCGGCAGCTCCGGCACTACCTCGGCACGGACCGGCAGCCGCTCTACGACCGCTACACGTACAAGGAGAAGTTCGAGTACTGGGGCCTGGTCATGGGCAACGTCATCATGATCACGACCGGCTTCGTGCTCGCCTTCCCCCTCCAGGTGACCGCGCTCCTCCCCGGCGTGCTCATCCCCGCCGCCAAGATGGCCCACTCGAACGAGGGGCTGATGGCGCTGATGGTGATCACGTTCTGGCACATGTTCAACGCGCACCTGAACCCGGAGACCTTCCCGATCGACAAGGTGATCTTCACGGGGAAGATGTCGCGCGAACGGTACGCGCACGAGCACCCGCTGGAGCTCGCCCGCCTCGAGGGCCGGCCGCCGCCGTCCGAGGAGGACGCGCACGCGGCCGCGGCGCCGTCCGGCGTGGCGCCGCGCGGGGAGGGCGACCGATGAGCGAGCGGTTCCACGGCGGGAGCCCGGTCCCGGGCGGCTACTACCTGAACCCGTCGCGGTGGGCGGTCGAGCCCGTGCAGCGCGACGGCGATCGGCTGCCCCCCGGCCTCGGCGAGTGGCGGCGCATCCCCATGGTCGTGGCGCTGGCCCTCGTTCCGGTCCTGGGCGTCACGTTCCTCATGTTCATGCCGGCCGCGGGGTTCATCGTGCTCGGCAAGCACCTGTGGGATCTCGCGCGCAGGCCGTTCGCGCGCAAGGCCGCCGCCGACGCGAAGCCGCCGGCACGAGCCGAGGCGGAGCGATCCGCCGCGGATCGCTGACGGGGTCCCCTCCACACGCCGAGGGGCCGATGCGGCCCTACGCGATCAACCGGTCGTCGATCTCGACGGGCTTGCCGTCCGTCGGCCAGTCGATCTCCGCGGCGAGGGCGTGCAGCTCGTTCCGCAGCTTCTCCTTCGCGCGGATCTCGAGCTGCCGGGCGCGCTCACGCGAGAAGCCGAAGTGCTCGCCCAGCTCCTTGAGCGTGAGGGGCCGCTCGGCCATCACCCGCTGCTCGATGATGTACCGCTCGCGGGCGTCGAGCCGGGCCAGCGCCTCGACGACGCGGCCCGAGACCATCTGCGCCTCCTCGGCGCCGGAGAGCTCCTCGTCCTGCGTGGGGTTGCCGGAGGCCACGAAGTCGACGTGGCTGTGCGCCCCGTCGTCGCCCATCGGCGCGTCGAGGGAGAGGTCGCGGCCGTCCATCCGCTGCTCCATCTCCCGGACCTCGCCCGTCTTCACCCGGAGCTTCTTCGCGACCTTGGCGGCGTCGTGGCTGTCGGAGTCGGCGCCGTGCTCGACGGATGTGCGATCCATCTCGCGCTTCGTCCGGGCGAGCGAGAAGAAGAGCTTCCGCTGCGCCTGGGTGGTCCCGAGCTTCACGAGCGACCAGGACTTGAGGATGAAGTTCTGGATGTAGGCGCGGATCCACCAGACCGCGTACGAGATGAGCCGGATGCCCTTGTCCGGATCGAACTTCTGGACCGCCTTCATGAGGCCGATGTTGCCCTCCTGGATCAGGTCGGCCATGCGGAAGCCGTACGAGCGGTACTCGTACGAGACCTTCACCACGAACCGGAGGTTGGCGGTGACGAGGCGGTGCGCGGCGCGCGTGTCGCCGTGATCGCGGAACCGGCGCGCGAGCTCCTGCTCCTCGGCGACGGAGAGCAACGGGAAGCGGTTGATCTCTGCCAGGTAGACGTCGAGAGAGGTGCCCGAGGTGCCGAACGTTGCGCGCTTCATTCATTCCTCCGGTGGGAGCCAGGCTATCAGGAAGCAACGGGTGTGCCGAGGTGATCCCGAACGGGGAATGCCCTGATTACGCTTGGTTGGCTGTGGGGCGACCTCCGGCCTTCCTGGCTGCGGCCTGTAAACCTTTCAGGCATTCCCAGGGAGGCGCGGTTTCCAGGCCTTTCGCAGCTGTAACACTTACCGCCGAGTCGGGCGGTACCCCACTTGCGGACGGCCGCCCGTCTCCCCAAGGTGTAGCGTCATGGCGGGTGGGCACGAGGGAATGAAGCCAGAAAAGGAAGCTTCCGCGGGCGGAAGGGCCAGCTCCGAGGAGTCTCGGGGCGACTACCTGGGCTTCGTCGCCCACGAGGTCCGGAATCCGCTCTCGACCGCCCTGTGGTCCGCCGAGCTCCTCGCGCGCATGGCCCCCGAGGAGCGGGGTGGGGCGCGCGGCGAGAAGCTCACGGCGATGTGCCTCCGCTCCCTCGGCCGCGTGCGCCAGCTCGTCGAGGACCACTTCCTGTCCGAGCGGCTCGACGCGCACGGGATCACGATGCGCGCCGAGCCGGTCCCGCTGCGCGGGCTCCTCGACGAGGTGGCCGGGCGCCGCGCGCTCGAGCTCGTCGACCCCGTGCTGGACGTGGCGCCGGACGTCGTGGTGAACGCCGATCGGACGCTGCTCGACCGCGCCGTGGAGGCGCTGCTCGGGGCGGCGGGTCGCGACGGCGGGGCGGTGCGGGTCACGGCGCGCGCGGTCGCGGGGCGGCTCGAGCTGCGGTTCGAGGGCGCCCCGTACGCGCCGAGCTCCCTCGAGGATCCGAGGAAGGGCGTCCAGGGCGACCCCAAGGGTCGGTCGCTGTCGCTGCCGATGGCGCGCCGGATCGCCGCGACGCTCGGCGGATCGCTCGCCGTCGAGGGCGGCGGGCTGGTCCTCTCGCTGCCGTCCGAGGCCGCGGACTACGCCTCCGAGCCGGGGCCGGGTCCGACCGCGCATCCCTGAGGCGCTCGGGTGGGGGCCCGGGCCCGGGCTCGGGCTCGGGAAAGACGCGGGATGTTCGGGGTTTGCCTTGACAGGGTACCCGCGGACGGGTAGAAGCTCGCCCCTTCGACAACGGCACGTCCTCCGCGGCCCGTACGACGCGCGGCGGACCAATGCGAGGAACACATGACGACGGGACTGCTGGCGAAGAAGGTAGGGATGACGCAGATCTTCACGGCCGAGGGCGACTGCGTCCCCGTGACCGTGCTCGAGGCTGGGCCGTGCACGGTGGTGCGGCGCAAGACGGCCGAGAAGGACGGCTACGACGCGCTCGTGCTCGGGTTCGGCCCCGTGGACGAGAAGCACGCGAAGCGGCTCACGCGCGCCGAGGTCGGCGTCTTCAAGAAGGCCGGCACGGGCATCTTCCGCCACCTGAAGGAGGTGCGCGTGAAGGACGCGAAGCTGCTCGGCGACCTCAAGGCCGGCGACGTCGTCACCGTGGACAAGGTCTTCAAGCTCGCCCAGCGGATCGACGTCTCGGGCGTCACCAAGGGCCGCGGCTTCGCGGGCGTCTTCAAGAAGTGGGGGATGAAGGGCGCCGCGCGCGACAGCTCGACCTCCCACGAGCACCACCGCCACGTCGGCGCCGTCGGTCAGCGCAAGACGCCGGGCAAGGTGTGGAAGGGCAAGCACCTCCCCGGCCAGTACGGCCACGACAACGTCACGGTCCAGAACCTCACGGTGATGGGCGTCGAGGCGGACAAGAACCTCCTGCTCGTCTCCGGCGCGGTCCCCGGCCACGCCGACGGCCTGCTCTTCGTGAACACCGCCGTGAAGGGCCAGAAGCGGGTGGTCGAGAAGAAGGCGGAGCCGGAGAAGAAGAAGAAGTAGCTCCGGGCGAGAGCCTCGAAGCGCGACGCGCCGCCCAGGGATGGGCGGCGCGTTTGCGTTCCAGGGGCTCGAACGAGACCGACGTCGGGCGCTCACCCCTCGGCCGCGCTCGCCTCGCCCTTCTTCCGGTCGCGCTCCAGCTTGTAGCGCGTGGTCTGGTCGAGGAACTTCTTCCGCAGGCGGATCGACTTCGGCGTCACCTCGACGAGCTCGTCCTCGGCGATCCACTCGAGCGCCATCTCCAGGCTCATCTCGCGCGGGGGCGTGAGGATCACGTTCTCGTCGCGCCCGGCGGCCCGGATGTTGGTGAGCTTCTTCTCCTTGCAGATGTTGAAGTCGAGATCGTTCTCGTGGCTGTGCTCGCCGACGATCATCCCGGCGTACACCTGGTCGCCCGGCTTCACGAACAGCGCCCCGCGCTCCTGGCCGTAGAAGCAGGCGTAGGCCACCACCGGCCCCACGCGGTCGGCGACGATCGCGCCGGACTTGCGCTTCTCGATCCGGCCCTGCCACGGCTCGTAGCCGTCGAACTGCGAGGACATGATCCCCTCGCCCTTGGTGAGGGTGAGGAACTCGCCGCGGAAGCCGATGAGGCCGCGGGCCGGGACCCGGAACTGGAGCCGGGTCCGCTTCGAGCCGAGCGGCTGCATGTCCACCATGCGCCCGCGCCGGAACCCCATGCTCTGGGTCACGCCGCCCACGCCGTCCTCGGGGAGATCGCAGACGAGCAGCTCCATCGGCTCGTGGACCTCGCCGTTGATCGTCTTGAGGATGGGCTCGGGGTTCGAGACGGTGAGCTCGTACCCCTCGCGCCGCATGTTCTCGACGATGACCGCGAGCTGCAGCTCGCCGCGCCCGACGACCTTGAACGCGTCGGGCGTCTCGGTGTCCTCGACGCGGATGGAGACGTTCCGGTACGCCTCGCGGTAGAGCCGCTCGCGGATGTTGCGGCTCGTGACGTACTTGCCCTCCTTGCCGGCGAAGGGCCCGTCGTTGACCTTGAAGATCATCGACATCGTGGGCTCCTCCACGCTGATGCGGGGGAGGGCCTCGGGGCGCTCGGGGTCGGCGATGGTGTCGCCGATGCCGATCTCCTCGGCGCCCGCGATGCAGACGATCTCGCCCGGCCCCGCGTCCTTCACCTCGACCCGCTTCAGCCCGTCGTACACGTAGAGGCGGACCACCTTCGCGGGGACGATCCGGTTCTCCTCGCGGATGACCGCGATGGGCGCGTTCTCGCGCAGGACGCCGCTCGTCACGCGGCCGATGGCGAGGCGGCCGACGTAGTCGTCGTAGTCGAGGTTGTCGACGAGCATCTGCAGCGCCTGGCCCTCGGCGGCGGGGGGCGGCGGCACGTGCGAGAGGATCGCGTCGAAGAGGGGCTTGAGCGAGTCGGCCTCGAACGCACCCTGGAGCGTGTGCGCGGCCTTGCCCTCGCGGGCGATGCAGTAGATCACCGGGAAGTCGATCTGGTGCTCGTTCGCGCCGAGGTCGATGTAGAGCGAGTAGACGAGGTCGAGGACCTCCTTGGCGCGCGCGTCCTGGCGGTCGATCTTGTTCACCACCAGGACCGACGGGAGCCCCATCGCCAGCGCCTTGGAGAGGACGAACCGCGTCTGCGGGAGCGGCCCCTCGGCCGCGTCCACGAGCAGGAGCACGCCGTCCACGAGCCGCAGCGCGCGCTCCACCTCGCCGCCGAAGTCGGCGTGGCCGGGCGTGTCGACGATGTTGATCTTCACGCCCTTGTAGGTGACGGCCGTGTTCTTCGCGAGGATGGTGATGCCCTTCTCGCGCTCGAGGTCGTTCGAGTCCATCACCCGCTCGACCAGCTGCTCGTTGGCGCGGAAGACGCCGGCCTGGCGCAGCATGAAGTCGACGAGGGTGGTCTTTCCGTGGTCGACGTGCGCGACGATGGCGACGTTCCGGATCTGCTCGCGGGCGATCATGGGGCTCCTGCCAAAAGGCCGGAACTTATAGTCCTTCTCGGCGCGAGGTCGCAAGGCAAACGGGCGGACGGGAGGACGCATGCGGCCCCCGAGCGCGGGCCTGGCGCGGCGTGGCCGCGGCGGACTACGCTCGCGCCGTGCTCGCCTTCCACCACCTCGCCATCCAGTGCGCCGACCTCGAGGCGTGCGAGCGCTTCTATCGCGAGGTGCTGGGCCTGCCCGTGCTCCGCCGGTGGCCGCTGGAGGGCCAGGCGCGCGACCGGAGCGTCTGGCTCGCGGTGGGCGGGACGGAGGCCGCAGGCTTCCTCGCCCTCGAGCGCGCCGAGGCGCCGCCGGAGCCCCGCCCGTGGCGGGACGGGCGCCCGGGGCTGCACCTCGTCGCGCTCCAGATCGGGCCCGGCGAGCGGGCCCGCTGGGAGGCCCGCCTCGCCGAGGTGGGCGTGGAGATCGTCCACCGCACCCGCTGGACCATCTACTTCCACGACCCGGAGGGGAACCGGGTCGGCCTCACGCATTACCCGCACGATCCCCACGATTCGGAGGCGTGATCGTGGCCCTCCGGTTCCTCCGCCGGCGCTACGGACAGGACAACTACTTGTACCTCCTCGCCGACGGCCCGGACGCGGCGCTCGTCGATCCCGGCGATCCCGCCCTGGCGCGGGCCGCGGCCGCGGCGCTGGGCGTCCACCCGCGCTGGATCCTCCACACGCACGGCCACGCCGATCACACCGGCGCGAGCCAGGAGCTCCGCGGCGCGCTCGGCGCCGAGGTCCTGGGCCACGGAGCCGATGGGCGCTGGTTCGCGCCCGACGCGGATCTCGCGGGGCGCGGCGCGCTGGCGCTCGGGGCGCTCCGCCTCCGCGTCCACCACACGCCCGGTCACACGCCGGGGTCGGTGCTCCTCGAGTGGGAGGGGAAGCTCCTCACCGGGGACACGCTCTTCGGCATGGGCTGCGGCCACTGCCGGAACGGCGGGGATCCGGCGCGGCTCGCGGCGAGCTTCCTGGAGGTGATCGCCGCGCTCCCCGGCGATCTCGAGGTCCACCCCGGCCACGAGTACGCCGCGCGGAACCTCGCCTTCGCGCTCGCGCTCGAGCCCGGCGGCCCCGCCGCGGCGCGCGGGCAGGCGCTCCAGGCGGCGCGCGCCGCGGGGCGGGAGCCCGACGCCGTCCGCCTCCACGAGGAGCGCGCCACCAACCCCTTCCTCCGGCTCGGCGCGCCGGGGGTCTCGGCCGCCATCGCGCGCGAGGCGCCCGCCGCCCGCACGGACGTGGAGCGGTTCGTGGCGCTCCGGGCGCTGCGGGACCGGTTCCCCTGATCCGCGGCGCCCGCGCGGGTCGGTGTAGAATCGCCGGGCCAGCGCCGGACTTCGGAGACACCCGAGATGAGAGCCCAGCTCCTCGCCGTCTTGCTGCTGACCGCGCCGGCGGCGCGCGCCGCCGACGACGTCCAGCTCGCCGAGGCGACCGGCCAGGCGCCCGTCGCCGGGGATCTCCTCGCCGCGCGCGAGCACGCGAAGGACGACGCGCTGCGGAGGTGCGTGGAGCAGGTGGCGACGGCCGTCGTCACCGCCGCGACCGAGAGCGACCAGGCGAAGCTGCTCTCCGACAAGATCTTCGCGCGCGCGGTGGGGTACGTGCGGCGGTTCCAGATCCTCGAGGACCGGCAGGACGGCGACGCCTGGGTCACGCGGATGCGCTGCGAGGTCTCGGCGGCGAAGCTGGACGAGGACCTGCTCGCCTTCGGGATCGCACACCGCCGGGCCGGCATGCCGCGCGTGCTCGTGCTCGTGGCCGAGCAGGCGATCGACGCGCCGCAGGTCGCCGGCTGGTGGCAGGGAGGCGGGAACGCGGTGGAGCTCCGCGTCGTCGAGAACGCCTTCGTGGACCGGATGGAGAAGTCCGGGTTCACGTTCGTGGACGCCGAGGCGGTCCGGGGCGCGGTGAAGGTCCAGGCCATCGGCGCCGATCCGAACGTGCAGCAGGCGCGCGCGGTGGGCGTGAAGGCCGGCGCGGAGATCGTGATCGTCGGCCGCGCGATCGCGAAGCCGCCGGGCCAGATCCCGCTCGACGGCGGGACGTTCTACTCGTCCGTCGCCCACGTCTCCGCCCGGGCGGTCCGGACGGACACGGGCGAGGTGGTGGCCGCGATCACCTTCGACGCCCCCGCCGGAAAGGCGTTCGAGCGCGCCACCGCGGGCCGGAACGCGCTCTCCGAGGCGGGGCGCATGCTGGCGCGCGAGATGTTCGTGCGGGTGGGCAAGGCGTGGACGCGCGAGCAGTCCGGCGTCCGGCGCGTGGCGATGACGGTGAAGGGCGTGGAGGACTACGGCCGGCTCGCCGGGTTCAAGAACATCCTCGTGCGCTCCGTCCGCGGGGTGAAGGGCGTGCAGGAGCGGTCGATGGAGGACGGGCAGGCCGAGCTCGAGGTGTCGCTCGCGGGCACGGCGGAGGCCTTCGCCACGGACCTCGCGACCCGCAAGTTCCAGGGGTACGCGGTGAAGGTTCGGAAGGTGACGGCGGACGCGGTCGAGGTGGAGCTCCGGTGAGGGGGCCCCGCCGAGGAGGCTCCCCGTGAACGAGCCCGCGCCCGCGCCGGAGGGCAGGTGGGAGGGAACTCCCCTCAACCTCGCCAACGCGCTCACCGCCCTCCGGCTGGTCCTCGCCCCGACGTTCCTCGTCCTCTACGTCCAGGGCGACCGCGTCCGGGCGCTGGCCGCGTTCGCGGCCGCCGCGGCGACGGATCTGCTCGATGGCCTGGTGGCGCGCGTGCTCCGCCAGCACACGCGCCTCGGCGCGTTCCTCGACCCCATCGCCGACAAGTTCCTGGCGGCCTGCGCGCTGTTCGCGCTGGCCGCGAGCCGGCGGCTGCCGCTCTGGCTGCCGGTGCTCGTCGTGGTCCGCGACGTGTTCCAGCTCCTCGGGGCCGCCATCCTCCGCCGGCACCACCACCGGATCCCCGTCGCCCCGACGCGCATCGGGAAGTACGCCACGTTCGGGATCGCGGCGACCGTCCTGGTCGCGCTCGCGGGGGAGTTCGGCGCCATCCAGCCCGCGCCGGCGGCGTCCTTCGTCGCCGCCCTGGGTCTCCTCTCCGCGCAGTGCCTCGTCGTGTCGTGGGTGCAGTACTTCCTGTTCTTCCTGCGGGCCGAGCACGAGCAGGCGGGGCAGGGGGGCTGAGCGAGTGGACCGTTGACACCCGACACGATCGCGCTATAACTCCGCGCCTCGCCAGCGCGAGGATGGGCGCATAGTTCAGTGGTAGAACGCCTGCTTGACACGCAGGAGGTCGCTGGTTCGATCCCAGCTGTGCCCATGAGAGAGGGGCCGGTCCGAACGGGCCGGCCCCTCTCGTCTTTCGCGCGCCCGCCCTCGCCGCCAGGACCATCTGGCCTTTTCGAGACGCCGAGGGTAAGCCATTGACCATGTCCGACCTCGTGAAGGTGACGCTGCCCGACGGCAGCCAGAAGGAGGCCGCGCGCGGCACCAGCGTCCTCGACTTCGTGAAGAGCACCATCGGCCCCGGGCTCGCCAAGGCGGCGTACGTCGCCAAGCTCGACGGCCAGCCGGTGGACCTCTCCCGCCCCCTCGACCGCGACGCGAAGCTCGAGGTGGTCACCACGAAGAACCCCGAGGCCCTCGAGGTGGCCCGCCACGACGCCGCTCACGTGATGGCGAGCGTCGTGCAGCGGCTCTACCCCGGCACGCAGGTCACCATCGGCCCGGCCATCGAGGACGGCTTCTACTACGACTTCGCCCGCGACACGCCGTTCACCCCCGAGGACCTCGAGAGGATCGAGGCCGGCATCCGCGACGAGATCAAGGCCGACCACCCGTTCGTCCGCGAGGAGGTCTCGATGGACGAGGCGCTCGCGCTCTTCGAGCGGCAGGGCGAGAAGTACAAGGTCGAGATCGTGAAGGACATCGCCGCCAAGGGCGCGAAGACCCTCACGCTCTACAAGCACGGCGGCTGGGTGGACTTCTGCCTCGGGCCGCACGGGCCCTCGACCGGCAAGATCGGCGTCGTGAAGCTCCTCAACGTCGCCGGCGCGTACTGGCGCGGCGACGCGAAGAACGCGATGCTCCAGCGCATCTACGGCACGGTGTTCTTCGACAAGACGGACCTCGAGGCCCACCTCAAGAAGCTCGACGAGGTGAAGAAGCGCGACCACCGCAAGCTCGGCCCCGCGCTCGGCCTCTTCGCCTTCCACGAGGTCGCGCCCGGCTCCGCGTTCTGGCTGCCGAAGGGCACGACCACCTACAACGTGCTCGCGGACGCGATGCGCCGGCTCGTGAAGAAGAACGGCTACCAGGAGGTGAAGACGCCGCTCCTCTTCAACAAGAAGCTGTGGGAGCAGAGCGGCCACTGGGGCGTCTACCGCGAGAACATGTTCCTCGTCTTCGACAAGGAGTC
>DASPMI010000101.1:0-15453 GCA_035627135.1 Anaeromyxobacter sp. | reverse complement strand
GCCCGCGCCCGCGCCCGCGCCCGAGCCCGAGCCCGCGCCCGCGCCCGAGCCCTCGCCCGCGCCCGCGCCCGAGCCCGAGCCCGAGCCCGACCCCGAGGAACGCCCGGGCACAGCCGCCCCGCTCCGCTATCATCCCCGCCTTGAACCCCTCCGCCCCACAGCTCCCGCCCGCCCCGCCCGCCCCCGCGCGACCCACGCCCGCCGCCGCCATCGGCTTCTTCACCGTCCTGCTCGCGCTCGTCCTCTTCGAGGGGCTCGCCCAGCTCGCGAGCCCCGTGCTCGGGCTCGCCTGGAGCGAGCTCTTCACGATGTTGCTCCCCGCGCTCGTCGCCGCCGCGGGGTCGAACCTGCGCGTCGTCCCGTACCTGGGCCTGGGCCGCCCGCGGGCGCTGCCCGTCGCCCTCGGCGCGCTGTGCGGCGTCGCCGGCTACTTCGCCGCGGCGGGCCTCGCGGGCCTCTGGATCTCGATCCTGCCGCGCGAGCTCGCCGAGCGGTTCCCCGACGTGTCCCGGATCTTCCGCGGTCCGGTGCCGGTGCAGGTGACGATCACGGCGCTCGCCGCCGGGCTCGCGCCGGTGTGCGAGGAGGCGGCGTTCCGCGGCTACTTCCAGCGCACGCTCGCGCGCGCGAGCGGGCCCGGCGTCGCCATCGCCGCGACCGGCGTGCTGTTCGCCGCGCGCCACCTCGATCCGCTGCGGTTCGCGCCGCTCGTGCTCCTGGGCATCCTGTTCGGCTGGCTCTCCTGGCGGGCCGGCTCCCTGTGGCCGGCGATCGCCGCCCACGCCGCCAACAACGGCGTGGGGGCCGCGACGGTGCTCTCCGGCCTGGTGGCGCCGGAGACCGCGCAGGCGGACGTCTCGGTCGGAGGACAGGTCACGGTCCTCCTCGCCGGGGCGGCGCTCCTCGCCCCCATCGCGCTCTTGTACCGCCGCGCCACGCCTGCGCCTCCTCCCGCGGACGCGTGCGTCGAGCCGCGCGAGCCGGCCCTGCCGACGACGCGGTTCCTCCCGTGGCTCGTCCCCACCCCGCTCCAGTGGGCCGTCGTCGCGGGGGTGGTGACGCTGCTCGCATTGGTGGCCTTCTCCGGGTAGGCGGCTCGTACCTCGAGGGGGCCACCGCCCCACCCCGCCGCGCGCCCGCGCCGCTGGTTAGGATGAAGGCTGGAGGAGCCCACTTGAGACGGACCACCTGTGCACGCACCCTCGCGATCGTCCTCGCGACCGCGCTCGCCGCCCCCGCGCTGGGGGCCGAGCGCGGCCCCTCCACCGCCGCCGAGCGACGGCGCGCGGTGGAGATCACCCGCCGCCTGGAGCGCGCGCCGCTCGCCGCCAACGCCAACGCCGAACGGATCTGGCTCCTCAAGTGGATCAACGACATCCCCGACATCGTGGTCCGGACGTGCTCGGGGCTGCTCGACACCTTGCCCGCGGACGACGGCGAGAAGTTCGGCCGCAAGCTCTTCGCGCAGTCGATGTTCGGGATGACCGCGTACATGATCGAGCACCCGGCGAAGAAGAACGATTGGGTCGCCGTCCAGACCGCCGGGATCGAGAGCACGCTCAAGGCCTACGAGGTGCTCGTGAAGGCGAGGCCGAGCATGCGCTGGGAGGAGCTCGACCGGCTCATCGCGGTCCGCGACCAGGGCCGGCTCGCGGAGCTGGTCGAGAACCAGCTCGAGGGGTGCGGCGAGGAGCATCCTCCCGGGCCGGGCGAGGCGATCTGAGCGCCGCCCTCGGCGAGTACTGCCCGTGAACGAGCCCGCGCCCGAGCCCGAGGAGAAACCGGGCCCGGGCTCGGGCTCGGGAGCGTTCACGGGGCGGCGCGCTACGCGCGCCGCAGCACCAGGCACTTCAGATACCGCCCCTCGCGGAACTGCAGCGACACGGGGTGGTCCGGCGGCTGGCGCGTCTCGGTGACGAGGGCGAGATCGACCTTGGCCTTGTAGGCCGCCTCCTTCACCGCGTCGGAGAACTGCTCGGCGGAGACCCGCGCGGAGCAGCTCGCGGTGACCAGCAGCCCGCCCGGCGCGAGCACCGCGAGCGCGGCCCGGTTGAGCGAGGCGTAGCCCGCGAGCGCGCCCTCGACGGCGCGCTGCGACTTCGCGAACGCCGGCGGATCGCAGACCACGAGGTCGAACCGGCGGCCCTCCTTCCTGTAGCGCGCCAGGAGCTCGAAGCAGTCGTCGGCGGCGAAGGCGTGGTCCGCGGCGTCGAGGCCGTTCTCGCGGAAGTTGTCGCGCGCGAGCGCGATCGCGTCCCGGTCCTGATCGACCGTCACGACGTGGCGCGCGCCGCCGAGCGCGGCGGCGACCGAGAAGCCGCCCGTGTAGCCGAAGAGGTTGAGCGCCTCGGCGCGCCCGCGGGCGAGCTCGCGGACGAGCCGCCGGTTCTCGCGCTGGTCGAGGAACGTCCCCGTCTTCTGTCCGCGCCGGACGTCCACGAGGAGCTTCATCCCGTGCTCGTCCACGCGGATCCGCTCCGGCGGCTCCGCGCCCCAGAGCACGCGGCCCTGCGCCGGCGCCTCGGAGTCGCCGTGACCCTCGTCGTCGTCGTCGCGCGGGATCTCGTCGCGGCCGTACACCCCGGCGAGCCCGGGGACCTCGGCCCGGATCGCCTCGACGATGTCGGCCCGGTGCGGCGTGAGGCCGGCCGAGTAGAGCTTCAGCACCGCGAACCGCTCGTAGCGATCGACGATGACGCCGGGCAGCCCGTCGCCCTCCCCGTGCGCGAGGCGGTACGCGTCGGTGCCGGACACGAGCTCGCGGCGGAGCGCGACGGCGCGGGCCACGCGCCGCCGCCAGAAGGCCGCGTCCACGGCCTCGGCCGGCTCGCGCGTCAGGATCCGGACGGAGATGGCAGAGTGCGGGTCGTAGTAGCCGCGGGCGACGAACCGCCCGTCCTCCGTCACGTCCACGATCGCGCCCGGCGGGAGGCGACCCGGCGCCTTCTCCACCGCGCGGCGGAACACCCAGGGGTGTCCGGCGCGGAGGTGGCGCGCCAGATCCTTCCGCAGCGGCAGCTCGGCGGCGATGCCAGCGTTCATCGAGAGGTCGCTCCTGCGGCGCGCACCCGCCGCGCCGGCCGGGCGCGCTCGCTCCGCGCGCGCGAGAAGTTCCCCACCACGAGCCCCGGGCGCGCCCGCTTCAGGGTCCGGATCAGCGCCGGGATCCCCAGCGCCGGCCCGCCCGCGCCGTGCGCGCGCGCGAGGGTCATGTAGAGGTCCGGATCGATCGCCAGCGGCCGCGTCTGCACCTGCTCCACCGCCGTGGACCCGACGAGCTCCGCGAGCCGCGCCGCCTCGCCTTCACGGTCGGTCACGCCCGGGAAGGTGAGCAGGTTCAGGGCGACGTAGACGCCGCGCCGCCGCGCCAGCCGGATGGAGCGGACGACGTCCTCCAGCGCGTAGCCCGAGGGCCGGTAGTAGGCGGCGTAGAGATCCGGCGAGGCGCTGTTGAGCGAGACGCGGATCGAGTCGAGCCCCTCGTCGACGAGCGCGCCGAGCGCCTCGGGCAGCGAGCCGTTGGTGTTGGCGTGGATCGAGCCGCGGCCGGTCCGGGCGCGGATGAGGCGGATCGCCTTCGCGATCTCCTTCCAGCGCGTGAGCGGCTCGCCCTCGCACCCCTGGCCGAAGCTCACCATCACCCGCCCCGTCGCGGTCGTGAGGTGGCGCACGGCGAGGTCCGCCATCTCCTCGGCCGTCGGGGGCCGAGCCATCCGCTCGTGCGACGAGGGCGGGAGCCCCTCGTCCGCCTCGGACAGGCAGCCGATGCAGGCCGCGTTGCACGAGGAGGACGACGGGATCGCGCCCTCGTCACGGCCGTAGAACGTGTTCTGGGCCGTGAAGCAGCGCCACTCGAGGGCGCAGCGCGCGAGCTGCCGGTAGATGGGGTTCCCGGTCGCGACGAGCCGCTCGACGCGCGCCGGGAGATCCGGCGTGGAGTGCGCCCGCGGGTCCCAGTGCGCGCGGCGGTCCGTCCGGAGCGCGTGGACCACCGGGCCCCCGTCGGACCACCCCGCGGCGGTGTACGCCCATTGCGGGAGCACGGGCGTGCTCTCGAGCGTCGCGAGCGGCGGCTTGCTGGCGGCGGGCAGGAGGGTGCGCGTGTAGCCGGGCGGCAGCGTGGCGCCGACCGCGACGGGCGCGAACCGTCGCCGGCCGATCTTCACCTCCTGCAGCACGGTGAGCGCCCCCGTGCCCGGATCGACGCCCACGGGGCGACGGCCCGGGAGGACGCACAGCCCGCCCCCGGGCGGGAGCGGGATCGCCTTCCCCGCCGGGCGCAGGAGGGCGTCGCCGCTCCGGGCCGCGGCGAGCAGCTCGGGGTGGTCGTAGACCGTGCCCTGCGGGTCGGCGAAGAGGAGGCGGGGGCGCATCGAACGGGGGGTAGATAGCATCAACCACACGTCCGACCACGGTTTTCGTCGGTGGGCCTCGGGCCGGGGCCCCGGCGCGGCCCCCGCGGCGTTCTGCTAGAATGCATAATGTTTTCCGAGAACTCGACCGCGTCCCCCACGGGCGAGCGAGCGTGCGCGCGGTCTGCGGGAATCTGGGCGGGCATCGGGCCGTTTTCCCGGGAGACCAGCCGGGGATCGAGCCGCCGGGTCCGGGATCGAAGAGCGAGGAACCAGAGCCGATGTTCGACCTCCGGCAGAACGACCTCACGCGCGACGAGTTCCAGGAGCTCGCGCTCAAGCACCTCGACCCGCTCTTCGCCGCCGCGCTGCGGCTGACGAAGAACGACCGCGACGCCGAGGATCTCGTCCAGGACACGTTCCTGCGCGCCTACCGCTTCTTCGAGAAGTTCGAGCGCGGCACGAACATGAAGGCCTGGCTTTTCAAGATCCTGACCAACACCTTCATCAACCGGTATCGCCGCTCGGTGAAGGAGCGGAACATCGTCGAGGGCACCGAGCGCGACGCCGTCCACGAGCGCTTCATCTCGCGCGACGCGGCCGAGTACGCTTCCAACCCCGAGCAGTACTTCTTCGACCGGCTCCTCTCCGACGACGTCCTCCGCGCGGTCGACTCGCTGCCGGTGGACTTCCGGATGGTCGTGATCCTCGCCGACCTCCAGGAGTTCTCGTACAAGGAGATCGCCGAGATCCTCGACGTTCCCGTCGGGACCGTGATGAGCCGCCTGTACCGCGGTCGCAGGCTCCTCCAGAAGGCGCTTGCGGGGTATGCCGTGGCGTCCGGCGTGCTGCAGGATCCGGGCGACGGGCAGAGCATCGACATGGAGGCGTACCGCCGGCGGAAGGGGAAGTCGGCCTAGCAGCGGGCCCGAGGATTCATGTCCACCGAACCCACGCTCATCGCCGCCATGGACTGCCGCGAGCTCGAGCGCTCGGTGGACGCGTACCTCGACGCCGAGTTCGACGATCGCGAGCGCGCCGAGGCCGAGGCCCACCTCGCCGGTTGCCCGCGCTGCCGCGCCACGGTCGAGCACCAGGGCCGGCTCCGCGCCGCCATCCGCCAGAAGCTCCGCGAGGCCATGGCCGCGCCCGCCCCCGCGGGCAGCGCGCCGGCGGAGCTGCGCGCCCGCCTCCAGCGGTCTCTCGCCCGCGAGCGCCAGTCGCTCTGGCGCCGCGCCCTCGCCCCCCTGCCCATCGCCACCGTCGCGGCCTGCGCCGCCGGCGTCCTGGTCGTGCTCGCGTCGCACTCCGGCAATCCCGACCTGCTCGAGGACGCGATCCGCAAGCACCACCGCGGGCTGCCGCTCGAGGTGGACGCGGCCGCGATGCCGGGGTGGTTCGAGGGCAAGCTGGACTTCCGCCCGTCGCTGCCCCGGTTCACCGGGCGCGACGCGCGGCTCGAGGGCGCCCGCCTGTCGAACCTGCGCGAGTGGCCGGCCGCGTACGTCCGCTATCGCCTCCCGAGCGGGCAGGCCGGGCTCTTCATCGTGGACGACCCCGACCGGCGCTTCGACGCGCCCGGCCGCGAGGTGCGCCTCGGCCGCGAGGTGGTCCGCCTCGCGCGGGCCAAGGGGTACAACGTCGCCATCTGGCGCCAGGACGAGATCGTCTACTCGCTCGTGGCCGACCTGGAGGAGGACGCGCTGTTCCGGCTCGTCCAGGCGGCGCAGAGCGAGTCGCTGGTGCCCGCCCACCCGGCCCCGTGACCGCGCCCGGGCCGTCCGACGTCGGAACGGCCCGCGCGTCGCGCGGGCCGTTCGGCGCGCGTCCCACACCGAGCGCCCCTCCCGCGCGCATGGCAGCGCCGCGGCTTTGACCTCGGCGCGGGCGGCAGGTAGAGTTTTTCGAGAATTTCGAGGAGGTTCGCGAGCGGGTGCGCCCGACGCGCGCCTGCCCAGCGCACATGCCCAAGAAGATCCTCCTCATCGAGAACGACTCCGCCCTCGCCGGCACGCTCACCGAGTCCCTGGAGGCGGCGGGCTTCGACGTCCGCACCGCCAGCGAGGGCAAGTCGGGCCTCGACCTCGCGCGCGAGTGGAGCCCCGACGGCATCGTCCTCTGCGTCGAGCTGCCGGGCATGAGCGGGTACCTCGTCTGCCAGAAGCTGCGGAAGGACGAGGCGACCAAGGAGATCCCGCTCGTGCTCGTGAGCGCCGAGGCCACCGAGGACACGTTCGAGAAGCACAAGGCGCTCAAGGTCCGCGCCGACGCGTATCTCCTCAAGCCGTTCGTCCCGGCCGATCTCCTCCAGAAGCTCGCGGAGGCGGGCCTCCCCGGCGAGCTCGACGACGCCCCGAACACCACCGACGAGCTCTCGCTCGAGCCCGCCGACGAGGGCCTGGAGCTCGACCCCGGCGGCGCCGTCCCGTCCCTCGAGCTGGACGCGCTCGCGGAGGACGAGCCGCCCGCGCCGGCCGCGGCGCGCGCCGCGACGCCGGACGACGATCTCGCCTTCCTCGACGAGGCGTTCGACGGGCTCGCGGCGCCGGCCGGCCCCGCGGGGCGCGCCTCGCCCGCCGAGGAGCTCCCGGCCGCCGAGCCGTCGCTCGACGCGGAGGAGGCCGCGGGCCCCACGTCGATGGGCGACCTCGCGCTCGACGAGGAGGATCCGCTGGCGGAGCTCGGCGACGAGCCCCCGGCCCCGGTGCGCGCGCCGAGCGCCGACGTGCTCCGCGCGGCGGGCATCCCGCTCCTCGACGAGCCCCCGGCCCGGTCGGGCGCGCGCCCCACCCTGGCGGGCGTCGCCGCCACGACGCTCAGGATGCCCGCGGCCGCGCCGCCGCCGCCCCGGCCCCCTCCCGAGACCGGCGCCTCCGAGCGGATCCAGCGCGAGCTCGCCGAGGCCAGGTCCACGCTCGCCGCCCGCGAGGCCGAGCTCCAGCAGCTCCGGGAGCGCGCCGAGGACGCCGCGCAGCGCGCCGACGCGTCGGAGTCCGCGGCGGCGGAGCACGAGGCGGAGCTGGCGTCGCTCAAGGCGCGGCTGGACGCCGTGACGGCGCAGGCGCGCAAGGCGGAGGGCGAGCTCAAGACCGCGCGGGAGGAGGCCCGGCGCGCGACGGGCGAGCTGGAGACGCTCCGCTCGCGCCTGGCCGACGCCGAGCGCCGCCTGTCCGAGAGCGCCGCGGCCGCCGAGCGGGTCGAGGAGCTCGAGCGGGAGCTCGAGTCCGCCCGCACCGAGATCATCGTCGCGCGCGGCGAGGCCGAAGGGGCGCGGAGCGAGGTGGACGCCCGCAGCGCGGAGCTGGCCAAGCGCGTGGCCGAGCTCGAGGCGCAGAGCGCCAAGAACGAGGAGCGCGTCTTCAAGGCCTACCAGAAGATCAAGAGCGACGAGAAGGTGCGGGACAAGGTCCGCAAGGCGATCGCCATCGCCGCCCAGCTCCTCGACGAGGGGCTGCCGGCGGAGCCCGCCGCCGCACCCGAGAAGTCCTCGAAGGTGTCGTGACGACCGGCCGACCGGCCTGAGCGCAGGGCCCGCGCAGCGAGCCCGGAGTCGAAGGCGCCCCTCCCCCAGCTTCGCTGGGGCCCCCCTCCCGCTCACGCCTCCCGGTCGGCGTAGTCGTGCCGCGGGCCCGGCACCTCGACCCCGCAGTACCGCAGCAGCCGGAGGTGGTGGCGCCCGAGCCCACGGAGCGCGACGCCCGAGTGGGCGACGAGCTGCTGCGCGACGGTCGCGACGCCGACGTCCTGGAGATCGGACACCCGCGAGAAGTCGATCACCAGCGGGGTCGCCCGGGGCAGCTCGGACAGCCAGAGGGACAGGCGGGTGGCGGCGTTGCGATCGAAGGTCCCAGCCACCTGGATGAGCACCTCGCCCGCCTCGCCCCGCGTCACATCCATCATGGTTTTTTCACCTCGAGCGGAGGCGACATTGCCTTTGCTCCGAGTACAAGTCAATGCGGCGCCCCATCACGGAGCCCGGATCGAATGACGCGCGCAAACGGGCGGGGTTGCGGTCGCCTCGCCGCTCGCGCGCGCGCGCACGAGCGCACGCGCCGCGAACCGCGGACGGCGGAACGCGGCGCCACGCACGGCCAGTGGGACGATGACGCTCAGTGCGTCGCGGAGCCGACCCCCGCGGGCTCGGGTTCGTTTGCACCCGCCGCGCGCATCGCGCCCAGCGCGGCGCCGATGGCGAGCAGGTTGCCCGGCGAGATCGCGGTCCGCAGCGCCGACTTGAGGAACGGCCGGAGCAGCGGCCAGAGCCCGCCGCCCAGGACGAACCCCGCGGCGGCCGCGACCCCGAGGACGGCCATGGGCGTCTCCTCCATGCGCCGCTCGAGCTCGACCGCCTCGGCGAACCGGGACGCCGCCTCCCGGGCCTCCGCGCTCAGCTCGCGGATCGCGACGCGAAGATCCGCCACCCCGCCCTCCAACCGCCCGCCCACCTCGTTCGTGTCCATTGCGACCCCGCGTGCGTGCTCGAGATTGCGCCGCCCCGGTCAGGTCCGGGACAGCAAGCGCCCCAGGAGGAACCCGATGCCGGCGGCGATGCCGACGGCGGCCCACGGGTGCTCGCGCGCGTACTCGCGGATCATGCTCCCCGCGTCCTCCGCGTACCCGCGGAGATCGTCGATGCGCTGCTCCACCCCCGAGGCCATGGCGCTCGCCTGGCTGCGCACCCCCTCGGCCATGCGCTCGCCCCTGCCGCCGCTCTCCATCGAGTTCTCCGCCATTGCCTTCCTCCAGCCTCGTGTTGGCTTGCGAGAACGTAGGGAGTCGATCGCAGAGAACCAAATACCCTCGGCGGGCAGGCGGAGGAGCGAATCGCTGGCGGACGTGCCTCCCGAGCCCGAGCCCGCGCCCGCGCCCGCGCCCGAGCGTCTGGCGAATCGGACCCGCACGGAGCGAGCCCACCCGCGCGGTGCGTCGTTGCCGTCTAGTGCTTGTCCGTCGACGGTCCCCGGGCCGCGGCTTCCTTCTTCATCATGAACGCCTTCGCCTGGGCCTGGACCGTCTGGGGCACGTTGCGGTCCCGCGCGAGCTCCTTGATGTCCTTCTCCTGCAGGGTCTGGAGGAGCTTCAGCGCGGTGGGGAGCGGGACCTTCGGGTTCTTCACGAGCGCGATCTTGATGGCGTAGGTCCGGAGGAACTCGCGGTTCGAGTAGATGTACCGGAGCACGTCGGCGTTGGCGGTGCGCGAGTTCGCGAGGCCGATGATCTCGCCGTCGGTGATGCGGGGGCTCGTCGCCGCCGCCATGCAGACGAGCTTGTTGGAGTCGCGCAGGAGCAGCGTCCGCGCCTCCTTGTTGCCGAGCGTCGCGAGCTTGATCTTCTCGGACACGCTCATCTTCAGGATGCGCTGGGTGATGTTGAGCTTCTTCTGCGCCTCCTCGGGGGTCTCGGCGTGCGGGGCCTCGTCGGGGGCCCCCTCCTGCGCGAGCTCCCGATCGTACTCCGCCATGAGCGCGGCCGCGGTCTCCTGGGGCGCCGCCGCCCGGATCGGGTCCACGCCGTGGATCCGCTTGTGCGCCTCGACGAGCTGCGGGACATCGAGCAGGGTGAGCCCGTTGCGCACGCAGAAGTCGCAGGCGCCGTCGATGGTCGAGGCGAGCGCGTTCGGGTTCTGGCACAGCGCGCGGATGATCGCGTCGTGCCGCAGCAGGCGCAGCTCGTTCTGGCGGACGATGTCGGCGAGCCGCTGCGAGAGCCCCGCGGCGAGGCGCGCGACGGTCTCGTCGGAGGTGCTCTGGTTGAGGAGGACGAGCTCCAGCGCGGCCTCCTTGCCCACGAACCGGTCCGCGAGCCAGTCGAGCACCGCAGGCTTCAGCCCCTCGGACCGGAGGGCGACGCTCCAGATCTTGTCCGGCAGGCCATCCGCGGTCTTGACCGCCGTCTCGCGCACCGCCGCGTCCGCGTCGAACGAGAGCACGTAGAGGAGCGTCGTGAGGTCGACCGGCGCGACCGCCGGGACGAGCCCCTTGGCGCCCATCATCCGGAGCGGCGCGGGGGCCGCCGGATCGGCGTGCTTCTGCAGCGGCTTCGGAAGGACGTCGAGCGGGAGCGGACAGTCGGACATGTTCAGCTCCTGGCGCGCGGCGGAGCGGGCGGGAGCGGGATGCCCAGCGCGACGGGGGTGAGCTCGTACACGGGGCCGCGGCGCGCACGCCACCCGTGCCGCAGCCGGCCGAGCAGCCGGTTGATCGGGTGGTGGCGGGAGAGGAACGGGAGGACCGGCTGGAGGCGCGTCCCGAGCGCCTCGCGCGCGGCGACGAGGCCGGGGTCGTCGGGCCACCGCGCGAGGCCCTGGGTCACCACCTGGAGCACGCGCTCGCGCTGGTTGAGCGCCAGGTGGACCCGGGCCGCGTTGAGGACGAGCTCCGGCGCCGCGCCGAGCCGCAGCGCCTGATCGCAGAGCTGCGCCCCGAGGTTGGAGTTCTTCTCGACGAGCACGAGGGTGAGGCCGTACCAGGACATGAACCGCGGGTCGCGGCCGTCGCGGCGGTGGGCGCGCTCGAAGGCGGCGTGCGCGGCCTCGAGGTGGCGGGCGTGGAAGGCGGTCCGGCCCTCCTCCCAGGCCGCCTCGGCCTGCGGATCGGAGGGCGGGCTCACGCGGGGATCGATCATGGCGTGTTCACCGGTTCCGCTCCCAGAGGATGCGGAGGCCGTCGAGCGTGAGGTGCTCGTCCACCTCGCGGATGGTCGTCGAGATGCCGGCGATGAGCGGAGCGAGGCCGCCGGTCGCGACGCACTTCACGGCCGCCGGCCCGGGCCCGCCGGGCGCGTTCCCGATCTCCTCGGCCATGCGCGTGTTGATCCCGTCCACGAGCCCCACGTACCCGTACGTGAGCCCCGCCTGGATCGAGCTGACGGTGTTCCGGCCGATGACGTTGGGCGGCCTGCTGAACTCGACGCGCGGGAGCTTCGACGCGCTCCGGAACAGCGCCTCCATCGAGATCCCGACGCCGGGGCAGATGGCGCCGCCGAGGTACTCGCCCTTCGCGGAGATGGCGTCGAACGTCGTCGCGGTCCCGAAGTCGACCACCACGAGGGCGCACTTCCAGCGCTCGTACGCGGCGACCGCGTTCACCACGCGATCCGCGCCGACCTCCCGGGGGTTCTCGTAGAGGATGGGGATCCCGGTCTTCACGCCCGGTCCCACGAAGAGCGGCGGCCGCCCGAAGTACCGTCGCGACATGTCCTCGAGCGTCCGCCCCAGCGGCGGGACGACGCTCGAGACGACCACCGCGTCCACCTTCGACGGGTCGATGCCCCCGGCCGCGAAGAGCTGCCGGATGAGGACGCCGTACTCGTCGCCGGTCCGGGCGTGCGAGGTCTCGATGCGCCAGTGGTCGCGGAGGGTGGTCCCCTCGTACACGCCCAGCACGGTGTTGGTGTTCCCGACGTCGATGGCGAGCAGCACGGGGGGGAGCGTAGCCGCGGGCCCGGATCGGGTCAACGCACGGGACGCCCCGCGTCAACGCGTACGCAGCATGAGGACATCCCCCGACAGGATCCGCTCCACGCCCGCGCCCGTGCGGACGAGCAGCGCCCCCGTCGCGTCGACGTCCTCGGCGCGCCCGACCACGTCGCGCCCCTCGGTCCGCACGGTGACGTCGCGCCCGAGGGTGCCGCACCGCTCCCGCCACGCCTCCCGCACCGGGCCGAACCCCTCCTCGGCGTGCCGGTCGAGCCAGGCCTCGAGCGCCGTCAGGCACGCGGCGACGAAGAGCGCGCGCGGCGCCGGGTCGCCCCGCTCGATCCGGATGCTGGTGGCGATGGGCCGGAGCTCCTCCGGGAAGTCGGCCTCGGTCGCGTTCACGTTGACGCCGATGCCGACCACCACCCAGTGGACCCGCTCCGGCTCCGAGGCGAGCTCGGTCAGGATCCCGGCGATCTTCCGCCCGCCGACCAGGACGTCGTTGGGCCACTTGATCTCCGCCGGCACGTTGGCCTGGCGGAGCGCGTCGCAGATGGCGACCGAGGTGAGCAGCGTGAGCTCCGTCACCCGCGACGGCGGGAGGTCGGGGCGGAGCACGACCGAGAGGTAGACGTTGCGGCCGGGCGGCGAGACCCACGGCCGCCCCCGGCGCCCGCGGCCGCCGGTCTGGGAGTCGGCCACGACCACCTCGCCGTGCGCGGCGCCCTGCTCCGCGAGCTCGCGGGCGTGGTCGTTCGTCGAGGAGATCACCTCGAAGTGGTGGAGCGCGTGGCCGAGGTCGTGCGTGTTGAGGAGCGGCCGGAGCTCGAGGGGAGTGAGCCGGTCCGGGATCCCCGTCAGCCGGTAGCCCCGGGCGGGCACCGCGTCGATCCGATACCCCTGCGCCCGCAACGCCTCGACGTGCTTCCAGACCGCCGCCCGGGTGAGCCCGAGCTTGTCGCTGATGGCCTCCCCGGAGACGAACTCGTCCCCGGCCTCCGCCAGGAAGCCGAGGACCAGCTCCTCGGAGTGGCCCGCGTCGGCCGGCATCGGTGGGATTGTGGGAGGGCGGGCTGGGGGTGTCAATGGAGGAGGCTTCAGGCTCCAGGAGAGGCGCGGACGCTGTTCCGGTAGCCTGCAGCCCGTAGCCTGTAGCCTTCCCTCACTTCAGCTCGAAGCTGATGTCCACCGCCCGCGCGCTGTGGGTGATCGCGCCCATCGACACGTAGTCGATGCCGGTCGCCGCGACGCGGGGGAGCCGCTCGAGCGTCATGTTCCCGCTCGCCTCGAGCTTCACCCGGCCGGCCGCGACCCGGACCGCCTCCGCGAGGAGCGCGTCGTCCATGTTGTCGAGGAGCACGATGTCTGCCCCGGCGGCGATGGCCGCCTCCAGGCCGGGGAGGTCGACCACCTCGACCTCGATCCGGAGCATGGCCCCGGCTCGCGCGCGTGCCCGTCGGACCGCCTCGGCCACCCCGCCGCTCGCGGCGACGTGGTTGTCCTTGATGAGGATGCCGTCGCCGAGGGAGAGGCGGTGGTTCGTGCCGCCGCCCGCGCGGACCGCGGCCTTCTCCAGCATCCGCCAGCCGGGCGTCGTCTTGCGGGTGTCGAGGAGGCGCGTCCGCCCTCCCCCGCCCGCGAGCGCGTCCACGGCGCGCCGCGTCGCGGTCGCCACGCCGGAGAGCCGCTGGAGGAAGTTGAGCGCGGTGCGCTCGGAGGCGAGGAGGGCGGGCACCGATCCCCGGGCCGTCCCGACCACCTCGCCCCTCGACGCGCGTTCTCCGTCCTTCCGATCGAAGCGGCACGCCGCGCCCAGCCGCTCGAACACCCGGGCCGCCACGGCGGTGCCGGCGAGCACGAGGTCCTCCTTGATCAGGAAGACGCCCTCGCCCTCGACCTCGGGGTCGAGCGTCGCCTCGCTCGTCGCGTCGCCCAGCGCGAGGTCCTCTTCGAGCGCGAGATCGAGGAGGCGCTCGACCTGGGCGGACAGCCAGGTCCGGTCGTGCTGAGCCCGTTCGACCACGTTCGCTACTTCTTGCCCTTCTTCTTCGCCACCTTCTTCGCGGGCTTCTTGGCGGCCTTCTTCGCCGGCTTCTTCGCGACCTTCTTCGCGGCGGCCTTCTTCGCCGGCTTCTTCGCGACCTTCTTCGCGGCCTTCTTGGCCGGCTTCTTCGCGGCCTTCTTCGGCGCGGCCGGCTTCACCGCGGGTTCAGCGGCGGCGGCAGGCGCTTCCACTTCGGGTACGACCGGCGCAGGGGCGGGCTGGACGGGAGCCGGCGCTGCCTCCGCGACGGGCTTGGGCTCGTTCTGGTTTTCCATGGTGTCCCTCCTGGCGAGGTTCGCCTCGGTGGGTGAAAGCATCGCACGATGGGCCTCCAGCTTTCCTCTTTTTTCGCGCAATTCGTCCGCCCGGGCCCGATCCTTCTCGACCACCTCCGCCGGAGCCTTCCGGACGAACTCCGGATTGGCGAGCTTCCGATCGATCCCGGCGAGGTCCTGATCGACCTTCGCGAGCTCCTTCTCGACCCGGGCGCTCTCGGCGGCCAGGTCCAGCACGCCGGCGAGGTGGACCCGCAGCTCGAACCCAGCGCCGACCGCGACCGCGGTCTGGGGAGCGGCGGGGGCGGTCGGACCTTCGACCACCTCCACGGCGGCGCGCGAGAGCCGGGCGATCCGGGCGGCCTCGCCCCGGACCGTGCGCAGCGCGTCGGGGTCGGCGACGGCGATGACCACCCGCGGCTCCGCCTTGGGCGGGACGTTCATCTCACCGCGAACGTTGCGGATCGCGTCCACGATGCCGATCACCGGCCCGAAGCTCCGCTCCGCGGCCTCGTCCACGCTCCCCTTGTGGGGGTACGGCGCCGCGAAGACGGAGTCGGCCCATGCGTCGGCCCGGACCTCGGCGCGGAGGACGTGCCACAGCTCCTCCGTGATGAACGGCATGAACGGGTGCAGGAGCCGGTACGCCGTCGAGAGGCACCGGACCAGCACCGCCTGCGCGGCCCGGCGCCCGGGACGATCCGGCGCGACGGGGACGCCCGGCGTTTCGCCCAGGAGGGCCTCCTTCGAGAGCTCGATGTACCAGTCGCAGAGCTCGTGCCAGACGAAGCCGTAGAGCGTCGTCGCCGCGTCGTTGAACCGGAAGGCCTCGAGCGCCTCGACCGTCTCGTTCACCGCCCGCTGCAGCCGCGCCAGGATCCACCGGTCGGCGGGGGAGAGCTCCAGGGTGGCGACGTCCGTCCCCGCCTCGGCGTACCCGGACAGGTTCATGAGGGCGAACCGGCTCGCGTTCCAGAGCTTGTTGGCGAACGCCCGGTACCCCTCGATCCGCTCCTTCGCGAGCTTGATGTCCCGGCCCTGCGCGGTGAGCGCCGCGAGCGTGAACCGCAGCGCGTCGGCCCCGTGCTGCTCGGTGATGACGAGGGGATCGATCACGTTCCCCTTCGTCTTGGACATCTTCTGGCCCTTCTCGTCCCGGACCATCGGGTGCAGGTACACCGTCCGGAAAGGCACCTCGCCCATGAAGTGGAGGCCCATCATCATCATGCGGGCGACCCAGAAGAAGATGATGTCGTGGCCGGTCTCCATGACCGACGTCGGGTAGAAGGTCCGGAGCGTCGCCGTCTCGTCCGGCCAGCCCATGGTCGAGAACGGCCACAGGCCCGACGAGAACCAGGTGTCGAG
>DASPMI010000100.1:0-9959 GCA_035627135.1 Anaeromyxobacter sp. | reverse complement strand
TGCGCAGATCGGTCACCACCGCGACCGTCAGCCCCTTGGGCTCCGCCACGATGGCCGCCCGGGCCTTGGCCATCTTCTCGTGAAGCTCACCGATGACCTGCTCTTTCTCCGTCCGGTTCAAGCTTGCTCACCACCTTTCCGGCCGCCGGTTCACCACCGGTCGGCGTCGTTCGCTGGGCTTCGGACCGGACGTCCGGTACGAGACCCCCTGGCCAAGCAGGGGACGCTGCAACCACATCGCAGGTTCCCGTCTCGGCGGGTCGGATGCTCGCTGCCATCCGCTTGGCCGCCCTCCCCTACGACTTCCGCACTCGGGGGTGGGGCGGGCCCGCTGTCTTGGACCAGAACCCCGGCGGCGGCGAGCCGCCGGGAACTCGAAAATCCTCTGGATTACGCGTGAGACGCGGCGAGCTCCGCCAGGTCGAGCTTGATGCCCGGGCCCATGGTCGTGCTGACGGTCACGTTCTTCACGTAGACGCCCTTCGCCGTCTGGGGCTTCGCCTTGTAGATGACCTCCATGATGGCGGTGAAGTTCGCCTTGAGCTTGTCGGGATCGAACGAGGCCTTCCCGAACGGCACGTGGACGATGCCCGCCTTCTCCACGCGGAACTCGACCTTGCCCGCCTTCTGCTCCTTGATGGCGCGGGTGAGGTCCATGGTGACCGTGCCGATCTTCGGGTTGGGCATGAGGCCGCGGGGGCCCAGCACCTTTCCGAGGCGGCCGACCACGCCCATCATGTCGGGGGTGGCGATCACCTTGTCGAAGTCCATGAAGCCGCCCTGGACCTTCTCGGCGAGGTCCTCGGCGCCGACGATGTCCGCGCCGGCCTCCTGCGCCTCGCGGGCCTTGTCGCCCTTGGCGAAGACCGCGAGCTTCACCGTCTTGCCCATGCCGTGGGGCAGCACCACTGCGCCGCGCACCACCTGATCGGCGTGCTTGGGATCGACGCCGAGGTTGATGGCCGCGTCCACCGTCTCGTCGAACTTCTTCGTGGCGGTCTGCTTCACGAGGCCCATCGCCTCGTCGACCTTGTACCGCCGGTTGCGATCGACCTTCGCCAGCGCCGCCTTGAACTTCTTGCCCTGAGCCATGTTCGTGTCCTCCTCGCGGTCAGCCGACGATCTCGATGCCCATGGAGCGCGCGGTCCCCTCGACCGTCCGCATCGCGGCCTCGAGGCTCCCCGCCGTCATGTCCGGCATCTTGGTCTTGGCGATCTGCTCCACCTGCGCGCGCGTCACCTTCCCGACCTTCTCCTTGCCGGGAGCGTGCGCGCCGGAGCCCTTCTTCTTCTCCGTGTGGAGGCCGGCCGCCTTCTTGAGGAGGATGGCCGCGGGGGGCGTCTTCAGGATGAAGGAGAAGGTCCGGTCCTGGTACACCGTGATGATGACCGGGATGATGAGCCCTTCCTTCGCCTGGGGCTGGGTCTGCGCGTTGAACTGCTTGCAGAACTCCATGATGTTGACGCCGTGCTGGCCGAGCGCGGGGCCCACGGGGGGCGCCGGGTTCGCCTTTCCGGCGGGGAGCTGCAGCTTGATCTGTCCTGTGACCTTCTTCGCCATGGCTTCCTTCCGGGCCGGACCGCGTGGCCCTGCGTGGTTTCACGAGCCCGGCGGGCTCTTCCACGCTCCGTTGACCGCTGCTACGTCTTCTCGACCTGCATGAAGTCCAGCTCGACCGGCGTCGCGCGGCCGAAGATGGAGACGAGCACCCGCAGCTTGCCCTTCTCCGGCTTCACTTCTTCGACGGTGCCGTTGAAGTTCGAGAACGGGCCGTCGATCACGCGGACCTGGTCGCCCTCCTCGAACTGCACCTTCGGCTTCGGCTTGAGCGAACCCTCGGAGATCTGGGTGGTGAGCCGCTGGACCTCGGCGTCGGAGACGGCGGGCACCTGGTCCGGCGTCTTCGCGTTCCCGACGAACCCGGTGACCTTGGCCGTCCCCTTCACGAGGTGCCAGGTCTGGAGGCTCATCTCCATGTTCACGAGGATGTATCCGGGGAAGAACTTCCGCTTCGACGTCTTCTTCTCCCCCTTCACCATCTCCTGGACCACTTCCATGGGGATGAGGATCTCCCCGAACTGATCCTGGAGCTCGTGCTGGCGAACGCGCTCCTCCAGGGACTTCTTCACCTTGTTCTCGAAGCCCGAGTAGGTGTGCACCACGTACCACTTCTTCGCCATTGGGTTCTCCGTGTTCGCGCCGCGTGCACTACCGGGATGCCCGCGTTACGCGGCGGCCCGCGCCGCCCGCCCGCCCGCCCGATCCCGCCGGCCCGCCCGCTACTTCGGCGTGCCGTAGACCCAGTTGGCGATCGCGGCCCAGCCGATGTCGAAGAGCCCGAGGATCACCGCCGCGACGAGCGAGGCGATGATCACGGCGAGGGTGGCCGCGCGCGTCTCCCGCATGGTCGGCCAGGTCACGCGGCCCAGCTCGAGCGCGATGTCGAGCGACACCTGCCGCGTCCGCGGCACGCGCCACACGAGGATCGCGACGACCGCCGCGATGCCGTACCCGAGCGCCCCCGAGAGGTTGGTCAGCCCGAGGATGTCGAAGTCGTTCACGCCGCTCCAGACGAACGCGGCCTGGAGCACGCGGGCAAGGAAGACGCCGACCACGAGCGCGGCGACGACGTAGGCGATCCCGACGATCCGCTTGGCCCGATCCACGACGGCGACGTTGTCCATGGCTTCTCTCGACCGCTTCCGTGAGGGAGGGCGGGGCCGCCTCTCCGGCTGCCCCGCCCTCGTTCCGTCTGGCAGGCCAGGAGGGATTTGAACCCCCAACCCGCGGTTTTGGAGACCGCTGCTCTACCGTTCGAGCTACTGGCCTATCCCGTTGCGACCCTGCCCGGTCCCGCTACTTCGCTTCCTTGTGCTCCACGTGCTTGCGGCACCGCGGGCAGTACTTGGACCGGGTGAGCTTGTCCTGGGTCTTCTTCTTGTTCTTCGTCGTCGTGTAGTTGCGCTCTTTGCAGGTCTTGCACTCGAGCGTGATGATGGTGCGATTGCCGGCCATGGCTGCCCTTCCTCACTGGATCCTTCTGCGTTCGAGCGACGGACGGCGGCCGCCGTCCGTCACCGCCGCCGATCCTGAGAGCCCTGGTCCAGGATTGAACTGGAGACCTCGTCCTTACCAAGGACGCGCTCTACCGACTGAGCTACCAGGGCAACCTTTCCTTCGTTCCGACCTTCCGTGAGCGGGAAACGGGATTCGAACCCGCGACATTCAGCTTGGAAGGCTGACGCTCTACCAACTGAGCTATTCCCGCAGGCCTCCGAAACGTCGTCTCCGCTGCTTTCGAAAACCCCAGGTTACTTGGTGGAGGGAGGTGGATTCGAACCACCGAAGTCGTAAGACGGCAGATTTACAGTCTGCTCCCTTTGGCCGCTCGGGAATCCCTCCGCAACTCTGACACTCTCCGGGCCCTTCCCTTCCCAGCGCTCCAAGCTGGCGGTGGGACTCGAACCCGCGACCTGCTGCTTACAAGGCAGCTGCTCTACCTGCTGAGCTACGCCAGCGAAATCCTTCCGGTTCGAACGCCTGCCCTCCTGCCAGGGCAGTCGGCCACCGCCCTAAGTGGAGGGGCGTCTTTAAAACGACTCAGCGGGTCTTGTCAACAGGGGATTCCGACGGCCGAAACTCCCCTTCCCTGCCCACTGGCCGGGCGCCACGTTGCCGCGAGACCTCGTACATGGCGATGGCCGCGGCCGCCGAGACGGAGAGGCTCTCCAGCTCGCCAGGCATGGGGATCTTCGCCTCGAAGTCACAGGTTCTCCGGACGAGCGGCCGAAGCCCCGTCCCCTCGCTTCCCAGCACGAGCGCCGTCGGTCCGCGGAGATCGAGGGAGGAGAGCGGCCGCTCCGCGTCCTGCGCGAGCGCGACCGACCAGACGCCCGACTCCTTCAGCTTCTCGACGGCCTTCGCCACGTTCACCACTCGTGCGATCGAGCACCGCTCCACCGCGCCGGCCGACGTCTTCGCCACCACGGGAGTCACGCCGACCGCGCGGTCCTTGGGGATCACGACCCCGTGCCCGCCGAGCGCGTGCACCGAGCGGATGATCGCCCCGAGGTTGTGCGGATCCTCGACGCCGTCGAGCACGAGCACGAGCGGCGCCGCGCCTGCCGCGTCCGCCCGGGCGAGGAGGTCGGGGACCTCGGCGTACCGGAAGTCCGCGACGGTCGCGACCACGCCCTGGTGGCGATCGGTGCCGGCGAGCTTGTCGAGCTGCGCGCGGGGGGCGGTCCGGACGCGGGCGCCGCGCGCGCGCGCCTCCCGCTCGAGCGCGGCGAACGCCGCGCCGCGCGTGCCGCCCTCGGCGAGCCAGAGCTCCGAAGGCCCATCGCCCTCGGCGCGCAGCAGCTCCCGCACCGGGT
The DNA here is from genome assembly GCA_035627135.1 of Anaeromyxobacter sp. GTDB lineage: Bacteria > Myxococcota > Myxococcia > Myxococcales > Anaeromyxobacteraceae > Anaeromyxobacter. The sequence goes on along the minus strand of DASPMI010000100.1, from coordinate 5,582 downwards.
TCATTCCGTAGACGACGCGCACGCGCGGAGTCCCCTCGGCTCCTGGAGCGATCTCACTTCACGGCGATCGCGACCGCGACGTCCCGGGTCTGCCGCGCGCACCAGTCGTCGGCGCAGAGGTAGAACTCGACCTTCGCGCGGGCCTCCTGCGCGCCGGCCGCGACGGCGGTGAACGGCACCTCGAACCGAGGCCCCTCGGCCTTGGGGTCGGCGGCGTCCTTCCGGCCGAGCGTGTCGCGCGTCAGCTTCAGGCCCGGGGTGCCGGTGAGCGCGATCTTGAGCGGCGCCTGCGGGTGCACCTTCGTCCCGTCGAGCGGGACGATGGAGAGGACGAGGGTCCCCGACCCGCCCGCCGGGACCGCCAACGTCGTGCCCTGGGTGTCCACGCGGTAGCTCTTGGCCGCGTTGGCCTCGGGGTCCGCGACCGCCCCGGCAGGGATCGCGAGAATCAAGGAGATCGAGAGGATGACCGCTCGCATGCCGAACCTCTACAACAGTTGGACGCCGCCGAGGAGTCCAGGATTCATCGAGGGGGGGGGCCGAGGGCCCACCCGGACGTCAGGGGAGCCGCGCGGCGGGGGCCGCCTCGCGGTGGCGCGGAGGGCGCCGCGGCGCCGCGGTCGACCGCTGCGCGGCGAGCCGGACCGCACGCTCGACGATGCGCCCGGCGGCGTCGATCCCGCACGTCGCCTCGGCCTCCCGGATCGACGGAGAGCTGTTCACCTCGAAGACGCGCGGGCCGCCCTTCCCGTCGAGCATGTCCACGGCGCAGATCTCGAGCTGGAGCACGCGCGCGGCCTCGAGCGCCGGCCGCGCGTACTCGGCGGAGAGGTCGACCGGCTCGAACTGCGCTCCGCGCCGGAGGTTGGGCGTGAACCGGCCCGGCGGGGCGCGCCGGCGCATCGCCGCGATCACCTCTCCGCCGACGACGAGCACCCGCAGGTCGCGCCCGAGCGCGCCGCGCAGGTACTGCTGGACCACGATGTTCTGCCCGAGCCCCAGGATGGCCTCGAGGGCCGCCTCCAGCGACTGCAGGCTCTCGCAGATCATGACCCCGCTCTTCTCGCTCACGGAGAGGAGCTTCACGAGCACCGGCACGCCGCCCACGAGCTTCACGAGATCCTTGATGCGCGCGGGCTCGCTCGCCATCACGGTCCGCGGGACCGCCACGCCTGCGGCGGAGAGCATCTGCAGGACGCGCATCTTGTTGCGGCTCGCGGCGATGCCGTACGTCCCGTTCATCACGGGGATGCCCATGAGCTCGAGCTGGTTCACCACCCCGAGCCCGTACTGGTGGACCGAGAGGCCGATGCGCGGGACGACCACGTCCGCCCGCGGGAGCCGCCGGCCGCGCCAGTACGCGGCAGGCGCGCGCTCGCCCAGGCCGAGCTCCACCTCCAGGGGATCGACGACGCGGGTGCGGATCCCGCGCGCGCGGGCCGCCTCCACGATCCGGCCGGTCGTGTAGATCTCCTGCGAGCGCGAGAGGACGGTCAGGTTCACGGCGCCTCGATGGTAAGGCCCGCGATCGGCAAAAGCGAGCGAGGGCGAGGAAACGAAAAAGGCTACAGGCTTCAGGCTCCAGACTTCAGGAGAACCGCTCCCCTGGAGCCTGCAGCCTGGAGCCTGTAGCCCGGACCCAGCCCCGGCGGGGCTGGGCCACGTCACACCTGCTTGAACTCCGCGTCGACCACGTTGTCCTTCGGCTTCTCCTGCGACGGGCCCTGCCCCGCGCCGTCGCCACCGGGCGCCGCGCCGGGCGCAGCCTTGTAGAGCTCCTCGGCGGCCTTGTGGCTGGCGCGCTCGAGCCGCTCGGCCGCGGCCTTCACCTCGTCCGCGGAGCCCTTCTCGCGGACCTTGTGGACCTCCTGGATCGCGTCCTCGAGGTCCTTCGCCGTCGCGGCGGAGAGCTTGTCCTTGTTCTCGCGGACCATCTTCTCCATCTGGTACGCGAGGTTCTCGGCCCGGTTCCGCTGCTCGATCTCCTCGCGCCGCTTCTTGTCCTCCGACTCGTGCTCGCGGGCGTCGGCCACCATCTTCTCGACCTCGTTCTTGTTGAGGCCCGAGGAGTGGGTGATCGTGATCTTGGTCTCCTTGCCCGTCCCCTTGTCCTTCGCCGAGACGTTCAGGATTCCGTTCGCGTCGATGTCGAACGTGACCTCGATCTGCGGCATGCCGCGCGGCGCCGGCGGGATCCCCTCGAGGTGGAACCGTCCCAGCGTCCGGTTGTCCCGCGCCATCTCGCGCTCGCCCTGGAGGACGTGGATCTCGACCGACGTCTGGTTGTCCGCCGCGGTCGAGAACGTCTCCGAGCGCTTCGCCGGGATGGTCGTGTTCCGGTCGATGAGCCGGGTCATCACGCCGCCCAGCGTCTCGACGCCGAGCGAGAGCGGGGTGACGTCGAGGAGGAGGATGTCCTTCACCTCACCGGAGAGCACGCCGGCCTGGACCGCCGCGCCCACGGCGACCACCTCGTCCGGGTTCACGGTGCGGTTCGGCTCCTTGCCGAAGAACCGCTTCACGGTCTCCTGGATCTTCGGCATGCGCGTCTGGCCGCCGACGAGCACCACCTCGTCGATCTGCGACGGCTGGAGCTTCGCGTCCGCGAGGCACTTGCGCGTCGGCTCGATCGACCGCTCGATGAGGGCCTCGACCATCTGCTCGAGCTTGGCGCGCGAGAGCTTGATCGAGAGGTGCTTCGGGCCGGTCTGATCCGCCGTGAGGAACGGCAGGTTGATCTCGGTCTCCGTCATGGAGGAGAGCTCGATCTTGGCCTTCTCCGCCGCCTCCTTGAGCCGCTGCAGGACCATCTTGTCCTTGGAGACGTCGATGCCGGTGTCCTTCTTGAACTCGGCGATCAGCCAGTCGATGACGGTCTGGTCGATGTTGTCGCCGCCGAGGTGCGTGTCGCCGTTGGTCGCGAGCACCTCGACCACGTTCTCGCCCACCTCGAGGATCGAGATGTCGAACGTGCCGCCGCCGAAGTCGTAGACGGCGATCTTCTCGTTCTTCTTCTTGTCGAGCCCGTACGCCAGCGCCGCCGCCGTCGGCTCGTTGACGATGCGCCGGACGTTGAGGCCGGCGATCTCGCCGGCGTCCTTGGTCGCCTGGCGCTGGGCGTCGTTGAAGTAGGCCGGCACGGTGATCACCGCGTCGGTCACCTTCTCGCCGAGGTAGTTCTCGGCCGCCCGCTTCAGCTTGAGCAGGACCTGCGCGCTGATCTCCGGGGGCGAGTACTGCTTCCCGTCGATCTCGATGCGCGCGTCGCCGTTCGGGCCCTCGGAGACGTGGTACGGGACGCGCTTCATCTCGTCCTGGACCTCGCCGTACCGGCGACCCATGAACCGCTTGATCGAGTAGACGGTCTTCTCGGGGTTGGTGATGGCCTGGCGCTTCGCCACCTGCCCGACGAGCCGCTCCCCCTCCTTGGTATAGGCGACCACGCTCGGGGTGAGGCGCGATCCCTCCTCGTTGGTGATGACGACGGGGTCCTTCCCCTCCATCACCGCGACGACGGAGTTCGTCGTGCCGAGGTCGATGCCGATGATCTTGGCCATTGGTGGAAATCCCTCCTGGACGCGGGGCAACCTAAGTCCGCGAAGGAGGCTGTCAAACGGCGACTTGCGCTTCTTGGACGGGCGAGGGGCGCGCGGCCCGCCCGGCACCCTGAGCGGTAGCGCCACCCCCGACAGGTGCGTACCGTGATTCGCACCGCCACCCCCGCGACGCGTCCCACGCTGCCCCTCCCCGGGACGTGGGACAGCGGAGGAGGCTGAAAACGCGACGGATTTCGGCCTCGACGCAGCGTGGCACCTCACTTGCTCTCGTCCTCGGACATCCGCGTCAGAGCCCTCGGGGGGGAAGAGGATGCGACGGATGGTGCGCAGCGCACAGCCGAGTACGTCACGAGAGGCCTTCCCCGGGATGGGCGGGACGGACGTGGCGGTCCTTCTCAACGCCCACGCGAAGCAGGTCAACCACGACGTCCGCCGTGCCCTGTCCTCCGTGCTGCCGGACGAGCACCTCTACCTCTCCCGCTCCCCCGGCGAGGCCGTCGAGATCGCCGAGGAGGTGGTCGCCCGCCGGTACGGGACCGTGTTCACGGGCGGTGGCGACGGGACCTTCGTCGCCTGGGTGAACCGCATCCTCGAGAGCGCCGAGCGCCGGGCCGCCCGCCCGCCCCGCTTCGGCGTCCTGGCGCTCGGCACCGGGAACGCCGTCGCCGAGATGGTCGGCGCCGAGCCGCGGCGGCACGTGCAGGACCTCGCCCGGTTCGTCCGCGGCGAGGTGGACCGGGTCCGCCGGCTCGATCTCCTCACGTGCGAGGGCCGCCGGACGCCGTTCGCCGGCGTCGGGATCGACGCGGCGATCATGAACGACTACAACTGGATCCGCGGCCAGCTCGGCGCGACGCCGCTGCGGCGGCTGGGCGAGGGCATGTCGGGGTACGGGCTCGCGCTCGCGCTGCGCTCCGTCCCGCGGTTCCTCTCCGAGCGCCGGCCTGCGTACTGCGAGGTCGTGAACGCCGGCCGTCCCGCCTGGCGCCTCGATCCCGCGGGCCGCCGGATCGGCAGGCCGATCGCCAGCGGCGAGCTCCTGTACGCCGGGCCCTGCATGCTGGCGGCCGCGAGCACGGTGCCGTACTACGGGCTCGGGCTCCGCGTCTTCCCGTTCGCGCAGAAGGCGCCCGGGATGATGCAGGTCCGCGTCGCGACCAGCATCCACCTCCACACCCTGCTCCTCAACCTGGGCAGCATCTGGTCGGGCGAGTTCGCGCACCCCGGCCTGCTCGACTTCCACGCCGACCGCGTGGCCCTCCGGTTCGAACGCCCGATGCCGCTCCAGATCGGCGGCGACGCCGAGGGCTGGCGCGACGAGGTCACCTTCGGCATGGCCGCGAACCCCGTCGAGATCGTCGACTTCGGGGCGCGCGCCGCCGCGTAGGCGCTGGACCGTCGCGCGCGAGCGCTACAGCACGAAGACCACCCGCGCGTCGTCGTGGAGCGACCGGTACACCGCCCGGCGCTGCTCCTCCGAGTCGAGCAGGACCGACACCGAGACCGAGTGGTACTTGCCCCCGGCGCTCGCGCGCACGATCACGGCCTCGACGGGCACCTCGGCCACGTGCCGGGCGACGAGCCGGCGCGCGTGCTCCGGGAAGTCGTCACCGGCGAGCCCGATGATCGTGAAGCCGTACGCGAGCGGGTACTCGAGGCGCGGCGCCTGGGACGGGTCCGGGGTCGAGGGCGGCTGCTTCATGGGAGAGGCCTAACGGGCCGCGGAGCCCGGTTCCAGCGGCGCCGGCTCACAGGAGGTTCGCCGCCAGCTCGGCGAGCGGCGACCGCTCGCCCTTCTGCATGGTGATGTGCCCGGCGAGCCGCTCGTTCTTGAAGCGGTTCACCACGTGGATGAGGCCGTTGTTGGTCTGATCCACGTACGGATTGTCGATCTGGTAGGGGTCGCCGGTGAGGACGATCTTCGTCCCGTCGCCCACGCGCGTGATGATGGTCTTCACCTCGTGCGGCGTGAGGTTCTGGGCCTCGTCCACGATGATGTACTGGTTCGGGATGGAGCGGCCGCGG
>DASPMI010000099.1:0-16623 GCA_035627135.1 Anaeromyxobacter sp. | reverse complement strand
CCGCGCCGGCGACCTCTTCCGGAAGGCCTGCGCCGGCGGCGAGAAGCAGGCATGCGCGCGCGTCGACGGCGCCGCGACGCCCGCTCCCGCGACGAACTGAGGCCGCCTATCCCTCTTCGTCGCCGGCCTGCGCGCCCGCGGCCGGCGGCCGGTTGAAGGCGATCGCGCCGCGCAGCGCCTCGCGATCGGCGCGCTCGACGCGCGCCTGGAGCGCCTCCAGCGTGCTGGCGACGACCTCGGTCCGCGTCCCGCCCGTCTCCGCGTCCGCCTGCTCCACGCGCTCGCTCTCGTCCATCGCGGCCTCCTCGCTTCGCCCGGCCCGGAGCTCGGTCCCCGGAGCCGCCTCGCGTGCCACGTCGAAGATGCAACGATCCGTGGAATGGAAGCACGAGTCGAGCGCCCTTTTGGTCGCACCGCCGATGGGCGGCGCCTGCGGTCCCCGGGGGAGGGGGCGGTCGTGCTGGCGCAGCGCGGCAAGGCTCGATTAGGCTTCGCCGGAGTCTTCACCCCGAGGTGAACATGCACCGGCCACTCCCCACGCTCCTCCTCCTCGCGCTGGTCGTCGCGCCGTTCCTCGGCGCGTGCCACTGCCCGACCGTGCCGTCGGGGAACCGCGGGATCGTCTTCAAGTCGCTGGGCGGCGGAACCAGCAAGGAGCTGCTCGACGAGGGCATGCACGTCATGCCGCTCTGGAACGACGTCATTCTCTATGACACGCGCGTGCACGAGATGAAGGAGCAGCTGAGCGTGCTCTCCTCGAACGGCCTCGCCATCCGCGTGGACGCGAGCGTACGGTACCGCCCGGTGACCGCCGAGCTGTTCGAGCTCCAGACCCAGGTCGGGCCGAACTACGACGAGAAGATCGTCGGTCCCGTGGTCCGGTCCGAGGCGCGCAAGGTGTTCGGCCGCTATCAGCCCGAGGAGATCTACTCGACCAAGCGCGAGGAGATCGAGCGGCAGATCTACGAGGAGATCACCCGGGCGCTCGAGGGCAAGCACGTCGTCGTGGAGGCCGTCCTCGTGCGCGACGTGGACCTCCCGGAGGCCATCAAGACGGCGATCGCCGACAAGCTGGCGGAGGAGCAGCGCGCCCAGAAGATGCGGTTCACGCTCGATCGCGAGCGCCAGGAGGCGCAGCGGAAGCAGATCGAGGCCGAGGGCATCGCCAAGTACCAGAGCATCGTCCGGCAGGGGCTCACCCCCGAGTACCTCCAGTTCAAGGGGATCGAGGCCACCGAGAAGCTCGCCGGGAGCGAGAACGCCAAGGTGGTCATCGTCGGGAACCCGAAGGGCGGGCTCCCGCTCATCTTCCAGGGCGACAAGTAGCGGTTGCGGCGGCGCCCCGGTCCTGTCAGGTTGCCCGGCATGAAACGTGAGACCAGCGATCAGCGGATCGCGCTCTTCATCGACTTCGAGAACCTCGTCACCCGGACCGGGCTGTCCGCGGAGACCTTCGACCTGCAGCCCGCCCTCGACGCCCTGCTCGAGAAGGGCAAGGTCGTCTTCCGCCGCGCCTACGCGGACTGGACGCGGTTCTCCGCGGCCACCCAGCGGCTGCACGACAAGGGCGTCGAGCTCGTGGACGTCCCGCCCTCCACCCGCGCCGGGAAGAACGGCGCCGACGTCCGGCTGGTGATCGACGCCCTGGAGCTCGCGTACCTGCGCGAGCACATCGACACCTTCGTGCTCGCCTCCGGCGACTCCGACTTCGTCCCGCTCGCGAACAAGCTGCGGGAGAACGACCGGATCGTGATCGGGATGGCGGTCAAGGAGGCGACGAGCCCGCTCTTCGTGAAGTCCTGCGACGAGTTCATCTACCTCCGCCCCGGCCAGAGCAAGCGGCGCGACGGCTCCAAGGAGAAGGAGAAGCCGCCGCGCGAGAAGAGCGTCCCCGAGGTCGCGCGCGAGGCCGCGTCGGCCATCCTGTCCAAGGCCGCCGGCCCGGTGAACCCGTCGGCCATCAAGGCGGCCATCGTCCGGAAGGAGCCGGACTTCGACGAGCGCGAGTTCGGGTTCTCGTCGTTCTCGCGGCTGCTCGAGCACATGGAGGCGGAGGGCCTCCTGCGCCGCGAGCAGGGCGCCAAGGGGCAGTGGTACGTGCTCCCGCCCGCGTAGCATCTCCGAGCCCGAGCCCGAGCCCGAGCCTCGCCACGGGCACGGGCACCGTCAGCTCGCGCGATTCGCGGCCAGGAACGCGTCGACCTCCTGCCGGGTCGGTGCGTAGGCGCCGGGCCTCGTGCACACGAGCGCCGCGGTCGCCGCGGCGATGCGCAGGTGGCGCTCCGGGCCCGCGCCGGGCTCGCCGAGCACGCCCGCCATCCATGCCGCCATGGTCGAGTCCCCGGCGCCCACCGTGTCCTGCACCTCGACCCGGAACGCCGGCTGGAAGAGCTCGCGCTCCGGCGTGTGCAGGCGCATCCCGCCGGCCCCCATGGTGACGAGGACGTGGGCGCGGGGCGAGAGCGCCCGGAGCCGGGCCACCGCCGCGTCGCGGGTCAGCTCCGGGAACATCCGGCCGAGGTCCTCCTCCGACGCCTTGATGAAGTCGGCGAGGCCGACCAGCCGCTCCATCCGCGGCCGGAACGCCTCGGTCATGAGGTTCCGGTAGTTCGGGTCGAAGCAGATCCGCTTCCCCGCCGCGTGCACGCGCTCCGCCAGCTCGACGAGCCGCGTCGCGTACGGCTCGCGCACCAGGCTGATGCACCCGAAGTGCACGAGCTCGACCTCGTCGAGCCAGCCTGGCGGCAGCCGCGCGAGGTCGTAGTTGAGGTCGGCGCTGTCGTCGCCGACGAACGAGTACTCCGGCGGGTGGGCGGAGACGACCATCGCGAGGAGCGGCGACTTCGGCACCTGCTGGAGGAAGCGCAGGTCGAGCCCGGCCTCGCGGGAGAGGCGCACGTGCGCGTCGCCGAAGTGGTCGAGGCTGACCCCGCCCGCGTAGCCGGTCGGGACGCCGAGCCGCGCCGCGGCGCGGGCGACGTTCCAGCACGAGCCGCCGGGGACGGAGCGCCAGAGATCCTCGCCCTCCCGGATGAAGTCGGTCAGGGCCTCCCCGAAGACGACGAAGCGCGCGTGGGCCATGGCGACGATCCAGCAGATCCCCGGGTGCGGAGGCAAGCGGGTTCGCGCGGCCCCGGGCAGCGCCCGCCCGCCCGTCCGCCGCTCGACCCCGAAGGGCCCACGGGCTGGTCGAGCGCGCCCTCGTGCCGACCGTGAAACGGGGCGTCCGGCGATCCCCACCCGCATGGTCGGCGCCGTCCCGCAGCACCGCCGTCGGGGCTGCGGCTAGCTTTCCATGGCGCCTTGCTCGAGGACGCTCGTGAACGACCGGAAGTGAACCGAGGAGAGGAGAACGTCATGAAGCTCCAGCGTGCACTCGTGGCCGCGGCGGCTGCCGTCCTGGCGGGCGAAGCCCTCGCCGCCGACGTGACCGTCGGCCTCATCACCAAGACCGAGAGCAACCCCTTCTTCGTGAAGATGAAGGAGGGCGCCAGCCAGGAGGCCAAGAGGCAGGGCGCCAAGCTGCTCACCGGCGCGGGCGCCAAGGACGGCGACAACGAGGGCCAGGTGACGGCGCTCGAGAACATGATCAACGCGGGCGCCAAGGGGATCCTCATCACGCCCAGCGACACCAAGGCCATCGTGCCCGCGCTCCAGCGCGCCCGGCAGCAGGGGGCGCTGGTCATCGCCCTGGACACCGCGACCGAGCCGCAGAGCGCCGTGGACGCCCTGTTCGCGACCGACAACTTCAAGGCCGGCGTCCTCATCGGCCAGTGGGCCAAGGCGGCCATGGCCGGCAAGAAGCCGGTCATCGCCACGCTCGACCTGCAGCCGGGCATCACGGTCGGCGCCCAGCGGCACAACGGCTTCCTGCAGGGCATGGGCCTCGCCAAGGCGGACCCGAACTCCTCGAACCTCGTGACGGCGCCGCAGGTGGTCTGCAGCCAGGACACCCACGGGGATCAGGCCGAGGGGCAGGCGGCGATGGAGAACTGCCTCTCCAAGAACCCGGACATCAACCTCGTCTACACGATCAACGAGCCGGCCGCGTTCGGCGCGTACACCGCCATCCGCGCCGCGGGCAAGGAGAAGGACATCCTGATCGTGAGCGTGGACGGGGGCTGCCGCGGCGTGCAGGGCGTGGTGGACGGGAAGATCGCGGCCACGTCCCAGCAGTACCCGCTCAAGATGGCGACCATGGGCGTGCAGGCGGTCGTGGACTACGCCAAGTCCGGCAAGAAGGTGTCCGGGTACACGGACACGGGCGTCACGCTCATCACCGACAAGGCGCAGCCGGGCGTGCCGAGCAAGGACAGCAAGTTCGGCATGGCGAACTGCTGGGGCACGAAGTAGACCCGCGCCCGGGCGAGGCGCGGCCGCCGCGCGCCTCCGCCCAGGCGGGCAGGGAGCGCTCCCATGAGCACGGTCGCCACCACGTCGCCCGCGCCGCCGCGGACGGACTTCCTCCGGTCCCTCGGCAGCTTCCCGATCCTCGGCCCCGTCGCCGCGCTGATCCTGGCGTGCATCTTCTTCGCGACGCAGAGCGATCGCTTCCTCTCCGGGGCCAACTTCTCGCTCATCCTCCAGCAGGTCGTCGTGGTCGGGACGCTCGCGATCGGCCAGACGCTGGTGATCCTCACCGGCGGGATCGATCTCTCGAACGGCATGATCATGGCGCTCTCGTCCGTGCTCATGACCGGCCTCTACGCCAACTCGGGGATGGATCCGTACCTGGCGGTGCTCGTGGGCATGGCGGTGTGCGTCGCGTTCGGCGTCGTGAACGGCTGGCTCCACACCTTCATCGGCCTGCCCCCGTTCATCGTGACCCTCGGCACCTACAGCATCGCGTACTCGCTCGTCCGCATCTACACGACCGCGACGATCACGGACGTCCCGCCGGCGCTGAACTTCTTCGGGGACACCTTCCGGATCGGGAGCACGGCGATCACGTACGGGACGGTGGCGATGATCGTCCTCTACGTGATCGCCTGGTTCGTCCTGCGCTCGACGCCGGCGGGGCGCGCGGTCTACGCCGTCGGCGACAACCCCGAGGCGGCGCGGCTCGCCGGCATCCACACCGGCCGCGTGCTCATCGCGGTGTACACGATCGCCGCGATCTCCTACGGGATCGCCGGCCTGCTGCTCGTCGGCCGCATGGGCGTCGGCGATCCCAACACCGGCCAGAACGGCAACCTCGAGTCGATCACCGCCGTGGTGCTGGGCGGGACCAGCCTCCTCGGCGGGCGCGGCTACATCATGGGCACGCTCGTCGGGGCGCTCATCGTCGGCGTCTTCCGGAACGGGCTGCAGCTCATGGGCATCGGGTCCAACTACCAGGTCCTCATCACCGGCGTGCTGGTGATCCTCGCGGCGTCGGTGGACTACCTGTCCCACCGCGGGAAGTGAGCGAGGGAGGCGCGATGCGCGCGGCGACCGCCGAGGGCCCGGGGAAGGTCCTCCTCGAGATGAAGGGGATCGGCAAGACCTTCCCCGGCGTGAAGGCGCTGCAGGGGGTGAGCCTCACCGTCCGCGAGGGCCAGGTCCACGCGCTGCTCGGCGAGAACGGCGCGGGCAAGTCCACCCTCATCAAGATCCTGTCCGGCGCGTACGCGAAGGACGAGGGCGAGATCCTGTGGGAGGGGAAGCCGGTCGCGATCCGCGGGCCGGAGGACGCCCAGGCCCTCGGCATCTCGACCATCTACCAGGAGTTCAACCTCGGCCGGCAGCTCACCGTGGCCGAGAACATCTTCCTCGGCCAGCTCCCGCGGAAGGGGTTCCGGGTCGACTGGAAGACCGCCCGCGCGCGCTCCCGGGAGCTCCTCGATCGCCTCGGCGCGCGGATCTCCGTGGACGCCAAGGTCGAGCGCCTCTCCGTGGCCGAGCAGCAGCTCGTGGAGATCGCCAAGGCGCTCAACCGCAAGACGCGCCTCCTCGTCATGGACGAGCCCTCCGCCGTGCTGGGGGAGGGCGATCTCGAGCGGCTGTTCGAGGTGGTCCGCTCGCTCCAGCAGCAGGGCATCGGGATCGTCTACATCTCCCACCGGCTCGTGGAGATCTTCGCCCTCGCCGACGAGGTCACGGTGCTCAAGGACGGGCGCTACGTGGCCACCAAGCGGGTCGCCGACGTCCAGATGGACGATCTCGTCCGCCTCATGATCGGGCGCGACCTGAAGGACGTCTACCCGCGGCGCGCCACGCCCGCGGGCCCGGTGCTGCTCGAGGTGAAGAACCTGCGCCGCCCCAAGCTCGTCCACGACGTGAGCTTCCACGTCCGCGCGGGCGAGATCGTCGGCTTCTCGGGGATCACCGGCTCCGGCCGGACCGAGGTCGTGCGCGCCGTCTTCGGCGCCGATCCCCACACGGCGGAGATGACCATGGAGGGCCGGCCGTACCGGCCCCGCTCGCCCAAGGACGCGATCCGCAGCGGCGTCGCGCTCGTGACCGAGGACCGCAAGGGCCAGGGGCTCTTCCTCAAGCTGAACGTGGCCGTCAACACGACCATCTCGGCGATCCGGTCGGTCACCCGCGGCGGGGTGATCCGGCGCGCGAAGGAGAGCGCGCTCGTCGAGAAGATGATCCGCGATCTCCGGATCAAGACCCCGAGCGCGAGGTTCCTCGTCGTGAACATGAGCGGCGGGAACCAGCAGAAGGTGATCCTCGCCCGCTGGCTGAGCGTGCACACGAAGCTCCTCATCATGGACGAGCCGACCCGCGGCATCGACGTGGGGAGCAAGGCCGAGATCTACCAGATCATGGACGAGCTCACGAAGCGCGGCGTCGGGATCATCATGATCTCGTCCGAGCTCCCCGAGGTGCTCGGCATGAGCGATCGGATCTACGTGATGCGCGAGGGCACGATCGTCGGCGAGCTCGCCCGCGGCGCGGCGAGCGAGGAGGCGATCATGAAGTACGCAGTGGGCGGGGAGCTGGCGGCGGCCGGGTGAGCCTCACCCCGCGCGGTCCGTCCCGGCGCGCTCCCGGAACGTCGCGGCGTGCCCCCGCCAGCGCGCCGCGGCCGCCTTCCACCATGCGCTGCACGGAGTCGGCCATGCGGCAGGAGTCTAGCGCGGCGCCAGGCGTCTCGCCGCCGTGGCCGTCACCAGATCTCGATCACCCACTCGAAGGCGTTCGCGGTCGCGAGCAGGCCGGCCTGCACGCGGATCCGCGCGGGCCGCGGGACGTACATGGTGTTCCCCGGGGACTCGGTCCCGCCGAACGCGCGCGGGAACAGGAGCGCCGCGACGAGCCTTCCTTCCTCGACGAGGCGCCGCGCGTCCTCGCTGGAGGTCACGTCCGAGAAGTCCGGCGCGTGCCCGCCGCGCGCCGGCCGCGCGCCCGCCTCGACCGCCCGCTCGGCACCTGCGCCGGGATCCATGCGGCACCTCGAGGAGCGCAGGGCGCCGGGCCGCCCCGGGGAAGGGGGAGTGACCCGGCGCCCGCGTCCCGCGCGCTACGGGGCGGGAATCGCGATCTCGAACGACGTCAGCAGGAAGTCGAACCGGAGCGCGCCGCCGCCCGGCAACGTGACCGTGGCGGGGGTGGCCGGGGTGATGCTGACCGCGGACAGCGCCGCGGGGGCCTGGAAGGTGATCTGGTAGTCACCCGCGGTGAGGTACTGGAAGGTCGCGCCGTAGGTGCCGTCTCCCTGGTCGACGAGCGGCAGGACCTTCGCGTCGCCGCCCGCGACCGGGGTGAGCGTCGCCGTGAAGGAGCCCAGCGAGAGCTCCTCGGGCAGGTAGACCTCGGCGTCGAACCCGAGCGCCACGGTGACGCTGCCGGTCTGCTCGATCGGCGTCCCCTTGATCACCGGGTGCATCACCCACTTGTCCGTGCCGGTGCCGTGGCCGAAGCTCTGCGACACGTCGAAGTCGAGGAGCCAGGTCTGCGCGCCGCCCTCACCGATCACGAGCTGGTCGCCGGGCAGGATCACCTTGAGGCCGCTCTGCTCGTAGCTCGGCATCTGGAGCTCGCCGCCCACGGTCACCTCGGCCGGCACGCCGTCGTAGTCCTCCGACGCGTAGATCGTGCCGCCCACGTCGAGGTAGCCGCCGGTGATGATGAACCCGACCTTGCTGTACGTGCCGGCGGGGACGGTCGCGCCGTCCACGAGCTTCATCACGTCGTTCGCGAGCGTGAGGAGGTTCGTCGGCCCGGGATTGGCCACGGGCAGGACCACCTTGCCGGAGTCTCCGGTCAGGACCACCTCGGTGATCGTGACCACGGCCGCGCGGACGTCGGGTGCGGGGGCATCCTTGAGCAAGAGGGTCACCTTCCCGGAACCCTGACCCTGCGAGGAGCCACACCCGGACGCGAGCATCGCGAGGGTGGCGGCGAGGAACGTACACGTGCGCTTCATGTGGTTCTCCTGTGCGAGCATCGTGGAGCCCGGCGGTGCTGCAACCGCCGTTCCCGGATGAAAGCGCCTGGTCCGTCGCTGTCCCCCGTTCACGTGGCGTACGCGGCGGGACACCGCCCGCCCGTTCCCGTACGCGGGCGCCGCCTCTGGGACTCCCCTCCCAACACCGCATCCGCTAGACTCTCGGGGCAAGTAGGCCCGAGGTGTCGCAGGTTTGGACTCGATCGGCATGGTCGTTGCCTGTCCCACTCCGTGGCCGCCGGAAGCGGCCGCGGAGGACTTCCGATGAAGCGCACCGCTCTCGCGATCGCCGCCGGCATCTGCCTGTTCGCCCCGGGCCGCCCACTTCCGGCGCCCGCCGGGAAGGACGCGCGCGACGCCGTCTTCGACGCGCTCGCATCCAAGGCCGACCTGCCCGCCGTGCGTCCCGTCCTCCCGAGCCTCATCGCCGAGCGCGATGCGCTCCGGCCCGACGACGCCGGCGTTCGCGCGAAGCGTGAGAAGGCCGCGAAGGAGGCCCGCCGCTCCGTCCGCTCGGAGAGCGCGAAGGCCAACGCGTCCGCCGCGCGCTCCGAGGCCGCGCGCGCGGCGGGCGCCGCGAAGGACGACGCCCGCCGCGCCGCCGAGAAGGTGCGCGAGGAGAAGACGCGCAAGAAGCCCAAGCCGCCCAAGCCGCCCCGCCCAGACGGCGGTGGTTCACCATGAGATGACCACGACCGCGGCGACCGTGCTGGCACTGGTGTGGCTCGCCGCGGGCTCCGGCCCGGCGGAGGCGCACGTCCTCGAGGGCGCGCGGCTGTTCCGCGAGAACCGCTTCGCCGAGGCGCTCGTCGAGTTCCGCGTCGCGGAGCGCCTCGGGGCCGCCGACGCGCGCGCCTACGCCGCCGCGGCGCTGGTGAAGCTCGATCGGCCGGAGGACGCGCTGGAGCTCTTCGAGGGCCCGGGCGGTCCGGCGCCCGGTGCGCACCCGCTGCTCGACTACTACCACGCGCTCGCCTGCTACGGCGCCCGCCTGTACCGCTGCGCGGACGCGCTCCTCGCCGGCGTCGGCGAGCGGACCGGCCCGCGGGTCGCCGAGCAGGCCCGCCAGATCCGTCGCGACATCGCGGCCGCGGTGCCCGCCGAGCCGCCGCCCGACAGCGTCGACTGGTACCTCGCCCGGGCGGCGGAGCGGGCCGCCGCCGGGAGGCCGGTGCTCGCCCGCGCGTTTGCGGCGGAGGCCCGGGCGCTCGGCGCCGGGCGCGCCGATCGGCACGGCGTCGCGCAGGCCGAGGCGGTCCTCGCGAAGCTCCCTCCCTCCACCGACCCCGCGCCGTGATCCTGCCCCTGCTCGCCGCGGCACTGGTCGCCCAGGCGTCTCCGGACCCGCAGGATCCGTGCGCGCCGATCTCACCGGGGCTCGCGGACCCCGGCGCGGCCGAAGCGTACGAGGGCGTGGCCGACGAGGAGCGGGCCGCGGGCCGGGAGGAGTCGGCCGTCGCGGCGTACCGCGCCGCGCTCGAGCGCGACGCCGGCAGGGACCGCGCCCGCGCGGCGCTCGAGGAGCTGTGCGCGGCGCGCCGGAGCGACGGCGCGTTCACGCGCGGTCTCGAGCGCGTCCGGGCCGGCGACTGCCGCGGCGCGCTGCCCGCGCTCGACGAGGCGCGGACGGCGGGAGATCCGGCCGCATCGCTGCTCGCGGGCGTCTGCCGCTACCAGCTCGGGGAGGACGACGCCGCCGCGGAGGCGCTCCGCGAGGCGGCGGACGACGAGGAGACCCGTGCGTCGGCGGAGCTCTACCTCGGCCTCCTCGCGCTCCGCGGGGGCCGCCCCGGCGAGGCGTCGCCGCTGTTCCGCTCCGCCGCGGCGGATCCGGGGCTCGCGCCGGTCGCGCGCGCGCTCGCGCGCGACGCGCGGCGGGAGGGCCGGGTGGTGCTCTCCCTCCTCGGCGAGGCGAGCTGGGACTCCAACGCGGACGTGGCGCCGGGCGGCGGGATCGGCCCCGAGGACTCGGCCGACGGGGTGGGCGGAGGGACGGCCCTGCTGACCGTCGCGCCCTGGCGGGAGCGCGGACCCTACGTCCGCGGCGCTTTCACGCTCCAGGAGCAGGCCCGGCGCGACGAGTTCGATCTCCTCGCGACCTCCCTCGCCGCGGGTCTTCCGCTCGGGCCCGGGTCGCGGGGGCTGCTCGTCGAGTACGGGTGGG
This sequence comes from Anaeromyxobacter sp., assembly GCA_035627135.1. GTDB lineage: Bacteria > Myxococcota > Myxococcia > Myxococcales > Anaeromyxobacteraceae > Anaeromyxobacter. Next base: position 6,082 of record DASPMI010000099.1, on the reverse strand, counting down.
ATGAGCGGCGCGTCGGCGGCGCGCCGTACCTCTCCGCCCATCGCCTCCTGGCGGAGGGCCGGGCGGCGCTGCGCGAAGGGCTCACGGCCGGCGCGGCGTATGCGCTGCGAGGCGAGACGTTCCGGAGCGCGGAGCTCGAGGACGACTCGGGCCTCCGCCACGACCTCCAGGTGGACGTGACCGCGGCGATCCGGCGGGCCCGGCTCACCGCGGGCTGGCAGGGAGGCTGGAACGGCGCCCGGGTCGAGTGGCGCGCGTCGGCGGAGCACGGGCCGCTGCTCGGGCTGTCCGCGCCGCTCTCGCCGCGGGCGCGGGCGGTGCTCGAGCTCGCCTACGTCTGGCGCCGCTGGCGCGAGGAGGACCCCGACCTCGACGTCCGCCGGCGCGACGCCTACGTCGACGCCGCGGCCCGGCTCGAGCTCGAGCTCGCGGACCGCTGGACTGCGTACCTCTCCGTCGCGGGCCGCCGGGCCTTCTCCAACGTGCCGGAGCTCCGCTACGCTCGGGTCGTGCCCACCGCCGGGCTCTCCTACACCGCGGGGCTCTACTGATGGGCCGGCTCCGGCTCCCGCTCGGCGTCGCCGTCGTGGGGCTCGCGGGCTCGCTCGCCGCCGCCCTCGCCCTCTACCGCGCCGCGGGCGAGGCGCTCGACCGCGTGCAGGAAGCGCGGCTGCGCGGCGTCGGCGAGACCGCGTCGGAGCTCCTCCGCAGCGTCCCGCCGACCCCGGAGCTGCTCCGCGCGATCATGGTCGCGAACGGCCTCGACGGCGCGTACGTGATCTCGCCCGGGCTCGTGGTCATCGCCGACGCCGCCGGCCCGTCCGGCGCCCCCGCGGACCTGCTCCGCGTCGACGCGGCCCGCGTGCGCGAGGCGGCCGCCGGCCGGACCACCATCGCGCGCGCATACGACGTGGGGCTGCTCGCGGTGGAGACGGCCTACTTCCCGGTGCGCGCGGCCGACGGGACGACCGCCCGGGTCCTGGCCCTCGAGGCGGGCAAGACGTTCGACGCGGCCCGGGCCGGGCTCCGCCGCGCCTTCCTCCTGGGGTTCGGGCTCGCGACCGCGGGCGCGGTGGCGCTCTTCGGCGTGGCCGCCCGCGCGAGCCGGGTCGAACGGCGCGCGCGCGAGGCCGCGGAGCGGGCCGCGCGCGGCGAGGCGGTGGCGCGCATGGCGGCCGGGGTCGCGCACGAGATCCGCAACCCGCTCGGCATCATCCGGGGCGCCGTGGAGCTCGTCCGGGAGCGCGAGGGCGTGCAGCTCCACCCGCGCGATCGGGAGCGGCTCGAGGACGTGCTGGGCGAGGTGGAGCGGCTGCGGGGGCTCACGGAGGACTTCCTCGATCTCTCCTCCGACCGGCCGCTGGACGAGTCCCTCGTGGACCTCGGCGCGATCGCGGACGAGGCGGCGCGCGGCAGCCGGACGCTGCACCCCGAGCTCGACGTGTTCGTCTCGGTCTCGGCGCCGCCGATCCGGGCGGACGGGCGGCGGCTCCGCCAGGTGTTCTCGAACCTCCTGGCCAACGCGGCCCAGGCGGGCGCGCGCCGCGTCGAGATCCGCGGCGCCTCGCGCGGCGATCACGTCGGGGTCATCGTCGCGGACGACGGGCCCGGCATCGCGCCGGCCGTGCGGGAGCGGCTGTTCGAGGCGTTCGCCACCGGGCGGTCGGGCGGCACGGGGCTGGGGCTGGCCGTCTCGCGCCAGCTCGTGGAGCGGCACGGGGGCACGCTGGCGCTCTCCGACGAGGGCGGGCCGGGGGCGGTGTTCGAGGTCCGGCTCCCGTTGCGGCGGGTGGCGAGGGAGAGACAATCGTGATCGGGGCGCTGCCGCGCGCAGCGCCTCGGGCTCGGGCGCGGGCTCGGGCTCGTTCACGGGGCGAGGCCCCGGCGGGAGTTCGAGGATGGCACGGGTACTGATCGCGGACGACGAGCCGAAGCTGGGGGTGCTCCTCGCCGAGGCGCTGGAGCTGGACGGCCACGAGGCCGTGCGCGTCGGCGGCGGGCGCGAGGCCCTGGCCCGGCTCGAGCAGGGCCGGTTCGACGTGGTGGTGACCGACCTCAAGATGCCCGAGGTCGACGGCCTCGCGGTGCTCCGCGGCGCGCGGGCGCTGCCCGCGCCGCCCGAGGTGGTGCTGATGACCGCCTTCGCGACCGCGGAGAGCGCGGTCTCGGCGATGAAGGCGGGCGCGGCCGACTACGTCACGAAGCCGTTCGCGATGGACGAGCTCCGCCTGCGCGTCCGCAGGCTCGCCGCGCAGCGCGAGGCGGAGCGGAAGAGCGAGCGGCTCCTCGCGCGGCTCACGCCCGAGCTCGTCGCCGAGAGCCCGGCGATGAAGGCCGCGCTCGCCGCCGCGGAGCAGGTGGCCGCGACGGACGCGACCGTGCTGCTGCTCGGGGAGAGCGGGACGGGGAAGAGCCAGCTCGCGCGCTACATCCACTACAAGAGCAAGCGGGCCGCGGCGCCGCTCGTCGAGGTGCACAGCGCCGCGCTCCCGGAGACGCTCCTCGAGAGCGAGCTGTTCGGCCACGAGAAGGGCGCGTTCACCGGCGCCAACGAGCGGAAGTCGGGCCACCTCGCGGCGGCCGACGGGGGGACGCTGTTCCTGGACGAGATCGGCGAGGTGAGCCCGGCGATCCAGGTGAAGCTGCTCCGCTTCCTGCAGGACCGGACGTTCGTGCCGGTGGGCTCGACCGAGGTCCGGCGCGTGGACGTCCGCGTGGTCGCGGCGACCAACTCCGACCTCGCCGAGGCCGTCCGGGCGGGCACGTTCCGGGAGGACCTGTTTTACCGCCTCAACGTCTTCGCCGTGCAGGTGCCGCCGCTGCGGGATCGCCGGGAGGACGTCGCGGCGTTGACCGATCGGTTCCTCGCCGTCCGCGGGTTCCCCGCCGACAAGCTCTCGCGCGGCGCGCGGGAGCGGCTCCTCGGCCGCGCCTGGCCGGGCAACGTCCGCGAGCTCGAGAACGCGCTGGAGCGGGCGCTCATCCTCGCGGGGGAGGGTGAGGTCCGCCCCGATCACGTCCAGCCGCCCGCCGGCGTGCGCGCCCGCTCGCGGGCCGCCGACGTGCTCGGCGACGGCTTCGACCTGGACGCGTTCGAGAAGGAGCTCATCTTCGCCGCGCTCGAGCGCGCCGGCGGCAACAAGGCCGCCGCCGCGCGCATGCTGGGGATCACCCGCCGCCGGCTCTACTCGCGCCTCGAGGCGCTCGGCGCGCGCGTACCGGACGACAAGGAAGGCGGGGAGCGCGAGGGCGGGTGAGGCCCGGCGGCGCCGCGCCGTTCGCCGCCGTCTCGCGACCGTTCGTGCCCCCGTCCCGGCCGCTCGTCGATCCCCGATCGCCCTCGCGCGTACCCGGGGGAGAGTCGCGACCGGAGGCGACCATGAACCGACGCTCCCTGGCGAGCTCCTGCGCCGCGCTGGCCGCGAGCCTCGCCGTGGCGGGCTGCTCCACGAGCAGCTCCCGCCACGTCGAGGACCGCGTGATCGAGAACCTTCCGGACCTGTCGGTCCCCCCGCCCGGCGATCCCCACGGCCACGCCACCGGGGCGCGGAAGGCGGTCTACCTGTTCTCGCAGATCGAGAGCGATCGGCAGGATCCGCAGGTCCTCGAGTTCTCCGATGCCGTGCTCATGCGGGCCTGGCAGAAGTGGGATCGCTGGGGGCTCTCGAGCTCCGACTACGACTTCGGGTACCCGGTCGCGGCGCGCGCGCGGGGGATCACCTTCGTCGCGGGCGGCACGGCCTCGGTGGTGTTCCGGGACGAGGCCCCGGGCCCGTTCGACGAATGGGCGACGCGCGACGCGCAGGGGAACCGGGTCGAGCACCGGTACATCGTGCCGGGCGCGCACCGCGCGTCGCTCGCGCATCCGGGATACCGGGCGCACGTGCTCGCCTACCTCGAGAAGCAGATCGACGGCGGCGTGGACGGCGTGTTCCTCGACGAGGCCAACGCCGGCTACACGGGCGGGACCCGCTGGAGCTGGAACGGGAACGAGGGGTACGACGACTGGTTCGTCGCGGCGTTCAACGCCTTCCTCCTGGACTGGCACCCCGACTTCACCGAGGCCGACTGGATCGCGGCGTTCGGCATGACGCCGGACAACGTGATCCGCCCCGGCGTCGCGCCCGGCGACCTGGGCAGGAACTTCCACTACCGGAGGTACTTGCAGGCGAACGGCTGGGACCAGTGGCCCGGGGACCCGCGCAACCCGCTCGCGGCGACGTTCGGGTACGTCGAGGCGAACCGGCTCGACCCCGCGAAGACGTCGTTCCGCGATCGGGCGCTCCTGTACTACTGGCGGGAGATGGTGACCGAGCTGCGGGAGTACGCGCGCGCCCGGCACGGCAAGGAGATCCTCGTCACCTCCAACGGCCTCTTCCCGTTCGTGGACTTCAACGGGTTCGGGCTCTACGAGGGGAACCGCGACGACGACGGCCGGGAGGTGACCTGGGTGCCGCTCCGCGACGGGCACCTCGACGGCAGCCGCTCGCACCAGGCCATCTACCGGAAGCTCCGGGCGCGCAGCCGGGCCATCTCGGGGGACGTGCCGCTCGTGCTGTTCCTCGACTGGCCGTGCAGGACGATGAACGACTACTACGCGCTGTCCGTGCAGGAGAAGGAGGACTTCTGGCGCATCTACGCGGCGGAGGCGTACGCGAACGGCCTCTTCTTCGCGTTCCACCTCCGGACGACGATCCCCGGGGAGCCGACCGCGACCCAGTCGCTCGTCCTCGAGTTCCTGAAGCAATACGCCGCGTTCTTCCAGGCCAACGCCGCGGTCTACACCGGGGCCGAGCCGACCGACGCTGCCGTCGCGACGAGCGTCCCCAACGTGGCCGGGAGCGTCTCCGCGGGCGGCGGGAAGACCTACCTCCACCTCGTGAACCACAACTACGATCGCCGGCTCCTCCCGCAGCTCGGGTTCACCGCGAGTGTCCCGATCGCCGCCGCGCCGTCCGCGGTGACGCTCCGGACGCCGGACGCCGCCGGCGAGCGGACGCTCGCGTTCACGTGGAGTGACGGGAGCCTGACGGTCACGGTGGATCGGCTGGAGGCGTACGATCTGATCCTGATCGAGTGACCGCACGCTCCGCCCTCCCGGAGCGTGTCGAAGGCGAGCGGTTCCGTACGCCACCTCCGCGCCTCCGCCCGTCCCCCGCTCGCTACCGCGGGCGCGTGGCGAGGGTGTCCGCGACGAACGGGGCGCCTCGAGCCCGATCCACGGAGCCGCTTCGAGGGCGGGAGGGCGCCGCAGGAGCCGACCCGTCCCACGCAGATCCGTCCGCCCATCCCAGGCCGGCTCGAGGCGCGCCGGGAGGAGCAACGAGCGGAGCGAGCGAGGGGCGATGGCGTCGCGGCGGGGCGTGGCCTGGTCCGGGCTCGGGCTCGGGCTCGTTCACGGGGGTGCACCCTGCGACCCCCGGTCCCGGCCGCGGCGCCCGGGCTCTGCTAATCTCCACCGCCGTGACGACCCTCGCGGATCTCCAGCCCCGCCGGCTCTGGGCGTACTTCCAGGAGCTCTCTCGCATCCCGCGCGGCTCCAAGAACGAGGCGGCGGCCGCCCGATGGGCCGTGGAGCAGGGGAGGGAGCTCTCGCTCGAGGTCGAGACCGACGCGGCCGGGAACGTCCTCCTGCGCAAGCCGGCGACGCCCGGGCGCGAGGGGCGGCCGGGGATCGCGCTCCAGGCGCACCTCGACATGGTGTGCGAGAAGAACGAGGGGACCGCGCACGACTTCACGAAGGATCCGATCCAGGCGCACGTGGACGGCGACGTGGTCCGCGCGCGCGGGACGACGCTCGGCGCGGACAACGGGATCGGCGTCGCGGCGGCGCTGGCGGTGCTGGCCGAGGGCGCTGCGCATCCGCCCCTCGAGGTGCTCCTCACGGTGGACGAGGAGACGGGGCTCACGGGCGCGAACGCGGTCCGGGCCGGCTGGCTGCGCGCGTCGCGGCTGCTCAACCTGGACAGCGAGGAGGAGGGCGAGCTCTCCATCGGCTGCGCGGGCGGCGTCGACACGCTCGCCTCCCGGCGCGTCGTCTTCGCGGCGCCGTCGCCCGGACGCAAGGCGCTCCGGCTCGAGG
>DASPMI010000098.1:0-48623 GCA_035627135.1 Anaeromyxobacter sp. | reverse complement strand
CCGAGGTGCACGAACCGCAGCGAGACCGGCGCCGCCACGAACACGGCGAGGAGCTCGAGGGAGAGGAGGATCGCGCGCACGGCGCCCAGGATATCCCGGGACGCCGCCGTCGAGCGCCACTGCGGACTGGCGCTCCGGCCTCCGCCCAGGCGATCATCGCGGCCCCATGATCGCACTCCCCTCCCGCGGCCGCACCGTCCTCGTCCTCTCCTCGGCGCTCGCGCTCCTGGCGCTCTGGGCCGGCTGGGCGCCGGTGGACCGCGCCGACTGGATCCTCGAGAACGCGCTCACGGTCCTGACCCTGGCCGCCCTCGCGGCGAGCTACCGCGTCCTCCCGCTCTCCCGGCTCTCGTACGCGCTCATCTTCCTCTTCCTCTGCCTCCACACGGTCGGCGTCGTCTTCGGCGGCGGCCTCGGCGCGGCCTTCCTCGGCTCGCAGGGCGATCCCTGGGACGCGCAGAAGGACATGGCCGTGGCGTCGCTCGGGGCGCTCGTGACCATGCTCGTCACCGCGGCGGTGAACGCCCGGTTCCGCCGCGACTTCGCGCGCGAGTTCGTCGAGAGCCTGCGGGTCAAGGACCCGAGGCCGCACGGCGAGGAGACGCTGCGGAGGATGACGGGGTGAGCCGGAGCTGCCCCACGAAATGAGGAGCGCCGGGCGCGAGCGGGTGGCAGATTCGCGTCACCATGCTCGACCCGCTCCGCGTCCTCCGCCCTCGCCGCTCGCACGTCCACCGCCTCGCGCTCCTCGGCGCGGCCCTCCTCGCCGGCTGCGCCGGCGCCGGAGGCGGCAAGGGCGTCGAGCCGTACAGCTACTCCATCGACGAGGCCGGAGGGCTGCCGGCCGGCTACGTCCTCGCCTGGTCGGACGAATTCGACGGCGCGGGCCTCCCCGACGCGAGCAAGTGGGCCTACGACACGCACGCGAACCGGACCGGCTGGTACAACGCCGAGCTCCAGTACTACGCGAACGCCCGGACCGAGAACAGCCGCGTCGAGAACGGCGTGCTCGTGATCGAGGCGCGGAAGGAGTCGGCCGCGGGGTTCGCGGACGCGAAGTCCGGGGCGCCGCAGGAGTACACCTCGGCCCGCCTCGTCACCCAGGGCAAGCAGAGCTGGACGTACGGGTTCTTCGAAGTCCGCGCGCGGATCCCCTGCGGGAAGGGGATCTGGCCCGCGATCTGGCTCCTCTCCGCGAAGCCCGACATGCGGTGGCCGCGTGACGGCGAGATCGACATGATGGAGCACGTCAACTCCGAGGACCGCGTGCACTTCACCGTGCACACCGCCGATCGCAACCACGCGATCCAGACGCAGGCCTCGGTCGAGCGGTCGCTGGAGCTGTGCGACGGCGCGTTCCACGACTACCAGCTCACCTGGACCGCCGGAGAGATCAAGCTGGGCATGGACGGCCGCAACTACTTCCAGTACCGCGACGAGGGTCTCGGGTACGGGCAATGGCCGTTCAACGGTCCCCAGTACCTGCTCCTCAACATCGCGGTGGGCGGCAGCTGGCCCGGCGCGCCCGACGGCAGCACGCAGTTCCCCGCGCGGATGGAGGTCGAGCACGTCCGCGTCTACCGGGCGCCCTGAGCCGGACGCGGCGGGCGGAGGGCCGGCAGGCGGCTGCGGGCGCGCGGGGCGCGCCCGCAGGAACCGCTTGGTCGGGCCGGGGCAGGGGTGCAGAATGCGCCTCCACACCCCACGTTCCCGGAGGCAACCGCGTGCCACGCCGCGACGACGTGAAGAAGGTCCTCATCATCGGCTCCGGCCCGATCGTCATCGGCCAGGCCGCCGAGTTCGACTACTCCGGGACCCAGGCCTGCAAGGCGCTCAGGAAGCTCGGGTACCGGATCGTCCTCGTGAACTCCAACCCCGCGACCATCATGACCGACCCGGGCATGGCGGACGCGACGTACATCGAGCCGCTCGACGCCGAGACGCTCACCGAGATCATCAGGAAGGAGCGGCCGGACGCGCTCCTGCCCAACCTGGGCGGCCAGACGGGCCTCAACCTCTCGAGCGAGCTGGCGCGGCGCGGCGTCCTCGACCAGTACGGGGTCCGCGTGATCGGCGTGAACCTGGACGCCATCCAGCGCGGCGAGGACCGGGAGACGTTCAAGGAGACGATGGCGCGGATCGGCGTCGAGATCGCGCGCAGCGAGATCGCGACCACGCTCGAGCAGGCGATGGCGGCGGGCCAGCGCATCGGCCTGCCGGTGGTGGTCCGCCCCGCGTACACGATGGGCGGGACGGGCGGCGGCTTCGCCTACAACGTCGAGGAGCTCGAGGAGATCGTCTCGCGCGGCCTCGCCGCGAGCCCGGTCTCGCAGGTCCTCGTCGAGGAGTCGGTGCTCGGCTGGGAGGAGCTGGAGCTCGAGGTCGTCCGCGACGCGAAGGGGCAGAAGATCACCGTCTGCTTCATCGAGAACGTGGACGCGATGGGCGTGCACACGGGCGACTCGTACTGCACCGCCCCGATGCTCACCATCGCGCCGGAGCTGCAGGCGCGGCTCCAGGAGTACGCGTACCGGATCGTGGACGCCATCGAGGTCATCGGCGGCACCAACGTGCAGTTCGCGCACGATCCCCGCACCGGCCGCGTGGTGGTCATCGAGATCAACCCGCGCACCTCGCGCTCGTCCGCGCTCGCGTCCAAGGCGACCGGCTTCCCCATCGCGCTCGTCTCGTCGATGCTCGCGGCCGGGCTCACCCTGGACGAGATCCCGTACTGGCGCGACGGCACCCTCGACCGCTACACGCCGTCCGGCGACTACGTCGTCGTGAAGTTCGCGCGGTGGGCCTTCGAGAAGTTCAAGGGCGTGAAGGACAAGCTCGGCACGCAGATGCGCGCGGTCGGCGAGGTGATGTCGATCGGCAAGAGCTACAAGGAGGCGTTCCTGAAGGCGATCCGCTCGCTGGAGAGCGGGCGGGCCGGCCTCGGCTTCGCGAAGGACTTCCACGAGCGGTCGCTCGAGGAGCTGCTCGAGCTCCTCAAGGAGCCGACCAGCGAGCGGCAGTTCGTCCTGTACGAGGCCATCCGCAAGGGCGCCGACCTCGGCCTGCTCCAGGAGCGCACGCACATCAAGCGCTGGTTCCTGGAGCAGATGAAGGAGCTCGTCGAGCTCGAGGAGGAGCTGCTGCGCCACGCGGGCGGGCTCCCGCCGGACGCGCTCCTCACCCGCGCCAAGAAGGACGGCTTCTCCGACAAGTACCTCGCCCAGCTCCTGCGCGTACCGGAGGCGCAGGTCCGCGAGCGCCGCACGGCGCTCGGGGTCGTGGAGGGCTGGGAGCCCGTCCCGGTGAGCGGCGTGGAGGACGCCGCCTACTACTTCTCGACCTACCGCGCGCGGGACGCCGTCCCGCCCGTCGCCGGCAAGAAGAAGGTGCTGGTCCTCGGGGGCGGCCCCAACCGGATCGGCCAGGGCATCGAGTTCGACTACTGCTGCGTCCACACCGCGTTCGCGCTGCGCGATGCCGGCTACCAGTCGATCATGGTGAACTGCAACCCGGAGACGGTCTCGACCGACTACGACACCTCGAACCGCCTCTACTTCGAGCCGGTCACCGTCGAGGACGTCCTCGCCATCTACGAGAAGGAGCAGCCCGAGGGCGTGGTGGTGCAGTTCGGCGGGCAGACCCCGCTCAACATCGCGCGCCAGCTCGAGCAGGCGGGCGTGAAGATCCTCGGTACGACCACCGAGACGATCGACCTCGCGGAGGACCGCGAGCGGTTCAGCGCCGTCGCGCGCAAGCTGGGCATCCCGCAGCCGGAGTCCGGGCTCGCCCGGAACGGCGACGAGGCGCTCGCCCTCGCACGCCGGATGGGCTACCCGCTCATCGTCCGGCCGTCCTACGTGCTCGGCGGGCGCGGCATGGAGGTGGTCCACGACGAGGAGATGCTGCGCCACTACGTGACCCGGGCCGTGGAGGTCACGCCGGAGCGGCCGATCTACGTGGACCGGTTCCTCCAGGACGCGATCGAGACCGAGGCGGACGCGATCTGCGACGGGACCGACGCCTTCGTCCCGGCGGTAATGGAGCACGTCGAGATGGCCGGCGTCCACTCGGGCGACTCGGCCTGCGTCGTCCCGCCGGTGAACATCTCCCCCGCGCACCTCGCGACCATCGAGGACTACACGAAGCGGCTCGCCCTCGAGCTGAAGGTGGTCGGCCTCATCAACGTCCAGTACGCCATCGCCGGCGGCGTGGTCTACGTGCTCGAGGCCAACCCGCGCGCGAGCCGGACGGTGCCGATCGTCAGCAAGGTGTGCGACATCCCGATGGCCCGCATCGCCGCCCAGGTGATCCTGGGCGCGAAGCTCCAGGACCTGAAGCTCACGCGCAGGCCGCTCCCGCACTACGGCGTGAAGGAGGCGGTCTTCCCCTTCTACATGTTCCCGGAGGTGGATCCGGTCCTCGGGCCCGAGATGCGGTCGACGGGCGAGGTGCTCGGCCTCGCGAAGAGCCCGGGGCTCGCCTTCTACAAGGCGCAGCAGGCCACCCGCTCGCCGCTGCCGCTCGAGGGGACCGTGCTCATCACCGTGGCCGAGCCGGATCGCCCCGGCGTCCTCGAGGCCGCCCGGCTCTTCCGCGAGCTCGGCTTCCGCCTCGTCGCGACGCGCGGCACGAAGGGCTTCCTGGAGGCGAACGGGGTCACGTCCGACCTCGTCCTCAAGGTGCACGAGGGCCGGCCCAACATCGCCGACGCCATCAAGAACGGTGAGATCCAGCTCCTCGTGAACACCCCCGCCGGCCGACTCTCGGCGCACGACGACGCGCACCTCCGCAAGGCGGCGATCCGGGCGCGGGTGCCGTACGTCACCACCGCCGCGGGCGCGCTCGCGGCGGCGCAGGGCATCGCCGCGCGCAGGAAGGGCGCCGAGGACGTGCGGAGCCTGCAGGAGTACCACGCGGCGCTGCGCGCCTGAGCGCCGCGGCCGCCGGCCGGGGAGGGCCCCTGCGCGCCTGAACCGGCCGGCGCGTCGCCGGAAAAACCGCTTCGTTGCGCAGCGCGCCGCGCGCGCTTGCCCCCTGCGCGCGGGACGAACCGGACGGGTCCTCCGCTTCACGGAGAATTGATCTGCGTCACACCCAGTCGCGGCCCGGGTTCAACGACCTCGCCAGCACGTCGCTGGGGAGGTCGCATGGCTCGCCACCTGTCGCTCACGGCACTGCTCGTCACCGCGTCGCTCGCCTCGGCCCAGCCGATCGCCGACGCGCGCAACGTCTCCGGGCTGCTCGGCAAGACGCTCGCCCCGGCCGACGACATCGCCGCGCAGGTGACGGACCTGCTCCTGTCCCGGAACAAGGGGAAGGTCCGCTCGGTCACGGTCCTCGACGACGCCGAGGGCGCGGTCACCCTCGAGATCACGTTCGACGGCCTCGAGGCCGGGCAGTGCAAGCTCGCGGTGAGGGCGAAGGACGCGGCGAGCGGCGACGTCGCCGCCATCCCGGAGGCCTCGGCGCGCATCGAGGGCCCGTCCGGCAAGGTCCGGCTCACCCTCGCGCTCCGCGGCGGTCTCCCCGAGGGGACGACCGCGGAGTCCGCCCGGATCCGGGTGGAGATCCGGCGCGGGAGCGGGGTGAAGTACGAGACGTCGCGCTGGTTCGCGATGGCCAAGCGCTGGAGCACCGCCGTCCTCCCGGAGAACGTCGTGGTCCGGGCGACGCCGGTGCCGGTGGGGTCCATCCCCGCCACGGCGCCGAGCGCGACGCGTCCTCCCATCCTCATCCGCCCCGACGCCCTCCGCACCCTCCAGCTCCACGCCACCCACGTCGCGCCCGACGCGGCGGCCGCGCCGCGGCTCGGCCGGCTCGACGCGGCGCCGCGCGTCCGGGTGGTCCCGGAGGCCGTCGCGGACCCGGCCCCCGCCCCTGGTCCCGCCCGGACGGTCCGGACGGTTCCGATGGTGACGATGGTCGCGCCGCTCTCGGACAAGATGGTCCGGCTCAAGCCGTTGCCGAAGGTGGACGCCGCCGCCGGTCTCCCCAAGGCGGTGACCGACAAGAACGGCCGCGGCCCGTCGAGCCGCCCGCTCCCGTGGTTCGACGCGATCCGCGCGCCGCAGGGGCTCTCGCTCACCGCCGCCAAGGTGACCACGATCGACTCGACCGTCTACCAGGACGCGAACCCGGCCTCGGGCATCTGGTACTACCTGCCCGCGCGGTTCGTCGTGAGCTGGGATCCCGACAACGGCCACGCCGTGCGGATCACCTACGGCACGGCGACCGGCGACAAGCAGCCCGTCTACCTCTCGGCGCGCCTCACCGCGGGCATCGACTCGTCCGAGGTCGAGCTCGTGCGCAACCTGCTGCGCGCGCAGCTCCAGGCCTCGGGCGTCCCCTTCGCCGAGCTGCGACCGCTGCCGTTCCAGGACGCGCCGAAGGCCTCCTTCAAGGGCGAGCTGGGACAGTTCGACGTGCCGCCGGAGGCGGTGTCGGTCACGTCGATCTCCGACGTGGCCGGCGAGATCGAGCTCTCGCTCGCCACCGACCCGGTCACCACCGCCGTCCTCCAGACGACGCTCACCGAGGGGCTGGGCCTGCCCGGAAACCTCTCGTTCGTCGCCGCGGGCCCGGAGCCCTTCACCCGTACCGTGCCGGTCACGCTCCGCGCGCCCGACGTCCGGTCGTACCGCGCCCTCGCCTGGAAGCGCGGCGCGCCCATCCGCAACCGCACGCCGTTCCCGCTCCTCGTGCGGAACCTCCACTTCCTCACCATCGGGCCGGACGGGACGCCGACGGTCTACTCCTATGCGTTCTCGGACGCCGTCGTGCCGCCGCGCGCGCAGCTCCGCGTCCAGGACGACGCCGTGGTGCCGTGGCTCGACGGCGCGCTCAAGGCCTGGATCGAGTACGCCGTGAAGGAGGCCGAGCCGGCCGGGCTCTCGGCGGTGCGCGACGAGATCGGGATCGCCGCCGCCCAGGCGACGTCGCAGGCGACCTTCGAGACGCTCACCCCCTTCACGTCGGGTGGCCTCGCCCGCATCGTCCTCGACGTCCGGTCCAGCTACTTCGACCCGCGCGACCGCGACCCCCGGATCCGCACCGTGCAGTTCTCCCGGGACGGCGAGCGCGCGTCGGTGGGACCGCTGTTCCTCGGCGACCGCAGCCCCGACGACCTCGCGAGGCCCGGCGACCCGCTCTTCTCGTGGCGGGTCAGCGTGGTGAAGGCCGACGGCACCGTCGCGGGCCCGGGGCCCTGGACCGACGGCGCCCGGCTCGAGCTCTTCATCGGGAACGCGCAGCTCCAGGCCGTGCTGGGCCCGCCGGCTCCGAACCCCTGATCCGCGCCTGACCCAGGCCCGCCATGACGATCGCACGCCTCACCAGGCTGCTCGCGCTCCCCGTGTGCCTCGCGCTCGCGGTCCTCGCGACCGCCCGCGCCGCGCGCGCCACGCCCATCCTCGGCGAGCCGCTCGCCGCCGGCCCGCTCCGCGTGTTCGCGGACGACGCCGACCCGACGCTCTGGTACTACCCGCCCGGCCCGCTCGCCGTGGCCGAGGCCCCCGGCGGCGGCCCCGACGTCCGGTTCCTCCAGCTCGTCTACGTCGGCCGGGAGGTGTCCGGCGATCCGGGCCGCTTCGTCGCGAAGAGCGTCCTCTCGTTCCGCGTCCACCAGCAGGCCGTCGCGGCGGCGGACCTGGCGGCGGCCCGCGCCGCCCTCCCGCCGGGCGCCAGGCTCCGGGCCCTCCCGCTCCGGCGGAGCGAGGCGCAGGTGGTCTGGACGCCGCTCGCCGCCGAGGCGACCGGATCTCGCGCGCCAGAGGCGGCCGGTCCCCGGCCGCTCGGTGAAGTGCGGCTGGAGGAGGCGGAGGCGCCCTCGCCCGCCGGCGACACCTGGGCCGAGCGGGTGTTCGTGCTCGGGCCGGATCCGCACAGCTCGCAGCTCCTGTGGGACGCGCTGCAGCGCGGGAGCGTCGCGCTCTCGCTCGGCTGGACGCACTGGGCCGAGGGCGTGGATCGCCCGCGCGTCGAGGTGACCGGCGCGCCCGGCCTCGCCCTCGCGGACGCCGCGCGGCCCGCCTCGACCGCGCCGTCGGAGCGCGTGGTCGGGAGCGGCGCGTTCCCGCTCGAGATCGACGCGCGGCGCTTCCCGGATCGGTTCCGCCGCTTCGATCTCAACCAGAGCCTCCCGCCCGGCTTCGCGATCCTCGAGGTCCGCTGCTACGACTTCGACAACGCGCTGCGGCCCGACCTCGCGCGCAAGGCCGTCGAGGTCCGGGCGGCCGGCGTGCGCGGCCGGACGGTCGTGCAGACGGTCACGTTCCGGCCGCAGACGCCCCACGTCGCCGCGGCGACGGTCCGGTTCCCCCAGGCCGTCCGCCTCGACCGCCCGTTCCAGTGGCGCACCGTCGAGGTGACGACCGCGGGCGAGGTCCGGGCCTCGCCCTGGGCCGAGCGGACGGACTGGATCTCCCTCCTCGACGCGACGTCGCCGGCCGAGGCACGCCCCGCGCTCCCTTCACCCATAGAGGACGTTCCATGAGCCCGAAGACCCGTCTCCGCGCCGTCACGGTCCTGCTCGCCTGCCTCGCCGCGCCGCCCGCCCGCGCGCTCGTCAACCTCGACGTGGGCGCGCGGATGGTGAAGGGCGTGCAGCTCCTCCAGGACTACGCCGACCCGAACGCCTACTACTACGTCCCCCAGCTCCCGCGCCTCGCCACGCGGCCCGACGGCACGTACGAGCTGCTCTGCCTCAAGTACGTCGGGGCCGACGGCGCCTCGAGCGGCGGCCTCTTCCACGCCCTCGTCGAGTTCACGTTCCCCGCCGACGCCGTCGAGGCGCTGGAGAAGGAGCTCAGGAAGGCGGTCCCCGCGGGCCGGATCGTCGGACCGGTCCCCCTCCTGCAGGCGACGGACGGCGAGGAGGGGATGGGCTCGTTCCAGGTGGTCTCGGCCACGCTGTCGAGCCGCGGCGAGGGCGGCAGCCTCACCCGGTCGCTCGTCACGTCGGGCAAGGCGCCCCTCGCGCCGGGGTCGCGGGCGGTGGTGGCCGCGCTCCTCGCGCCGGAGGGCGCGACGCTGCTCTGGGACTCGCTGAACGGCGCGACCTCCGACGTCTCGGTCGCGATCCACGCGTACTACGAGGCCGCGGTGAAGGGGTACGACGCGCGCGTCACCGCCGACGTGGCCACCGTCTACAAGCACTTCTCGCTCATCTCCAACCAGCAGAAGGAGTACACGCGCCGCCAGATCCGCGACGTGATGGACGACCTCCAGCGGACGGGAACGCTCAAGATCGAGGTCCTCGACCGGAGCGCCGGGCTCGGCCTCAAGGCCGCCGACATGGAGGGCGTGCTCAACACCGTCACGAGCAAGATCACCGAGCTCATGTTCGACAAGGCGTCGGGCTGGTCGGCGGACCCCCAGCGCGAGGCCGCGGTCGAGGCCAACCAGCTCCTCGGCCGGCAGGAGCGCGGCTGGTTCTCGTCGGTGTTCGGCGGCGCCGAGGACACGAAGTACTTCACCGACGACCAGTGGGTCCTGAAGAAGCGGACCGACGTGAAGCACAACGTCTTCTCCATCACCCTCGCCAAGAACTCCACCGTCAAGGTGCCGCTCGACACCGCCGGCAACCTCGGAGGCCTGTACCGCGCGCTCAAGGACGACCCGCGCTACTTCCGGATCGTGGACATGGGCGACCCGGCGTTCGAGCGCCGGGCGATCCACTTCCGGCTGGACGGCGACTACCTGGAGGCCTTCCAGGACACGATCAACTTCGTCGCCGTCAACTTCCGCAAGCGGTACCCGGGCGATCGGCCCGCGGTGACGAAGACGCTCCGCTTCTCGCTCGAGGACGTGAAGACGGGCCGGACCGTGCAGGAGGCGGTGTTCCACCGGCTCGGCGAGCCGGGCGCGGACTGGATCGACTACGAGTACCAGGTCCGCTGGAGCCTCCGCGACGGCCCGACGCTGAACGTCCCCGCCGCCGCCGGCGAGTGGATCCGGTCGAGCGACCCGGCCGTCTCCCTCGTCCCGCCGCTCGACAAGCGGGTGGTCGAGTTCGACGCGGACCGGCAGCTCTTCCGCGACCGCGGCGTGGCGAGCGCGCTCCTCGAATTCGCGGTCCAGCTCGGCGGGCGGCCGAAGCTCCAGCGGAAGGTGACGCTCCGCGCCCGCGACGCCGACTCGAGCGGGCGGGTGGCGCTCTACCGCGATCGCGGCTCGCCGGCCGTGTACGTGGTCTCGTGGTTCTCGCCGGAGCGGACGGTGAAAGGATCCCGGACGCTCCTCGACCAGGACTACCTGTTCCTCGTCCCCCCGGGCCCGCCCGTCGCGCCGCCGCCGCCGATCCCGGATCCCGCGGCCACGCCGGTGACCCCCGCCGTCGGCCCCGCGCCCGGAGGGCCGCGGTGAGCCGCGCCCTCCGCACCGCCGCCCTCGCCCTGGCGCTCGCGCTCCCCGGCGCCGGCCGCGCCCAGCTCGTCCTCGTCGATCGGGGCCTCCGGGCCGGCGGGCTCTGGTGCTTCCCGCTCGCGAACGACGATCGCCAGTGGGTGTACGTCCCCGCCGCGGGCCGGCTCGCGACCGACGCTGCCGGCGTGCCGCAGTTCTCGCTCCTGCTCTACACGCAGCAGGCGGCCGAGCCGCCCGCGCCCGCCGCGGCGCCGGCCGACGGCGGCGCCGTCACCCCGGCCGCCGCCGACCGCGGCAGCACCATCACGGCGTCCGGGGGCGGCGCGGTCCTGCACATGCTCGTCCTCTACGAGACGCCGCCGGAGGCGGTCGCTGCCGCCCAGCGCGAGCTGCGCAAGACGCTGAAGCGCGAGGACGTCGTCCTCCGCGGGCCCATCGTCTTCAAGGAAGGGCGCTACGCGGTCGTCTCGGCGGTCCTCGACCAGGGCGCGCCGGAGCGGAAGCTGCTCGCCACCGGGCGCGCGCCGGTGCTGGAGGGGAACCGGCTCGCGCTCGCCTTCGACCTCACGCCCGCGCAGGCCAGCATCCTCTGGCAGAGCTTCCAGCTCAGCACGCCGGACGTCTCGCTGGTGTTCGACCTCGCGTTCCAGGGGCTCACGGACGCGTACCAGGCCGACCTCACGGTCGACTGGGCCGAGGTGCGCAAGAGCGCGTCCTTCAAGGCGGGGGGGACCGTCTACTTCATCGGCGCAGACGTCGAACGCGCCATCGACGAGCTGCGGCGGAACAACGCCATCACCCTCGAGACGGCGGGCGACAGCCCGGCGACGCAGGGGCTCCTCGACGCCGTCTACGCGAAGATCATCGACCTCCTGTTCGCGCCGGTGGAGCCGGACCGCGTCCCCGCCGACCAGCAGGGTGGGCTGGCGAGCGCCATCTCCGCCCTGATCGGCGGGCAGGGGGCGCTCTCCTCGCGGAACACCACCGGGTTCGGCGCCTACGTCGGGTTTCGCCTCAAGGACATGAAGACGGAGGGCCGCTCGGTCCTCCGCTTCGATCACCGCGCCACGGTCGAGCGCCACGCGCTCGTCACCGTCAATGTCGGCGACCTCTACCGGCGCCACGGGGCGAAGCTCTTCAAGCGGGTCAACCCCGCCGATCCCGCGTTCCGCCAGCGCGAGGTGCACGTCTCCGTCGACGG
This sequence comes from Anaeromyxobacter sp., assembly GCA_035627135.1. Classification (GTDB taxonomy): domain Bacteria; phylum Myxococcota; class Myxococcia; order Myxococcales; family Anaeromyxobacteraceae; genus Anaeromyxobacter. The sequence goes on along the minus strand of DASPMI010000098.1, from coordinate 37,060 downwards.
CGGTCTCGTCCCCGACTTCGACACGTACGTGAACAGCGTCACCCTGACGCTCCGTAAGCAGCACGCCGCGGGCGGCAGCACGGTGAAGGAGCTGGTGGTCGACCGGGCGGCCGCGACCCGCGGCACGCCCGCGCTCAAGCTGGTCTACGGCTGGAGCGGGGACGACGACCCGCTCCGGTGGCTGGAGTACGAGTACCGGACCCGCTGGGCCTTCAAGGGCGGCGGCGCGTACCACACCGACTGGACGCGGGCCGACGCCCCGATGGTCTCGCTCTACGCGCCGTACGAGCGCCGCGTGATCCGCGCCGCCGGCGACGGCCCCGCGCTCCGCGCGAGGAAGGTCCGCGTGGTGGTGGTGACGCTCGAGTACCCGTTCTTCGGCGAGAAGCGCCGCAAGCAGATCGTGCTCCGCCCCGGCGACGGCCCGGTCGAGGGCGAGGCCGAGATCACGCTGCCCGCCGGGCAGTTCGACTGTGAGTACACGGTGACCTGGTCGCTCGAGGGCGGACGGAGCGCCACCGCGCGCGGCCGCGACGCGAGCGGTTGGATCTTCGTGGACGACCCCCCGGCCGAGTCCCCCGCCGTGGACCCGGCCCCATGACCCGACGGCGAGGAGAGAGAGACATGCAAGCACCCCGATCCACCCCGCGCCTCGCGCCGCTCGCGCTCGCGGCGGCGCTGGCCGCCGCCGGCCTCGCGCCGGCCGGCGCGCACGGCCTCGTGCTCGACGACGAGAACCGCGTCACCCTGACCCTGGAGGACGGGACCCAGCTGTCCCTGCTCGGCGAGGCCACCAGCACGCCTGGCGTGAAGAGCCGGAACTACTACTACCTGCCGACCAACCTGCGCCTCGGGACGCGGCCGGACCGGACGCCCGAGTTCCTGTTCATGAAGTTCACGTCCGAGAAGCGCGCCGACCAGGGCGGCGTCTCGGGCGCCATCGTCCACTTCCTCATGCAGTGGGGGCTCACGCCCGCGCAGGAGGAGGAGGCCCGCCAGAAGCTGAAGCAGCGGTTCCGGGACGCGAAGCTCCTCGGCGCCGTGCCGGTCGAGACGCCGGCCGACGCGAGCTCGTTCCAGATCGTCTCCGCGACGCTCTCCGACACGGGGATGAGCAAGGCGGTCATCACCTCCGGCAAGGCCCCGCTCGTCGAGGGCGGGAAGGCCGCCGCCGGCGCGCGCCTCGGGCCCGAGGGCGCGGCGCTCCTCGCGGCCAGCTTCGAGAAGACGCGGTCGATCACCGACCTCTCGATCGCCCTCAACTACTCGTACACGACCCTCATGCCCGCCGCGCGCGGCTCCATCACCATCGACTGGAGCAAGCTCGAGCGCGAGTCGGAGACGCTGCGGGCGGAGTACTCCCGGCGCGAGTCGGGCCGGAAGCGGGAGAGCTCCTGCTTCTTCGTCTTCTGCGCGACGTCCGACAAGCCGGAGTACGCGTACTCGTACGAGGAGGCGCGCAACCAGTACAAGTTCCTCGAGGAGAAGAACGTCGTCCGGCTGCAGTTCGACGAGCTCGTCGCCGACGAGCGCGTGGCCAAGATCCGCGAGGCGTTCTTCCAGTTCTTCCTGAACAGCATGGCCCAGCCGGCGGACCAGCAGGCCCCGCCGCCCGCCCCCAGCCAGACGGAGAAGGACAAGTCGCCCGACATCCGCCACGGCACGAGCTACCGGTGGAACCAGTCGTCCTTCAAGCGGAGCTTCTCCCGGAAGACGCAGCGGTTCGACCTCAACTACCGGACGTCGGTGAAGTGGCCGCTGCAGCTCGTCGGAAACGTGGCGAGCTGGTACGACGCGGTCCGCGACAACCCGAAGTGCGTCGGCTCGGTCAACGTCTCCAACCCGTTCTTCGATCACCGCGACATCAACTTCATCCTCGACCTCGACGCGAAGGAGATCTTCGACGAGTCGGTCAACTTCGTGACCGTGAACGTGCGCAAGCGCCGGAGCACCGGGCCGGCGTTCGAGGACCGGCTCACGATCGACGCCGCGCACGTCCAGAAGAAGGGGATCAGCGCCTCCGTCACCTACGCGCGGGGCGAGGACACGGCGCCGGACGAGTACGAGTACCAGGCGCGGTGGAGCCTCAAGGGCGGGAAGGACTGGCCGGCCCAGCCGGCCTGGACCAAGGGGACGTGGGAGGGCGTCACGCTGGCGCCGCCCATCGTGCCGCGCGTCGTCGAGGCCGAGGCCGACCTCGAGCGGATGCGGGCGAGCGGCATCACCCGCGCGACCGTCCAGATCCGCTACCCGAAGTTCGGCGCCGAGGCGGAGGAGAACCTCCAGCTCTCCCCGGCGAAGAACGAGCCGATCGTCTCGCGGAAGCTGTTCGTCGACCGCGGCTCGAAGGGCTACGCGTACCGCGTCGTCCTCAACCATCAGACGCTGGGCAAGCTCGCGCTGCCGTGGAGCGTCCAGGTCGGCGACAACTACGTCTACGTCACCATCCCGCCCGACCTCGTGACCGACGGGCCGCTCCTCACGGCGGCGAAGGAGGCGGCGAAGACGCTGGAGACGACCGCCAGCGAGAAGATCCTCGACAAGTTCAAGGACGTCCTCGGAGGCCTGCCATGAATCGCCTTCTGCGTTCCCTCGCCGCGGCCGCGGGGCTCGGCCTCGCGGTGGCGCTCGCCGCGGTGCCGGGCGCCGCGGCCGCCCAGCAGATCCTGCTCGACCGGCCGGTCCGCGCCGGTGAGCTGACCGTGTTCCCGGACCTCAACGACGCGAACGTCTACTACTACGTCTCGGACAAGCCTCGCCTCGCCACCGGCCCGAACGGCCGGCCGCAGTTCTCGTTCCTGCGCTGGGTCCAGAACACGCGCAGCGGCGCCGACCAGCCGGAGGCGCGCGAGGGCGAGGGCGGCGGGATCGTCCACGCCGTGGTCGAGCTGGGCGTCACGCCGGAGCAGCTCCGCACCGCGCAGCAGGAGCTCCAGCGGGTGCGGCCCGGCGCGCGGATCCAGGGCCCGGTCGTCTACCGCTCCGGCCGCTTCGGCCTCGTCGCCGCGGTCGCCGACCCCACCACCGGCCTCTCGCAGAAGGTCCTCGGGCTCGGCAAGGCGCCGATCCTCGACGGCGAGAAGGCGGCGGTCTCGATCCTGCTCACGAAGCAGGGCGCGAAGATCCTCTGGGAGTCGTTCAACACGCCCACCCCGGACGTCAGCTTCACGTTCGAGATGGACATGGCGGGCTTCCGCTCGCCGATGAAGGGCGTCATCGAGGCCAACTTCGACCAGATCTACGAGCACCGCGCGTTCTCGGTCGGCGTCGCCTCGAGCTACCTCTCCGGCGAGATCCGGGGCGCGTTCGACGACCTCACGCGGAGCGGCGCCATCAAGGTCACGCAGGTCGGGGCGGACGAGAAGATCGAGAACCTGCTCAACGTCGCCTACCAGAAGCTGACGGACATGATGTTCGCGCCGGTCGGCGGCACCGGGACGCCCTCGCTCGGCGCGCTGGAGGGTGCGACCGGCAACCAGCCGAGCATGCTCGACCGCGCGACGCAGCAGCTCCAGCGCGCGCGGGAGGAGACCCGCGCCGACAACGAGCGGATCCGCCGCGAGAACCGCGAGGAGGAGGAGCGGGCCGAGGCGCGGCGGCGGGAGCGCGCGGCGGCCGGCGGCGGGACCACGACCACGGCCGGCGCGGGCGGGGCGACCGCTGGCCCGCCCGACTCGCGCACCGCGGGGGCCGGGGGAGGGGGCACGAGCTCCGACGAGTCGCCGCCCACGCCGGTCACGGGCCGGAGCCGGGTGACGCCGCCCGCCGAGCGGAGCCAGGCGGCGGCCTCGCGGCTCGCGGGCGATCCCGATCCGGAGCGCCCGCGGCGGCGCGAGGAGCAGGCCGCGCCGTCGTTCGCGGTGGTGGCGGCGTTCGAGATGCGGACGGTGCGCCAGCGCGGGACCTTCCGGATCGACCTCAACAAGTTCAACGCCGACAACCTCACGCTCCGCTTCGACGAGAACATCGGCGACCTGCGGGAGCTGAAGAACGACCGGACGCACTTCCGCGAGGTGAACCTCGAGGACGCCCTGTACGTGCAGCGCGAGATCCCGGTCTCGGTGGACGGCTTCAACGCCCAGGACTTCGGCCAGTTCGTGAACTTCGTGAGCGTCCACCTCCGGAAGAAGCACGCCGGGGGCGCGGTCACCGACGACGAGGTCAAGATCGACCGGAGGAGCTTCAACTCCGAGGGGAACGCCTTCAAGCTGCTCTACGGCTGGAAGGGCGACAACGACCGGCGGCGGTGGCTCGAGTACGACGTCTCGACCACCTGGAGCTTCTTCGGCGGCCACGAGGTCACGACCCCGCCGCGGACGCTCACCCAGGGGCAGCTCAACCTGAGCCCGCCCTTCCAGCGCCGGACCGTCGAGCTCCAGGGCGACCCGGGCGCGCTCGCCGCTGCGGGCGCCCGCGCGGTCACCGTGAAGCTCTGGTACCGCCTCGGCGCCCGGGAGCAGGTGAAGCAGGTGACGCTCAACCCGGCGCGCGGGCAGCTCTCGGACCGGATCGACTTCCTGCTCCCCGCCGACTCCTGGTCGTACGACTACGAGATCACCTGGCGGCTCGCGGGCAACCGCACCGCCTCCACCGGGCGTCGCGCCGGCCAGGACGCGATCCTGTTCGTGGACGAACCCCCGACGAGCCCGTGAGGACCCGAGCCATGATCCGCACTTCGATCTCCGTCGTTCTCCGCGCCCGCGCGCTGGCCGTCGCGGTGGCCGCGCTGGCCGCCGCCCAGGCCCACGCCCAGACGGTGACGTTCGTCTACGTCGCCCCCACGGCCACCATCCAGTCCACGTTCCCCGGCGCGCCCGCGCAGGTCATGGCGGGCGGCTACTCCGGCGTGGTCGTCACCGCGGCGAACCAGGCGGCCATGCTGGCCGCCGCGCCGCCCAACCTGGTCCGCACGTTCAACGTGCTCCAGCCCGGCCAGCCGCTCCGGGCCCGCGTCGATCGGGTGCTCCGGATCAACGGCGGGCGGACCGACAACCTCGTCCTGCTGACGGACGACCGGACCGGCCTCGCCGCAGGCCAGACGGGCATCTTCGCCACGTCGCGCGTCGGGTCGCTCATCGCCGTCTGGCCCGCCGCGTCGGTCGCGCCGGCCTCCGGCGATCGCTTCCGCGGCGTGATCCGGCTCGGCGAGCTCGTGGCCAACCAGTTCGCCACCGGGTCCGGCGGCTGGCGCCGCTGGGAGAGCGTCATCCTCCACGAGACGCTGCACACCGTGTTCGTCGGCGAGAAGACGCGCTGGGGCTCGATCAGCATCGTCTACGGCGGCGACGGCTCGCACTACATCTCCGAGATCGCGGGCGAGCAGGAGAACCCGTTCGAGGAGGGCCTCGGGACGTTCTTCGGGATGAGCCACGACGATCCCGCGGGGCTCGACGACCTGGGGCGGTTCTTCTCCCGCACGAACCACCGCTACCTCATCGAGAGCCGGTCGGTCCTCGCCGGCACCGCGGAGGTCTGGAACGCGCCGCACCGCGAGGAGGAGCGGCCGCTCACCGAGCTCGCCCGCGCCGAGGATCGCACGGGCCGCTACGCCTGGCGGTACTACCGCTGGCGCGACCTGCCCGGGTGGTACCTCCTGTTCTCGGAGTCGACGTCGATGGCGCTGAACGGCTACTTCTGGAAGCACGTCAACGGCAACCGGGACGAGGCGCTGACGATGGTCGAGGCGAGCGCCGCGGCGATGGCCTTCGATCGGCGGAAGCGGTTCCCGACGTACGCCGTCAACCGCCTCGCGCTGCAGATGGAGGCGTTCGCCGGCACCGCCGCCGGTCGTACGGCGCGGACCGGCGGGCGGCTCACCTCGAGCATGTACCCGTTCGCGCTGCTCGACCTCATCACGCACTTCGGGATGACGGAGCAGCAGTACCGCCGGGACTACGATCGCAATTACCCGGATCGCCAGCCGCTGGCGTACGCCGCCTACTGGACCAACCACCGGGCTCGGGTCCAGGAGATCGCGCGGCCGTTCATCACGAGCGATCCGATCCGGTTCAACGAGGCGGTGGCCGCGATCCACCAGTACTTCCAGACGGCGCCGACCATCCTCGCGCCTCCCTGATCGCGCGCGGCACCGACGGGACCCGCTCGCCCTGGCCTGTCCATGGCCGAGCGGGGCACCGGTGGCGGCGTTCGCTGCGCTCCTTTGCGTCCTCGTGGAACGCCTCGAGCCCGCGGAAGGGGCGGGGGAGAAGTGCCGCGTGGGACGGTTCCGAGGGGCGGGGCTCGAGGCGCGCCGCTCGTCGCGACCCGGCGATCGTTGCCGCCCTCGACTCGCTCGTCTCGGGTCGAGGGATTGCGGAGTCACGGCATCCGGTGTGCCGGAGCAGATGCGTGCACTCGCGCGAGCGCGCATTCCGGAGCAATACCCGGCTCAAGGCGACGCGTACGCCGCGAACGCCTCCTCCAGCGCCGGCCGGAGCCTGCGCTGCGCCGCCGCGATCCGTTCCGGATCCAGACCCGGTCGGCCAGGCTCGTCGATGTGCGAGCAGTCGAGGTAGGTGGGGTACCGCAGCTCGAGCTGCAGGGCTTCGCGGCGCGGCGGGCTTCCGTGCCGGGTGATGAAGCCGCCCGGGAAGGGGTCGTTCCGCGACACGTCGAAGCCATGGTCCTGCAGCGCCCGCTCGAAGCCGCCCACGGTCGAGGGGAGGCACGAGGTGCCGCGGCAGTCCCCGATGCAGACGTCGTGCTCGGTCGGCCCCATGAAGCTGTGGAGATCGAGGAGGAGGACCTTGCCGAACGTCGCGAGGGTCTCGTCCAGCGCGCGTCGCAGCGCAGCGTGGTAGGGCGCATGATAGGCGGCCACCAGGGCGGCGTGGTCCCTCGGGGCGTCGGGCTCCAGGTAGATCGGCTCACCGAGGGGCCGTCGTCCTGGCGATGACCGCGCGATGGAAGTCTCCGTACAGCGGGCCGGCGGGATCGCGGTTGAGGTCGACCACGTATCGGCTGTGGGTAGCGGCGATCGTGGTCACCCCGACCTGCGGCAGGAACTCGTGGAGCTCGGGCAGGTGCCAGTCGGTGTTGCGGAGCCAGGCGCGGTGCGCGGGCGTGAAACGTTCGGCGATCGAGGCCGGCACGCGCACGCCGCTGTGCGGCAAGCTCGCGACGATCGGCAGCGGTCGACCTTCCGGGCGCCGCAGGACGAACGGCTCCGGATCGCCGCGGCGCACGTCGGCTGGGCCTCGCGTCGGCTGGCTGCGCTCCACGCAGCCCACCTTCGCGGAGATGCCCTGGCCTGTCCACTCCCGCGCAGCGAGGAGGCGCGAGCGCCCGCCTCCGGACGCCCGCGCCGCTTCCTCCCGCGACCTCCCTCACAGCGACTTCAGGTACTCCACCAGCTCATTCTTCTCCGTGTCGTTCAGCCCGAGCCCGAGGTGCCCGTCGTAGTGATCGACGACGTCGCGCAACGTCTCGAACCGCCCGTCGTGGTAGAAGCCGCGCTTCGCGTGCGACGCCAGCCCGCGCAGCGGGGCGGTCCGGTAGCCCCCGTCCGGCGACCGCTGGGCCTGGAAGTCGTCGATCCCGATCTCCTCCGCGGAGTGGAGGTTCCAGCCGGGATCGGTGAAGAGCGGCGGGACGTGGCAGGTCGCGCACTGGCCGCGGCCGGCGAAGAGCGCCTGCCCGCGCTCGGCGGCGCCGGCGTCGAAGCTCCCGGGGCGCGCGCGCGGCGGGGCGAGCGAGAGCTGGTACGCGTGGAGTGCGGGGAGCTTCGAGGTGACCAGGTCCTCCTCGACGCGCACGCGGCCGAAGCCGTTCCGCGCGGCGACGGGGAAGCGCGTCGCGTCGTCGAGGCGCGAATCGGTGAAGTTGCCCTGGCCGTGCATCTCGAGCACCGCGACGAGCGCGTTCCAGTACGGGACGGAGCCCCAGCCCGTCGAGGTGTGGAGGTTCACGCCCGCCAGCCCGAACGCGGGCGGGATGAGCGTCGCCGCCGTCTTCCCGTCGGGCCGGAACGCCTTGCCGTCGAGGATGAGCTGGGCGTCGAAGCGACCTGGTCCCCAGCTCGCGAGCACCTGGCGGACGGTCGCCTCGTCGACGCCGAGCACCTGGGTGAACGGCGAGAGATCGGGGGAGAGCGCGACGATCGCGCCGACGTTCAGGTCCTGGTTGGCCCAGCCGTCGAGCCGCCGCCCGATGCCGGGGGCGAGGGAGTCGTCCACGGTCGAGTGGCAGAGCGCGCAGGTGATCCCCACCGAGCGCAGGTTGCCGCGGCCGTCGGGGAACGCGCGGATCCCCACGACGGCGTTCTGCTGCAGGAGCGCGAGCGTCGTGTCCGGCGAGTCGAGATCCACCTGCCCGGCGCGGATCGCGTCGAGCGTGCGCCGGTCCAGCGCCTCCGCGTCCACCTTCAGCCCGACGGAGAGCGCCGTCCGCGGCGAGACCCCCGGACCGACGCCGCCGTGCCCGCTCCCCTGGATCGCGTCGTGGAGCTTGAGCGCGCCGCCCCAGAACGCCTCGTCGCCGAACGTGTCGAACCGGAAGATGCGCCGGCCGGTCTCGCGGTCGATACGCACCTCGTTCGCCTTCTTCCCGCCTGTCGCCTGGCTGGTCTCCTGCGGCGCGGCGGCCACCGGGGCCGCCACGACCGCTGCTCCCTCCTCGCACCCTGCTGCGCCCAGCGTCACGGCGGCCCACGCCGCGAGCGCGCCCCACCGCCCGATGATCATGGTTGACTCCTCCGCCGCGTTCGATGCGGCGGGCGGAGGCGCGTAACCGTGAGACCCCAACCGGTGCGTGGGGCGAGCTTCCCCGCGGCTCAGCGCAGCGCCGCGCCCGGCGCAGCGCGCATCCCCGGGGCCTCGCGGCCGGTGCGCGCGACGTACTCGTGGTACCCGCCGCCGTACGGCACCGGTCCGTCGGGCCCGAGCTCGAGCACGCGGTTCGAGAGCGCCCCCAGGAACCGCCGGTCGTGCGAGACGAAGAGCATCGCCCCCTCGTACGCGGAGAGCGCGGTGATGAGCATCTCCTTGGTCGCGAGGTCGAGGTGGTTGGTGGGCTCGTCGAGGACGAGGAAGTTGGGCGGGTCGTAGAGCAGCGTCGCGAGGACGAGCCGCGCGCGCTCGCCGCCCGAGAGGACGCGGCAGGGCTTCTCGATCGCGTCGCCCGAGAAGCCGAAGCACCCCGCGAGCGTCCGGAGCGAGCCCACCGACGCCCGCGGGAACGCGTCCTGGAGCGTGTCCCAGACCGACTTGGCCGGGTCGAGCAGCTCCATCGCGTGCTGCGCAAAGTAGCCCATCTTGACGCTCGGCCCGAGCGCCACCGCGCCGGCGTCCGGCTGCGACGCGCCCGCGACCAGCTTGAGGAGCGTCGTCTTCCCCGCGCCGTTCGCGCCGAGCACGCACCACCGCTCGCCGCGCCGGACCAGGAAGTCGAGGCCGTCGTGGACCGGGCGGTCGCCGTACGCCTTGCGGACCCCGGAGAGCTTCACCACGTCCTCGCCGGAGCGGGGGGCGGCGCGGAACTCGAACACCACCGTCTTGCGCGTCTTCGGCGGCTCGACCTTCTCGATCTTGTCGAGCTTCTTCACCCGCGACTGCACCTGGGCGGCGTGCGAGGCCCGGGCCTTGAACCGCTCGATGAAGGCGAGCTCCTTCTTGAGCATCGCCTGCTGCCGCTCGAACTGAGCCTGCTGGTGCTGCTCGGCGATGGCCCGCTCGCGCTCGTAGAACTCGTAGTCGCCGGAGTAGCTGGTGAGCTCGCCCGCGTCGATCTCCAGGATCCGCTTCACCACGCGGTTCATGAACGCGCGATCGTGCGAGGTCATGAGCACCGCGCCCGGGGAGTCGCGCAGGAAGGCCTCGAGCCAGAGGATCGACTCGAGGTCGAGGTGGTTGGTGGGCTCGTCGAGGAGGAGCACGTCCGGGCGCATGAGGAGGATGCGCGCCAGCGCGACCCGCATCTTCCACCCGCCGGAGAGCGCGCCGACGTCGCCGTCCATCATCGCCGGCGTGAAGCCGAGGCCCGCGAGGATCTCCCGGGCGCGCGCCTCGAGGCCGTACCCGCCCAGCTCGTCGAACCGGGCCTGCACGGCGCCGAACCGCTCGACGAGCGCCTCCAGCTCGTCCGCGCGCGCCGGGTCGGCGAGGGCGTGCTCGAGCTCCGCCAGCTCCGCCGCCACGGCGGAGACCGGCCCCGCGCCGTCCATCGTCTCCGCGACCGCGGAGCGGCCGCTCATCTCGCCGACCTCCTGGCTGAAGTGGCCGATGGTGACGCCGCGGTCGATCGAGACCTGGCCCTCGTCCGGCTGCTCCTCGCGGGTGATGAGCCGGAAGAGCGTCGACTTGCCCGCGCCGTTGGGGCCGACGAGCCCGACCTTCTCGCCGCGCTGGAGCGTGGCGGAGGCCTCGAGGAAGAGGATCTGGTTCCCGTGCTGCTTCGCGATGGCGTCGAGGCGGATCAAGGGGAGCGGATGTAGCACGGTCCGGCGCCCGGCCCAACGCGGCGGGGGAGCGCGGGCACCCGTGCCGTGCCGGTCTCCTCTCGGGCTGGGGCTCGGGCTCGTTCACGGGATATGGATCACGCGAGCGGGACCTTCGCCCGCCGGAACTCCACCTCGATCGCGTCGATCGAGAGCTTGATCTCGTGGACCGCGATCCCGAGCGAGCCCACGAAGCAGGCGAGCGAGGCCACGAACGCGATCTGGGCCGCGAGCGCGAACCCGTTCACGATGGCCCCCATCGCGAGCGCGGCCAGGATGATCGAGGCGAGCCCGAGGAGCTGCATGCGGCGGATGAGGTGGAGCCGGTGGCGGATGTTGACGAGCTGCACCTCCCAGTGCGGCTGCGGGTCGGCGAGGTGCTCGCGCAGCATGCCGCGCGCCACGGTGGTGAGCCCGAGGAACCGGGTCGTGTACGCGATGAAGAGGAGCGAGATGGCCGGGAAGATCAGGGCGGGGATGGTCGGGCTCATGTGGGGAGCCTACCATCCCCGCCCCAACGCGCCCGTGGCGCTCCAGGCGGCGCCGTGATCGAGATCGGCCCGTGAACGCGACGCTCCCCGCCACCGTGTCGTTCACCGCCGCCGCGCTCGCCGTGCACCTCTGGGCGGACGCGCGCGGCCACCGGCTGCCGCGCGCCCTGGGCAAGGCGCTCGCCTCGGCCGCGTTCCTGCTCCTCGCGGCGCTGCGCGCCACGCCGGACCGCTACGGCCTCCTCGTCCTCCTCGGCCTCGCGCTCTCGGCGGCCGGCGACCTGTGCCTGCTCGGCCGCGCGAAGCCGGTCTTCCTGGCCGGGGTGGGCCTCTTCCTCGCCGCGCACGTCGCGTACGCCGTCGCCTTCGCGCCCCGCTCCCGGCCGCCACCCCTCGCGATCGTCGCGCTCTCCGCCGCCGGCGTCCTCGTCGTCCGCTGGCTCTGGCCGCACCTCGGCGCGCTGCGCGTGCCGGTGCTCGCCTACGCGATCGCGATCACCGCCATGCTCGTCCTGGCGCTCGGGGTGCCGGATCGTCGCGTCCAGCTCGGCGCGGCGCTCTTCTACCTCTCGGACCTCGCCGTGGCCCGCGACCGCTTCGTCGCGCCCGGCTTCGCGAACCACCTGGTGGGGCTCCCGCCGTACTACGCCGCGCAGCTCCTCCTCGCCTGGACGGCCGGCGCGGGGTGACGGTGGTTACCGTTCGAGGCGGGGAGACTCCGACGCTGCGAGCGGGATCGGGTTCGCCGTGCGCGCACACTCCATCGCCAGCCACGCCGTCCTCGGCGACGGGCGCTCGGCGGCCCTCGTGGCCGCCGACGGCACGGTCGACTGGCTGTGCTGGCCCACGTTCGCCAGCCCGGCGCTGTTCGCGGCCATCCTCGATCCGGACCGCGGCGGCGGCCTCCGCGTGGGACCCTCGGGCCCCGCGCGCGCCACGCGCCGGTACCTCGACGACACGCACGTGCTCGAGACGCGGTTCTCGGCGCCGGGCGGGGTCCTCCGGCTCACCGACTGGATGGCGCTCCCGCAGGAGCGGGGGCGCGGCCTCGCGCCGGAGCACGAGCTCCTCCGCGTCGCCACGTGCGAGGAGGGCGAGGTCGACGTGGAGCTCACGGCCCAGCTCGGCCTCGGGTTCGGGGAGCGGCGGGCGCGGCTCCACGACGCCGGGCGCCTCGGCGTGCGGCTCGAGCGAACCGACGGCCTGTACACGCTGCGTGCGACCGCGCCGCTGGCGCTCGCCGCGGGCGGGGAGGTCCACGCGCGCGCGCGGCTCCGCGCCGGCGAGGAGCTCCAGGTCTCGTTCGCCCACGATCGCGAGGCGCCCGCCTCGCTGCCGCCGCTCGGGCCGCGGGTCCACGGCGAGCTCCGCCGCGCGGTGGCCACCTGGCGCCGGTGGGTGGCGCACGTCCCGGAGGACGTCCCGTACCGGCCGGCGGTCGTGCGGAGCGCGCTCGTGCTGAAGCTGCTCGCCTTCGCGCCGTCGGGCGCCATCGTCGCCGCGCCGACGACGTCGCTCCCGGAGCGGCCGGGCGGCGATCTCAACTGGGACTACCGGTACTGCTGGCCCCGAGACGCCTCGCTGACCGTGCGCGCGCTCCAGGAGCTCGGCTGCGACGTCGAGGCGACCCGGTTCGTCGCCTGGCTCCTCCACGCGACCCGGCTCACGCGGCCGCGGATCCGCGTCCTCTACGACGTCTACGGGCGCGCGCCGCCGCCCGAGCGCGCGCTCCCGCACCTCGCCGGCCACGGCGGGGCGCGGCCGGTCCGCACCGGCAACGCGGCCGCCGACCAGCACCAGCTCGACGCGTACGGCGAGGTGGTCGACTCCGTGGCGCGCCTCGTCGGGCCGGACGGGGCGCTCGATGGCGAGACGCAGAAGCTCCTCCGCGATCTCGGCCGGTTCGTGTGCGCGCACTGGCAGGAGCCGGACAGCGGCATCTGGGAGCCGCGCGAGGCGCCGCGGCTCCGGACGCACTCGCTCGTGCTCGCCTGGACCGCCCTCGATCGGCTCCTCGCGCTCCACGCCGCCGGCAAGCTGCGAGGGCTCCGGGTCGCGGAGCTCGAGGAGCATCGGCGCGCGATCCGCGCGCGCGTCGAGCGCGAGGGCTGGAGCGAGCGCCTCCAGAGCTGGGTCGCGGAGCTCGGGGGCGAGCGCGTGGACGCGGCGCTCCTGCTCCTCCCCTGGTACGGGTTCGCGGACGCGGCGTCGCCCCGCATGCGCTCGACCTGGCGCCGGATCCGGCTGCGGCTCGGGGCCGGCCCAGGGCTGCTCTACCGGTACGAGCCGAGCCTCGCGGCCGGGGAGGGCGCGTTCGGCGCGTGCTCGTTCTGGGCGGCGGAGTACCTCGCGCGCGGCGGCGGGACGCTCGACGAAGCGCGCCGCACGTTCGAGGCGACGTGCGCGCACGCCAACGACCTCGGGCTGTTCGCGGAGGAGATCGAGCCGCGGACGGGCGAGGCGCTCGGGAACTTCCCGCAGGCGTTCACGCACGTGGGGCTGCTGGACGCGGCGCTCTCGATCGGGCGTCGCGCGCGAGCCGAGGCCGGGCGGGGGGCCGCGCAGCCGGCGCGAGAAGGCGAGGCGCGCGCGTGAACGCGTGGAGCTGGCTCGCGGCGGGGTTCGCCGGGACCGTGATCCTCACCCTCGTGCTCGCCGGGACGCAGGGGGCCGGCCTCACCCGCATGAGCATCCCGTACCTGCTCGGCACGATGCTCGTCCCCGATCGCGATCGGGCGCGCGTCCTGGGGATCGTCTTCCACCTCGTGAACGGGTGGATCTTCTCGCTCGCCCACGTGGGCCTCTTCCACGCTGGGGGGATCTTCGCGTGGTGGATTGGGGCTGCCACGGGGCTGGTCCACGGGCTCTTCGTGCTCGCGGTGGTGCTGCCCGCCCTGCCGGGGATCCACCCGCGGATGGCGAGCACGACCGCGGGGCCCACGGAGGACGCGCCCCTCGAGCCGCCCGGCTTCCTCGCCCTGCACTACGGCGTCGGGACGCCGGCGGCGACCCTCGTCGCGCACGTCGTGTTCGGGGGGGTGGTCGCGGCGCTCTACGCGCCCGGCTAGCGGGCGCGCCGGTGCGCCGTCAGAGGGCGTACGCCAGCGCGGCCCCGAGGGCGCCGACGGCGAGCACGAGCAGCTGGGCGCCGAGGACGAGCCTGCCGAACCGCGCACCCCCCGTGAACAGCGCGAGGAGCCCCTTCGCCACCGTGTTGGACGCCACGCCGATGAACACGGCCACGGCCGCGAAGGCGACCGTGACGCCCCCGCCCTGCGCCAGGTCGGCGATCGAGAGCGCCACGGCGTCCGCGTCGGTCGCGCCGGCGAGCACCGCGGCGACGAGCGTGCCGGCGGAGCCCAGGTGGACCGAGGCCGCCTTCGTGCCGAGGAGCGCCGCGCCGAAGAGGAGCGCGAACGAGACGGCGCGGCCGAGCTCGAAGGGGTTCTCGAGCTGGATCCCGGAGGGCGGGACGGCCTGCCGCCGCGAGCGCCGCCACAGGAGCCAGGACGCGACGAGCCCTCCCGCGGCGCCGAGGACCATCGGGTAGACGAGCCTGCCGAGCAGGGCCGGGTAGACGACGGCGACCACGATCATGACCCGGAGGAACATGACGGTCGAGGCCAGCATCACGCCCAGCGCGCCGGGCTCCGCGAGCTCCGGGCGCTCGCGCACGCGCGCCGACATCGCGAGGGTCACGGCGGTGGACGAGACGAGGCCACCGACGAGGCCGGTGACCCCCAGCCCACGCTCCGGGTCCAGCAGCCTGATCGTGGCGTAGCCCAGGAACGAGATCGCCGAGATGAGCACGACGAGGACCCCGAGCTTGTACGGGTTGAGCACGGCGTACGGTCCGTACGCGCGGTCGGGGAGGAGCGGCAGAACGACCACCGCCACGACGAGGAACTTGAGGGTCGCGGCGACGTCCTCGCCGCTCGCCCGGCGCACGAAGGGGTGGAGCGTGTGCTTGACCGACAGCAGGAACGTGGCGACGACGGCCGTCCCGGCCACGACGAGCGCGCGGCTCCCGAGCGGCTCGATGACGCCGCGGGTCGTCGCGAGCACGCCGAGCAGGAAGGAGAGGAGGAAGGCGGACTCGGAGGTGATGCCGCGGTGTCCGTTCCGGAGCACGTCGCCCGCGTAGTTGACGGCGAGGAGCACCACGATCGCGAGGAACGCCAGCACCAGCGGCGCGAAGCCGAGCTGCCGTGCCGACAGCGTCGCCACGCCGCCCACGAGGGCGACGATGGGGTGCGTGCGGATGCCGCCCTGGAACGAGTCGGCGCGCGGGTCCTTGGGCGCGGCGCGCTCGCGCTCGAGCCCGATGAGGAGGCCGGCCGCGAGCGCGAGGCACAGGGAGAGGAACGGCTCGAGGTGCTGGGGCATGGGGCCATCGTACCCCGCGTCCGGGGCCGCCGCGAGGCGACGCCCGGTCGTGCTGCGCGCGGGCATCGCCGATGTGGGCGCGCGCCCGACCACGGCGGAGCGCGCCGGAGGCTCAGGCCGGCTGCTCGCGCGTCCGGACCGCGTGCACCCCGCCGCGCGCGGCGCGGCGGCGCTGGTGGAAGACGAGCCACGCTCCGACCACCGCGTCCACGAGGATGAGCGCGTTCGTGACCACGAACACCCAGTTGCCCACGAGCCAGCTGTAGATCGTGAAGCCCGTCGAGGCCGCGATCTGGCCGACGAAGAGCCAGCGCGAGACGCCTTCGCTGCGGCCCTCCCGCCACTGCTTGCGCACCTGCCAGAAGAGCGTGAGGAGGAGGATCGCGGAGCTGAGCCAGCCGATGAGCTCGGTCACCCGAGAGAGCCTGGACACCGTCGCGCCGGAACGCACGAGGGCCGCCGGGTGCCCCGCGGAGGCGGAGCGGCCCGGCGACCCTCTCGTTCGCACCACCGCGAACGGTTGGGCTAGAGCCCGCCCGTCGTCATCCCGTCGTCGGTCCCGCCGGTGTCGCCGGTCGTGCCGCCGGTGCCGGTGCCGCCGTCGTCCGTGCCCGTGCCGCCCGTCGGGCCCGTCGGACCGGTCGGGCCTGTCGGACCGGTCGGCGCGCCGACGAGGCTCTGGAGGTGGAGCGCGTGCGCCAGGTGGTTCTGGACGGTCGCGCGCGCCACCGCCGCCTGTTGACGGACCGTCAGGTTGAGCCCCGTCGTGGTGCCCGTGCCGCCGGTCGCGCCGGTGGGGCCGGTCGAGCCGCCGGTGCCCGTGCCGCCCGTACCCGTGCCGCCGTCACCGGTGCCCGTGCCGCCCGTGGGCCCGGTGGCGCCCGTGGGGCCAGTGGCGCCGTCCGCGCCCGTCGGGATCTCCACGTCGCCGACCTCGTCCTCGAGGATCTGCAGCACCGCGCGGTGCCCGTCGACCTGGCTCTGGATGTACGCCCGGTCGAGGTCCTCGCCGCTCAGGCCTTCGAGCGTGGTGAGGGTCTGGGCCGCCATCGCCTCGAGCTGCTGGCTCTCGGTCGTGGCCTCCGGCGTCACGCCGGAGAGCGCCAGCGTCTGATTCGAGAACGTGTGATCGGCCAACATCATGTCCGCGTACGACTGCACGAGCGGGTTGGTCGCCTGCTCCTGCGCCAGCTGAGCCTGCTGGATCTCCCCGGTGTTCACCGTCTGGAGGATGCCGACGAGCTGCGCGTCGGTCATGCTGCCCGCTTCACCGCCGGTCGGCCCGCCGCCGCCGCCACCGTTGTCGTCGTTGTCGCAGGCGCCCGCGACGAGCGCGACGGCCAGGGCCAGCCCGGCGCCGACGCTCCACAAGCGCATCCTTTGCCTCTCGTATGCCATGCTCGGTTACCCCCTGCTCGCGGACACACCCCGAGCGCCGCGGACACTCCGCGAGGACGTTCCCGGGCGGTCCTTCCTGTGCTCCCGACAACCTGCTCCGCCTGCCTCCCCCCGCAAGCTACACGCCCGCCGGAACGGCTCCTGCCCGTGGGCTGCGCTCCCGGCCTGCGGACGGAGCCGACGCCCTCTTCCCCGGACCCTTCGCGATCACGCGACACCCGCGACCCTGCCCGCCCGCTGCGCCGTGGCAACCGTTCCATCGAGGCCGGAGGGCCCGGGCGTCCCGTTCGAGGATGCCGGGGTGGACGCCGAGCGCATACCGCGCCGGCTGGCCGGGGAGGCGACATGGAGCGGATCGAGAAGAGCATCGACGTGAATCGCCCGCTGCGGGTGGTCTACGACCAGTGGACGCAGTTCGAGGAGTTCCCGCGCTTCATGGAGGGCGTCGAGGAGGTCCAGCAGCTCGACGACAAGCACCTGCGCTGGTGCGCGAAGGTCGCCGGGAAGCGCGAGGAGTGGGAGGCGGAGATCGTCCACCAGGTGCCCGATCAGCAGATCGCGTGGCGACACACGCAGGGATCGGTGAACCGGGGCGTCGTCACCTTTACCCCGATCGACGCGGAGCGGACCAACGTGACGCTGGCGCTCGAGTACGAGCCCGAGGGGTTCGTCGAGAAGGTCGGCGACGCGCTCGGGTTCCTCTCCCGGCGCGTCGAGGGCGACCTCGAGCGGTTCAAGAAGTTCATCGAGGAGCGCGGGACCGAGACGGGCGCCTGGCGGGGCGAGATCCACCCCAACCAGCCCGGCGTGTAGCGGCGTGCCGCGAGCCCGCGCGTCGCGAAGCGGCGGGGCGGGCCTCCTCCTGGTAGGATCGGCCGATGACCGACTCCAAGGCGTTCCCCTCGGACTTCGTGTGGGGGGCCGCCACGGCCGCCTACCAGGTGGAGGGCGCCGCCCTCGAGGACGGCAAGGGCCCATCGATCTGGGACGACTTCTGCGCGCGGCCCGGCGCCATCTGGCGCGGCCAGTCGGGCGCGATCGCGTGCGACCACTACCACCGCGCCGCCGCGGACGTCGCGCTCATGAAGAGCATCGACCTCCAGGCGTACCGGTTCAGCGTCTCGTGGCCGCGCGTGCTGCCCGAGGGCACGGGCGCCGTCAACGAGAAGGGGCTCGAGTTCTACGACCGGCTCGTGGACGAGCTCCTCCGCGCCGGCATCGCCCCGTGGCTCACGCTCTATCACTGGGACCTGCCGCTCGCGCTCCAGCGGCGCGGGGGGTGGCTCAACCGCGAGATCGGAGAGTGGTTCGCGGACTACGCGGGGATCGTGGCTCGCCGGCTCGGCGACCGGGTGGCAGGGTGGATGACGTTCAACGAGCCGCAGGTGTTCACCGCCGTGGGCCACCTCGACGGCCGCCACGCGCCCGGGCTCAAGCTCGCGTACGGCGACTACCTGCACGCGATGCACCACGTCCTCCGGGCGCACGGGCTGGGCGTGCAGGCGATCCGCGCCGCCGTCCCGCGCGCGCGCGTCGGGAGCGCGCTCGTCGTGCAGCACCTCGTCCCCGCGACGCAGCAGCCCGCCGACGTGGAGGCCACGCGGACGCTGGCGCTCCAGGCCTCGGGCGAGAACCCGTGGAGCATCACGAGCTGGTTCGATCCGATGCTCCGCGGGCGCTACCCGGACGACATGCTGCGCGACTGGGCGAAGGCGCTGCCGCGCGGGTTCGAGGCGGATCTCGCGACCATCGCCCAGCCGACCGACTTCATCGGCATCAACATGTACTTCGGCCTCCCCGTGCGCGCGGGGAAGGACGGCGCGCCGGAGGTGGTGCCGTTCCCCGTGGGGAACCCCATCACCGCGTTCGACTGGGACGTCGTCCCCGGGATCGCGTACTGGACGCCGCGCTTCCTGCACGAGCGGTACGGGCTGCCGATCTACATCACCGAGAACGGGATCGCGGTCCGCGACTGGCCGTCGCTCGACGGCAAGGTGCACGATCCGTCCCGGATCGATTACCTGCAGCGGCACCTGCTGGAGGTCCACCGCGCGATCCAGGACGGCGTCCGGATCGCCGGCTACTTCCAGTGGTCGTTCATGGACAACTTCGAGTGGGGCTACGGGTACAAGCACCGCTTCGGCCTCTTCTACGTCGACTTCGAGACGCAGGAGCGGATCCCGAAGGACTCGGCGTTCTTCTACCGGGACGTGATCCGGTCGCGCGGGGCGAGGCTGTTCGAGGGGTAGATTCCCGAGCCCGAGCCCGAGCCCGAGCCCGAGCCCGAGCCCGATAGCGTCCGCTCGCCTTCAAGCGCAGCGGACGCTGGCGGCCGGGGAGTCGATTGCGGGCGGAAGTGTCGTCGTACGCCTCGAGGGTCCCGCGAGAGCAGTGGAGCGCGGAACTCCAGAGCGGCTCCGCAAGTCCTTCTGGGGGTCACCCGCTCGCGCGTCGTCGCGCCGCCGAGGAGCGTTCTCGTCCTCGGCTGTCTCCCGTCCCGGTTGGAGCGGAAGCAAGCCGGCGCTCACGGTGTCGCCGCCCGCTCCTGTAGCGTGGCGCACGTTCAAGCAAGCCGGCCGGATCGGCGCTGCCGCTGGGAGCACTCCCAGCGAACGCACGAGCGAGTCGCGAAAGGATCGCGTGCCAACATGTCCCCGTTCATGAAGGCAGCGCTGTGCCTCTCCGCGCTCATCGCACTCCAGCCTGACCAGACGTTCGCTCAGACGAGCAAGCGATACGTGTTCGAGTACGACGGTGCCGGGAACCTGATCGCCATCGTCGACACGAGCGTCGTGCCGCCCTCTGCTCCGACGGGCCTCGCTGCCGCCGCGACCGGGATCGACACCATCCGGCTCTCGTGGACGGATACCTCCAACAACGAGAGGGCCTTCGTCGTCGAGAGGAGTGCGACCACTTCGGGCGCCTACGTGTCCATCGCAAGTGTGGGCGCCAACGTGACCGTCTACGCAGATTCCGGTTTGGAAGCGGGCACCACGTACTTCTATCGCGTGCGGGCCCGTGGCGACGGTGGCGCTTCGGCCTACTCGAACGAAGCGAGCGCAACGACCTCGCCGCCGGGGGCTCCGGCCGCTCCAGGGCTTCTCTCGGCGGTCACCGTGTTCGCGAATCAGGTTGACCTTTCGTGGGTGGATGCTTCCGACAATGAGACGGGATTCACCCTGGAGCGAAGAGCCGAGACCTCGGGGGCGTTCGTGGCGTTCGCCCGAGTGGGCGCAAACGTGAGCGGGTACAGCGACACGGGGCTCGCGCCCAATACGATCTACCATTACAGGGTGCTCGCCAATGGTGTCGGCGGGGACTCGCCGTACTCCAATCAGGCGAGCGTAACGACCTCGAGTTCTCAGAGCCCCACCGCACCAGCGGGGCTCGCAGTTCGCGCGAGCGGTATCGCCCTGCAGCTCACATGGGTGAACCGCGCGACGGGGATCAGCGGGAACAGGATCGAGCGGAAGGCGGGGGCGACGGGGACCTACGCGCAGATCGCGTCGGTGACTGGAACGTTGGCGACGTACACGGATCAGACGGTGCAGCCGGGCGTGACGTACTCCTACCGGGTTCGCACGTCCCTGACGGCGGGCGGATTCACACCGTATTCGAACGAGGCGAGCGGGGCGCAGCCGGCGAGCGTGGCGCCGACCGGGCTGGCCGTGAGCGCGAGCGGGCTCGCGCTGAGGCTGGCCTGGGTGAACCGCGCGACGGGGATCAGCGGGAACAGGATCGAGCGGAGGGCGGGGGCGACGGGGACCTACGCGCAGATTGCGTCGGTGACTGGAACGCTGGCGACGTACACGGATCAGACGGTGCAGCCGGGCGTGACGTACTCTTACCGGGTTCGAGCGTTCCTGACGGCCGGGGCGTACTCGCCGTACTCGAACGAGGCGAGCGGGGCGCAGCCGGCGAGCGTGGCGCCGACCGGGCTCGCCGTGAGCGCGAGCGGGCTCGCGCTGAAGCTGGCGTGGGTGAACAGCGCGACCGGGATCAGCGGGAACAGGATCGAGCGGAGGGCGGGGGCGACGGGGACGTACGCGGAGATCGCGTCGGTCTTGGGAACGCTCGCGACGTACACGGACCAGACGGTCCAGCCCGGCGTGACGTACTTCTATCGCGTTCGATCGTATCTCACGGCGGGGGCGTACTCGCCGTACTCCAACGAGGCGAGCGGAACGCAGCCTGCGAGTGTCGCGCCATCGGGGCTGACGGTGGACTCCATCTTCACCGTGACCGGCGGGTTGCTGCTGAACTGGACGAACAATGCGCCCGGAGCCACCGGCGTCAAGATCGAGCGGAAGACAGGAGAGACCGGCTCCTACGCCCAGATAGCCACCGTGGGCGCCGCCACGGCGACCTACACGGACCTGACGAGCGTGCCGTACGTGACGTACTTCTACCGAGTTCGTGCGTACACGGCTGCCGGCGGGAACACCGCGTACTCGAACGAGGCGGACGGATACGCACTCAAAGTGCTGTACTGAGCGCATCCTGCCCCGACTTCCATGCAGTCTGCAACGGCACAGGAGCCATTCATGAGCCGCAACGATGCAGGTCGAACTCGAGCTGCGACTCGGCTCACCGCGGGGGCCCCGGCGCTCGCGGTGGTGCTGTATGCGCTTGCGCCCGTCAGCATCCGTGCGCAGAGCGCGGAGTTCGAGCTCATGGACCTCTTCCGTTACGACGAGCCCGCGCACAAGACGTTCCTGCAAGGGATCGGGGACGAGACGGTGGACCCGTTCACCGGGACGCTTCGAATCGTCCAGACGGACCTCGTCCTTCCTGGAAAGGCGGGTCTGGACCTGAAGCTCGTTCGCACGTACTCGAGCAAGCTCTGGGGCCGAACGGATGTGATGAACTCGCCGTTCCTCGGGAACGTCGAGCCCCCGATGCTGGGGTGGGGCTGGTCGTTCCACATGGGGCGACTCCGGAACCCGCATGCGACCGGGGCGCTCACGAGCCCGTGCTCAGGGGACTATCCAGTCCTCGAGCTGCCGGACGGATCCGCTCGTCTCTTCTACAGGGCGACCGGCACGAGTACGCACTTCGTCTCCAGGGATCGCTGGCGGATGGAGAAGGACTGCACATATCTCGGCGGCGGTGGGGCAGGGACGTGCGTCTGGTCGCCAGACGGGATCCGCTACGAGTTCCCCAGCAATGGCAGCTTCATCTACTTTGGCGACTCCACGTTGGGGCTGCCCGTATCGCGGATCGTCGATCGCTTCGGCAACGCGATCACCATCGTGTACGAGCCCGACAACAACGGCTCGATGTCCCGGATCACGGATACGTACGGGCGGGAGATCACCTTCCAGTACACGATGTCGCAGGGGGTGAAACACCTCGCTACGATCACGGCCGGAACCCACGTCTACACGTACGGGTTCACCGACCTTCCGAACATCGTCGGAGGGCGATCGCTTCTGACCTCGGTGACCCCGCCGGACGGGCTGCCATTCACGTATCAGTACTTCACGACCGGCTCTGCCCGGACGAACCAGTGGGCGCTGCGGTCCATCGAGTATCCCAATGGAGGTACGGTCTCGTACACGTACGGCACCGCGAGCTTCTGGCCTGGAGTCGGCGCCGGCATCCCCTTCGCCGTGGTTCAATCGCGTACCGTGGCGGGCCCCGGGCTCGAGCAAGGGACCTGGACGTACTCGTACCTCTCCGGATCGTCGGGCATGAACGAAACGACCGTCTTGCGTCCAGACGGTCGCGGCGGGAGTACCTCGGACGTGTACTCGATGTACGGGTTCGGCGCGGTGGGCCCGGGTGACGTATGGCGGGTGGGACTCACGCAGAGTGTCTCTCGGGCCGGCGACGCCGAGATCGAGACCTATACCTGGCGGCCGAGCGCCGCGGTCTCGAGCTCGCTCTACGCTGCTCCTGCGTACATGCTCTGCGCCGGCTCCCTCGCGAGGGTGGACAGTGCCGTGTACGAGCCGCTCCTCGAGCAGACACGGATCCAGAGAGACACGGGGACGTTCACGACCACCTACTCGAACTGGGATGCGTATGGCCAGCCTCGGACCGTGACGGAGACGGGACCGGCCGGGAACGGGGGGACCAAGACTCGTACGACGACGCTGACGTACTTCGCGGCTCCGTCGGACGACAGCGGTCGGACCCTGAACGTCGTGAAGGGGCTGGTTCTCACACGGAGGGCGTGCATCGCGTCGGACTGCGTGAACGAGTCGACGACGTACAATGGGCCGGACCACGCGAAGGACTCGCACACGCTCGCCGGGGTCCGGACGACGTACGCGTACCACCTGGCTGATCCCGAGGGCAGGGGGAACCTGAGAGCTGTCACCAACGCGCTCAATCAGACCCTGGCGTTCAGTGAGTATCACTATGGATACGGCACCCCGCGCGTCATCAACTTCAATGGTGCGTATCGATACACCCGCACCGCGACATGGGAAGGCTGGGTGCTCAGCCTCACGGACGGGAGGGGCAACACAACCCGCTACACGTATGACGGCATCGGTCGCCTCACGCTGGTCACGCCGCCAGGTGGCAACGACAGGACGACCATCGTTCACGACCAGACGACCACCAATGGCGTGAACGTCGTGACGACGAGGGGATCCTACGTGGTGACGACGTCGTTCGACGGGTTGGGTCGCCAGATCGGTACCGCCGACTCCGTCGGCGTTCACACCAGCGCACGCTACGACGCGCTGGGACGCAAGTGGTTCGAGTCGTACCCGTACTCCTCGAGCGAGGTGGGAACGAGGAACGAATACGATCTCCTCGGGCGGCTCACCGGCATCACCAAGGGCTGCGTGGGCGCGTCCTCCACGTGTTCGGGAGCGGATCGCAGCACCGTCTCCTTCACCTACTCGACAGGCAACTGCGTCACCACAACGGAGCAGAGGAACCCTGACAGCCTCACCACGACGCGCTGCTACGACGCGTTCGGAAGCCCTGAGGAAGCGCAGTTGACGTACCTCAGGGATGCTGCCGGGAACGTCTGGAGGTACTCGCACACGACCGCGGGCGACCTGAAGTCCGTCACGGCACCCGACGCGAGGGGGAACCGGACTTACACGTACGACACGACGCAGACGCGCTTCATGACGGGTGAGCTCGCTCCAGAGCTCGGGATCATCTCCGCGGACTCGGTGTCCGTGCGCTACACGCCGAATGCGATCGGGCAGGTCCGGACGCGCAGGGACGCTCGAGGAATCACGCGGACGTACGACTACACGGATCCGCTCGGCCGTCTGCGTGGGATCGCCTTCTCGGCAGGGACCGCTGACAACGTCGCCCGCACCTATCAGGCCGGCAGCAACAACGTGGCCACCGTGTCCAGCGCTAACGGTGGAACCTATGCCTTCACGTCCTACGACGAGCTGGATCGACTTCGGTCGCAGACCTGGACGTTCGGGGGTGTCCCGTACGCGACGAGCTACACGTACGACGTCCACGGATGCCTCACCAGGATCGAGTATCCGACGGGATCGGTCGTCGAGCAGACCTGCGACGACGCTGGTCGCGTCCGAGCGGTACGGCTGAACGGAGCCAGCATCGTCTCCGACGTGAGGTACCACGCGTCTGGGCGGCCCGTAGCGATCACCTTCGCGTCCGGACCCTCCACGACGCTGGCCTATGATGACCGCGCGCGGCTGAAGACGCTCACGACCGCCGGCATCCTCGAGCTGAGCTACACGTACGATGGCGTCGACAACGTGACCACGTTCAACAACGCCGCCGTGCCGGGTAGCGCGCTTCGGATGTGCTCGACTGCGACGGGGACCTGCCGAGACGGCTACGATGCCCTGAACCGGCTGATCACCGTCATCGCGCCCGCACGATGGGGGACTGTCGTCTACGACTACGACGTCCTCGGGAACCGAACCCTCAAGTCGGCGGACCAGCCGGTTGCATCGACCCAGGCCTACTCGTACGGCGCGTCGAATCGGCTCGAGAGCACCTCCGGCTCCGAGATCCTCCGGCCGATGACCTTCACATGGGATGCAGCCTCCCGGCTGGCGTCGTCGTCCGACGGGGCGACGTACTTCTATGACGGTCTGGGTCGTCGGGTGATGAAGGCGGAAGCGAGCGGGACGACGGTGTACCATTACGACGTCGACGGCCGCGTCATCGCGGAGACGACGCGCGGCGGAGAGCGGCTTCGCGACTATGTCTATCTCGGGAACAGACTGATCGCTGCCGCGGGGTGTCTCAGCGCAGGTGCGGTGCCGCCGTGCAGCGAACGCGAGCGCTACCACACCGATGCGCTCGGCTCCGTGCTGGCTCGGAGCGACATGGCAACCGGCGCCGTGGCGAGGCTCGAGTACCAGCCGTTCGGGGAGCAGTGGCAGGCGAGCGGGGAGCAGGGTGACAGGCAGTACAACGGCCGGGTCTACGACCCGGGGACCGGGTTCCACGACTACGGGGCGCGGATGTACTGGCCGCAGATGGGACGCTTTGTCAGCGCCGATCCGTATCCCGGGGATGTCAGTAGGCCCGCGGGTTTGAATCGCTATTCGTATGTGCTGAACAATCCGTACAAGTACGTGGATCCAAGCGGAAACGAGGAGGTCTCGATCCAGCTGCGGGCGTTCATCCCCAAGGACATGGTCGGACCATACGGCGGGGATAACCGCGGGTTCAGCGAAGAGACGAATGCGAGATCGCGGGTGGCGGTGACGGTCCGGGTCGAGACGGATCCTGTATTGAGCAAAGGTCAGCCGCTGCTCAGCCAGGAAACCCGGATCGGTCGAAGCGTCAATCTGCTCACCGAGGAGGTCCGGACGTCCACGGGGCCGCAGCCGCCAAGCGTCATCGCCTGGCATGACTCGAACGGAAACACGAGGATTCATGTGTCCGGCGAGATGAAGAATCCGTTCGTCGAGATCGGCAAGGGAATCCGCATGGACGTCGGCATATCGTTGGACAAGGAGGCGCGTCACATGTGCGTCAACGGGAGCCTTTCAGGTAGCCCGTCGTTCGAGGCGAATGTGATCGTGGAGGGAGGCAAGACCAACCACCTCCCGTTGCAGGAGGCGTCGAAGAACGACGCCCGCTTCATCATCGACCTGCAGAGAACCACGCAGATCCACACGGACACGACCCTGAAGTGATCAAGATGCGCCCGCAACGCAAGAGCTCGGTGTCGGCAGCCTTCTCGTTGACCTTGGGCATCATCGGTCTCTGGTATGTGTGGTCGCTCATGACCGCGCTGGGAGGCATTCCGTTCGCGACCGTGCCCTCCGCTGCAAGGTTGGCTGCAGCATGGCTTCCCTGGCTGTCCGGTCCGGTTCTGGTGGTCGTTGGGAGCGCAATGATCCTGCTCCGAGGTCGCGCGTACGCTGCGGGTGTCCTCATGCTCGGCCTCGGCGCGGTCGTAGGTACGATCGCCATCATCCTCGTCGCGAAGGGGGTGTTCGCCGAGTGGGGAGAAGGTCCGGATCTCTGGACGGAAGGTGTCGTGGGGGTGATCTCGATTCTGGGCCTGGCCGTGGACGCGATCGCCGTGCTGCAGTGGCGCCTCTGGAGAGGACCTGGTCGATCAAGTGAACGTGCCCGCGGGTGAAGAGGCGCTACGGGTTCTTCGCGAGGAACCCGTCGATGTCCCGCAGCTCCTCCTGCGACAGCCGGAACTCGAGCGCCGCGGCGAACCCGTCCACCTGCGAGGGCCGGCGCGCGCCCACGATCGCGCCGGTGACCTCCGGCCGGCGCAGCACCCAGGCGAGCGCCACCACCGCGGCGGAGTGGCCGTGCCGCTTCCCGAGCTGCACGAACAGGTCCTGGAGCGCGAGGTTCCGCGAGAGCCGCGGCTCGCGGAAGTCGGCGGACCGGCTCCGCCAGTCGTTCTCGGGGAAGGCCTTCACCCGCTCGCGCGTCATCGCCCCGGTGAGGAGGCCGGCCTGCATCGGCGAGTAGGCGATGACCCCGATGCCGTGTCGCGCGCAGTACGGGAGCTCCTCCGCCTCGACCTCGCGGTGGATCGCGGAGTAGGGCGGCTGGAGGGAGGTGATGGGCGCGATCCTGCGGGCGCGCTCCATCTGCCCGACGTCGAAGTTGGAGACGCCGATCCAGCGGACCTTGCCCTCGTCGCGCAGGCGCGCGAGCGTCTCCCACCCCTCCTCGATGTCCGGGTCCGGATCGGGCCAGTGGATCTGGTAGAGGTCGATCCGCTCGATCGCGAGGCGCCGCAGGCTCGCCTCGCACTCGCGCCGGATCGAGTCGGCCTTCAGCGAGTCGCGGATCTTGCCGTCCGGGCCCCACACCTTCTCGCACTTCGTGAAGACGTACGGCTTCTCCGGCCGCCCGCGCAGCGCCTTCGCGACCACCTCCTCGGCGTGGCCGAGCCCGTACGCCGCGGCGGTGTCGATCCAGTTCATGCCGCGGTCGAGGGCGCGGTGGATGGCCGCGACGGACTCGGCGTCGTCCTGGGGCCCCCAGCCGTACTCCCAGCCGCCGCCGCCCGTCGCCCAGCTCCCGAAGCCGAGCGCGGTGATCTCCAGGTCCGAGTTCCCGAGGCGTCGCGTGATCATGCCCTCAACATAGCGGCCCGCGGCGGCGCGGCGAGTGGTCATGCGGGCAACACGGCCGGCGACCGGGGAGCGCCCGGGCGAGCGGAGCCGCGGGGGGCGTGATCACCTTCGCGCCATGAGAGCCCTCACGTACGACGGGCCGTACCGGGTCAAGGTGCGGACCAAGCGCGACCCTCGGATCGAGCACCCGCAGGACGGCATCGTCCGCGTGACCGCGGCGGCGATCTGCGGCTCGGACCTGCACCTGCTCCACGGGCTCGTCCCCGACACGCGCATCGGCACCACCTTCGGCCACGAGATCGTCGGCGTGGTCGAGGAGCTCGGGCCGGAGGCGACCGGCCTCTCGGTCGGCGACCGGGTGCTCCTCCCGTTCCCGATCTTCTGCGGCACCTGCTTCTTCTGCCAGCGGGGCATGACCTCGAGCTGCGAGAACACCAACCCGGCGAGCGACGCGGCGTGCGGCGTCTACGGCTACGGCCACCTCACCGGCGGCTACGAGGGCGGCCAGGCGGAGTACGTGCGCGCCCCGTTCGTGGCCGTGGACGCGGAGCGGATCCCCGAGGACCTGACCGATCTCCAGGCCCTCCCGCTCACCGACGCGCTCGCCACCGGCTATTACGGCGCGGAGATGTGCGACCTGCGCGGCGGCGAGACCGTGGTCGTGTACGGCGCCGGGCCGGTGGGCCTCTTCGCGATGCGCTCCGCCTGGCTCATGGGCGCCGGCCGGGTGATCGCGGTCGACCACGTCGACTACCGGCTCGACTTCGCCCGGCGGTGGGCGGGCGTCGAGACCCTGAACTTCCGCGAGGTGGACATCATCTCGACCATCAAGGGCATGACCGAGGGGCGCGGCGCGGACGCCTCGATCGACGCGGTCGGCTGCGAGGCGGCGGGCTCGGCCGCGCAGCGGGCCATCGGCGTGTACGGGAAGATGCAGGCCGGCTCGACCGTCGCGTTCAACTGGTGCGTGCACGGCACGCGCAAGGGCGGGACGCTGTCGATCGTCGGGGTCTACGGCCCGCCGTACGCCGCGTTCGACTTCGGCACCGCGATGAACAAGCAGCAGACGATCCGGACCGGGCAGTGCCCGGTGAAGCGCTACCTGCCGCGCCTCATCGAGCACATCCGCGCCGGCCGCATCGACGCCGACGCCGTGTTCACCCACCGCGTGGGGCTCGAGGACGCGCCGGACGCCTACCACATGTTCGCGCAGAAGAAGGACGGCTGCATCAAGGTCGCCATCCTCCCCCACGGCACGACGATTCACTAGGAGCGAACGATGTCCATGGACCCGGACATGACCCAGGCGACGACCACCCAGGCGCCGCTCCCCTCCGGCCGGCCGTTCCCGCCCGTGGATCAGGACCTGAGCCGCCGTCCCGGGTACCCGAAGGAGCGCCCGCCGGAGCCGTGGCCCAACTCGAGGCCGCAGCTCGCGCGCATGACCGCGAAGCCCAACACGCCGACGCACGGCCGGCCGGGCAAGACGATGCCGCCCGTCTACAGCACGGCGGTCCCGCTCCGCGGCGCGTCGGGGCTGATCAAGCGGCTGGCGTACCGCCTCCCGGACCACGCCACCACGCACTGGATGCTGCTCCTGTTCGGCGACCGCGTAGAGTCATGGGGTCGCCGCACGCGGAAGCTCCTCTGGCTCGGCGCGCCGGCCGCCGTCGGCGTGCTGCTGCTGCGGCGGGTGTTCGAGGGGCGCGACCGCTGAGGACCGCGCGAGGCGGCGCCGGAACCGGAGGTGCCGGCGTCGCGTGAGCTCGACGAGCGGCGCCCAGACGGCGTGCGTGAGCCGCCGGCGGACGAGGTGGCGCCAGAGCCCGTTGCACCGCTTGTAGAGGATCGCCATCGCGAGGTAGGCCGGCACCGCCGCGGCCTCCCGCGGGCGGCGCGCCCAGATCGAGCGGAGGGAGTACAGCCGCTCGTAGAGCCACGCGCGGCCCGCCTCGAGCTCCTCGGGCGTGAGCTGCGCCGGACGGAAGACGCAGTGCGCGGTGTCGTAGCGCGACCAGTCGCGGTGCAGGAGCCGCCCCTCGCGCTCGAGCCGCGCGAAGAGCGGCGGGCCGGGGTAGGGCGTGAGGACGTGGAAGGTGGCGCTCTCGAGCCGCACCTCCTCGATCCAGCGGGCCGTCCGCTCGAACACGTCCGGGCCGTCGCCGTCGAAGCCGAGGACGAAGCTGCCGTTCACCTGGATGCCGTGGCGGTGCAGGAGCTCCACGCGGCGGGCGTAATCGTCCGCGCGCGGGCTCCGCTTCCCGGCCGCGCGCAGGTTCTCGTCGGTCAGGGTCTCGAACCCGACGAAAACGCCGGTGCAGCCCGCGAGCGCCATCTCCCGGACGAGCGCCGGATCGTCGGTGACGTCGATCGTGATCGCGGCGCTCCAGATCTTCCGGAGCGGCGCGAGGGCGCGGCAGAGGTCGCGCAGGTACCGCTTGCTCGCGCCGAGGTTGTTGTCGATGAAGACGCCGTACGGCTCACCCGAGGCGGCGAGCTCGGCCGCGACCTCGGACGGCGGGCGCTCCTGGTACGGGACCCGTGGCGAGCCGGTCTGGAGCCAGCAGAAGTCGCACCGGTGCGAGCAGCCCTGCGTGGCGATGAGGCTCGCGGTCGTGAGGAAGCCCCACGCCGGGAGGATGGAGCGGTCCGGCGGCGGCGCGCAGGCGTGGCCGGTCATCGGCGCCTCGTAGCGCGGCCGCAGGGCGCCGGCCTCGACGTCGCGCAGGATGGACGGCCAGGTCTGGGTGCCGTCGCCGATCGCGAGCACGTCGGCGTGCGCCGCGACCTCGTCCGCGCAGGACCGCGCGTGCAGGCCGCCGAGCACGACCGTGCAGCCGTGCGCGCGGAACCAGGCGGCGAGCGCGTACGCGCGGGCGGCGAAGGTGAGGTGGACGGTGATGCCGACGACCTCGGGCACCGGGTCGAGGGGGGGTGGCCCCTGCAGCAGGTTCTCGTCCCAGTAGCGCACCGTCCAGCCCGGCGGCGTCGCACCCGCGACCGTGGTGAGCGCGAGCGTCGGCGTGAGGACGTGCTTCGCCGCGCTCGACCACGGGTCCTTCGCGTAGAAGGGGTTCACGAGGAGCGCGGTGCGCGGGACGGGCTTCCCCGGGCGGATGGGCGGGAGCGGGGGAGGGTCGCGCAGCGGGTCGTGGGCCATCGCGGTGGGCACCTCCGTGCCCGGACGGACACGCGGGTCGCGTCCAGCGGGACACAAGGGTCGATCATCGCCTGGGCGGCGCAGGCGGAGGAGGGGAGTGCAAGAGGAGGGCCGGGACCTCGGAAGGCCCGCTCGCCCTGGGCTCCCTCGTACGTGAAACACCGCCCGACCAGGGTCGTCTTCCCGGAGAGTCGAAAGCTCGTCCCGAGCCGACGTGACCACGAGCGAGGAGGAGGAGGTCGTTGACGGCGGGGTGTGGACGGGCCAGGGTGGGGCGCGCGCAGGAGGCGAAACGTGGCCGCATTCGAGAAGCTCGACTGGACGCGGTTCGACGTACACGCGCTCGGGAACGGGCGCGGGATCGGCGTGATCGATGCGGCCCGCGCCGACGAGTGCCGCGCGTGGCTCCAGCGCGAGGGCTACGTCGTCGAGCGGTGGAGCTTCGAGGACGGGGTCGGCCCGGCGGTCGCCCACCTCGGACGGCGTCTCCGGTGGGAAGAGCAGTTCGGGTATCCCCTCTCTCCGGACTCACGAAACCTCGACGCGCTCCGCGACGGCTTCCTCTCGGACGAGTGGCGCTCGGACGCGCTCGTGCTCGAGGTGCACCAGGCGGAAGCGGCGTGGCGGGCGGAGCCGGACTGGTTCCTGGGAGTCCTCGCGATCGCGCAGGAGCGAAGCTTGTGGGAGCTGGCGCTGGGTCGCCGGTTCTTCGTCGTCCTCGTCCTCGAGCGGACGTCGCCCCTCATCGGGCAGACCGTCGAGAGTTCCCGGGTGCCCGCGGTGTTCTAGCTCCCGGCGCCGGGGACCGAGCGCGGGGGCTGAGCTCGTAGCGAGCCGGAATCGATTCAGAAGACCCTGAAGAGCTCGCTCCCCTTCGCTCCGACCCGCACGGAGCCCGCCCGGATGCCGTTCGACGCGATCCCCGGCGCGGGTCGAAGAGCCCATGACGGTCGCTTGCACTCCGAGTGCGAGGTGCATAGCAGATGGGCACCGCTGCACGACCGGTACGAGGTGCCCACGGGGCCCGTCCACGAAGGGAAGGTTCGATGCCAGGAGCTCGTTCACGGATCACCGCCGCGCTCGCCGCCGGAGCGTTCCTCGTCTCCGTCGGCTGCGGCGTCGGCGACGTACCGGAGCAGGGCGAGGCGACCGCTGCCGCCGTCCCCACCGGATTCATCGACGAGCTGGTCGCGTCGGGCATCCCGAGCCCGACCGCGATGGCCTTCGCGCCCGACGGTCGGCTGTTCGTGGCCCAGCAGAATGGCCAGCTGCGCGTGATCACCAGCGGCAGCCCGCGCCAGCTCCTGCCGACGCCGTTCCTGACGGTCACCGTGAGCTCCGTCGGCGAGCGCGGCCTGCTCGGCGTCGCGTTCGATCCGGGCTTCGCCACCAACCGGTACGTGTACGTGTACTACACGGCGACGACCCCGACGATCCACAACAGGGTGAGCCGCTTCACCGCGAGCGCGACCAACCCGGACGTCGCCCAGGCGGGCAGCGAGACCATCCTGCTCGAGCTGAACACGCTGAGCAGCGCCACCAACCACAACGGCGGCGCGATGCACTTCGGACCGGACGGCAAGCTCTACATCGCCGTGGGCGAGAACGCGAACCGCGCCAACGCGCAGACGCTCGAGAACCTGCTCGGCAAGATGCTGCGCATCAACGCGGACGGCACGATCCCGGCCGACAACCCGTTCGTCGC
This sequence comes from Anaeromyxobacter sp., assembly GCA_035627135.1. GTDB lineage: Bacteria > Myxococcota > Myxococcia > Myxococcales > Anaeromyxobacteraceae > Anaeromyxobacter. The sequence continues at coordinate 4,968 of DASPMI010000098.1, read as the reverse complement.
CCAGGCCAGCGGCGTGAACGACGCCATCTGGGCCATCGGCCTGCGCAACCCGTTCACGTTCGCGTTCCAGCCGGGCACGGGCCGGATGTTCATCAACGACGTGGGCGAGGTGACCTGGGAGGAGATCAACGACGGGATCGCTGGCTCGAACTACGGCTGGCCCACCACGGAGGGCCCGACGACGCAGGCCGGCATCCGCGCGCCGCTCTTCGCCTACCAGCACGGCTCGGGGGCGACGACGGGGTGCGCGATCACGGGCGGCGCGTTCTACGACCCGGCCACGATGCAGTTCCCGGGCACGTACGCCGGCAAGTACTTCTTCGCCGACTACTGCAGCAACTGGATCCGCGTGTTCGACCCGGCCGCGGAGACCGCCGCGGGCTTCGCGACCGGGCTCGCGGCCCCCGTCGACCTGAAGGTCACGGACGATGGCGCGCTCTGGTATCTGCAGCGGGGCGGCTCGCCGGCGGGCCAGGTCCGCCGGGTGCGCTACGGCCAGCAGGCAGAGGCGCCCGCGATCACGCAGCACCCGGCGAGCGTCACGGTCGCCGCGGGGCAGCAGGCGACGTTCACCGTCTCCGCGACGGGCACCCCGCCGCTCAGCTACCAGTGGCAGCGCGGGACGACCAACATCGCCGGCGCGACGAGCCCGACCCTGTCGTTCACGGCCACGTCCGCGGACAACGGCGCCACGTTCCGCGTCGTGGTGACCAACGCCGCGGGGACGGCGATCAGCAACGCCGCGACGCTCACCGTGGGCGGCAGCGCGCCCACCGCGAGCATCACGACGCCGGCGGCGGGCGCGACCTACGCGGCGGGGACGACCGTGAGCTTCTCGGGGACGGGCACCGATCCCCAGGACGGCACGCTGCCGGCGAGCGCGTTCACCTGGGAGGTCGTGTTCCACCACGACACGCACACGCACCCGTTCTACGGGCCGACGAGCGGCATCACGAGCGGCTCCGTGACCATCCCGAACCGGGGCGAGGTGGCGACCAACGTGTTCTACCGATTCCGCCTGACCGTGCGGGACTCCTCCGGGCTGACGCACACCGTCACGCGCGACGTCGTCCCGCGGGTCGCGAACGTGACGTTGCAGACCAACCCCGCCGGCCTGCAGCTCCTCCTCGACGGGACGCCGGTCACCACGCCGGCGACGATCCCCAACGTGGTCGGGGTGATCCGGTCGATCGGCGCGCCCTCTCCGCAGACGTCGAACGGGACGCAGTACACCTTCGGCTCCTGGTCGGACGGCGGCGCGGCCACGCACGAGATCGTGGTCCCGGCCACGGCCACGACCTACACGGCCACGTACACGAGCGGGACCGGCGCGGGGCCGATCGCGAACGGCACCTACCGCCTCCTGCCGACGCACATCCCCACCACCAGCTCGCCCCGGTGCGTGGACGTGTACGGTGCGTCGACCGCCAGCGGCGCGGACGTGATCCAGTGGACCTGCCACGGCGGCACGAACCAGCGCTGGCAGCTCACGCACCAGGGGAGCGGGGTCTACGAGCTGCGTCCGGCGCACGCCACGACGAGGTGCCTCGCCGTGCAGAACGGCTCCGCGAGCTCCGGCGCCGACGTGATCCAGTCCACCTGCAGCGGCACCGCGGGCCAGCGCTGGCTCATCCGGACCGTCTCCACCGGCGTGTACGAGCTGCGGCCGCAGAGCGGCACCAACCTGTGTCTGCACGTCTCCGGGGGGAGCACCGCCAATGGCGCCGACGTCATCCAGTCGACGTGCAGCGGGGTCTCCCACCAGCGGTTCCGGATCCAGCCGTGATTCGATTCCGCGCGCGACGGCCGGTGGGCACCTGCCTTCCGCCGTCGCGCTGCGGGCAGAGATGAGTTGAGGACCTCCGTCAGTTGCCGCTCGCCCTTCGACACAGGCTCAGGGCGAGCGGGCTGTGCTTGTCCGCTCGTGCTGAGCTTGTCGAAGCACGAGCGGTGACGGAGGACCCCGACAAGGCTGGCATCACTCCGGCCTCCCATCCCACTCCCTTCCGTTCAGGAACCACTTCAGCCCGCCCGGCGCGGTGCCGCGCAACGACGAGGAATCCCTCGTGGATGCACCGGTGATGGTGGAATGCACAGACCGCGACCCCGTTCTCGAGCTCCTCGCCGCCGCCGTGCGAGCGGTAGACGATGTGATGTGCGTGGGACGCGCGGTGGCTGCACCCGGGCACCTGGCAATGCCCTTCGTCACGCAATCTCACCTTCTGGGAACGGCTCCTGGCCTTCTCCGGTGGCCCCCAGACCTCGAGGAAGTGTCACGCGACGACCCCGAGGCACCGGCCCGCGGGGATGGGCGCCCCCACGAGCCGGCGCACGGTCGAGATCGCGGCGGCGAGCGGGGTCGCGACGCTCCTCGGCACGGACGCAGCCAGCTTCCCGCGTGCACGCATCTGCCGCGCCTCGGCCGCTTCCAGCTCCCGGCGCAGCGCGATGACCGTCATGAGACGTGCACGGGGAGTCCACGCACGGATCTCGGCCTCGGGGAGGTGCGCCAGCGCTCGCAACCGCTCATACGAGAGCCCGGACGCGCGGGCCGCGCGGAGGGCAGGGCTCCCCCAGATCCGCTCCTCGAGCGCCGCGCGCTGTTCGACCGCGCGCCCCGGCATGCCGAGGCGCTCCTCGACGTAATGCCGGAACGACGCGAACCCGAGGATGAGGTGCATCCCGCTCCGGCGGATCATCTCGGCCGTCCAGCCGACGTACTCGTCCCAGCCGTCGCGGTGGCGCGCCAGCGCCCGGATCGCCGCGTCGATCTCGGCCGCCGAGCCGAGCTCCTCGAAGCTCGACTCCGGGGCGATCCACGGCGGGATCGCCAGGAGCATCGCCCAGCGGTCCGTCTCCGCTTCCAGCTCTGCCTTGCGGGTCGCGACGGGCGCCTCGCGCTCGTCGCGGCTGCGGAAGCTCTCGCGCACCGTCGCGCGCTCGCTGCGAGCGTCGTCCATCCCCGCAGGGAATGAGCCAGGAACTCCTGCGCCATCGCCTCCAGCCGCTCGAAGGTCTTCGAACCCGGGAGCTCCTGCCCCGCGCGCTCCAGCGCGTCGTCGAAGGCCTTGCGGTCCTCCGGCGTGCAGCCGACGGTGAACCGGCCCCACTCCTCCTCGCCGGAGTCGTACCGCGCCGCCTTCACCGCCGCCTCGAGTGCCTGGACCGTCTCGTGCCTCGCCCGCTCCACCCACCCCGCCTCGTCCTCGCCCCGGGCGACCGGCAGGACCGCCTGGGCCGCCCGCATCGTGACCTCGCCCTTGCGGAGCGCCGTGCGCACCAGCGGCCGCGTGCGGAGCTCCCGCGCAAGGTGAATGAGATTGAGCGCCGTGCGCGGCGCAATGTCGAGCACCTCGCGCGCGTACGAGCCGATTCCCGACGCGCAGCGCCGCGAGCCCTTCGGCGATCGCGAGCTCCGTCGCCGCCTGGACCCGCGCCGCCATCACGAGCCCGAGCTCCGTGTCGTCGGCCTCCTTCTCGCCGCCCCGGAGCACCGGCACGAGCTCGAACCCGTCGAGGCGCGGGAACTCGACCTTCGGCGGCGGCGCGTAGCGGGCGCACCACGCGGGGACGGAGGCCGGGCTCGCTGGGCGCGCGGTGGTCACGAGCAAGTCATCGCATGACGGTCTGACAATTGGATCCAAGCTGGAGCGGATGCGAGTCGGTTTGCGCCCGAGTGGGCGCGGGACCGCTCGAGGGCAGATGCGTGCATGCTCGCGCCGCGTCCACCGGAGGGAGGCTCTCCGACGGGTGGGTTCGAACGCGCTCGTGTTCGAGGTGCACAAGGCGGAAGCGGCCTGGCGCGAGGAACCGGACGGGTTCCTGGGCGTCCTCGCGATACTCCAGGAGCGGAGTTTCCTGGAGCTGGCGCTGGGGCGGCGGTTCTTCGTCGTGCTCGTCATCGACGCGACTTCGCCCCTCGTCGGACAGATCGTCGACACGTCCCGGGTGCCCGCCGTGCACTGGCATCTCGGGACGAGAGGGGCGAGTTCAAGGGGTCGCGATAGGTGGTCCGGTCGGACCGAGCGTCGCGCGGTCGGGATTCGCTCGAGCTCGCCGCCTCACGTCTCCGGCAGCGATCGCTCGAACGCAGCCCAGAGCTCCGCGTCCGTGGCGCTCCGGTCCAGGAGTGTCGTCATCTCCGCGCGAAGGAGCCGGCACAGCATGGATACTGCGACCGTCCACCGGTGCAGTATGAAGTCCGCCGGGTGGATGAAGAAGCGCGTCAGCTCCAGCGTTCCGGCGGGGCGGTGCTCTGGCGAAGCCTTCTCGATGCCCGCGATCACGGCCCCGAGCAGCGCGCGCTCGGTGTCGAGCTCGCCGGGCATCGGGGGAACGCCGATCCTCACGATCAGCTCGGCGCCCGTGCCCGGCGTGATCTCGCCTTCGAGCCCGGCGAGGAACGAGCCGCCGGAGGCGTACTGGTTCGCGTACAGGACCCCGGCGCGGTGGCAGCCGGCCGCCGCATGGGCAGCGAGCCGTGCGTGGCCGAGACGGGCGCAGGCGGGAAGCGTGCCTCCTCCGACGAGCGCGCGAGGCAGACGCTGAGCTGCGCCCCGAGTTTCGCTTTCCTCGCCAACAGCATCGCTCACCTACGTGGATGGCTGCCCACCCGGCAGGGTAGCATGGCCGCGTGAATGCGCGGTCCGTCGCGCGAGGACCTGAGGACCAGGGAGTGCGATCGTGAAGCTCAGGTGGGAAGACCTGCTGATCCACGATCTCGTCCCGGAAGACATGGCGCTCCTGGCGCCCTGGCCGGCGTGGGTACGATCGAGACCGTTGCTGCCGAGAGGGACAGCGCGATGACACGACGGTTCAAGTTGAGCAATACGGTGTTCCCCTCGCCGAGGTTGACACTCCTCGGGTCGATAAACGAGGCGCGGATCGGGTAGAAGGCTGCTCGTGAAGAAGGACACCAAGGTTACTGCGAGTGCTGGTCCGGTGGAGTCTGCTCCGCCGGAGAACGTG
>DASPMI010000097.1:0-6611 GCA_035627135.1 Anaeromyxobacter sp. | reverse complement strand
CGCCACCGGCCCGCGCTGCGGGACGGCCTCACGCCGGCCACGCTCCCGCGGCCCGTCTCGGACCGCGTGCAGCTCCTCTCGTACCCCGCGGAGCGCCCGCGCGGCACCGTGCTCTTCGCCCACGGCCTCTACGAGAGCCAGCGCGAGATCTACGGGTTCCTGTTCTCCGGCCTCCGGCGCCACGGCTACTCGGTCGAGCTCTACACGCTCCCGTATCACTACGAGCGGAAGCCCGCCGAGAGCCTCTTCAGCGGAGAGTACTTCTTCAGCGCGGACCTCGTCCGGACGCGGCTCGCGTTCCTCCAGGCGGCGGACGAGCTGCGCGGCTGCCTGCGGAGCCTCCGCCGGGATCGCGGCCACCCCGTCTACCTCGGCGGCTTCAGCATGGGCGGGGCGATCGCGCTGCTCGTCGCCGCCTCGCTCCAGGCGCTCGAGGGGGCCTGCGCCATCAACCCGCCCGCCAACTTCCCCGCGCTCATCTGGACGTCGCCGCTGTGCAGCACCATCCGCGCCGACCTCGAGCGGGCCGGCGCCGACCAGGGCGACGTCGCCACCTGGCTCCGCGACATCGATCCGCTGCACGTCCGCGGCGAGGGCGGGGACCGGGGCCGGGTGCTGATGGTGCAGGCGCTCTACGATCTCGTGACCGCCCAGGACCAGTACGACGAGCTCGCGTCGGCCTGGCAGTTCCAGCACCGCGCCGTGTACCCGGCCGGCCACCTCAACACGCTCCGGGTGCCGCGGCTCGCCGACGACGTGGCCCGGTTCTTCGACGGGCTCTCCGGCGTCGCCGGCGCCCCGCCGGACGAGGCCTGATCCCATGGCGACTCCCGCTGCACCGAACGGCCCCGCCCCGGGGCGCCCCGACCGTCGCCGGACCGCGATCCTCGCGACGGGGTCGGTCCTGCCCGACACCATCGTCACCAACGAGGAGCTCATCGCCCGCCACGGGCACGGCGTCACCGCGGCGGCGGTGAAGAAGGTGTTCGGGGTCGAGACGCGCCGCGTGGCCGCGCCCGGCGTCGCCGACAGCGATCTGCTCGCCGAGGCCGCCCGCCGGTGCCTGGCGCGCGCCGGCATCGCCCCCGAGCGGCTCTCGAAGCTCATCGTCACCAAGTTCCTCGGCGATCGCCTCCTGCCGGCGACCGCCGCGCTCACGCAGCGGAAGCTCGGGACGCAGGTCGCGTTCCAGGCGTTCGACGTGGACGGCGGCGTCAACGCCTTCGTCCAGGCGCTCGAGGCGGGCGCGGCGTCGATCGCGACCGGGGACGAGCTCGTCCTCGTCACCTCGGGCGGCGTCGTGAACCGGCTCGTCTCGCGCACGGACCCGCGCCACGCCTTCCTCTTCGGCGACGGCGCCGGCGCGGTGCTCCTCGGGCCCGCGCCCGCGACGCCGGGCGGACCGTGCATCGAGGCGATCCGGGTGCGCACCGATCCGCGCGCGAGCGACTTCGCCCGCGGGTTCGAGATGCGCAAGGTCGCCGTCCAGGACCTGCACGGCGCGAAGGAGTACGGCGTCCTCTTCGATCTGTACCGGGCGGGCGACTGGAAGGAGATCCAGCCGATCGTGCTCGAGGCCGTGGAGCAGGTCGCGGCCGAGGCGCTCGCGCGCGCCGGGGCCGACCTCGGCGCCATGGACCTCGTGCTCGTCACCGAGAACCACGGGCGGCTCTGGAGCGCCGTCCTCGAGCACCTCCGCGTCCCGCGCGAGAAGACGCTCTCGATGCTCGCGGAGTGCGGCAACACGATGTCGGCGATGCTGCCGCTGCTCCTCGATCGCGCCGTCTCCCAGGGGCCGCTGGGCAGGGGAGGGCGGGTGCTCCTGCTCTCCATCGGAGAAGGGCTGAGCTGCGGCGCGGTGGTCGCGACGTTCTGAACAAGGGGGTCGTCATGCAACGGCAGGAAGTGTTCGCGAAGGTCTCCGAGCTCCTCACCGACTATCTCCGGCTCAAGGCCGGCGAGGTGACCGAGGCGAGCCACGTGGTGCGGGATCTGGGCGCCGACTCGCTCGCGATCGTCGAGCTGGGGTTCAAGTTCATGGAGAGCTTCGGCGTCGGGATGATCGCCGCCGACGACGAGAACCTCGTCGTCGGCAAGCTGGTGGACACCATCGTCGCGATGATGAAGGCGTGAGCGTCCCCATGGCGCAGACGATGATCGGCTCGACCAAGCAGTACCCGCCGGCGCGGCAGCTGCTGCTCGCGCGCAACGCCCGGATCGCCGCCACCGCCGCCGCCCTCCCGGAGGAGGTGGTGACGAACCAGGCGCTCATCGACGAGCTCGGGATCCACGCGACCGCGCGCGCCGTCGAGTTCTCCATCGGCATCCGCGAGCGCCGGCGCGGCCGCCTGGACGCCGCCTGCGCCGATTACCTGACCCGGGCCGGCCAGCTCTGCCTCGAGCGCGCCGGCGTCCGGCCCGACCAGGTCGACCGCGTGATCTACGCCCGGCTCTTCGGCGACCACGTCGTCCCCTCGACGGCGTCGATCCTCGTCACGCGCCTCGGGCTGCGCCCCGACGTCCCCGCGATGGACATCTCGGCGGCGTGCAGCGGGTTCGTGCACGCGATGGGGCTCGCGCTCGGGTTCATCGAGGCCGGTGACGAGCACGTCCTCGTCCTCGGCGGCGATCGGGGCGCGCTCGATCGGGTCGCGAAGATCGCGAAGGACACGCGCACCGTCTTCCTGAACGGCGACGGCTTCGCCGCGATGCTCCTCCAGCGGAGCGACGCGCCCCACTTCAAGTGCAGCTACTTCTACACGGACAGCGAGCTCGCCGACTGGGCGCACGTCCCGTTCGGCACCGAGCTCCTCAACGGCGCGCAGACCTTCGGCCCCGAGATGTTCGCGCTGACGATGCCCGACGGGAAGCGCATCCACCAGTCGGTCCTCGACTCGTGCCGGATCATCTCCGAGCGCCTGCTCGCGCAGGCCGGGCTCCGCCTCGAGGACATCGACTTCTTCGTCACGAGCGACCAGACGCACCTCGTGTGGAAGGAGCAGCTCCAGGCGCTCGGCGTCCCGGAGTCGAAGAGCGTGAGCTGCTTCCCGCGGTACGGGAACACCGTGGCCGCGATGGCGCCGCTCAACCTCGACGAGGCGATCCAGACCGGCCGCATCCGCCGCGGCATGACCGTGCTGATGATGGCCCACGGCGCCGGGGGGAGCGGGGGCGGGTTCATCTTCACGTACTGATCGCCGAGGGCTCCCGCCCGGAGGCGTGACGGCAGTGCATCACCGCTCGCTCTGATCCGCTTTCAGCCGTTCGTCCTGAGCGTAGCCCCGCCGTCAGGCGGGGCGGAGTCGAAGGACGAACGTTCGGGGCCGTACGCCTCGAGGGTGGGGATGGGCGGGCGGTGCCGAGGGGCGGCCGTCCGGGCCCGCCGGGCTCGCCGACCAGGTCGATGCTCGGCGCCGATAGGCTGTTGTAGGCCGCGCGCGTGCAGGAGGGGATTCACGCGGCGCGCCGCCGGAACTTGCCGGCCACCTCCGCTCGCTCCGCTCGCGGGTGGCCGGCTTCGGACAGCCGGCGGCGCGCACTCTCGGTCCCGTCCGCGCGCGTTCCTCATGAGGTCGCGCTCGGGCGCGCCTGCGCCATGGTCGGCTCGCGCCGTCGAGCCCGGCCGGCCGCTGGCACCTGGGGCTGGTGGGGGCTCGAGGCTGCGGGATCGAGCATGACCGGCAGTGCATCCCCGCTCGCCCTGAGCCTGTGAAGGGCGCGCGCCACCGCGCCGCGTTCGAGTCCGCTCGTGCTGAGCCTGTCGAAGCACGGGCGGTGACGGGTTCACCGGGTCGCCCCGATGGCCGCCCTGAGGCTCGAGCGCGTGGCCGGACACCCGCGTTCTCCGGGGCGTGCGGCGGGGAATTCGGGCCTGCAGGCGACCCGCCGCCTTGCGATGACGAGGGGGCGTCCGTCGCGCGCGCCCCATCCGTCGGAGCCCTGGCAGCTGCGCAAGCCGGAGTGAACGAGCGAGGCGGCCGAGCGGAGTGCACGCGCTCCCAGCGCGCCCGCTCGCTCCCGTGCCTCTCGACCCCGACGAGGGACAGGGACCGCTCGGCCCTCTCCCCGACGCCCCCGAGGAGCCGCGCTCCCGTGACGGGGCGGTGACAGTCCGTGAACACGGTTCGCGCATGCGCGCGCTCATGGTCCAGGGGAAGTCGCCTCCGGCGTACTGGGGTTACGGTCACAGCCTCCCGTTCATCGGAAAGGACGCGACGCACCCACCCCTCGGGCTCGCGACCCTCGCGGCGCATCTCCCCGACACCTGGGAGCTCCGCATCAAGGACCTCCATCTCGGCCCGGTGTCGGACGAGGAGCTCCGCGCCGCGGACGCGGTCCTCGTCTCCGGCATGCTCGTCCAGGCGCCCTCCATGCGCGAGACGCTCGCGCGCGCGGCGCGGCTGGGCAAGGTCACCGTCGCCGGGGGGCCGGCACCCACGACCAGCCCGGCCGGCTTCCCCGAGGCGCGGCACGTCTTCCAGGGCGAGGCGGAGGGCCGCCTCGATCGCCTGGTGGACGTGCTCGAGCACCCGGACCGCGCCGCCGAGCGGGTGCTCTCGCCCCCCGGCGAGGCGCGCCCCAGCATGGCGCTCTCCCGCGTGCCCCGCTTCGACCTCCTCGAGCTGAAGCGCTACGCGTCGATGGCGGTCCAGGTCTCGCGCGGCTGCCCGTTCAACTGCGAGTTCTGCGACATCATCGAGATGTTCGGCCGCGTCCCGCGCGTGAAGACCCCGGCCCAGGTGCTCGCCGAGCTGGACGCGCTGTATGCGCTCGGCGCCCGCGGCGGCCTCTTCATCGTGGACGACAACTTCATCGGCAACCGCAAGGCCGCGGGGCGTCTCCTGCCGGAGCTCGCGCGGTGGCAGAAGGAGCACGGGACCCCCTTCGACCTCTACACGGAGGCGAGCCTCGATCTCGCCGGGGACGACGGGCTCGTGCGCGGGCTCGTGGAGGCCGGCTTCTCGTCCGTGTTCGTCGGGCTCGAGACCCCGGATCCCGAGACGCTGATCAAGACGCAGAAGAAGCAGAACCTGCGCATGGACCCGGCGCTGGCGATCGAGTCCCTGACCCGCGCCGGCCTGGAGGTGTTCGCCGGGTTCATCGTCGGGTTCGACGGCGACGACGAGCACGCGCTCGAGCGGCAGCGGGAGTTCATCTCGGCCCTCCCGCTCCCGCGCGCGATGATCGGCGTGCTCACCGCGCTGCCCGGCACGCAGCTCTGGCGACGGCTCGAGCGCGAGGGGCGGCTCCGCGCCGAGGCCACGGGCGACCAGTTCGACCGGACCAACTTCCAGACCACCATGCCCGAGGAGGCGCTGGTCGCCGGATACCGCGACCTGCTCGCATCCCTCTTCAGCGCGGACGCGTTCTTCTCGCGCTGCGAGAAGAGCCTGCGGATGACGCCCGCCGGGAAGGGCTCCGGCGTGCGCGGCGAGTCGCTCGCCACGCTCGTCCGCTCGGTCTGGGGGATCGGCATCCGCGGGGAGGCGAGGCGGCGCCGCTGGTTCTGGCGGCTGCTCCGGGTCGGCCTCGCGCAGGGCACGTCCGGGGTCGCCCGGGCGGTGGAGTTCTCCATCATCGGCGAGCACTTCATCCGCTACACCGCCGAGGAGGTCGTTCCCCGGCTCGAGCGGAGGCTCGCGGAGATCCGCTCCGCGGCCGCGGGCGCGGTGCAGGAGGGGATCGCCGCGGGGCCGGAGCGGGGCTGACGAGTCGCCGCGGCCCCGGCTCCCCGCCCGCTCGTGCTGCACTCGTCGAAGCGCGAGCGGCGCGCCCTCAGTGGGCCGCAGGGGCCTCCTGCTCGCCCGGGAGCACCTCGCGGAGCCCCTCGACCGGCACGGCCAGCACCACGGCGTCGCTCACCGACTGCACCAGCCGCGTGGGGATCTCCATGCTCCCAGAGTGGAACATCGTCCGGGACGCGCCGAGCTCGTCCGCGACGTCCTTGCGGAGCGTCACGCGGAACGACTCCACGTTCCACGACGCGCTGTCCACGAAGAGGGTCCCGACCTCGCCGACCGCGCGCCCGTCTGAGCCGATCACCGTCCGACCTCGCAGGTTCTCATCGGAGAGCCGCATGTCTTCTCCCTCGCTTCCCAGGATTCGGCCCGACGCTGTGCATCGGGTCGTCCACTGGCAACGTAGCCATCGCCGGCTCGAGGGGCCTAGCGGGGCCGTGCAGGACGGGCCGCCGAGCGCTCGCCGCAGAAGGAGGCGATGGCTTCGAGCGCCTTGCGGACGGCGCGGTTCGCTGCCACGACGCCGCCGTACGGGTCTTCGGACGGTGCCTCCTCGACGACCTCGATCTCCCGGAACCCGAGGACTCGTCGCGAGCGGACGTCGGAGAGCTGCGCCCGGAGGGTCAGCCGTACGCGGCTCGGGCGGTGGATGAACTCGTGCTGGAGGCGCACGAGCTCGGTCTCGAGGCGCAGCTCCGCGGCGGCCCCGCTGCCCGCGTCGGTCACCGCCGCGAACGCCCCCCTCCTCCCCAGGGCTCGCACCAGGAGCGGGCCGAGCATGCGCGCGGGCGTGTCCACCCACTCGCTGCGCGCGAACGCCCGGAGCTCGTGCGGCTTCTTCACGTAGATCATGCGAGGGCTCTGGAACCCCGG
>DASPMI010000096.1:0-13885 GCA_035627135.1 Anaeromyxobacter sp. | reverse complement strand
CCCTCAGCGCTCGCCGCGCGCGCCCGGCGCGCGCTTGCGGCGCTTCCGCTCGCGGAACGTGAGCCGCATCGGCACCTCGAGCCCGAAGGCCTCCCGGAACCGGTTCTCCACGTAGCGACGGTACGGATCGCCGATGGCCTCGGGCCGGTTGCACTGGATGACGAACGTGGGCGGCGCGTAGGCGACCTGGGCGACGTAGTAGAGCTTCACCGGGTGACCGCGCGAGAGCGGCGCGGGGTGCTCCGTCTGGATCGCCTCGAGCAGCTCGTTGAGCTGCGGCGTCGGGAACCGCGCCCGGTACTGCTCGGCGAGCTTCGCGGCGAGATCGAGCACCTTGCGGACGCCGCGCCCCTCCTTCGCGGACACGAACGCGAACGGCGCGAACGAGACGAACGGGAGCCGCTTGAGCAGCTCCTTGCGGTACCAGTCCTGGGTCGCGCCCTCCCGCTCGGCGACGTCCCACTTGTTCACGACGACGACGAGCGCCTTGCCCTTCTCGGCGACGAGCCCGAGGAGGCGCGCGTCCTGCTCCACCCCGGCCTCGGTCGCGTCGAGGAGGCAGGCCACCACCTCCGCCCGGTCGATGGCCTTCATCGCCCGGACCACCGAGTACGCCTCGACGTTCTGCGCGACGGAGCGCTTGCGGCGGATGCCGGCCGTGTCGGTGACGACGAACTCGAGGCCCTTGTGGGCGACGTGCGAGTCGATGGCGTCGCGCGTCGTCCCGGGCACGTCCGAGACCACGAACCGCTCCGCGCCCAGGAGCGCGTTCACGAACGTGCTCTTCCCGACGTTCGGCCGGCCCACGATCGCGAGCCGGATGTCGCCGCGCGGGCGGTCCGCCTCGGCCACCTCGGCCGGCTCGTCGGCGTCCTCGGGCGCGGGCGGCGCCGGGGCGAGCCCGAGCTTCTCGACGACCGCGTCCACGAGATCGCCGACGCCGCGGCCGTGCTCGGCCGAGATGGCGTGCACGTCGCCGAACCCGAGCCGGTAGAAGTCCGCGAGGGGCACCTCCTCCTCGGTCCGGGCGCTGTCCACCTTGTTCACGGCGACGAACAGCGGCTTGCCCGCGCGGCGCAGGAGATCCGCCACCGCGCGGTCCACGCTCGTGAGCCCCTCGCGGCCGTCCACGATCAGGACCACCGCCGACGCCTCGTCGACGGCGAGCTGCGCCTGCCGGCGGACCAGGGTCATGAGCGGATCGCGCGAGTCCGGCTCGAACCCGCCGGTGTCCACCACGGACAGCGCGCGGCCGTCCCAGTCCAGGTCGGCGTAGTTCCGGTCGCGCGTGACGCCGGGTACGTCCTCGACGATCGCCGCCCGGCGGCCGGCGAGCCGGTTGAAGAGCGTGGACTTGCCCACGTTGGGCCGGCCGACGAGGGCCAGGAGCGGGCGCGCCGCGGGCTCGTCCCCGCCGGGCCGCCGCGTGCCGGCGCCGTCGGGCGTTCTCGTCGCGGGGGAGCTCACAGGCCGAACCTCCGGAGCGCCGCGTCGCGCTCGCTCCACCGCTCGTCCACCTTCACCGTCAGCGCCAGGAACACCTTGCAGCCCAGGAGGCGCTCCAGCCCCTGGCGCGCGCCGGTGCCGATCTGCTTCAGCAGGGCGCCACCCTTGCCGATGACGATCGCCTTCTGCGACTCGCGCTCGACGGCGATCACGGCGGAGATCCGGACCAGCCCGCCGCCCTCGCGCCGCCCGCTCTCGTCGAACTCCTCCACCTCGACCGCCGCCGCGTACGGGATCTCCTGGCGGGTCCGGAGCATCACCTGCTCGCGGACGTACTCCGCCGCGAGCTGCTTCTCGGCCTGGTCGGTGAGCATCTCGGGCGGGAAGATCGGCTCGTCCGCCTCCGGGAGGTGGCGCGCCAGCACCTCGACCAGGCGGTCGACGTTCTCGCCGGTGAGCGCCGAGAACGGGACGATCTCCTCCCAGGAGTGGAGCGAGCGGTAAGCGTCGATCACGGGCAGGAGGGTCTCGCGCGGCGCACGATCCATCTTGTTGACGCCGAGGAGGGCAGGCTTGCCTGCGCGCTTGACCTCCTCGACCGCCCAGCGGGTCGCCTCGCCGATCTCCACCCGCCCGTCGGGCCCCGTCCCCGCCTCGACGAGGAAGAGCACGGCGTCCACCTCGCCGAGCGTCCGGAGCGCGGTCTCCACCATGCGCCGGTTGAGCGGCCCCTTGGCGCGGTGCAGCCCGGGCGTGTCGAAGAACGCGAGCTGTGCGCCCCGCACGTTGTGGACCCCGAGGATGCGGGTGCGCGTCGTCTGCGGGCGCGGCGACACGATCGCCACGTGCTCGCCGAGCACGCGGTTGAGGAGCGTGGACTTGCCGACGTTGGGCCGGCCGACGATGGCGACGAAGCCGGCGCGGAAGGGCTGTGAGGTCTTGCGGGCCATGAGAGGTGATCGCGCGGCGGCCTCGGCGCGCCGCGCCCGGGTGGCCCCGCGCGCCGGGGGCGCGCGGGGGTGCGCAGGGCTAGGCGCCGCGCGTGATGGTGACCTTGTCGAGCTTCACCTTGGCGTTGCCCGCGAGCGCGATCTTGCGGACGAGCTCGATGCCCTTCACGACCTCGCCGAAGATGGTGTGCCCGCGGTTGAGATGGGGCGTCGGCACCTCGGTGATGAAGAACTGCGAGCCGTTGGTGTTGGGGCCGGCGTTGGCCATCGCGAGGAGGCCGGGCCGGTCGAACCGGTTGTCGGGCCCGATCTCGTCCTCGAACCGGTAACCGGGGCCGCCGGTGCCCGTGCCGAGCGGATCGCCGCCCTGGATCATGAAGTCCGGGATGACCCGGTGGAACACCGTCCCGTCGTAGAGCGGGCGCTTGACCGTCTGCCCGGAGCTCGGGTCCTTCCACTCGCGCGTCCCCTCCGCGAGGCCGACGAAGTTGGCGACGGTCTTCGGCGCCTTCTCGGGCAGGAGCTTCACGACGATCTCGCCGAGAGTCGTCTGGAAGGTTGCGGTCATGGACTCGGCCATCGTTCCTCCTGCCCGCTGTGGGCAGCCGCTGCTGGGGTGGGCGCCGCCGGCGCGCCGGCTACTGGCAGGTCGGCGGCGTGTCGCTGATGGTGACCTTCACGAGGCGCGTCTGGGAGGGACCCGCCCGGGCGATGGCGCCGACGAGCTCGCAGCCGCACACGCCCTCGCCGATCCGGACCCAGCCGCAGACGCGCGAGGGCGCCCGGTCGCATGTCTGGGGCTCGAGCTGGGGCGTCGGCACCTCGGTGATGAAGAACTGGGAGCCGTTGGTGTTGGGGCCGTGATTGGTCAGCCCGACCATGCACGGCCGCTCGTAGAGCTTCGTGCCGGGCTGCGGCAGCTCGTCCTCGAACTCGAAGCCCGGCCCCGTCCAGCCGAAGTTGTAGCCCGCCGCGTTGTCCGCCCCGAGGGGCGCGTCGCGCGACGCGGGATCGCCGCTCTGGATCCACTTGCCGGGCTCGGCGCGGTGGAAGAGGAGCCCGTCGTAGAAGTTCCCGGTACGCGTCTCCTTCGTCAGCGGGTCCTTGAACGGCTTCTTCGCGGTCGCGAGCTCGACGAACGTGGCGACCGCCTTCGGCGCTTCGCCCGGCAACAGCTTCGCGCCGATGACGCCGCGCGAGGTCTCGAAAACGGCGTAGACCGCGCCGGCCTCGGCGGAGGGCTGCGTGGTCGCGCCCTGGGCCTTCTTCTCGGACGAGCGCTTGCAGCCGGTGACGACGGACAGGGCGAGCAGGGCGGCGAGGGCCGCGCGCGCGGCCGACGAGGGACGGAGTGGGGTCATGACGGCGCGGGATGCTAGCCGCGCCCCCGCGGGCCCGCAAATGGAAAGCAGCCGGGGCCGCGGGCGCCTCAACGCTTCTTCGTGCCCTTCCGGGCCGGCTTCCTGGCGATCTTCGTCCGCGACGGCGCGGCCCGCGACACCTTGGCACGGACCCCCTTGCGGGCCGCGGGACGACGCGCCGGGGTCTTGCGCGGCGGCGGGCCCTCCGTCTTCGCGCTCGAGGGCTCCACCGGCAGCTCCGGTGTCGTCTCCCGCTCCGGCGGCGCCGGAACGGGCGGCGGCTCGGGAGCGGGCAACGGAACGACCGCGGCCTCGACCGCCATCCGGTGCGGCGCCGGCTCCTCCGGCGCGGGCACGGGGCCCGGCGGCGGCGGCGCGGCGTCGGCGACCCTGCGCGCCAGCGCTTCGAGCGCGAGCTTCGCGGCGGCCTGCTCCGCGTCTTTCTTGGACCGCCCCGCGCCGCGCCCGAGCACCTCGCCGCGCAGCTCCGTCTCGACCTCGAAGGTCTTGGAGTGGTCCGGGCCGCGCTCGGCCACGACGCGGTAGCGCGGCGTCGAGCGGAGCCGGCTCTGCGCGAGCTCCTGGAGCTGCGTCTTGAAGTCGCGGTCGAGGGTGCCGGCCGTGGCCCGGGCGAAGGCGTCGCCCAGGAACCGATCGGCGATCTGCAGCACCGGCCCGAGCCCCGCCTCCAGGAACACCGCCGCGATCACGGCCTCCATCGCGTCGGCGAGGAGCGAGGACTTCTGGCGCCCGCCGGTGAGCTCCTCGCCGCGACCGAGCCGCAGCAACGCCCCGAGATCCAGCGCCCGCGCCATCTCGCACAGCCCGAGCTCGTCGACGACGGCCGCGCGCATCTTCGAGAGCTCCCCCTCGCGGGCCTCCGGGAACCGCTCCATCAGGCGATGCGACACGGCCAGGTCGATGACCGCGTCCCCGAGGAACTCGAGCCGCTCGTTGTCGAGCAGCCCTGCCTGGTCGCGGTGCTCGTTGACGTACGACTTGTGCGTCAGGGCCGCGATCGCGGTGGCCCGGTCCGCGAACCGGAGGCCGAGGCGCTCCTCGAGCTCCGCGACCGGATCCCGCGCCCCCGCGGCCAGGCTGCCTCGTTCGTCCGTCATTCCGTCTTCCTAGTATGCCGCCGCCTCCGGCACGAAGTTGGCGACCAGGATCGCCGCCGACATCTTGCGCGGCGCGCCGATCGGCTGCCGCTGCCGATCGAGCTGACGGTACAGCACGTTCCCCTCCTGGAGCTGATCGATCTGGATGAGCAGGCGCCAGCCGCCGCCCTCCTGCGAGAAGACGGCCTCGAAGTCGGACCGCTTGAGGACCCGGGCCGCGCCGTAGGGCCGGCCGTCGATGTCCGTCCCCACGTACCGGACCTCGTCCGCGCCCGCCGCCTCGACGACGACGTTCATGACCCACACCTCGCCCGCGTGCGGCAACAGGTGGCCCGGGACCTCCGCGCCACCGCCGCCGGCCGGGGCGGCCGCGTCCGGATCGGGCACGCCCAGGGCGAGCGCGACCACCTTCTCGGTCCCCGGGAACGCGTCGAGGTCGAACCGGTCCGACCAGACGTCCCCGTTCGGCCCGATGAGCCGGCCGCGGAACCGGGTGCCCATCTCGCGGGTGGCGACGAACCGGTAGCGCGTCTCTCCCGCCTCGAACTCCTGCACGAGCTCGACGGCGGCGTTGGGGGCGAGGATCGAGCCCTCGCCGAACGCCTGGACGAGCGCCGCCAGGGTGACCGCGTTTCGCGGCGGCGGCATCGGGGTCAGGCGCGCGGCCGCGGCCGCGGCCGCCGGCGCGGCGCCCCCGGGCCCCTTCCCCGCGGGCGCGACCGCCATCCGCGAGACGGAGTTCACGAGGTAGATCTCGAGGTCGGTCGGCGAGGCGAACTCCGCCAGGGCGAGCGGCGGGAAGTCGCTCGCCACCTCGAAGGGGCGCCCGCCCACGGGCGCGACGCGCGCGACGCGTACGCCCTCGGGCGCGCCGAGGATCTCGAAGGCGTGGGTGGCCGACTTCACCACCGCGCGCACGGCGAGGCGCTCGGGATCGATCGCCGCCTCGAGCCGGAGCGCCCGCATCCGCGCGGCGACGTCCTGGAGCGCGGCGCCACGCCGGGCGAGCGCCATGGCCAGCGCCTGCTCGAGGCTCGTCACGCGCTCGTGCTCGTAGAAGTTGATGGGGCCGAGCGTCGAGAGCGGCGGGTCCGGGAAGCGCAGGTGGTCGTGGCCCTCGACGACGAACCGGGCGCGGGGGATGGCCTGGCCGGTGGCCGGGTGGACGACCCGGCCGGAGAACGCGAGCTCTCCCTCGAGCGTCTCGCGATCGGCGCCGAGCCGCACCGGTACGCCCATGGCCGAGAGCTTGCGCGAGGCGATCTGGTTGAGCCGCTCGCGCGGGATCTTCCCGATGATGGTGTGTTCGCCCTCGGACATCCGGCGAGGGAGGTTACCAAAGAACGGCGTCCGCGAGGACCGGTGGGGCCGCGCCGCGCGCGAGAGCGGCGCTGCGCACCTCGCCCGACCTCGCCCGGCCGCGAGAACGGCGAGGCCCCCGCCCGCGCGACGCGGACGAGGGCCTCGGCGAGGTCCGGAACGTGCGCCTACCGCAGCGCCTTGAACGCGCTCCGGCCGGCGTAGCGCGCGGTCGAGCCGAGCTCCTCCTCGATCCGGAGGAGCTGGTTGTACTTGGCGATGCGGTCGGAGCGGGAGGCGGAGCCCGTCTTGATCTGGCCGCAGTCGCACGCGACGGCGAGGTCGGCGATCGTCGTGTCCTCGGTCTCGCCGGAGCGGTGGCTCATCACGCTCGTGTAGCCCGCGCGGTGCGCCATGCGGACGGCCTCGAGCGTCTCGGTGAGGGAACCGATCTGATTGACCTTCACCAGGATCGAGTTGCCGACGCCCTGCTGGATGCCCTTCTCGAGCCGGGTGACGTTGGTGACGAAGAGGTCGTCGCCGACGAGCTGGACCTTCTTCCCGAGCCGCTCGGTGAGGAGCTTCCAGGTCGCCCAGTCGTTCTCGTCGCAGCCGTCCTCGATCGAGACGATCGGGTACTTCTGGCAGAGGCCCTCGTAGAAATCGACGAGGCCCTTGCCGTCGAAGGTCTTGCCCTCGCCCTCGAGCGTGTACTTGCCCGTCGCCTTGTCGAAGAACTCGGAGGATGCGACGTCGAGCGCGAGCGCGACCTGCTCGCCCGCCTTGAGGCCCGCCTGCTGGATGGCCTCCATGATGACCGCGAGCGCCTCCTCGTTGGACGGGAGGTTCGGGGCGTAGCCGCCCTCGTCGCCGACGCCGGTGGCGGCGCCGCGGCCCTTCAGGACCTTCTTCAGCGCGTGGAACACCTCCGCGCCGTAGCGCAGGCCCTCGGCGAACGTGGGCGCGCCGAGCGGCACGACCATGAACTCCTGAAAGTCGACGTTCGAGTCGGCGTGCGCGCCGCCGTTCACGATGTTCATGAGGGGAACGGGCAGCGTGCGCGCGCCGGCTCCGCCGACGTACCGGTAGAGCGGCAGATCGTGGGCCTTGGCGGCCGCCTTGGCGGCGGCGAGCGAGACGCCGAGGATGGCGTTCGCGCCGAGCTTCGACTTCGTGGGCGTGCCGTCGAGCTGGAGCATCTTGGCGTCGAGGCTCGCCTGGTCCGAGGCGTCCATCCCGACCACCGCCGGCCCGATCTGCTCGACGACGTTGGCCACCGCCTTGCGGACGCCCTTGCCCAGGTACCGGCCCTTGTCGCCGTCCCGGAGCTCGAGAGCCTCGTGCTCGCCGGTCGAGGCGCCCGAGGGGACCGCGGCGCGGCCGACGTCGCCGGTCCCGACCGCCACCTCGACCTCCACCGTCGGGTTGCCGCGGGAGTCGAGGATCTCCCGGGCCGTCACATTGATGATCTCGGTCACAGCGCGCCCTCCGAGGCGGTTCACCGCCTGAGTGAGAAAACGCGCGGAATCTGCCCGCAGGCCCGCGGGAGGTCAACGCATTTCCGTGGCGACGAAACGTCGCCCGAACTGGTAGCCGAGCGCGGGTGGGGGCCCCGCGCGCATGCGCGGGGAGGGGCGCAGCCCCTCCTCGCGGGGCAGCCGCGCGCAGCCGCGAAGCGGCGAGCACGGCGCAGGGCCCCGCGCAGCAGGGGTGGGCCCCGACGGCTCCGCCGGCGGGGCGGGGCGGCACGCCCCGTGTACTAGTTGTAGTCGATGATGACCACGCCGCCGCCGCCGTCCTCGTCCTTGGCCGGCGGATCGTCGGGCGTGCGGCCCGGATCCATCGGGACGGGGAGCTCGATGGAGGGGCGATCGTCGCGGGACTTCTCCCGCTCGCGCCGCTTGATCTCCTCGATGACGTAGGCGTCCAGCATCGCTCTCTCCTGCCTTCGTCTTCGTCCCTGCCCCGACTTCAGATGCAAGCCGCGTTCCTGAGCGGCTTCGCTCCTTCCGTTCCGCGGATCGGCTCCCACCACGAACGACGGCCGAAACCCGCGCCCGCATTCACCGCGGCAGCAGAGCTCCCGATGTGATCGCAGTAACACCCGACCCAGGATGGGTCAAGGTGACGAATACCCCAACATGTAAGCGGACCTGCGCGTGCCGGCCGCCCGGGCGAGCATGGGGCACGCCCGTGGCGCGGAGACCACGCTCCGTCCGGGAGCGGTCTCGGAGCGCGAAGGCGTCAGCGCTCTTCGGCGCGAGCGCGGAACGCCTCGAGCGTCTTCGGGAGCTGGACGCGCGTCAGCTGATCGCTCATCCGATCGAGGAGCGCTTGCGGGACGAGCGGCGGCTTCGCGATCTGGATGTCGACCGAGTAACGCGCGCGCGTGGCGTCGCCCTCGGGCGTGAGCTCCCAGGACCCGTTCGACACCTTCAGCACGTCCCCCGAGACGAGCGACCACGAGACCTTGCGCGGCCGGTCCTCCGTGTGGCGGAGGACGTACTTGATCCGGCGCAGGCCGAGATCGAGGTCGTACTCGACGTGCGTCTCGCCGCCGACGGTGCGCGGCGTGCACGCCTTGATCCCTGGGACGAACTCCGGATACCGCGCGTAGTCCACGATGATGTCGAAGAGCTCCTCGATCCCCGCCTGGACCACGACCTCCTTCGAAACGAGCGCCACGGGTCTCTCCTCGCCGGCCGGCTCACCAGCCGTAGTTCGGGCTGCGGGTGAAGTGGTGGATCGTGTCGATGAACCGGATGGTGGCGGTCTTGGCCCGCATCACCACCGAGTGCGTCCGCGCGCCGTCGCCCGTGAAGACGACGCCCTTGAGGAAGTCCCCCTCGGTCACGCCCGTCGCCGCGAACATCACCGTGCCGCCGGCCATCTCCTCGGCCGTGAGGAGCCGCTCGGGCTCCTTCACGCCCTGGGCACGCAGCTTCTCGCGCTCCGCCTCGTTCCGGCACACGAAGCGGCCGTGCATCTCACCGCCGGCGCAGCGGATGGCCGCCGCCGCGACCACGCCCTCGGGCGCCCCGCCGACGCCGAGCAGGATGTCCACGCCCGTCTCCGGGAAGCAGGTGCTCACCGCCGCCGCCAGATCGCCGTCGCGGATGAGCTTGATCCGCGCCCCCGCCTCGCGCACCTCCCGGATGAGCGCGGCGTGCCGGGGCCGGTCGAGGATCACCACCGTGAGGTCCTCGACGTACTTGCCGGTCGCCTCGGCGACGCGCTGGAGGTTCTCGGTGGCCGAGCGGCGGAGATCGATGACCCCGCGGGCGCTCGGCCCCACGGCCACCTTCTCCATGTACGCGTCCGGCGCCCGCAGCAGGTGGCCGGGCTCGCTCATGGCGATCGCGCTGATCGCGTTCGCGCCGCCGATCGCGCACGCGTCGCGGCCCTCGAGCGCGTACACCGCGATCTCCAGCTCCGCGTCGCCGTCGCGCCGCTTCCCCACCTTCTCGCCGACCTGAAAGGTGCCCTCGCCGGGCGCCCCGGGACCCTCGGCGATCACGATCTCCCCGTGCACCGGCACGTCCGCGAGCACGCGGCGCATGGCCTCGGTCGCCGCGCGGTCGGCCGCGTCCGGGTCGCCGCGGCCCATGAGGCGCGCCGACGCGAGCGCAGCGGCCTCGGTGACGCGGACCATCTCCAGGGCGAGGTTGCGGTCCATGGCTAGGCCCTCGCGCCTTCCAGCGCCTCGCCCGCGCCGAGCGCGCGCGAGAGCTCCTCGGGCAAGCGCACCACCCGGCCCGCCGCGTCGACGCAGGCGTGGACGGTGAAGCCGGTCGTGAGCACCCTGCCTTCCCGGAGGATGCGGTACGAGAACCGCGCCGACGCGCGCCCCAGCTCCACGAGCGAGGTCTCGATCGCGAGCACGTCGTCGTACCGCGCGGGCTCGACGTACTTCACGCCGGCCTCCGCCACCGGAAGGACGAGCCCGAACCGCTCCTCGAAGTCGCGGTATCGCAGGCCCTTCGCCCGGATGTACTCGTTCCGGCCCGCCTCGAACCAGCGCAGGTAGTTGGCGTAGTACACGACGCCCATGCGGTCGGTGTCTGCGTACAGCACGCGCACCTCGGTCCTCACCATCGCCCAGCCCCTTTCTACCAGGCGCGCGCGCAGCCGACGCGCCCCGGGTAGGTTTCGCCGGGGGCCCGCTGGGCCCGCCTGCCCCTTCGCGAGCCGCGCCGCTCAGCTCCCGCCGTTCAGCTTGTACGACTGGAGCATCGCCTTGACCTGCGGCGTGACCCGGCCGTCCACGACGACGTACGTCTCGATGAGGACGGGCCCGACCCGCGGCGCGTACGTGATCTCCAGGACCTGGTCGATGCTGGCCTTCACCCGGTTGTGCGCGCGGACGCGGACGCACCGCTCGAACTTCCCGGCCGGTGTCTCGACGGTCTCGCTCGGGTTGGCGATCTCGTACCGCTCGATCACCGTCGGGGAGACCACGGACGTCCAGGACGCTCCCGCGGTGAACGGCTGGCAGAGGAGCCGGCGATCGCGGTCTCGCACGCACGGGCCGTCGACGCGCAGGTTGCCTCGCTCGTTGTCGCGGTAGAACCCGTCGGCCGTCCGCTCCAGGATCCGCACCGTGCGGAGCACGCCGCGCCGGTTCTCGGGCAGCGCCGGAGAGCGGTCCACGTACACCCACTCGTTCCCGACGGCGAGGGGGAAGTAGTCGGCGGGCCCACCGGCCGGCGCCACCTTGGGCGCCGCCGCCTTCCCGGAGGCCACGGGCTTCTCGGCCTTCTCGCCCGAGCGCGCCGAGGTCTGCGGGCGCTCCTTGGCCCCCCGCTTCTCGGGCGCCGGCGCCTGCGCGGCGGGCGCGGGGGGCGCCGGACGGTCCTCCGGCCGGCTCTCCCCGGTCGAGTGGGCGCACGCGGCGCCGAACGTGGCGGCGAGGAGCAGGGGTGCGAGGCGGTTCATCGCTCCATCCTACCGGAATCCCGGGTCGTGGATCTCGGGGGGCGCGCCAGCGCCGCCTGCTCGCGCTCGCGCGCCTCGAGGTCCCGCAGCGCCTCCCGCGCGGCCTCACGGACCTCGGGATGGACCTGGCCCGACTCGAGCGTGAGGAGATACCCGCGCGCCTCGCTCCCCCCGAGGTCGCCGATGATCCGCGCGTAGCGCGGCGTGTACGGGCCCTCGTCGAGGCGCTGCGTGAAGTCGATGATGGGTCCCACCGCCCGCGGGTCGCCGATCTGCGCCAGCGCCCCGGCGGCCCGTTCCGCGAGCCGGAGGTCCGGATCCCGCAAACGCGCGATGAGGCCCGGCACCGCCTCGCGGCTCCTCCGCTCGCCGAGCACGCGGATCGCCTCCTCCCGGAGGCGCGGATCCTCGGCCTCGAGCGCGCGCAGCAGCTTCTCCGTCGGCTGCCCCTCGGCGGCGAGCGACCGGCGGAGGCGTTCGGACGCGTCGGCGACCGCGGCGGAGAATGCCTCGTGCCAGGCCTGCCCCTCGCGCTCCCCCGGCGCGGGGCGCGGGGCCCTCCCCACCCCGGCGTCGGCGAGCGAGCGCAGCGGCCCGGCGTTCACGCCCAGGAGCTGGAGCTCCACCTCGATCTCGTACGCCCCTCGGTCGGAGCCCGACGCGTCGACCGAGAGGACCTCGACGCGCGCGCGGTAGTCCCCGCCCGCGCGCACGACGCGGAACCCGGCGTCCCGCAGCGCGGCACGCGCCGCCTCCCGGAGCTCCGGGGCGCCGAGGCCGCCCGCGCGAAGCGCCTCCTCGTGGACGCCCGCGGCGACCTGCGGCTCCGTCACGCTCGGGTTCCCGCGGCCGCAACCGCCGGCGACCCAGGCGAGCGACACCAGGAGCACCGCCACGAGCCACCTCGGACGCATCCTCACTCCTGCGGCGCGGAGCCACCGCCCGGCGGCTCGGAGCTCGGCGGGGGAGCGCTCGGCGCAGCGCCGTTCGCAGCGCCGCCGGAGCCGGCGTCGGGCGCCGGCGCGCCGTCGCCGCTCCCGGCGGCCTGCGCTCCTTCGCGCCCGCGCCCGCGACCACCGCGGCGGCGGCGGCGGCGGCGGCGGCGGCGGCGTTCGCCTGCGGCGCCGGGCTCCGCGCCGCCCTCGGCCTGGGCGGATTCGGGGGCGCCGGCCTCGGCTCCACCTGGCGCCTCGGCCTCGTCGTCGCCCTCGTCATCGGCGTCCCCGTCGAGCTCGGCCTCCTCGAGCCCGGCCTCGACCGCCTCGAGCTCGGCCGGGAGGGAGGCTGCGACCTCGAGGATCCGCGGCTCGGCCGGTCCTCCGGTGGGCGCGGCGTCGGCGGCCTCGGCTCGCGCGGCCATCGGGACGACCACGGCGGACGATTCGACGGGCCGTTCCTCTCGTCGGCGGGCCTCCCGCCCGTCGCGACCTTCGCGCCCTTCCCGCCCCTCACGCCGGTCGCGCTCCTCCTTGCGTGCGCGCCGCGCAGCCTCCTCCTGGTCGGCGGCCGCAGCCGCGTCCCGGAAGAACGCCTCGTCCACCTCGGGGACGACGACCTGGGTGCAGCCGACGGACGCCTCCGCGAAGGCCTCCGCGAGCGCCTCGCCGCAGAGGAGCACGATGGGGAGCTGCCCGGGGGCCGCGGCCTCGCCGCGCGCCTCGCGCCCCGCCTCGCCCGCGCTCACCACCGCGCCGATCTGGGCGCCGTAGTGCCCGAGGTCGCGCCGCAGCTCGGTGACGTCGCGGCGGCCCACGTCGGCGGAGGTCCGCAGGACGCGGATCCCGTGCCGCACGTCGGCCAGCCCCAGCTTGCGCCGACCCGTGTAGATGACGTGCTCGCGGCCGCGCTTCGCGACCTTGAGCTCCTTGAAGCCGAGCTTCTCCAGCATCCGGCAGACGACGTGCTCCAGCGTGGGACCGTCGCACTCGCGGAGCCGGCGCCGAAGCGCGACCAGGCCGGCGCGCCGCGCGTCGGCGGCCGTGACGGGCGCCCGGGCCACGGCGACCGCAGGCTTCTCGCCCGGCTCCGGCTGCGCGACCAGCGTGACCGCGTCGTCCTCGACCTGGAACAGCGGCCGGCGGCCGCTCCCCTCGCGCCGCCGGTTGTCCTCGAGCAGCGCCGCCTGGAGGGCGTTCGCGTCGCGGACGAACGCGTCCGGCATGAGCAGCCGCTCGGCTCCCTGGGCCGCGATCTCCACGAGCGAGAGCGGCCGTCCCGCGCCGGCGAGGATCTCGTACGCCACCTCGGCGGGCGGCGGGAACTTCCGGGGCCGGGCGCCCTCCTCCTCGCGCCGGCGGCGCTCGCCGCGCCCGGCGCCGCGCGCCACGTCGCGCGAGGGGATGGGGTGGCGCTCCCGCCCTCGGTACGGGACGTCGATCAGCGGCGGCGGCTCGACGAGGTTCTCGAGCCCGGCCGGATCCTCGTCCATTCCCCACTCCACGAGCGCGAACGTCCCGCTCAGGATGGGGATCACGCGCCGGTCCTCGTGCGGGAGCCGGCAATGCGCGGCGAGCTGATCGGCCATGGTGTCGTCGGGCACCTTGCCGACGTGGTCGAGCAGGCTCTCGCGCACCGCGATCTCGGCGATCTTCTTGAAGTGAAGTGGCTTGCCTTCGCGCCGCAGCACCTCGATGGCGGCTTCCGTGAAGGTCATGGATGTCCCTGCAGGGGAGTGAGGTTCAAAGGAGAGGAGGCGCCCGCCAGGCCGGCGAGCTGCCCGAGGCGTCCATATTCGTGCCGGACCCCTGCCCTGTCAACGTTGAAACTCCCTGATTCC
>DASPMI010000095.1:0-34065 GCA_035627135.1 Anaeromyxobacter sp. | reverse complement strand
CCGGAGCCGTTGGCGAACCGGATCACGACCGAGTAGGTCTTCGCCGTCGGGACCGAGACCGTCCACTCGACGGAGGCGCTGCTCGAGGCGGAGAAGGTCGCGTAGCCGGAGCCGGTGTAGCCCGGGTTCGCGGACGAGACGTTCCCGCCGCTCAGCGTGGCGTCCTCGGCCTGGTAGCTGACGATGGCGGCCGCGGCGCCGCCGGCGCCCTCGGCCATCTCCTCTGCGGGGCCGCAGGCCGCGGCCAGGCACGACGCGATGATCGCTGCGATGATCGACGCGGTGTTCCTCATCGGTTGCTCCCGTACACAGGTAGGGCCCCCGCGCAAACCGGGGCCACAGGAGGCGCTTCGAGCCAAAGCAGCCGCCTTGGCGGTGTGACAATGAGGCGTCGCGCGTTATAGGGACATCGTGCTCAGGTCGTCAAGTGGCCTTACCACCGGGCAGGCCGCAAGCGCCCGAACTCCGACCGGAGTCCCTGAAGGGCGGCGAGCAGGAGCACGACCGGCCGCGTCTGCCCGGCGGCGTACCCTTGCCAAGGCGCGCGGGACTGTAGTACGCGAGAGCCACTCCTCTTCCTGGGGACGACGGTGCGCCGATCGAGCGGCGCGCGGCCGGCGTCCGCGGGGGCAAGACGCGACGCGCTCCGAAGCTCGTGCGAGCGCCGCGGCCCTCCGGCAGAGGTGTACCCGCCGCTCCGCGCGCAGCATGGCGATCGCCGTCTCGTGCATCGGGCGCAAGGTCGCACGCCGCGATCCCTTCCACCTTTCCGCCCCAGTTCGGTCATACTCCGCCCCTCTCCTCCGACGGCCGGACCGCGCCGGAACACCGAAAGGGAGCATCACCATGTCTGGACCCAAGATGGATGCAGGGCTGGAAGCCGTTTACCAGGACGTCCTGAAGCGCAACCCGGGCGAGGCCGAGTTCCACCAGGCCGTCCACGAGGTCCTCGAGACCATCGGGCCGGTGCTTCAGAAGCACCCCGAGTTCAAGGACCGCAAGATCATCGAGCGCATCTGCGAGCCGGAGCGCCAGATCATCTTCCGCGTGCCGTGGCAGGACGACCGCGGCGAGTTCCACGTCAACCGCGGCTTCCGCGTCCAGTACAACAGCGCGATCGGCCCGTACAAGGGCGGCCTCCGCTTCCACCCCTCCGTCTACCTCGGGATCATCAAGTTCCTCGGGTTCGAGCAGATCTTCAAGAACGCCCTCACCGGCCTGCCCATCGGCGGCGGCAAGGGCGGCTCGGACTTCGATCCCAAGGGGAAGAGCGACAACGAGATCATGCGCTTCTGCCAGAGCTTCATGACCGAGCTCTGGCGGTACATCGGTGACACGACCGACGTGCCGGCGGGTGACATCGGCGTCGGCGGCCGCGAGATCGGCTACCTGTTCGGCCAGTTCAAGCGGCTCACCTCGCGGTACGAGGCGGGCGTGCTCACGGGCAAGGGGCTCTTCTACGGCGGCTCGCTCGTCCGCACCGAGGCGACCGGCTACGGCAACACCTTCTTCGTGCAGGAGATGCTCAAGGCCCGCGGCGACGCCGGGTTCGAGGGCAAGACCTGCGTCGTGTCCGGCTCCGGCAACGTGGCCATCTACACGATCGAGAAGATCCACCAGTTCGGCGGCAAGGTGGTCGCCTGCTCCGACTCGAACGGCTACGTGTACGACGAGAAGGGCATCGACCTCGCGCTCGTGAAGCAGCTCAAGGAGGTCGAGCGCCGCCGCATCAAGGACTACGTCGAGTACCGGAAGCACGCGAAGTACCACGCCGGCGGCAACATCTGGGAGGTCCCCTGCCAGGTGGCCATGCCGTCCGCGACGCAGAACGAGGTCAGCGGCGCCGACGCGGCCCTGCTCGTGAAGAACGGCTGCATCGCGGTCGGTGAGGGCGCGAACATGCCGACCCGCCCCGAGGGCATCAAGGTCTTCCTCGAGGCGAAGATCGCGTACGGCCCGGGCAAGGCGGCGAACGCCGGCGGCGTCGCCACCTCCGCGCTCGAGATGCAGCAGAACGCGTGCCGCGACAGCTGGACGTTCGAGTACACCGAGAAGCGGCTCGCCAACATCATGAAGAACATCCACCAGACCTGCTTCGAGACGGCCGAGGAGTACGGCGCCAAGGGCAACTACGTGGTCGGCGCCAACATCGCCGGCTTCATCAAGGTCGCCCGGGCGATGGTCGCCCACGGGCTGATCTAGGCTCGCGGCGCTCGTCGGTTCTTCGACCCCCGGCCGCCGCTCCCCGCGGCGCCGGGGGTCTTCGTTTGCGGGGCCCGCCGCGCTCGTGGTTGCTCAGTTGACATCCGACTCGCCCGCAGGTAACCGCATGTCCTCCCTTCCGAGAGGTCTCCCATGACTCCGCAGTTCTCGCCCGACTTCGCCAAGGCCGGCGGCCTCATCACCGCGGTCACGATCGACGCCGACGACGGCGAGGTCCTGATGGTCGCGTACATGAACGAGGAGGCCTTCCGCCTCACGCTCGAGACGGGGAAGGTCCACTACTACTCGCGCACGCGGAAGAAGCTCTGGAAGAAGGGCGAGTCGAGCGGGAACATGCAGGAGCTCGTCGAGCTGCGGGTGGGGTGCGAGCTCGACTCGGTGCTCGTCCGCGCCCGCCAGAAGGGCCCGGCCTGCCACGAGGGGTACAAGAGCTGCTTCTTCCGGACGGTGAAGCCGGACGGCAGCCTCGAGACGAAGGGCGAGCGGCTCATGACGCCCGAGCAGATGTACGGGAGCAAGTGATGCGCGTGCTCAAGCTCGGGCTCCCCAAGGGCAGCCTCCAGGACGCGACCGTCCAGCTCTTCGAGAAGGCCGGCTACTCGATCTCCATCTCGAGCCGCAGCTATTTCCCCGCGATCGACGACGACGAGATCGAGTGCATGCTCATCCGCGCCCAGGAGATGGCGCGGTACGTGGAGCACGGGCTGCTCGACGTCGCCATCACCGGCCTCGACTGGATCCTGAAGCGCGACGTCGTCCAGGTGGCCGATCTCGTCTACTCGAAGCAGCTCCGGCGCCCGGTCCGCTGGGTGGTCGCCGTCCCGACCGGCTCGAAGATCGAGACCGTGAAGGACCTGCAGGGGAAGCGGATCGCCACCGAGGCGGTCGAGCTCACGAAGCAGTTCCTCGCGGATCACGGCGTCGACGCCGAGGTCGAGTTCTCCTGGGGCGCAACCGAGGTGAAGCCGCCCTACCTCGCCGACGCGATCGTCGAGGTGACCGAGACCGGGAGCTCCCTCAAGGCGAACAACCTCCGGATCATCCACGAGGTGATGCGGTCCACGACGCAGCTCATCGCGAACCGCGCCGCGTGGGAGGACCCGTGGAAGCGGAGCAAGATCTCGCGCATGGCGATGCTGCTCCAGGCCGCGCTCGCGGCGCGCGGCAAGGTCGGGCTCATGCTCAACGTGCACGAGAAGAGCCTCGCCGTCGTCGAGGGGCTGCTCCCCTCGCTCCGCAGCCCGACGGTGTCGAAGCTGCAGAGCGAGGGCTGGTACGCCGTCAACACGATCGTCGACGAGGACGCCGTCCGCGAGCTCATCCCGAAGCTCAAGGAGGCGGGCGCGGAGGGGATCGTCGAGTTCCCGCTCAACAAGGTGGTGGACTAGGAGCCGGACCGCGCCCGCTCACGGCGCGCAGGTGGGATCCTGCGGCCCGATCTCGCCCTGGCAGACGTCGCCCGGGAACGTCACCGCGCAGCTCGGCGCGTCGAAGCTCCCGGTGACCCTCGCGCCGCTCTCGAGCGTCGCGTCGACGGTCCCCCTCAGCCGGCCGCCGCTCGTGGACGTCACCGTCACGGTCCCGCCGGTCGCGCCGTCGTCGTCGGAGTTGCAGGCCGCGTCGTTGCTCGACACCCACAGGAACGAGACCTCGGACTCGAGCCCCGTCGGGTCCGGGACGATCGGATAGGTGTCGGGCTCGATGGTCGTGGTGGCGCGCTCGCGGTCGACGCGCAGGATCACGACGTTGATCGATCGCGCGCTGGCCTTGTCCTCGTTCCGCTGCAGATACCCGCAGATCCCGCCCTGGTCGGAGGCGATCAGGGCGACGTACGCGACCCCCACGTCGACCTCCTCCACGCCGCAGGTCGCGGTCTGGGTCACCGCCGCGAAGTTGTTGGCGTTGAGCGGGTTGCCGCCGTCCACCGTGAGGACCGCGTCCCCCGTCGGATCGCCGTCGTCGTCGTCGCCGCCGCCGCCGTTGCACGCCGCCATCGCCACCGCCGCCAGCACCACCCCCCACCGCCGCATGTCCGCCTCCCGTCCGGGCGCACCGCCCGCTCGGAAAAGCTAGGGCCTGGGCGACGGTCCTGCGGTAGATAGCCCGCACGGAGGGATCGATGGCCGGCGAGAAGCTCCGCGTGGGCGTGATCGGGACGAGCTGGTGGGCGGACCTGGAGCACCTCCCGGGGCTCCGCGCGCGCGGCGACGTGGAGGTCACCGGGCTCTGCGGGCGGGACCCGGAGAGGCTGGCCGCGCTGGCGGCGAAGCACCAGGTCCCGGAGACGTACACCGACTGGCGCGCGCTCCTCGCCCGGGGGCGGCTCGACGTGCTCGTCGTCTCCACCCCCAACGTCCTCCACCGGGAGCAGGCGCTCGCCGGCCTCGACGCGGGCTGCCACGTGATCTGCGAGAAGCCGCTGGCGATGAGCGCCGCCGACGCGCGCGAGCTGCGCGACCGCGCCCGCGCCGCAGGGCGGCAGACGCTCACCTTCTTCACGCACCGTGCGCTGGCGGCGAGCGCGCTCGTGAAGCGGCTCGTGGACGCCGGCCACCTCGGCCGCCCCGTGCACGTCGCCGCGAGCTACCTCAGCAACTCGCACCTGCGCCCCGGCAAGGGGGCCGAGTGGCGCATGCAGCGCGCCCAGGCCGGGACCGGCGTCCTCGGCGACCTGGGGTCGCACCTCGTCGATCTCGTCCGCTGGTGGCTGGGCGAGTTCACCCGGGTCAACGGGCAGTGGATGACCGTGACCCGCGAGCGAAACGGGGTCGCGCTCGACGCCGACGAGCAGGTGAGCTTCCTCGCGCAGCTCGCCTCCGGCGCGCAGGCGACCTTCCACGCGAGCAAGCTCGTCGCCGGGCGCGGCAACTACCAGCGGGTCGAGCTGCACGGGACCGCGGGCTCGCTCCTGTGGGAGGCTGCGCCGGGGTTCGACGCGACGTGGGAGGGGCGGCTCCTCGCCGGGAGGCCCGAGGCGACGCACCTGGACCCCGTGCCCATCCCGGACGAGCTGAAGCGAGGCCTCGACGGGCCCGACCCGCAGGCCAACCGGAACGAGGCGTTCCGGCGGCTCACCGATCCGTTCTTCGCCGCGATCCGCGGCGGGGGTCCATCGACGGCGCCCGACTTCGGCGACGGCGCCGCGGTCCAGGCCGTGCTCGACGCCGTCGCCACGTCCGCGGAGCACGGCGGCTGGGTCGACGTCTAGCTCGACGGGGGCTGCGCCCGCCGCGCCGGCATGGCCTCGGCGGCTGGGTCCCCCTCCCGCCAGGCCTGCTCACCCCCGTGCCGGCTCCGAGACACGTGCTCCCGGGGCACGGGGCCGAGCCGTGGCTTGCCCGGAAAGCCCTGGGATCTTGGGGTCATACCGCTGGCGCGGAGAATGCAACCGATCAGCGTGTGGTCTCTCGTATGTTCGAAGGAGGCGCACCATGTTCCGCCGCACCATCGCCCTCATCGTGCTCGCTTCCCTGGCCACCCTGCCGGGCTGCGTGACGACCTCGACCGAGAGCCGCACCTGGTACGACCGCGGAGAGGAGCAGAGCTACCAGCGCCGCGGCCGGGTCGACTCCGTCCGCGAGATCGTCCAGCGGCAGCGCGGGAACCCGGCGGGCGGCGCCGTCGCGGGCGCGATCATCGGCGGGCTCATCGGCAGCACGATCGGCGGGCGCAGCCACTACGACCGCTGGGGCTACCGGCACCACCACGGCAACCCCGCAGGCGCGGTCGTCGGGGCGATCGGCGGCGCGGCCGTCGGCGCCGCGGCGAGCCAGGGCAGCGGGGCCGAGAACCGGTGGTACGAGGTCTACGTCCGGTTCGAGGACGGCGGCTACGAGACCTTCACGTACCGCGGCTCCTCGCCGTTCCAGCCCGGCGACATCGTGGTCCTCGGCCCGCGCGGCCTGATGCAGGCGCAGTAGGCAGGAGTCAGGCGCCGAGCGAGCTCCCCTGCCCGTCCAGCCACTCGAGGGCGCGCAGGGCGTCGAACCGCTCCATGCCGTCCTCGAACAGCAGATCGGCCGCGTGGAAGGCGTCGTCGAGCGGCTTCTCGTGGAGGTAGGGGACCGCGATGCAGCGCATGAACGCGCGCCGCGCCGCCTCCACGCCGAACCGGGCGTCCTCCACCACCGCGCACTCGTGGGCGGGGACGCCGAGCCGGCGGGCCGCCTCCAGGAACACGTCGGGCGCCGGCTTCCCGCGCGCCACCTCCTCCGCCGAGACCACCACCTCCACCTCGCGCGCGAGCCCCACCACCTCGAGCAGCCGCCGGAGCACGTGCGGCGCCGAGCCGGAGGCCACCGCCACCGGGAGGCCGCGCCGCCGCACGAGGTCCCAGAACCGCTTCATCTCGGGGTAGAGGCGCGTGCGCTGCTCGGCGATCTCGAGGTAGAGCCGGTTCTTCTCCGCGCCGAGCGCGGCGGGGTCGTCCGGGAGGCGGTAGCGCCGGACGAGGTCCACCATCATGTCCGCGTTCGACCCGCCGATGTACTTCCGCTTGTCGCGCTCCGTGAACTCGATGCCCCGCCGCGCCATCAGCTCCTTGTCGGCGAGGTAGTAGTTCTCCTCGCTGTCGATGAGCGTGCCGTCGAGATCGAACAGCACCGCGCGCACGGGGTAGCGCGGCTCCGGGGCGACGCGGGCGGAGAGCTCGATGACGTTCCCCTCGGGGTCGCGCAGGGTGAGCTCCCGGAACCCGTCGCCGGTGTTCCGCGGCGCGCCCACGGTGACGCCGGGCCACCCCAGCGCCGCGAGCCGCGCGTGCTCCGCGTCCACGTCCGGGACGTCGAGCGAGACGTGATCCGGCGCGAACGCCCGCCGGGCGAGGAAGTCGTCCGGTCGCGGCCGCTCGAGCAGCTCGAGCTGGACGCCGTCGCGCTCCAGGAAGACGGTCCGCAGCCCGGGGGTGTTCTGGCTGACGTAGCGGTAACGGAGCGTGAACCCGAGCGCCCGGCGGTAGAAGAGCTCGACCGCGTAGAGATCCTTCACCTCGATGCCGACGTGGTGCAGCTTCATGCGCGCGGGAGGATGCGGTCCGGGCCCTGAACTGTCAACCCGCCGGGCGTGTGAGCACCAGCTGAACCGCGCTCTACCGCGGCGGGAGCCGGCGATACTCGCCGCCGAGCCCGTAGCGGAAGGCGATGCTGATGCGCGGGCCGGCGCGCGCCACCTTGGGGACGGCGTGGTCCCAGGTGCGCTGCGCGGTGCCGCCGGTGACGAGCAGGTCGCCGCGGCCGAGGAGGAACGCGCGCGACTTCCCGCCCCCCTTCGGCCGGAACGAGAGCTTGCGCGGCTCGCCGAGCGAGACGAGCGGGACGATGGGCTCGGCGATCGCCTTGTCGATGTGGTCGCCGTGCCAGGCGACGCTGTCCTTGCCGTCCCGGTAGAGGTTGAAGCCCGCGCTGTCGAACACCACGCCATACCGGTCGCCGAGCGCGCGCCGGAGCTCCTCGACCAGCGGCGGCACGAGCGGCTCGCCCGACTCGAGCTCCCAGTGCGACGTGAGCCGCGGCTCGAGGACCTTGCCCTGGTGCATCCAGCGGGTGCGCTGCCCCCAGCGCCGGGCGCGGAGCACCTCGTCGAAGAGGGCGTCCGCCCCCCGCACCCAGCCCGGCGCGTGCTCGAGCCACGCGGACTCGTCGAGCGGGATCCGGACGAGCGTCCGGAACTCCGGGTCGAACCCGGGCGCCTCGCGGCCGAGCAGGCTCGGCTGGAAGGGCGTGGTGAGCACGGGGCTCGTCTAGCGCCCCCGGGACACCGGCGCACGCCGTGGCGCCGGCGAAGGCGCGCTCGGCCGGCTCCCTGCGGAGCACGCGACCGAGCAGGAGCCCGCCGCGGACTCCAGTCGGGTATCCTGTCCGGAACGGTGGTGGAGCTGGGGGACCCCATGGAGACGGTCGTCGCGGTGCTGATCCTGCTCGGGCTCGGGATGATCGTGCTGCCGATCGTCTCGATCGTGCTGGTGGTCGGGATGCGGCGCCGGGAGGAGGCGCTGCACCAGACGCTGTCCCGCCTCGACCGGAGGGTGTCCGAGCTGGAGGTGCGTGCCGCCCGCGTCCCCGAGAGCCCCCAGGCCACTGCGCCGCGGCCGGCGCAGCAGCCACTCGAGACGATCGCCGCCGCACCCGCGACCGCGCCCGCGCGTGTGAGCGCTCCTCCACCGCCGGCGCAGCAGCCGCAGCTCGCCACGCCCCCGCCTCCGCCTCCGGAGCCGCAGCGCCCGACCTCACCGCCTCGTGCGGAGGTGAGCGCGCCCAAGCCCTCTGCCGCCGCGCCCCCGCCTCCTCCTCCGCCCCCTCCCCACACCGCGCGCTCCGCGCCCGGCGGCGCGATCCCTCCCCCTCCTCCGCCCCCGCGTCCGCCTGCCCCCGGCCTCCTGGATCGCCTCCGGAGCTTCGACTGGGAGCGCCTCGTCGGCGTCCGGCTCTATTCCATCCTCGCCGGCGTCGTCCTGGCCATCGCGGCGGTCTACTTCATCATCTATTCGATCGAGGAAGGCCTCGTCACGCCTCCGATCCGCTTCGCCATCCTGGCCGGCGTCGGCGTGGCCCTCGTCGTCGGGAGCGAGCTGCGCGTCGCCCAGGCCTACGCGATCACCGCGCGGTCGCTCGCGGCGGGCGGGCTCGTGACCCTGTTCGCCACCTTCTTCGCCGGGTACCGCCTGTGGAAGTTCTACGGTCCGCTCCCCGCCTTCGGCCTGCTCGCGCTGGTGGCCGTCGTCGCGGTGCTGCTCGCCATCCAGCGCAGCTCGCTCGTCGTCGCGGTGCTCGGCCTCCTCGGCGGGTTCTCGAGCCCGGTCCTCGTCTCGACCGGCGAGGACCGCCCGCTCTCGCTGTTCGGCTACCTCCTCCTCCTCAACGTCGCGCTGGCCTGGGTCTCGTACAAGCGTCGCTGGACGGTCCTCCCCTGGCTCTCCCTGGCGTTCACCGCGCTCTACCAGGCCGGCTGGGTGGGCCGCTTCCGCGACGGACCCCCGATCCCGCTCGCCCTCGGCATCTTCCTCGTCTTCACCGTGGTCGGGTTCGTCGCGCTCCGGCTCGGCGGGCGCCGCCCCGCGCCTGGGCAGGGCGCCGGCGACGCGCGCTGGGCGGCGGCAGCGGGCGTTCCCCCCGCGGTCCTCGCGCTCTACCTCGTGTCGAGCCCGACGCTCGACGTCCCCTGGCCGCTCCTCCTCGGCTTCGTCGCCCTGCTCGGCGCCGCGCTCGCCGCCGTCGCGCTCTGGCAGCGGCCGGAGTGGCTCCACCTCGGCGGTGCGGGGATGACGCTCGTCGTCTCCGCGGCGGCCACGTCGCGGGCGCACGGCGACGGCCCGCTCCTCCTCGCGTTCGGCGCGACGCTCCTCGTCTCCCTCGGCCTGCCGCTCGTCTTCTCGCGGCTCGGCCGCAGGTTCCGCGCGGAGGGCCGCCTCGCGGCGCTCGCGGCGCCGCTCCTCGGGCTCTCCGTCGCGCTGAGCCCGTCGCGGACCGAGAGCTGGGCGCTCCTCTTCGGCTTCCTGGCGCTCGCGGCGGCCGGCCTCGCCGCCGCGGCGGTACGCGAGAAGCTCGAGGGGCTCCACACCGCCGGCGCGGCCGCGCTCCTCGTCTGCGCCGTGGTCGTCCTCTCCCGCGGGGCGGCGGGCTCGCCGACGAGCCTGCTCCTCGCCGCGTTCGCCGTGCTCGTCGCCGTGTACGTGGGCGCGCCGCTCCTCCTGGCCCGGTTCGGGCTCGGCTTCGTCGGCCAGGGCCGCATCGCCGTGCTCGCCCTGCCGCTGCTCGCGCTCTACGTCGCCGGGAACGGCGCGCTCGCGGTGCGGTGGCCGTTCCTGTTCGGGTTCCTGGCCCTCGCCGCGGCCGGGACGGCGGCGGTGGCGGCGCGGCAGGGGCCCGAGTGGCTCCACTCCGCAGGCGCGGGCGTGACGCTCGCGGCGGTCGCCCTCTCCCTCGCCCACGGCTTCACGGCTGGTGACTGGCCCCTCCTCGCCGCGTTCGTCGCCCTGCTCGCGGCGGTCTACCTCGGCGCGCCGCTCCTGCTCGCGCGGCTCGGCCGCGACTTCCGCGCCGAGGGGCGCACGGCGGTCCTCGCGGCGCCGCTCCTCCTCGCGGCGTTCGTCCGCGCCGCGCCCGAGGAGACCGCCGCCGCGCCGCTCCACTTCCTCGCGCCGCTCCTCGCCTTCGCCGCGCTCCTCTCCGGCTGGGCCGTGCTCCGGTCCGAGGCGCGCGTCCACGTCCTCTCCTCGGCCCTGGCCCTCGTCGCCGCCGCGGTCTGGTCCGGGTCGCACCTCGGCCCCGCGACCCTCTACCCGGCGCTGCTCGCGTACTTCCTCCTGGGCGGCCTGCTCCTCGGGGCGCCGCTCCTCGCGGAGCGGCGCGGCCGCCCGCTGGCCGGCGCGATGACCGCGCCGCTCCTGCTCGGCGCCATGCTGCTGCTCGTCTTCCTCGCGCGGCCGCTCGCGGGCGCCGTCGTCGGAGGGCTCGCCGGCCTCACCGTGCTCGCGGCGCTGCTCCAGGCCGCGCTCTTCCTCGAGGCAGCGCGCGGCCGCAACCCGCTGTTCGCGGTGGCGGGCGTCCTCATCGGCTTCGTCGAGCTGGCCCTCTGGGCCGTGACGGGGCTCGCGGCGGCGCTCCTGCCCGGCCTCGTCTCGGTCGCCGTGCTCTCCGCGGTGGCCGTCGCGGGCGCGCTGCTCGTCTCCCCGAAGAGGGCGCGCGAGGACGCCGCCCGCGTCTTCCGGGCGGCCCCGTTCCTCGCGCTCGCCGGGCACGTCTTCCTCGTCGCGGTCGCGTCCGACCACGACCTGGGGCTGCCGCCCACGGCCTGGCTCGCCGTCCTGGGCGTGCTCGACCTCGCGTTCATCGCCGGCGCCCTGCTCCGGCGGCGCGGTGAGCTCACGATCGGCGCCGCCCTGGCGACGGGCGCCGTCCTGTTCGCGCACGTGCTCGGGTTCGGCGGCTCCGCGTCCGCGGTGGCGGCGTACACGGCGGGCGCGGCCGCGTCGATCGGCGCGGGCGCCCTCTTCCTCGCGGGCGCGCTCGCGGCGCGGCGGATCGGGATGGCGCCGCGGCTCGGGCTCGATCGGTGCGGCCAGGCGGCCATCGTCGCGCTCCACCTCGCGCAGCTCCTGCTCCTGCTCGTCGGCGCGGACCTCCCGGTCGCCTTCCTCGCGATCGCGCACGTCGCGCTCCTCGCCGGCCTCCTCGCGCTCGCCTGGCTCACGGGGGCCGAGGCGCTGGCGCTCTCCTCCGCGGCCCTCGCCGGCCTGGCCGCGCTCCTGCTCTGCACGCACCACGGCGCGCCTGCGGACGATCCCGGGCTCGTCTTCCCGCCCGCGCACCGTCTCCTCGTCGCGACGCTGGTGTGGCTCGTCGCCCTCGCGTACCCGCTGCTGCGCGGTGCGCGCGGCCGCAGGGAGTGGTTCCCGTTCCTCGCCGCCGCGGTGGCGAGCGCGGTCTACCTCCTCGCCGCGCGCACGGCGCTGGTCCGGCTCGGGGCGGGGCCGTACATCGGCGCGCTGCCGGTCGTCCAGGCGGCGCTCCTCGTCCCGCACCTCCGGCTCCTGCTGAAGCTGGAGCGGCCGGCGGAGCGCGACCTCCGGCGGCTCGCGCTCGTGGCGGCGTCCATCCTCGGCCTCGTCACCGTGGCCATCCCGCTGCAGCTCGAGAAGCAGTGGTGGACGATCGGCTGGGCGGTCCTCGCCGCCGCGCTCGCGTGGCTCTGGCGCCGCGTCCCGCACCGCGGGCTCCTCGTCTGGGCCGCGGCGCTCCTCGCCGCGTCCTTCGTCCGGCTGGTCCCCTTCTTCAACCTCTCGGTGTTCGCCTACGAGCCGCGCAGCGGGACGCCGATCTGGAACTGGTACCTCTACACGTACCTCGCCGTGGCCGCCGCCCACTTCGCCGGCGCATTCCACCTCTCCAAGGGGGACGACCGGCCGTGGCGGCGCGGCCCGCGCCTCTCGCACCTGGCCGCGGTCGCCGGGGCGCTCCTCCTCTTCTTCCTCCTCAACGTCGAGATCGCCGACTCCTGGTCCACGGGGACCGAGATCGTCTTCCGCTTCTCGGCGACGGTCGCCTCGAACCTCTCGTACACCATCGGGTGGGCGGTGTTCGCGATCGGCCTCCTGGCCGCCGGCGTGGCCCTCCGCAGCCGGGCGAGCCGCGTCGCCTCGATCGCGCTCCTCGCGGTCACCGTCCTCAAGGCCTTCCTCTACGACCTGAAGTCGCTGACGGGCCTCTACCGCGTGGCGTCGCTGGCGGGGCTCGCGGTGAGCCTCGCGCTCGTGGCCCTCGTGCTCCAGCGGTTCGTCCTGCGCCGCGCCGAGGCGCCGCCGCCTGCCCCCGCTGCACCTCCGGAGGCACCATGACCGCCGTGCGTCCTCTCTCGGCGTCGCTCCTCGCGCTCGTCGCGCTCCTCGCGGCCCGCCCCGCCGCGGGGCAGGAGGCCCGCAAGACCCGGTTCGAGCTCCGGCCTTCGGGATCCGGCCCGCAGCGCCTGGACGTGCCGCCCGAGTTCCTCTCCGCCTCCGCGCGCGGCGACCTCGCCGACCTCCGCCTGCGCGACGCGGCGGGCAAGGAGGTCCAGTACCTGCTGATCCCGCCCGCGGAGGAGCCGGACCGGTGGATCCGCGCTGCCACGATCCGCCCGGTGCCGCCGACCAAGCTCGAGAGCGGCGCGGAGCTCGACCTCGGCGCCGTCCGGAACGTCGCCGCGCTCGAGGTCGCCTTCGCCGAGGCCGGCTTCCTCAAGCGCGCGCGGCTCGAGGGCAGCGCCGACGGCCGCCGGTGGGTGGTCCTCGCGCCGGAGCTGGTGCTCTACCAGCTCCCGCTCGATCCCGCCGCCTGCGGAGGGGAGACATGCCCGGGCGAGCTCGTGCGCCGCGAGGTGCGGTTCGAGCCGGCCGCGGCGCGGTACCTGCGGCTCGTGCTCGACGACCGGAGGAGCCCGCGTCTCCGGCCGCCGACCCAGGCGCGCGCCCTCCTCGCCCGGGAGCTCGCGCCTGCGCCCGGCCCGACGATCTCGCTCCCCGCGTTCCGGCGCCCGAGCGAGCCGGGCACGTCGCGCCTGGCGCTGCACCTCCCCGGGCCCCACCTCCCGGTGCGGGCGATCGTGCTGGAGCTGGACGCGGAGCGCCTCGCCCGCAGGGCGCGGATCCTCGAGGCGCGCCTCGCCGGCGGCCGCCTCGCGCCCGTGGAGCTCGGCAGCGCGATGCTCCTCCAGGTGGAGCGCGGCGGCCTCCATGCGTCGGCCCTCCGCATCCCCGTGGACCGCCCCGAGGAGCTCGAGCTGGAGCTCGTCGTCGAGGACGGCGACAACGCACCCTTCCAGCTCACGGACGTGCGCGCCGAGCTCGCGCCGCTGCCGTGGATCTACTTCGAGAGCGCGGACGGGGCACCCCTCGAGGCCCGGCTCGGCGATCCCGGCCGCGCCGCGCCCCGGTACGACCTCGAGGCCCTCCGGCCCGAGCTGTCGCGGGTCCGCCCCCGCGCCGCGGCGGCGGCGCCGCTCGCCTCCGAGGAGCGGACCGCGGACGCGAGGCCGGCGACCGCGGTCCCGGAGGCGGCCGGCCCCGGGGCCGCGCTCGACCGGAAGGCGTTCCGCTTCTCCCGGACCGTCGAACCAGCGCCCCCGGGGCTCGCGGCGGTCCGGATCGATCCGCACGTGCTCGCGCGGAGCGAGCTCTCCGAGCTCCGGATCGCGACCCCGGACGGCCGGCAGCTCCCGTACCTCCTGGAGCGGCGGGACGAGCCGCTCGAGCTCCGGCTGGAGGAGCGCACCGGCGCGGACGCTCGCACTCCGGCCGCGCTCGCCCGGCGCGGCGTGACCGTCCACGTCCTCGACGTCCCGGAGCGGAGGCTCCCCGGATCGCGGCTCGTGCTCTCGACTCTCTCGCGGGTGTTCTCGCGCCAGGTGCGGATCTACGCCGAGCCGGAGCGGTCCGGTGCGCCCGCCTTCCTCGCCGCCGGACCGTGGGAGCACGCGAACCCGGACCGGGCGGCGCCACCGCTCACCCTCGAGCTCCCCCCGCTCCGGAGCGGGCGACTCCTCGTCGCCGTCGACGACGGCGACAATGCGCCCCTCGCGATCGCCGGCCGGCTCCTCTTGCCGTCCTACCGGCTGCGCTTCTTCCACCCGGGGCCGGCGCTCACGCTCCTGTTCGGGGCGGAGCTGCCCGCGCCCCAGTACGATCTCGCCCTGCTCGCGCCGCGCCTGCGCTCGGCGGCCGCCCGCGAGGTGGCGCTCGTCGCGACCGAAGCCGGGACACGCGCTGCGGAGCCCGCGCCGGACGGGCCGGCACCCTCGCGCGGCGCGCGCCTCGCGTTCTGGATCGTGCTCGGGGCGGCGGTGGCCGGCCTGCTCGCGCTCGTCACGCGCCTGCTGGCGCGCGGCGACGGGAGGGGCCCGACCGCCGCCGGGTGAGGGTCAGTTCCCGCCGTGCCAGGCGCCGCCGCCGTCGTTGCAGGCGGTCTCCGCGACCGTCTCGTCGATGCCGTAGAAGAAGACCTTCGCGGGCGTGCCGGATGGCAGGTAGTCGCCGGCGTCGTCCACCTGGCAGTAGCCCGGCGTCCGCTCCTCGCTCGTGCAGGCGCGGTACGCCCACGTGCCTTCGAGCTCGTCCTCACAGTAGACCTCGGCGACGTTCCCCTCGACCTCCGTGATGTGGAGCTGGGTGCAGGCGTTCTGCCCTTCGAACTGGACGGTGCAGCCGTAGTCGTTCTTCTCGGTCGGATCGCAGGCCGCCAGCGAGAAGACGGCCGCGGTGCCCGCGATGGCGAGGACGATGTTGCGCATGGTTGGACTCCTCCTCCACGGAGCGTAACGGGGACGGATCCGAGCGTCCACCCCGCGCCGGTGGGTGAAGGTGCGCCTACCGCACCCCGCGTGCGTCCCAGCCGCCCTCCGCCCGCAGCCGCGCCGCGATCTCCTTCGCCCGCTCGCGCAGCGCGACGTAGTCGGTCTTGGCGACGCGGTTGAGGGGCAGCTCGCCCGGGCCGACGACCTCGACGTGGCTCGGCCGGGCGTACGACGCCACGCCCTCGCTCGCGTCGTACACCTGCTCCGCCGTGAGCGTCCGCCCCGGGGCGCACTCGACGAAGAGCATCACCGCCTCCGCCCAGATCTCGTGCTCGACGCCGACGCAGGCGGCAGCGGTCGCCGCGCCGTCGAGCCGCGCGAGGACGTGGTTCTCGACGTCGCCGGGGAACACCTGGAACCCCTTCGGCTTGATGACGAGGCCGGAGCGGCCCGCGAGCTTGAGGCCACGCGCGTCGTACGACCCGAGATCTCCCGTGTAGAGGACGCCCTCCTTCGAGATCGCCTTCGCGGTCGCCGCGGGGTCGCCGACGTAGCCGAGGAAGAGCTGCGGGCCGGTGAAGCAGACGTGTCCCGTCTCGCCCGGGGGGAGCTCCGGGCCCGCGGTGCCGTCCGCGTTCATCGGCGCGCGGATCGAGATGGGGCAGCAGGGCGCGTCGCGGCCGATGGCGGCCGCGAGGTCGTCCGCGGTCGCGCCCGGGGCGGTGTAGGTGCAGAAGCCGCTCGTCTCGGTGAGGCCGAGCCCGGTCCCGATCTCCGGGGCCATCCTCCGGAGCCGCTCGAGGAAGGCGCGCGAGACGCCCTGCCCGCCGTAGATCGCGAGCCGGACCGACGAGAGATCGAGCTCCGCGTACCGGCGGTGGTTCCACTCCAGGTTGAAGAGCGCGGGGATCTGCCCGAGCACGGTGACCCGGTGGCGGGCGATCGCCTCGAGGCTCTTCTCCGCGTCGAAGATGTGGAGCAGCACCGAGACGATGCCGTCGTACAGCGCCGTCCCGAGCAGCTCGGTCATGCAGCCGACGTGCGAGGGCGGCAGGTTCACGAGCAGGCGATCGTCCGCGCGGAGGCCGAAGCCGACGGCGAGCGCGACGTTCTGGGTGAGGATCCCCTCGTGGCAGAGGAGCGCCGGCTTGGGCGAACCGGTGGACCCGGTGGTGAAGATGACCAGGCAGCCGTCGCGCCGCCCGACCCGGCGGCGCGCGCGCCGCACCGCCCCCGTGAGGAGCGCGGTGACGTACCGGCGCTTCACGTCGCGGGTGAAGTCCTTCACCCAGACCGCGCCCGGCAGGATTCCCTGCGGCTCCTTCTGGAACTGCACCCAGTGCCGGACGCTCGGGATCGTGCCCACCACCTCGCGCAGCACCGGGAGGAGCGCCGGCGCGCCCGCGTAGAAGTAGCCGCGGGGCTGCAGCTTCTCGAGGCACGTCCGGAGCTCGGCCGCGCGGAGCCGCAGGTCGAGCGGGGCGGCCACGACGCCGATCCGGTAGCAGGCGAGCACGAGGAAGACGTGCTCCTTGAGCAGCGGGAGGCTCGTCGCGAGCACGTCGCCCTTGCGGAAGCCGCACGCGAGGAGCTTCGCCGCGAGCGCGTCCACGGAGCGGTCGAGCTGCTTCCAGGTGACGGCGTCGCCCGTGTTGTGCTCGACGAGCGCGATCGCCCTGCCGCGGGTGCGCGCGTGCGCGGCGACGGCGTCGGCGATGTTGTCGGGGAGCGCGCCGCAGCGGGCGCGGACGGACTGGTCCTGATCGTTCGAGAACATGGCGTGCGAGGAAATCTGGCACGGGGTTCCCCGCCCCCGCAAGGTTCGCGCGACCCGGCGTCGATCACCCGGGTCGCACGTCACCCGACCTCGCACGCTCCGCGAACCCGGCGCCAAGCCCGCGCGCACGCGGGCGAATTGCCGCGGCAGGTACGGACCTGAGCTGCGGCGACCGAGGCATACGCGGTGCAGATCGCTCGGGATCGGGCCCGGACCCTCCTCGAGGCGCGCACCATGCTCACGCGACTGACCACAGGGAAGAAGGTGCTGGCGGCGATGCTCGGCGGCTGCGCCGTCCTCCTGCTCGTCGGCTGCTTCTCGTGGTTCGGGTCCCAGCGGCTCTTCGGGCTGCTCGGGGGAGCCCTGCGCGAGGACATGCCGTTCCTCATGGACCTCGCCGCCGTGGACGAGGGCCAGATGACCATCCACGCGATGGAGTGGACGCTCGTCAACCCCGAGGCGGGCTCCTACCGGCGCGCCGCCGCCGCGGACACCGTGGCCGCAAAGCTCGGCGAGGTCGCCGAGGCCGCGGCGCGGCTCCGCGCGCAGTCGCGCGGCGCCACGATCGACGCCTCGCTCCAGACCTGGGCCGAGGCGTACGACGCGTGGATCCAGGGAGTCCGCGAGGTGAGCGGGCTCGTGACCGAGCGTGACCGCCTGCTCGCCGCAGGCAAGGCCTCCGACGACCCCCAGGTGGCCGCCCTCCAGTCCAAGGCCCTCGGGACCCTCCAGCTCGGGCTCGAGACCTTCGAGACGGCCGAGGCCGCCATCGAGCACGCGAAGGACGTCCACCTCGCGGCGCTCCGGGCAAAGGGCGACCGCGAGCTCGCGATCGGGGCGCGGGGGACCTCGACGATGGCGGGCGTCGTCCTGGTGTCCGTCACCAGCCTCGTCGCCTTCGCGCTCGTCCTCTCCCGCGCCATCGGCCGGAACGTCCGGCGGCTCATCGCCGAGGCCGAGAAGCTGCGCGAGGCCGTCGC
The DNA here is from genome assembly GCA_035627135.1 of Anaeromyxobacter sp. GTDB lineage: Bacteria > Myxococcota > Myxococcia > Myxococcales > Anaeromyxobacteraceae > Anaeromyxobacter. Next base: position 16,326 of record DASPMI010000095.1, on the reverse strand, counting down.
GTCGGGGCGGCTCGAGGTGCGCGGCGAGACCGCCGGGCTCGGGCCCGAGTTCCGGCCCATCGTGCAGGGCATGAACGACACGATGGACTTCTTCCTGGCGCCGATCCGCGAGACGGCCTCCTGCCTCGAGCGGATCGGCCAGGGCGACGTGCCGGCGCCGATCACCACGCACTACAACGGCGACTTCGACCGGATCCGCGACAGCCTCAACCGCTGCATCACGGCGGTCAACGCCCTCGTCGAGGACGCGGGCGCGCTCGCCCAGGCCGGCGTCGAGGGCCGCCTCGCGACGCGCGCCGACGCCAGCCGCCATCAGGGCGACTTCCGCCGGGTGATCGTGGGCGTGAACGGGACGCTCGACGCCGTCACCGGGCCGCTCCGGGCCGCGGCGCGCCACCTCGACGAGATCTCGCGGGGCGCCATCCCGGCGCGGATCGAGGAGGACTGGCGCGGCGACTTCGACGACGTGAAGGCGAGCCTCAACCGCTGCGTGGACGCGGTCTCCGCGGTCGTGGCCGACGTGGACCGCCTCGCGGCGGCGGGCGTGGCCGGGCAGCTCTCGACGCGCGCCGACGTGGCGCGCCACCAGGGCGACTTCCGCCGGATCGTGGAGGGCCTGAACCGCACGCTGGACGCCGTCATCGGGCCGCTCGGCGTGGCGGCGGAGTGCGTCGCGCAGATCTCCCGCGGCGCGATCCCGGCGCCGATCGCCACCGAGTACCAGGGCGACTTCGACGCGCTGAAGCGCAGCCTGAACGGCTGCATCGCCGCCGTGAACCGGCTCGTCGAGGACGCGCGCCGGCTGGCCCAGGACGCCGTCGCCGGCCAGCTCGACGCGCGCGCTGACCTCGTCCGTCACCAGGGCGACTTCCGGACCATCATCGAGGGCGTGAACCAGACGCTCGACGCCATGGTCGCCCCGGTCGACGAGGCCACGAGCGTGCTCGAGCGGCTCGCCGACCGGGACCTCCGCGCCCGCATGACCGGGAGCTACGAGGGGGACCACGCGCGGATCCAGCGCGCGCTCAACGCGACGGCGGAGGCCCTGCACCAGGCGCTCGGGCAGGTGTCGCTGGCGGTCGGCCAAATCTCCTCCGCGGCGACGCAGATCGCCTCTTCCAGCCAGGCGGTGGCGAGCGGCGCCTCGGAGCAGGCTGCGACGCTGGAGGAGACGGCGGGCGCGATCGACACGGTCGCGGGCACCACGCGCGAATCGGCCGAGCACGCGCGCCAGGCCGACGTGCTCGCCCAGGCCGCGCGCGCGGCGGCGAACGACGGGACCCAGGTGGTGACCCGGATGCAGGGCGCGATGGAGAAGATCCGCCAGAGCGCCGAGAGCACCTCGCAGATCATCCGGGACATCAACGACATCGCCTTCCAGACCAACCTCCTCGCGCTCAACGCCGCCGTCGAGGCGGCGCGCGCCGGCGAGGCGGGCCGCGGCTTCGCGGTGGTCGCCGAGGAGGTGCGTTCGCTGGCCCTGCGCGCCAAGGAGGCCGCGACCAAGACCGAGGCGCTCATCCAGGACTCCGTCCGCCAGGCGGCGGAGGGCCAGGCGACGTCGCAGCTCGTCGCCGGGAAGCTGGGCGCCATCGCGGACGGCATCGACAAGGTGAGCGCGATCGCGTCGGAGATCGCCGTCGCCGCGCAGCACCAGCTCGGCGGCATCGAGGCGGTGCGGACGGCGGTGGGCGAGATGGACAAGGTCATCCAGCAGAACGCCGCCAGCGCCGAGGAGTCGTCCTCGGCCGCGTCCGAGCTGTCGGGCCAGGCCGAGGAGCTCGCGGCCATGGTGGGGGCGTTCAAGCTGGACGCCGAGGAGCGGACGGCGCGGCGTCCCCGGCCCTCCCGCGCCGCTGCGCTGCCGCCGGTCTAGACCGCCCCGCGGGGGTTCGACCGACCATCGAGGCGTACGCGCTCGTCGCGCTGGACGCCGCGCCGGCCGCGGCCGATGATTCGGGCACCACCCGAACCCCGAGGAGCCACGATGGCGACCCACCCAGCCCCCGTACCGGGCGCAGCGATCAGCCCCTTCGGCAAGGCCCGCGCGACGATCTCCGGCGCGCCGCTCTCCGCCGAGGAGCTCGGCCGCGTCCACGCGTTCTGGCGCGCCTGCAACTACCTCGCGGTTGGGATGATCTACCTGCGGGCGAACCCGCTCCTGCGGCAGCCGCTCGCGCCCGAGCACCTCAAGAACCGCATGCTCGGGCACTGGGGCGCGAGCCCCGCCCTCTCGTTCGTCTGGACGCACCTCGACCGGATCATCCGCCGCGACGACGCGAACGTGATCTTCCTCGCCGGGCCGGGCCACGGCGCCCCCGGCGTGCTCGGGCCGGTCTACCTCGAGGGCACGTACTCCGAGGTCTACCCGGACAAGGGGCTCGACGAGGACGGCCTCCAGCGCTTCTTCAAGGAGTTCTCGTTCCCCGGCGGCGTCGGCAGCCACTGCACCCCCGAGACGCCGGGCTCGATCCACGAGGGCGGCGAGCTCGGCTACGTCCTCTCGCACGCGTGCGGCGCCGCGTTCGACAACCCGGACCTCGTGGTGGCGGCCGTGGTGGGGGACGGCGAGGCCGAGACCGGCCCGCTCGCCACGAGCTGGCACCTCACCAAGTTCCTGAACCCGGCCCGCGACGGCGCGGTGCTGCCGGTCCTGAACCTCAACGGCTACAAGATCAACAACCCCACCCTGCTCGCCCGCATCTCGCACGAAGAGCTGGACGCGCTCCTGCGCGGGTACGGGTGGAGCCCGTGCTTCATCGAGGGCTCGGACCCGGAGTCGATGCACCAGGCGATGGCCGCCACGCTCGACCACTGCTTCGCCGAGATCCGCGCCGCGCAGGCCGCCGCCCGCGCGGGCGGCGCACCGGCGCGCCCGCGGTGGCCGATGGTCGTGCTCCGGTCGCCGAAGGGCTGGACGGCGCCGCGCGAGCTCGACGGGCACCACCTCGAGGGGTTCTGGCGGGCCCACCAGGTGCCGATGGCCGACGCGAAGTCGAACCCCGCGCACCTCCGGCTGCTCGAGGAGTGGCTGCGGAGCTACCGGCCGGAGGAGCTGTTCGACGCGTCCGGCGCGCCGGTCCCGGCGGTCCGCGCCCTCGCGCCGGCCGGCGCCCGCCGCATGGGGTCCAACCCGCACGCGAACGGCGGGCTCCTCAAGCGCCCGCTCCGGCTCCCCGACTTCGCGGAGTTCGCCGTCCCCGTCGAGGCGCCGGCCCAGGTTCGCCACGAGAACACCCGGCCCCTGGGCCGGTTCCTCACCGAGGTGCTGCGCCGGAACGGCGGCAACTTCCGCGTCTTCTCGCCGGACGAGAACACCTCCAACCGGCTCGACGCGATCCATGCGGTGACGCGCAAGGCGTGGATGGCCGAGGTCCTGCCCGAAGACGCCGACGGGAGCCAGCTCGCTCCGGACGGCCGCCTCGTGGAGATGCTCTCGGAGCACACGCTGGAGGGCATGCTGGAGGGCTACCTGCTCACCGGCCGCCACGGCTTCTTCTCCACGTACGAGGCCTTCGTCCACATCATCGACAGCATGTTCAACCAGCACGCGAAGTGGCTGGACATCTGCAACCGGCTGTCGTGGCGCGAGGAGGTCGCCTCGCTCAACCTGCTCGTCACCTCCACGGTCTGGCGGCAGGACCACAACGGGTTCACGCACCAGGACCCGGGCTTCCTCGACGTCGTGGTGAACAAGAGCGGGCAGGTGACGCGCATCTACCTGCCGCCGGACGCGAACTGCCTGCTCTCCGTCGCCGACCACTGCCTGCGGAGCGAGAACTACGTCAACGTGATCGTCTCCGACAAGCAGAGCCACCTGCAGTACCTCACCATGGAGCAGGCCCGGGTCCACTGCACGAAGGGGATCGGGATCTGGGACTGGGCGTCGAACGACCAGGGCGCGGAGCCCGACGTCGTGGTGGCGAGCGCAGGCGACATCCCCACGCTCGAGGCGCTCGCCGCGGTGGAGCTGCTCCGCGGGCAGTTCCCCGATCTCAGGATCCGGTTCGTGAACGTCGTGGACCTCTTCACCCTCCAGAACGAGGGCGAGCACCCGCACGGCCTCTCCGACCGCGACTTCGACTCGCTCTTCACGCTCGACCGGCCCATCATCTTCAACTTCCACGGGTACCCGTGGCTCATCCACCGGCTCGCCTACCGCCGGCACAACCACGACAACCTCCACGTCCGCGGCTACAAGGAGAAGGGGAACATCAACACCCCGCTCGAGCTCGCGATCAAGAACCAGATCGACCGGTTCTCGATCGCCATCGACGTCATCGACCGGGTGCCCCGGCTCCGCGTCGCCGGGGCGCACGCGAAGGAGCTCCTCCGGAACCGGCAGATCGGCTGCATGCACCACGCGCACGAGCACGGGATCGACCCGCCGGACATCGTGAACTGGAAGTGGAACGGGTGAGGACGGGCCCGGACCGGGCCCGGACCGGCCGAGTCGGGGTCGGGCTCGGGCTCGGGCGCGGGCGGAAGAGCGGGTAGGAGCATTGACGCAGCGGGCGTTGCCGTATCTGATCCTCGCCCTGTCCCGCGAGGTCCTCGTGCCGCTGCGCCCACCGCTCCTCCTCCCTTTCCTCACCTCCGCCGTCGCGGTCGCGCTCGCCTGCGGCCGTGGCCCCGCCGGGCCGCGCCAGCGGCCGCCGCCGGCGGTCACGAGCGCCGAGGTGGCCGTCCGCGACGTGCCGGTCGAGATCCGCGCGCCGATCGACCTGCGCCCGCTCCAGCAGGCGGACGTGGGCGCCAAGGCCATCGGCTGGCTCGACGCCGTGCTGGTGGACCGGGGCGATCGCGTGAAGCGCGGGCAGCTCCTCGCGGTCGTCCGCCCGTCCGACCTCCCCGATCAGCTCTCGTCGGCCCGCGGCACGCTCGCGCAGCTGCAGGCGCAGGTCGCGCTCGCCCGGGCCAACTTCGAGCGCGGGCAGCGGCTCGCGCCGACGGGGTTCGTCTCGGAGCAGGAGCTCCAGCAGCAGCGGACGGCCGTCGAGTCGGCGGAGGCGGCGCTCTCGGCCGCGCAGTCCAACGTGGGCGCGCTCGCGACGCGGCTCGGCGAGACCCGGATCGAGTCGCCCCTCGACGGCTGGGTCTCGGCGCGCCGCCTCGACCCCGGCGCGCTCGTCGGCCCGAGCGCAGGGAGCGGCGCCATCCTCACCATCCAGCGGGTCGACGTGCTCCGCGCCTTCGTGCCGGTGAACGAGCGCGACGTGGCGCGCCTCCGGACCGGGCTGGACGCGCACCTCACGCTCGACGCCCTCCCCGGCCGGACCATCGCCGGCAAGGTGGTCCGCGTCTCCCCCGCGCTCGACCCCACGTCACGCACCGTCGACGCCGAGGTCCAGGTGCAGAACGCCGACGGCCTCCTCCGGCCGGGTATGTACGGCCGCGCCGCCATCGTGATCGAGGTGCGCCCGCGGGCCGTGGTCGTCCCGGTGGCCGCCGTCCAGCTCACCGGCGGCATCTTCCACGCCTTCGTCGTCGGCCCGCCCGAGCCGGGCCCGGCCGGCGCCCCCGGGAGCGGCGACGCGAAGACCACCGGCGCGAAGGACGGCCGCGGCGCGGGGAAGGACGGCGCCGGCCCGCCGCCGGGCACGCTCGCCCGGGTGAAGCGGGTGGCGCTCGAGATCGGCGTGGACGGCGGCGACTGGCTCGAGGTGACGCGCGGTCTGGCGCCGGGCGACGAGATCGTCACCGCGGGCATCGACGTCCTCTCCGACGGCTCGCTCGTGCGCGCCGTGAAGGGAGTGGATCCGTTCACCGGGCGTCCGGTGGTCGAGGCGGCCGCGCACGGCCGGCCCTAGGAGCCCGATCCCATGTGGCTCACCCGCCTCGCCCTCCGGAACCCGATCTTCATCCTGATGATGTCGCTGATGACGATCGCCCTGGGGTTCGTGTCGCTGCGCGCCCTGTCGGTCGATCTCTTCCCGGACATCGACACCCCGCTCGTCCAGGTGGCCACCTACTACACGGGCGCCGGGCCGCAGGACATCGAGAAGTCGATCACCGTCCCCATCGAGCGGGCGGTGTCCGCCTCGCCGGGCGTGGACCGGATCGAGAGCAGCTCGCGCCAGGGCGTCTCCTCGGTCCGCGTCTACTTCCGCTACGGGACCAACCTCGACAACGCGCAGTTCGACGTCGCCCAGCGGGTGAGCCGGATCCTGAGCTCCCTGCCGCCCGGCGTCGCCCAGCCGTCGGTCACCAAGATGGACGTGACCGGCTGGCCCGTGGTGCAGCTCGCCATGAACGGCGAAGGGCTCGACGAGAAGCAGCTCTACGACCTCGCGACCCACACCATCCAGCCGCAGCTCGAGCGGGTCCCCGGCGTCGCGAGCGCCGAGGTGCGGGGCGGGAAGCTGCGGGAGATCACCGTGAAGGCGCGCGCGGACGCCCTGCGCGCCCGCAACCTCTCCATCCTCGACGTCCTCGCCGCGGTCCGCAGCTCCAACCTGCTCCTCCCCTCCGGCAACCTGCGCACCCCGACGATCGACTACAACGTCTTCTCGAACACGTCCTTCGGCGAGGCCCGGCCGCTCGGCGACGTGGTGATCCGCCCGGGCGAGGGGGGCGGCGCGCCGGTCCGGGTCTCGGACGTGGCCGCGGTCGAGGACGGCACCGCCGACCAGACCGAGATCGTCCGGGTGAACGGGCAGCGGAGCGTCTTCTTCCGGGTCCAGAAGCAGCCTGGCGCGAACACCGTCGCGGTCGTGGACGGGGTCCGCGAGGCGATCCAGGGCCTCCGGGGCGTCCCGCCCAACGTGAAGCTCTCGGTCGCTTTCGATCAGTCCACGTACATCCGGGCGTCCATCGCCGCGCTCGAGCACGAGGCCCTCTGGGGCGGCCTGCTGGCGGTGGCGGTGATCCTGATCTTCCTCGCCTCCGTCACCGCGACCGGGATCATCGCCGTCGCCATCCCGCTCTCGCTGATCGCGACCTTCGTCCTCCTCTTCTTCACCGGCCAGAGCCTCAACATCTTCACCCTCGGGGGCATGGCCCTCGGCGTGGGGCGCCTCGTGGACGACTCGATCGTCGAGCTCGAGAACATCCACCGCCACCTCGCGCTCGGCCAGGACCGGCGCACTGCGGTCCTCGACGCCGCGCAGGAGGTGGCCGCGCCCATCTTCGTCTCGACCGTCACCACCATCGTCGTCTTCTTCCCGGTCGTGTTCCTCACGGGCGTCTCGCGGAACCTCTTCCTGCCGCTCGCCCTCACGATCGCGTTCGCGCTGGTGATGAGCTTCCTCGTCTCCCGGACGGTCACCCCGCTCCTCTGCCTCCGGATCCTCCAGGCGCAGGAGTCCGGACGCGGCGCCGGCGTGCGCCGCTGGATCGGGCGCAGGCTCGCGGGGCTCGACGACCGGTACGCGGGCGCGCTCCGCTGGGTGCTCGCGCGGCGGCTCCGGGCGATCGGGGGCATCGTCGCCGGCTGCGCCGCCGCGACCCTCCTGCTCCTCCCGCGCGTCGGCACCGAGTTCATCCCCGACGCCGACGAGAGCCAGATCCAGGTGAACTACAAGGCGCCGATCGGCACGCAGGTCCACCTGACGGAGCAGGTGACGGTCCGGCTGGAGGAGACCATCCGGCGCGTGACGGCCGATCTCCGCGCCGAGGACGGCGCGCCGGTGGTCCGCACCATCATCTCGACCACGGGTCTACCCTCCGGCCGCGGCGGCGGCTGGGGCCAGGCCACCGGCCCGCACTCCGGCACGATGAGCGTGAACCTCGCCCCGCTCGCGGAGCGGCGCGTCTCGGATCGGGAGGTGGCCGACCGGATCCGCCAGGCGGTGGCGCGCGAGTTCCCGGGGATCCAGGTGCACTTCTTCATCGGGGGCATCCAGAAGCGGACCGTCAGCTTCGGCTCGAGCGCGCCCATCGACGTGGAGGTGGTCGGCTACGACCTCGAGGCCGGCGCCGCCTACGCCCGGCAGCTGGCTGAGCGGCTGCGCGGCCTCGCGGACGGCGACGGGAAGCCGCTCCTCACGGACGTGCAGCTCTCCCGCGAGGAGAGCTACCCTGAGCTGAAGGTGGAGGTGGATCGCGAGAAGGCCGGGCGGATGGGCCTCACCGAGACGCACGTCGCCCAGACCGTGCTCGCGAGCCTCGCCGGCTCGGCCCAGTTCGCGCCGATCCCGTACATCGACGCGCGCACCGGCAACCAGTACAACATCAACGTCCGGCTGGACGACGCGTACCGCGGGCGGGTCGAGGATCTCGGCGAGATCTTCGCGCGGTCGCCCGGCGGCGCGATCGTGAACCTCGCCAACCTGGCGACGATCCGGCGCTCGGCGGGGCCGGTGGCCGTGAACCGGAAGTACATGCAGCGGATCATCGACGTGACCGCCAACGTCGCGCCGGGCAAGGACCTGGGCGCGGCGGCCGCGGCCGTGCGGGCGGCGATCGACGCCATCCCGCCCCCGGACGGCTTCGCCCCGCCTGCCCTGGGCGGCGAGGTGGCCGCGCAGAAGGACGCGTTCGCGAGCCTGCGGTTCGCCGCCTGGATGGCGATCGCGCTCGTCTACATGATCCTCGCCTCGCAGTTCAAGTCGCTCCTCGACCCGCTGGTGATCATGTTCTCCGTCCCGCTCGGGTTTGCGGGCGTGCTGCTCGCGCTCTGGGCGACCGGGACCACGCTCTCGGTGAACAGCTTCATGGGCGCGATCATGATGGTGGGGATCGTGGTCTCGAACGGCGTCCTCCTCGTGGACTTCGCCCGCGTGCTCCAGGCGCGGGGCGAGCCTCTCGTCGAGGCCGTGATCCACGCCGGCAGGACCCGCCTCCGGCCGATCCTCATGACCACCATCGCCACGATCGTCGGCCTCGCCCCCATGGCGTTCGGCATGGGCGCCGGCTCCGAGACCAACCTCCCGCTCGCCCGCGCCGTGATCGGCGGCCTGACCGTGTCCACCGTATTCACGCTCTTCCTCATCCCCGCCCTCCATGTGCTCCTGTACGAGATCGTCGAGTGGTTCTCGAGGAAGCGGCGCAAGGGCGACGCCGTGCCCGTCTAGCCCGATGAGAACCCCACTCCTCCTCCTCGTCCTCACCTTCGCCGGCGCCGCCCGCGCGGCGGAGCCCGTACCCACGCCTCCGGCGCTCGAAGTCGTCGCCTTCGACGAGGCCGTGCGGCGCGCGGTCCAGCGCGCGCCGTCGGCCCGGATCGCGGCCGCCGAAGTCGCCCGCGTCGAGGCCCTGCTCTGGGAGATCCGGGCCGGCGCGCTCCCGCTCGTCTCCGCGAACGCGACCTACACGCGGACCGACGAGGCGCGGACCGCGCCCGCGGCGCAGCGCAACGCCAGCCTCTCGCTGTCGGCGCCGCTCCTCGCGCCGTCGCGCTGGTACCAGTGGTCCCACGCCGCCGATCAGGTGGACGTCGCCGAGGCGGGCGCGCGCGACGTCCGCCGCGCCGTCGCGCTCACCGCCGCCCGCGCCTACCTCACCGTGGTCTCGCAGAAGCGCGCCGTGGAGGTCTCCCGGCGGGCGGTCCGGACCGCCGCCGCGCACTACGAGTACGCCCACACGCGCCGCCGCGGCGGCGTCGGCAACGCGCTCGACGAGGCCCGCGCCGATCAGCAGCTCGCCACCGCGGAGGCGCAGCTCGAGAACGCGCTCGCGGGCCTCGCGCGCGCCCAGGAGGCGCTCGGCCTCTCGGCCGGCGCCCCGGCGCCGCTCGACGCGGGTGCGGAGCCGGACCTGGGCGGCGGGCCCGCGACGCCGGCCGAGGGGACCTCGGGCGCCGAGGAGACCCGCACCGACGTCCTCCTCTCGCGCGAGCGCCTCCGCGCCGCGCGCCGGCTCGCCGAGGACTCGTGGGCCGACTGGCTCCCCACCGTGAGCCTGCAGGCGACGACCTTCCTGCAGGATCCGCCGACGACCGCGGTGCCCGAGCATGGGTGGCAGGTCCAGCTCGTCGCCTCCCTGCCGCTCTTCGACGGCGGATTCCGCATCGGCCAGGGCCGCGAGCGCGGGGCGCTCGCCCGCCAGGCGGAGGCCGCGCTCGACGCAGCGCTCGCCCAGGCCCGGGCCGACGTCCGGACCGCCTTCTCCAACCTCGCGCGCGCCGAGGCCGCCCTCGCCCACGCCCGCCGCGGCGCGCAGCAGGCCAACGCCGCGCTCGCGATCGTCCAGCAGGCGTTCCGCGCCGGCGCCACGACGAGCCTCGACGTCACGGACGCCGAGCGCACCGCCCGCGACGCCGACGGCGCCGCGGTGGTCGCCGAGGACGCGGTCCGCCAGGCGCGGCTCGACCTGCTCGCGGCGACGGGGCGGTTCCCGGAGCCCTGAGCGCCCCTGGCCGCGAGACCCGCTCGCCCTTCGCCAGGCTCAGGGCGAGCGGGGTTCACTCGTCGACCCTACACACGCGCCGTGAAGCACCGGGTGTAGGCGGCACCGGCGGCCGTGAGCGCGCCCGCGGGACACGCTGGGCGCGGCCTCGCGCTGTGCGCCCCTGTCGGGTTTTCGCGCCCCGCCCTCGCGTGCTTCAATTCGCGTGTCCCGTGAGCGCGTGACTGGACGCGGCCGTCGTCTCCCCGCCGCGACCAGCGCCCGCGCCACTTTCACCGCCTCGCACCGCCTTCACCGACAGGAAATGCCGATGATCCTCTGCCGCGCCCGTCCCCTCCTCGCCGGCCTCGCCGGCGCGGCCACGCTGACGCTCCTCGCCTGCGCAGGCGGCGCGAGCAACGGCACCGACGCCCCCGTCCTGCGCGTCGATCCTCCGTCGGCCCACGTCGCCCCGGGCGCGACCGCCACGTTCACCGCGTTCGCCGGCGAGGACGCGGTCGCCGCGACGTGGTCGGTGCAGGAGGAGGGCGGCGGGTCCGTCGACGCGAGCGGCGCCTACCGCGCGCCGTCGACCGAGGGCACGTACCACCTCGTCGCGACGTTCACCGGGGAGCACGAGGGCACGGCGGTCGCCGAGGTCCACGTCTCGGAGATCCCCCCGGGCGCGTCCACGGTGACGGTCACCGTGGAGCCCGAGACGGCGACGGTGGAGGCCGGCGACGAGCTCCCGCTCGCGGCGACGGTCACCGGCTCCTCCGTCACCGCCGTGACCTGGACCGTGATCGAGGGCGCCGCCGGGGGCAGCGTCAGCGCCGAGGGCGTCTACACCGCCCCCGGGATCCCCGGCACGTTCCACGTCGTCGCGCGCAGCGTCGCCGATCCGACCCGGTCGGCGCAGGTCGCCGTGACGGTCCGGGAGGCGAGCTGGGTGGACGTGAAGGCCTTCGGCGCGAAGGGCGACGGCGTGACCGACGACACGGCCGCGTTCCGGGCGGCGGCCGCGACGCGCAAGGTCGTGCGGGTCACCCGGACGCCGGCGTTCTACCGCATCTCCGGGACCGTCCGGCTGTACGCCTCGCTCGAGGGCGACGGCTCGATGCCGCGGATCCGGATGGCCGGCGCGAACGGCACCGAGGCCTACTCGATGTTCGCCATCCTCGACTACACCGGCCCGGGCCTCACGATCAGCGGCGTCCACCTGCACGGCGGGTGGGACGGGAGCGGCACCGCCGGCGAGTGGTCGCACAACATCCTCGTGAAGGGCTCGCGCAACGTCACCGTCGAGAAGAACATCCTCGAGCGCCCGTACGGCGACAACATCCTCCTCGGCGGCGAGGGCAACCCCACCCCGAGCGAGAACGTGGTCATCCGGGACAACCAGCTCCTCGAGCCGCGCCGCTGCAACGTCGCGCTCATCTCGTCGCGCCACGTCCTCATCACCCGGAACACGATCCGGAAGCTGAACAACTACGTCTCGGCGATCGACCTCGAGCCCAACCCCACCCCGAACGACGCGGTCTGGGACACCCGGATCACCGAGAACGAGTTCTACTCCCCGAACGCGACGGCGGTGCTGCTCTACCACTTCGACTACGGGTACCCGCCCGACGGCCTCGCCGGCGGCGACGTCGTGGTCACCGGCAACACCGCGACGACGCCGAGGTTCTTCGCCCAGTACGGGAACTGGATCCGGGTCACGCAGTCCGGGAACAACTAACGGGGCGTGCCGCTTCACGCGCGCACGCAGTAGCCTTCCCGGGAGCCGGCCCTCCGGCCGCTCCCGGGAGGGCGCATGGGCGGCTGGGCGTGGATGGCGGCCGTGTCCCTGGTGACCGCCGCGAGCCCCCGCGGTGTCGCGCCGACGCCGGCGGGGTCCGCGGAGGAGCGCGTCAGCGTCCTCGACATGGGCGCGCGCGGCGACGGGATCGCCGACGACACCGAGGCGTTCGCGCGCGCCGCGGCCACCGGGAAGACCGTCGTCGTCCCGCGCCCGCCGGCCCACTACCGGGTCACCCGCACGATCCGGCTCCACGCCTCCATCGTGGGCGAGGGGCGGCCGCTGGTGCGCATGTACGGCGCGGCCGGCCGGGAGTCGCACGCGATGCTCGAGGTCCGCGGCTACCGCGGGCCGGGGCTCCTCATCCGGGGACTGCACCTCGACGGCCAGTGGGACGGCGCCGGGACGGCGGGCGAGTGGTCGCACAACGTCATGGTGAAGGGGTCCCGCAACGTGACCATCGAGGACAACGTCCTCGAGCGGCCGTACGGCGACAACGTCCTCATCGGCGGCGAGGGCGTCCCGGAGCCGAGCGAGCACGTGATCGTCCGCCGCAACCGGCTCCTCGAGCCGCGCCGCTGCGCGGTCGCCGTCATCTCCGCGCGCGGGGTCCTCGTCGAGGAGAACGTCATCCGGCGGCGGAGCACCTACGTCGCCGCGATCGATCTCGAGCCCAACCCCAACGGGCTCGACGCCGTCTGGGACGTGGCCGTCACCGGGAACGACCTCGACGTCGCCGGCATCGCGATCCAGGTCTTCACGTTCGGTGATCGCTCCCCGCCGAGCGGCCGCGTCACCGTCTCGGGCAACGTCGCCCGGGCCGCGCGCTTCTTCGTGAAGCCCGGGGAGACGAGCGCCTGGGAGGAGCTGACGCTCACGGGCAACACCTTCCTCGGGCGCGGCGGCGACCGGAACGCGTTCGTCGAGGTGTCCCCGCCCGTCCGGTCCGTGCGGATCCTGGAGAACCGCATCCACGCCGTCCGCGCGGGCGGCGACCGCCTCGTCGGGATCGAGGGGCTCGAGGTGCGCGACAACGAGTGGACCGGCCCGCGCGGATACGAGGTCCAGGTCGCCGGGTGCCCGGCGGCGCGGTTCGCGCGCAACCGGATCACCGGATTCCGCGCAGCCCTGCCTCCCGACGCAGCGGCGGGCGCGCGGGACTGACCTCCGCGGGCCGGAGGACGCGGGCGGGCGCGACGCGGCCCGCGACCTCGGCCAGCAGGGCCGCGATCTGGCCCCGCCACCGCTCGTACCCGTACCGCTCGGCGGCCCGCCGGCGCGCCACGTCCACGAGGCCGGCGCGCAGCACGCGGTCCTCGTCGAGCCGGCCCACCGCGGCCGCGAGCGCGGCCGGGTCCTCCGCCCGGACCACGAGGCCCGCCCGCCCGCCGTCGGCGATCTCCGGGAGCGCGCCGCGATCCGCCACGACGAGCGGCGTCCCCACGAGCTGCGCCTCCGCGGCCACGAGCCCGAACGGCTCCCGCCAGATCGAGGGGACGACCACCACGTCGGCCTCGGCCATGACGCGGTGGACGTCGCCGCGCGCGCCGAGGAAGTGGACCCGCCCGGCGGCGCCGTCCCGCGCGGCGAGCGCGCGGAGCTCGGCCACGTACCCGGCGGCGACGGGATCGTCGCGGTCCCCGGTGATCCAGAGCACGTGCCGGGGCGACAGGTGGCGGAGCGCCTGGACCGCGACGTGGACGCCCTTGTGCGCCCGGATCGACGCGCACGGGACGAGCAGCGTCACCTGTCCGTCCACGCGCGGCGGGAGCGGCGGGTGCTCCCGCGGCGGCGCGTCCTCGAGGCGGACCGCGTTCTCGACGAGGACGAGGCGGTCCGCGGGGACGCCGAGCCGGACGGCCTGCTCGGCGCAGAACAGCGAGACCGCCACCACCCGGGCGCAGCGCCGCGCCAGCAGCTGCGTGAACCGGCGCTCGGCCGGGGCGCCCTCCCCCTCCGTCGACAGCGAGAGGGGCGGACCGTGCCAGTGCCACACGATCGGGATGCTCCGCCCCGCGCGCGCCGCGAGCACGAGCAGGAGCTCGCGGTGACCGTGGACCCAGCAGACGTCGTGCTCGTCCAGGTGCCGGCCCACGTTCCACGCGATGTGCGCGAGGCGCGGCGCCTCCCGCGCGATCCCCGCGAGCCGGCCGCGCCGCCCCGAGAGGACGCTCCTGCCGGGGACGCCGAGGCGGCGATCGACGCCGACGCCGCTGCGCTCCAGCGCGTCCATGTCGGCGTCGTTGCGGCAGAGCTCGGCGTAGGTGAGGACGAGGCGCGGGTCCCGGGCGAGGCCCGGGAGCCCTGCCTCGAGGACGCGGCGGACCCCGCCGTAGAAGGTCCGGATGTACGGCACCAGCACGCGGACGGGAGCCAGACGATCGTCGCGGGGAGGGTTCACGCCTCGGCCTCGGGATAGGCGGACGCGGCCGCCAGGGTGAAGAAGAGCGGCGCCAGGAACACGGACACCGGGACGACGGTGGCGAGCCCGAACACGAAGAACGCGAACAGGCCCGCCCGGAGCACGCTCGCCCGCTGCGCGCGCGCGACGCCGCGCGCGGTCTGCCGCCACGCGAGCCAGAACAGCCCGAGCAGCAGGAGCAGGCCCGCGAACCCGGCGCCGAGCAGGGTGTCGACGTAGACGCTGTCCGCCGTCCCGAGCACGAAGTAGGTGCGCTCGGCGGCGGTGACCTCGCCGAAGCTCGTGAACCCGACGCCCACGGGGTGGGCGACGGCGGCGCGGATCGCGAGCCACTGGGCGTCGAGGCGCGAGTAGACGTTGACCTCGCCGAGCCCTTCCCGGTACGCCCGCCCCAGCCGCTCCTCGAACACGGCGCTGCGCGACCAGCCCGCGGCGACGACCGTCACCGCGCCCGCGAGCAGCGCCGCCTTCGTGCGCAGCCCGATCCGGGCGGAGAGCATCACGTACACGAGCGCCGCCCCGGCGCCGATCACGCCGGACCGGCTCCCGGAGGAGACGAGGCACACGCCCGCGGCGGCGAGGGAGAAGCCGAGCAGGACCCAGCTCCAGGCCCGGGCGCGGCGGGGCCAGAGCGCGCCGTGGAGGATGAAGAGCGCGACCGACGCGTAGGCGAGGTCGTTCGGGTTCGTGACCGAGCCCGTCGCCCGGTCGGCCATCGCCTCGGCGTTCCAGTCGTCCGGGCGGGGGAGCCGCTCCTGGAGGCCCGGATCGAGGGTGAACGCCGCGAGGATCGCGAGCGTGAGGACGCACACCCAGCGCGTCCAGCGCTCCATCGCCGCCGACCGGAACAGGATCGCCGCGAGGGGCATGATCGCCGCGAGCCCGAACCGCTTCATGAACGAGAGCGTCTCGAACAGCCCCTTCCCTTGCGGGAGGCTGATCTCCGAGCCGAGGCCGGCGAGCGCGGCGACGAGCACCGCGAGCACGGGCATCAGCGCCGCGGCGGGGTCGACGTCCGCCGCTCCCCGCACGAGCAGCGCGACCGCCACGAGCGCCCAGAGCCCGAGCAGGGCCACGTCGCTCGCGGCCACGTTTCCCATCCCGGGCAGCCGTCCCACGGGGATCCACACGAGCGAGAGCGGGATGGCGGCGAGCAGGAGCACGCGCCCGAGCGAGGCCGTGACGCCGCGCGCCGCCGGCGTCGCGCCATCGAACGTGAGTACGGCCGGTCCGCTCATGGTCCGCCCTGCGCCCGGAGACGGGTCCGGCGACCCAGCCACGCCGCGCAGCCGAGCGCCGCCGCCAGGTAGACGAGGTACGCGGCGAGGTGAGACGCGGCAAGCCCCCGCGCCCCGTGCGCCCGCAGCCCGTACGCGGCGAGCACCAGGGCGCCGGCCCACCCGAGGTTCAGGAAGAAGCCGAGCCACATGCGCCCCGCGCCGGCGATGGCCTGGACGACCACGTGGAGGGCGCCGGCCACGGCGCCCGTCGCCGCCAGCACCACGAGCACCTGGGCGGCGCCGTCGAAGTCGCGGCCGTAGGCGCTCATGAGGGTGGGCGCGAGCGCCGCGAAGAGCGCCGCCAGCGCGGCGCAGAGCGCGGCCATGCTCGCGAACGCCGACCAGATCGTGCGGGACAGCTCGCGGGTGCGCCCCGCGTCGTGGAGGCGCGAGAAGAGCGGCAGGAGCACGGTCCCGGCGGAGGTCGCGACGAGGACGATCGCGTTCCGCCACTGGTTGGCGGCGGTGAAAATGCCCAGCTCGCGGTGCCCCCCGGGCTGGCCGGCGACGAGCGCCGAGGTGGCCCACGTGGCCGGGGCGACGAGCGCGTTGCAGAGCGT
>DASPMI010000094.1:0-16385 GCA_035627135.1 Anaeromyxobacter sp. | reverse complement strand
GGGTCTCATCATCTCCTCCGGTCCGGGGCGTTCGGTCCGACGGCATCATCGTGCTCCAGTGAGGACGGGCGACCAGGCGGAATGTGACCGCGGGGTCCGGGGCGCGGCGCCGCACGGGCTCCGCTGGGAGCTGGGCGAGCGACCCGTGGCCGACGTCAGACCGCCTTGCTAAGAATCGGTCTCACATGTCCGGCGACTTCGCGCACCTCCATCTCCATACGCTCTACTCGCTCCTCGACGGCGCGATCCGCATCAAGGATCTCGTCAAGACGGTCCAGGCCAAGGGCCAGAACACCGTCGCCGTGACCGACCACGGCAACCTCTTCGGCGCGATCGACTTCTACAAGAAGGCGAAGGAGGCCGGGGTGAAGCCCATCCTCGGCATGGAGGCGTACGTCGCCGGCGAGAAGGGGCGGCTCGACCGGACGGAGCGGATCGGCCGGCACCTCATCCTCCTCGCGAAGAACGCCGAGGGCTGGGCCAACCTGCGCCTGCTCTCCTCCAAGGCCTTCACCGAGGGCTTCTACTACGACCCCCGCATCGACAAGCAGCTCCTGCGCGAGCACTCCAAGGGGCTCGTCGGGATGACGGCCTGCCTCGGCGGCGAGGTCCCGCGCCTCTGCCGCCAGGGCGACCTGGACGGCGCGCGCGCGGTCGCCCGCGAGTACAAGGAGATCTTCGAGCCGGGCTCGTTCTTCCTGGAGGTGCAGTCGAACGGGATGGCCGAGCAGGTGGACGTGAACGCGAAGCTCGCCCAGCTCGGGCGCGACGAGGACATCCCGCTCGTCGCCACGGCAGACGCCCACTACGTGCGCCGCGAGGACGCGAAGGCGCACGAGGTCCTGATGTGCATCGCGTCCAACAAGACCTTCCAGGATCCGAAGCGGCTCCGCCACGACACCGACGGCCTGTTCATCACCTCGCGCGCGGAGATGGACGCGGCGCTCCCGCAGTACAAGGAGGCGATCGACAACACGCTGCGCATCGCCGAGATGTGCAACGTGGAGCTCAAGCTCGGGAAGTCGTTCCTCCCGCGCTTCTCGCTCCCCGAGGGGACGAGCGAGGAGGAGTTCATCGAGAAGCTCGCGAAGGAGGGGCTCGACGCCCGCTTCCGCGAGATCGAAGGCCGCTACCCGCACGACCGCGACCTCTACCGCCAGCGCCTCGAGATGGAGCTCGGGGTCATCAGGAAGATGGGGTTCGCGGGCTACTTCCTCATCGTGCAGGACTTCATCAACTGGGCGAAGCGGCACAGGGTGCCGGTCGGCCCGGGGCGCGGCTCGGGCGCGGGGTCCATCGTCGCGTGGTCGCTCCGGATCACCGACCTCGACCCGCTCCGCTGGAACCTCCTCTTCGAGCGGTTCCTGAACCCCGAGCGCGTGTCGATGCCCGACTTCGACGTCGACTTCTGCCAGAACCGGCGCGACGAGGTGATCGGCTACGTCCGCGAGAAGTACGGCAAGGACAACGTCGGCCAGATCATCACCTTCGGCTCGCTCAAGGCGCGCTCGGTCATCCGCGACGTGGTCCGCGTGATGGGCCTGCCCTTCGCCGAGGGCGACCGGATCGCGAAGCTCGTCCCGGACCCGGTGCAGGGCAAGACGCCGCCGCTCAAGGAGCTCGTCTTCGGGAGCGAGAAGGCGCAGCCCGAGCCGCGCCTCGAGGAGCTCTACAAGAAGCCGTCGGTCATCTCGCAGTGGGTGGACACGAACGGCGTTCAGCAGACCGTCACCACCAAGGACCTCCTCGACGTCTGCATGGCGCTCGAGGGCCTGAACCGCCAGGCGGGGCTACATGCCGCCGGCGTCGTCATCGCCGACAAGCCGCTCTGGGACTACGTGCCGGCGTACAAGGACGACAAGTCCGAGATGCTGGTGTCGCAGTTCGCGAAGGACGAGGTCGAGGCCGCCGGCCTCGTGAAGTTCGACTTCCTCGGCCTCAAGACGCTCACCGTCATCGACGACGCCCTGCGGCTCGTGAAGCAGAACCACCCCGAGCGGAAGGACTTCGAGGCGTCGGACATCCCCCTCGACGATCCGGCGGTCTACGAGCTCATCGGGCGCGGCGACACGGCCGGCGTCTTCCAGATGGAGTCCTCGGGCTTCACCGAGATGGTCGTCAAGATGAAGCCCTCGCGGTTCGAGGACGTCATCGCCGCGGGCGCGCTCTACCGCCCCGGCCCGCTCGACCAGAAGCTCGAGGACGGGCGGACGATGGTGGACGTCTACATCGACCGCAAGCACGGGCGCGAGAAGGTCCAGTACCCCCACCCGCTCCTCGAGCCGGTGCTCGAGCCGACCTACGGCGTCATCGTCTACCAGGAGCAGGTGATGCAGATCGCCCAGGTCCTGGGCGGCTACTCCCTCGGCGGCGCCGACCTGCTCCGGCGCGCGATGGGCAAGAAGAAGGCCGAGGAGATGGCGAAGCAGCGGGCCATCTTCATGAAGGGCGCGCTCGAGAAGGGGGTGGACGAGAAGATCGCCACCTACGTCTTCGACCTCATGGAGAAGTTCGCGGCGTACGGCTTCAACAAGTCGCACTCCGCGGCGTACGGCCTGCTGACGGTCCAGACCGCGTGGCTCAAGGCGCACTACCCCGTCGAGTTCATGGCCGCGCTCATCTCGAGCGAGGCCTCGAACACCGACAAGGTGGTGCTCCACATCTCCGAGGCGCGCGCGGACGGGATCGAGGTGCTTCCACCGGACGTGAACGAGTCCGGAAAGGACTTCGGTGCGTTCCCGCCGATGAAGGCGGTGCGAGCGGAGGGGCAGGCGGAGGAGCCTGCCCCGGAGCGAGCGGGGGACCCGGGGGGGCGCGAGCGCAGCGAGTGCCCCCCCGGCAAGAAAGGCCGCATCCGCTTCGGCCTCGGGGCCGTCCGCGGCGTGGGCGAGTCCGCCGTCGAGGCGATCCTCCAGGCGCGCGAGGAGGGCGGGCCGTTCAAGAGCCTCTTCGAGTTCGCGACCCGCGTGGACGCTCGCCGCATCAACAAGAAGGTCGTCGAGGCGCTCGTGAAGAGCGGCGCGTTCGACTTCGAGGGCGTCCCGCGGTGGCAGCTCTTCTTCGGGATCGAGGCCGCGTTCAACGCGGGCGCGTCGGCGCAGGCCGACCGCATGAGCGGCCAGGCCAGCCTCTTCGGCGGCCCAGCGGTCGAGGTGAAGCCGCGCTACCCGAAGGCGGGCGAGGTGATCGGCGAGATCACGGTCGAGGAGTGGCCGGAGCGGATCCGGCTCGCCCTCGAGAAGGAGGCGCTCGGCTTCTACCTCACCGGCCACCCGCTCCAGGGCCACGCGCGCGAGGTGAAGCGCTACGGCTCGACGACCTGCGCCGCGGTGGCCCAGAAGCGCCCCGGCGACAAGGTCACGGTGGTCGGCATCGTGGCCAGCCTCCGCGAGCGCATGAACAAGGAGAAGGGCACGCGGTTCGGCTTCGTGACCCTCGAGGACCTCACCGGCACGGTGGAGGTGATCTGCTGGGCGTCACGCGCCTCGCAGAACGGGCGCCCCGCGCAGAAGGGCTGGGCCGACTGGGAGCACCTCTTCAAGTCGGACGAGCCCGTCGTCATCCAGGGCGAGGTGAAGATCAACAACCGCGAGGAGGAGAACCCGCGCGCGGAGTTGACCGCGATCGACGTCTTGCCGCTCGCGGCGGTCCGCAACCAGAAGACCTCCGAGGTCGCGATGCGGATCGACGCCGACAAGCTCTCGCGCGAGCGCGCGGCCGACCTCCGCGCGCTGCTCGGCAAGCACCCGGGGAGCTGCGCCGTCTCCGTGCGCGCGGTCATCCCTGCCCAGTCCGAGACGAAGCTGGCCGTGCCGATGAAGGTCCAGCCGACGGACGACCTCATCGAGTCGGCGCGGCGGCTGGGGTTCGAGGTGGAGCTCCATTGAGCGCCCCGGCCCCCACCGAAGCTCCGATCGCCGTCTACACCGAGCGCCTCCTCCAGGTGCGCCGCCGGATCGCGCTCTACCGCGACCGCGTCGAGGTGGACGCCTCGTGGCTGCTCGGGTCGCGGCGCCACACCACCGTCCAGCTCGGGACGCTCACCCGGCGCACGAAGGAGATCCTCGTGCGCAGCCGCTGGGTCCGGAACGCGGTCATGCTCGGCTCGCTGGCGGTCGCCGCCGCGGTGGTCCTCGGCCGCCCCGGGTACGGGCCGTGGGGGCAGCGGGCGAGCCTCGCCTGCTGGGTCGCGGCCGGCCTGTGCGCCGCGGTCGTCGCGCTCACCTTCCGCAAGGTCCGCTTCGTCCGGCTCCTCCGCCCGGACGGGCGCCCGGGGCTCGACATCGCCCAGGCGGGCCCCGACGCCGCGCGCTTCGAGGAGTTCGTCGCGGCGGTGAAGCGGCAGGTGCGGAGCGCGTGAGGCGCGCCGTTCAAGGGTTCGCGCGCACCGCCCGCAACCCCTCGCCGTACGGGGGCCGCACCACCCCGCGCTCCGTGACGATCGCGGTCACGAGCGCGCCGTCGGTGACGTCGAAGGCCGGGTTGAGCACCTTCACGCCCTCCGGCGCCATCCGCTGCGCGTACCACTTCTCCGTCACCTCTGCCGCGGGGCGCTCCTCGATGTGGATGTCCGCGCCCGTCGGGCAGGCGAGGTCCACGGTCGAGAGCGGCGCCACGACGTAGAACGGGATCCCGTAGTGACGGGCGAGGATCGCCACGCCCGACGTCCCGATCTTGTTGGCCACGTCGCCGTTCGCCGCCACGCGGTCGCAGCCGACGAGCACCGCCTGCACCTTGCCCTGCCGCAGGAGGAACGACGCCATGTTGTCGCAGAGCAGCGTCACGTCGATCCCCGCCGCCATCAGCTCCCACGCGGTGAGCCGCGCCCCCTGCAGCAGCGGGCGCGTCTCGTCGGCGTAGACCTTGAAGCCGTAGCCCCGCTCCGCGCCGAGGTAGATCGGCGCGAGCGCCGTCCCGAAGCGCGCGGTCGCGAGCGCGCCCGCGTTGCAGTGCGTGAGGAGGCCCATGCCGGGCGCGAGGAGCGAGAGCCCGTGCTCGCCGAGGCTCCGGCAGACCGCCTCGTCCTCGTCGCGGATGGCCTCGGCCTCCGACCGGAGCGCCGCCTTCACCGCCTCGGGCGGCCGGCCCTCCTCCGCGTGCAGCCGCGCCTCCATCCGGTCGAGCGCCCAGAAGAGGTTCACCGCCGTCGGCCGCGCGCTCGCGAGGTAGCGCTTCGCGGCGTGGGCCTCCTCCGCGAGCGCCGCCCAGGTCTTCGCCCGGGAGTCGCGCACCGCGAGGTAGAGCCCCGCGGCCGCCGCGACCCCGATCGCCGGCGCGCCCCGGACCCGCAGCTCGCGGATCGCCTCCCAGACCTCCTCCTTCGTGCGGAGCTCGAGCGTACGGACCGTGCCCGGGAGGAGCGTCTGGTCCAGGACGCGGAGCACCCCGCGCGCGCCGTCGAGGCGGAGCGTCTCGAAGCCGCGCCACGTCGCGGGCGCGCGGACGCCGGCGCCCGCCGCGCGGAGGTGCTCGCGCACGGCGGCGGCGACCTCGTCCGGCCGCTCGTGGGCGAAGGCGTGCGAGCCGCCCCGCACGAGGACGCTCCGCGCGCCCGGGATGCGCGCCGCGAGCAGCGCGGGGACGGCGGGCGGGCAAATGGGATCCTCGTCGCCGTGGAGCACGAGGGTGGGCGCCCGGATCGCGCCGAGACGGTCGGTGAAGTCCGTCCGGTCCCGCTCGAACCAGTCCGGCACGCCGGGGTGCTCCGCCCGGAACCGCGCCCGCCAGTCGACGCCTCCGAGCGCCGCCACGTCGAGCCCGCCCGAGGTGGCCGCGAGCGTGAGGCTCGCCACGCGCTCGGGGTGCTCGAGCGCGAGCCGGACCGCGAGCACGCCGCCCATCGACTGCGCGACGACGTGGCAGGGGCCTGCCGGCAGGCGGGCGAGGAGCCAGCCGAACAGATCGTCGAGCGATCGCACCTCGGGCGCGGGCGGCGCGTCGCCGAACCCGGGGTAACCGAGCAGGACCCGCGGCCCGAGGTCCTCGAGCCGCGCCGCGACGGGCGCCCAGAACACGGTGCGACCGCCGGCGCCGGGGAGGAACACGAGAGGAGCCATCCCCCGAGTGTAGCGCGGCCGAACGCTCCCGCCGCGGCACCAGCGCTCTGCTACCCTTCCCGGATGCCGATCGTCCACGTCCACGTCCGCCAGGGGCGCCCCGCTGCGGAGCGGAAGGCGATCCTCGACGCCGTGCACGCCGCGCTCGTCGAGGCCTTCCGGATCCCGGCACAGGACTGCAACCAGATCCTCCACGAGCACGCGCCCGAGAACTTCCAGGCCGCCAAGGGGCCGAGCTTCACGGTCGTCGAGGTGACCGCCTTCCCGGGCCGGAGCCTCGACGCGAAGCGCGCGCTCTACGCCGCGATCGTGCGGAACCTCGAGGCCGCCGCCGGCATCCCGCCCGCCGCGGTGATGACGGTGCTGCACGAGCCCTCGATGGAGAGCTGGGGGATCCGCGGCGGCCAGGCCGCGACCGACGTGACGCTGGGGTTCGAGGTGAAGGTCTGAGCACGGCGCCCGGCGCGCCGGGCAGGCGCTCGGAGCGAGCGCGCGAGCGCGATGGCTAGGTTGACGATTCGAGATGAGCTGCCCGCTGCTCAGCCGCCGGAGCGGTCCGCACTGCAAGGGAGTGGCGGGCCCGCCGGTCCCCGTGGAGACCGCTGCCCTCACGGAGTTCTGCGAGGGCTCCCACGGCCTGTGCCCCGTGTACCGGTTCCTCCGCTCCGCGGGGCGCTTCGCGCACCCCGCGGATCACGAAGCGTGGGTCAAGCGGCGCATCCCCCCGGGTCACGTCGACCCTGAGCAAACCCGGCCCCAGCCACCCGGTTAGCCACGGCCCAGCATCCCCAAAAGAGCTAACCTGACCTCCGGGTCGGGTGACCACTCGACCGCTGGCCTGTAGTATGTGGGTTCGGTCTGCACACGCCGGCAGATGGGGGTGAGTTCATGATGCGTGCGAGTGTTCGCGTCCCGGCGCCACGGGGAGCCGCTGCACACTGCGAGGTGGGAGGAATCCTCCGCTGTGATCGGCAGGCGGAGGAGATGCTCCGCGTCTTCTTCGCCGACGCGGCTGACGGCCAGGCGCTGCCGGCCGAGCTCCGTGGCCTCTCCGACGCGGCGCAGAACGGGCCGCCCGGCATCCGTCGTACGCTCGTGCTCGAGGGCATGGGCGAGCGGCTCCGGGTCGAGGTGACCGCCGTCGGCAAGGGGCGCACCCAGCTCCACCTCTGGCGCGAGCCGCTGCCCGAGCCGGTGCAGCTCGGCGCCGAGCCGCAGGGCGCGCCGGCCGACGGGCTCACCCAGCGCGAGCGCGAGGTGGCCCTGCTGGTCGCGGACGGCCTGCGGTCGCGCGAGGTCGCGGAGCGGCTGGGCATCGCGTCCCAGACCGTGAAGAGCCACCTGAAGACGATCTTCGACAAGCTGGGCGTCCGCAACCGCGTGGAGCTCGCCCGGCGGCTCGTCCAGCACTGATCGAACCGGGGGGCCCCCTCCCCCGCGCACGGCGCCGCGCGCCCACCCCAGCGCACTTCACTCGACGCGCACGTCGCTTGCCGCTCGACGAGGGCCCGGGCTAGGCTCCCTCGTCTCCATGGTCGAGCTCTCCGACGTCGAAGCCGCGCTGGCTCGCATCCGCGAGCGGGTCTACCTGTCGCCGTGCGCGCGCAGCGAGACGTTCTCGCGCCTCACCGGAACCGAGGCGTTCCTGAAGCTCGAGAACCTCCAGATGACCGGCTCCTTCAAGGAGCGGGGTGCGCTCAACCGGCTCCTCACGCTCTCCGTGGAGGAGCGCGCGCGCGGGCTCATCACGGCGAGCGCCGGGAACCACGCGCAGGGCGTCGCCTACCACGCCGGCCGGCTCGGGTTCCCCGCGACCATCGTGATGCCGGAGGCGACGCCCATCATCAAGGTGGCGAGCACGCGGGCGCACGGCGCGCGCGTCGTCCTCGCCGGCGGGAGCTACGACGAGGCGTACGCGGAGGCGCGCCGGCTCGAGCAGGCGGAGGGGCTCACCTTCGTGCACCCGTTCGACGACCCCGGCGTCATCGCCGGCCAGGGCACGATCGGCCTCGAGCTCCTCGAGCAGGTCCCGGACCTCGACGCGGTCGTGGTGCCGGTCGGCGGCGGCGGGCTCGTCTCCGGGATCGGCGTGGCGGTGAAGGGCCGGCGTCCGGGGGTCCGGGTCATCGGCGTCCAGGCCGAGCTCCTCGCGAGCATGCTGGCCGCGCTGGAGGCCGGGAAGCCGATCACGCTCGAGGGGGCGCAGACGCTCGCCGACGGCATCGCCGTGAAGCGCACCGGCGAGCTCACCCTCGCGCACGCGCGCAAGGTGGTGGACGAGGTGGTCACGGTCTCCGAGGAGGAGATCGCGAGCACCATCCTCTACCTGCTCGAGAAGGAGAAGACGGTGGTCGAGGGCGCCGGCGCGGTGGGCGCGGCGGCGCTCATGCACCACCGGCTCCCGGGGCTCGCGGGCAAGAAGGTCGTCGCCGTCCTGTCGGGCGGCAACATCGACGTGAACCTGGTGGCGCGCGTCATCGAGCGGGGCCTGGTCAAGGACGGGCGGCTCGTGCGGATCAGCGTCGCCCTCCAGGACAAGCCCGGCCAGCTCGCCCGCGTCTCGTCGATCGTCGCGAACCTCCGCGCCAACGTCATCGAGGTCCACCACACCCGCGCGTTCTCCAGCCGCTTCGGAGACACCACGTTGCAGCTCACCCTCGAGACCCGTGGTCCCGATCACGTCGCGGAGCTCCTGCAGGCGCTCCGCGAACGGGGCTACGCGGTCCAGCAGCTCGGGATCTGATCATGCGCACCCGCCTCTTCATCGTGCTCGTCCTCCTCGCCGTCGCCGGTGGGTTCGGCGCCGGCTGGTACTTCCGCGGGCGGTCCGATCCCTCGCCGGAGGACCGGATCCGCGAGGCCACCGAGCACCTCGAGGACGCGGTGAAGTCGCTCACGCGCTGAGGGGCGCGCGGCTGCCCGCCCTTCACTATTCGTCGCGACCGGTCGCCGGCGCCTCGCGCCCGCCGAGGTGCGCGAGCAGGGCCTGGAGCCGGCGGCGGCTCACCGGGAGCCGCTTGCCGCTCTTCATGCGCACCTCGCCGTCGCCGAGGACGAGCACCACCTCGACCACCCGCTCCAGGTTCACGATCGCGGCCCGCGAGATCCGGAAGAAGTGGTTCGGGTCGAGGCGCGCCTCGAGCACGTTGAGCGTGGGCGCCATCGCGTACTGCTCCGCGTCGGTGTGGAGGTTCGAGCTCCCGTCCTCCGACGAGAAGTACTCGACCTCCGCGCGCGAGACGACGCGGAACTTGTTGCCGGCCCGGACCAGGAACCGGTCGCCCCCCACCCCGGCGGCGCGCGCGGCGCCCTCCACCCCGACGTCCCATTCCTGGGGCGACTTCGCCCGGAGGCGCTCGAGCGTCTGGGCGAGCCGCGGCCGGGTCACCGGCTTGAGGAGGTAGTCGAGCGCGTGCAGCTCGAACGCCTCGACCGCGTACTGATCGTAGCCCGTGCAGAAGACGACCTTGGGGCGCGGCGCCGCCATCGAGCGGACCACCTCGAGCCCGCCCGCCTTCGGCATCTGGATGTCGAGGAAGACCACGTCCGGGCGCAGGTCCAGGATCTTCTGGATGGCCTCCTCGCCGTCGCGCGCCTCGCCGACGATGGTCACGTCCGGGAACGGCGCGAGCAGCTTCCGGAGCCGATCGAGGGCCAGGTCCTCGTCGTCGACGAGCAGGACGTTCATCATGCGATGCTCCGCACCTCGGACGGCGGGACGGCGAGGAGCGGCAGCTCGACGCCCGCCACGGTCATGCCCGCGGCCTCGTCGCGCTCCAGCACGAGCGCGGCGTCCTCGCCGAAGTGGCCGCGCAGGCGATCCTGCACGCTCCGCAGGCCGAGCCCCGCGGTGGCGAGCGCCGCCGCGGTGCCGCCCGCGAACCCGGGGCCGTTGTCGCGGACCTGGATCCGGAGCCGCGCGCCGGCGCGCTCGGCGCGGACCTCGACCCGCCCGCGCCCGGCCACCGCGGCGATGCCGTGCTTCACGGCGTTCTCGACCAGCGTCTGGATGATCATCGCGGGGACGACCGCCTCCCCCACCCCCGGCTCGGCCACGACGCTCACGCCGAGGCGCCGCCCGAAGCGCGTCGTCTCGAGGTCCAGGTAGCAGCGCACGAACGCCAGCTCCTCGTCGAGCCGGACCCACTCGTGATCGGACCGGCGCAGCGTGTAGCGGAAGACCTCCGCCAGCCGCTCGACCGTCTCCTCCGCGCGCGCGGGCTCCTCGCCGATGAGCGCGGCGATCGAGTTCAGGGCGTTGAACAGGAAGTGCGGGTTGATCTGGGCGCGGAGCGCCTTGAGCTCGGCGCGGCTGGCGTGGAGGAGCAGCTCCCGCTCGCGCCGCTCCTGCTCGAGCTTCCTCTCGCGGAGGCGCAGGTTCTCGAGCGCGAACCCGAGCGCCTCGCCGAGCGAGGCGAGGAGGCGCTGGTCCTCGGAGAGGAACGGCCGGCTCCCGGCGGGCGTGCCGATCCAGAGCGCCCCGAGCACGGCGCCGCGCGAGAGGACGGGCACCTCGACGGAGTCGGGCGGGCGGGCGGGGGCGGCGGAGGCGCCCGCGGGGTCGACGACGATGCCGACCTCCCGCCGGTGGGCGGAGTTCCGGCCCTGGCTCGGGAAGATCGCGGACACGCGCTCGCGGGCCACCGCCAGGAGCTCCCCCTCGCTGGTGGCGGCGCCCACGCCGGCGAGGAAGAAGCGGTGCGCCTCGGCGGGCGAGAGCTTGCGTCCGAGGAAGTACTGGTCGAGGCGCGACGTGACCCAGGAGTTGACCACCGGCGCGAGGAGCACGATGGGGAGGGCCGTGAGCGGGAACACCCAGCTCCCCATCCACCCCTGGTTCGAGGTCCAGAGCCAGGGGGTGACGAAGTCGAAGTACGCGGTGAGCGCCACCAGCGCCGCGAGCGAGGCGACGCCGCGCTTCGCCACCACGTCGAAGAGCACCGCCCGCTCGTGGAAGTAGGTCGCCGCGAGCAGGAACGGGATCGGCAGCGCCCACAGGGCGAGATCCCAGACCTGGCGCATCTCGCCGTCGGCCGTGAGCTGGAGGACCGAGGTGGCGATCGCGGCGCTGAGGAGGGCGAGGTACGTGCGCCGCTCGGCGGCGAGGCCCGTCAGCCCGCCGCGGCGGCCGGCGAGCAGCACCATCCCCAGGCTCAGCGTGCCCGCCCCCAGCATCAGCGCGCAGACGAGGTCGGGCCCCTCGACCGCCGCGAGCGCCGTTCCGAAGCGCTTCACCGCCGCCACCCCGCCGGCCGCCAGGTAGGAGGCGGCGACGCCCGCGCCGAAGGCGCGCCGCCAGGGGAGCCGCGGTCCTGCGATCCGCAGGAACAGGTGCGCGACCACGGCCGGGATCACCAGGGCGACCGCACCCGCCGCGACCGCGAGCGGGACGAGCCGCTCGCCGCGGTAGAGGTAGATGACGTCGCTGACGAGCGGCTGCACGTACACGATCGTGCAGGTGAGCCCGAAGAGGCCCCAGAGTCGCCCTCCCCGGTGCGAGAGGAGCCCCGCCGGCGCACGGCGATTCCCGAGGAGCGCGTCGCGCCGGACGTAGACGAACGAGAAGAGCGCGAAGAGGATGAGCCCCCAGATACAGATCGCGTACCAGGTGACCAGCGGGACGACGAGGAGCCTGCGGACCGGGACCCACAGCTCCGTCCCGCCCTCGCGCCAGAACTCGATCGACCCACCGATCATCTGGTAGCCGTTCGCCCCGAGCCACTCGTTGAAGCCCCGCCACTGGCGGCCGCCCGGGCCCTGCATCGGCGTCGAGGCCGCGAGCTGCGGCGCGAACCGCCGCCACTCGAGCCCGGGGACCTGCCCGTCGAAGTACGCGACCGGACAGCCCACCTCCCAGCGCAGGTCCTGCTCCGCGGTGCGGGACGCGTCGTCGAGATACCGGCCGAACATCGGCCCGGTGGGCGTGATCCCGTGGTCCTCGAGCGCCTGGTGGAGCCGCGCCAGCGCCTCGGGGTGCTGGGCGTAGGACCCGCGCATCGGGACCACCAGCGCGTCCCAGGCCGGGGAGACCTTCACCTCGACCGAGTACGACCACTCGCTCGGGAGGGCGCCGGGCCGGATGTAGGGCGCGGCGGAGAGCGGGCCGGGGGCCGACGAGATCACCGCGGCGAGGGCCCAGGGCAACCACCGGCGCCGCGCGCCGCGCCCGGGGCGCACCGGCGAGGCAGATGGAGGCGCGCTGCGGGTCACGGCGAGGATTCTAGCTCCGGTAGAGCGACCGAGGGTGGTGCTTCGGAGTCCTGCTCCACACCTTGCTTCGCTGCGACGAGCGGGCTGGTCGGAACCAGCCCGCTCGTCCCTGTCGTCGCCCCGCGAGGGAGGAGGGGCGAGACGGCGCCGTTCACCCCGCGAGGGAGTGCGGGGCGAGGCAGCCTGCTACCACCAGCCGTGGGCCTGGAGCCCGAAGCTCCCGCCCGACGTCTGCTCTCCGTAGATCTCGTTCGTGCGGCCGTCCGCGAGGTCGCCTTCCTCGCTCCACACGGCGTGCGTGTAGAAGAGGCGGAGGGTCGGGGTGCCCTCGCCGGTCTTCCCCGTGCTCATCGACACCGCGCCGGTGAGCTTCACGAGCGACCGCGCCTCCTCGTCGCCGTCCTGCACCCGGTCGTACCCGGCCTCGAAGAGGAACCGGAACGGGCCGCCGAGACCCGTGTCCGTGCGGGCGCCCACGCCGAGCCACGTCTGGTCGTCGCCCGTCTCGGGCTTCCGGCGCCGGTACTCGGCGATGAAGTCCACCGCGGTCCGGGCCGCGGCCAGGTTGACGCCGTGCTGCACGACCGCGCGCCACTGGTTGCTGTCCTCGCCCAGCGTCTCGTACTTGAAGCCGAGGAGGTTGTTGCCCCAGGTGCCGAGGTTCACCGTGTGGTACACGGCGGCGCGGTACGTGGGGTCGACGTCGGCCGGCTCGGTTCCGCCCGGCCGCGTGCTCTTCGACTGCAGGTTGCGCGCGCCGAACCACAGCTGGAGGGCGCCGTCCTGCATCGTCCTGATGCCGGTGAGCCGGGTCGTGATCCTGTACGTCTTGTTGTTCACGTCGCCGACCGGGTTCTGCTCGGTGTCGGTCCGGGGCGCGTCGTTCGGGTTCATGAGGAAGGCGACCGACCACTTCGCGAACCCGAGGTCGATGTCCTCCACGCCGGCGCCGTCGCCGTCCTCGTTCTCCAGGAACTGGTCGTTGATGCCGAGCTGGAGGCGGTCGTAGAAGCGGCGGCCGATCCAGATCGTGCCGTTCCGGAGCACGGAGACGTTCCGGCCGGCGAAGTAGACCTGGCCGAACCGGGCGGGCAGGTCGTGGAACCACTGCGCGCTCCCGATGCTCTCGCCGGTGTCGTCGGCGACGTCCGTGGTCTGGTTGCCGTACGCCTTGTAGATCGACGGCATGACGGTGAAGCTCCAGACCGAGCCGTCGTCCAGCTTGCCGATGTCGTAGCTGAAGACGGTCTCGACCACGTAGTCGCACTCGTTGCCGAGCCGCCACTTGGTGTCCGCCCCGGCGAGCTGGAAGCAGACCTGGCCGCCCCCCCGCGCGTTGAGGCCCACGCCGGCGCGCGTGTAGCCGTGGAACTGGAGATCTGCGGCCGAGGCCGCCGTGGCCGACAGGGCCACGAGCGCCGCCACGAGAACCTTCACGGTGTGTTTCATGGTGATTCCCTCCTTGCGAGAGGACGGTAGGCGCGCCTTCGCGAGGGGGAATCGCCAAACGACGGGCGGTCGGCGCCCGGCGACGAGCGGTCGAGGGAGGCGGGTGAGCGGCGGACGATCCGGGGAGGGGCGAAGCGAGCGGGCCGCTCCGGCTCAGGCAGAGCGCGGTACTACGTGCATACCCGGTAGTACCCGCCGTAACCACCGCAGTACCACCGGCACTTCTTGCACTGCGCGTTGATGCAGGCGCGCCGCGGGGCCTGGTCGCAGTACGAGGACGAGGGCGCGTCCTCGCCCGGGCACGCGCGCCCGCAGGCGCCGCAGTGGAGGACGTCCGACTGGAGCGAGACGCACCGGTCGCCGCACGCGGTGTACCCGGGCTCGCAGGCGAACCCGCACCGCCCGCCGGTGCAGGTGGCCTTCCCGTGCGCCGGCGCGGGGCATCCGCGCCCGACGCCGCCGCAGTGGGCCACGTCCGAGGTCGTGTCCGGGGCCGCACCGGCCGGCTCCGGGGCGGCGGCCGCGGCGCCCGCGACGACGGCGGCGCCGAGCAGCAGCGACGCCAGGAGGAGCCTGCGGCGCTCGAGGAGCATTCGGCGCTGAGCAAAGCCAACGGCCGGGGGGAAGGCAAGGAAATACTGCGGCGTTGCGGGCGCGCGGCGGCGCCCGGCGGCTGGGATCAGCCGCGCCGGGACAGGAGCCAGAGCACCAGCGACACCACGACCGACAGCACGATCGAGGTGACGATGGGGAAGTAGAACCGGAAGTTCCCGCGCTCCACGGCGATGTCACCCGGCAACCGGCCCAGGCGCAGCCAGGGGAGCTTGTCGCCGAGGACGAGCAGCACGCCCAGCGCGGCGACGAGGACGCCCACGACGATCAGCACCTTCCCCATGCCGCCCGGTCCCTCCACGCGCCCTCGCCTCCCGGCGCCGTCCGGCGCCGTCATCCCTCCATGGTATCTAGACCCATGACCCGCGGCACCGCCAAGTCCCGCACCGTGTATGCGTGCACCGAGTGCGGTCACCAGAGCCCCAAGTGGCTGGGGCAGTGCCCCGCCTGCCGCCAGTGGAACACCCTCCAGGAGGAGGTCGTCCAGGCCGCGCCGCGCGAGGGCGCCCCCGCGCGCGGCTGGGGCGGTGAGCGAGGCAAGCCCGTCCCCCTCCGCGAGGTGGACGCGAGCGAGGCGCTGCGCCACCGGACCGGCATCGGCGAGCTCGACCGCGTGCTGGGCGGCGGCGTCGTCCCGGGCGCGCTCATCCTGCTCGGCGGCGATCCCGGCATCGGGAAGTCCACGCTCCTCCTCGCGGCGCTCGACCGGCTCGCGCTGGCGCGGCCGGACCGGCCCGTGCTCTACGTCTCCGGCGAGGAGTCGGCGCGCCAGGTGAAGCTCCGCGCCGATCGGCTCCGCGTCTCCGCCGACAACCTCCGCGTCCTCGCCGAGACCGACGCGCAGGCGGTGCTCCGGGCGGCCGAGCCGCTCGCGCCGGCGGCGCTGGCCATCGACTCGATCCAGACGCAGTACCTCTCCGACCTCCCGAGCGCCCCCGGCACCGTGACGCAGATCCGCGAGGTGACCGCGCGGTTCATGGCGTACGCGAAGACCACCGAGACGCCGGTGTTCCTCGTCGGCCACGTGACGAAGGACGGCGCCATCGCCGGGCCGCGCGTCCTCGAGCACATGGTGGACACGGTCCTCTACTTCGAGGGCGGCGGCGCCCACCCGTACCGCGTGCTCCGCGCGCACAAGAACCGGTTCGGCTCGGCGAGCGAGATCGGCGTCTTCGAGATGCAGGCCGGCGGCCTCGCCGAGGTGCCGAACCCCTCGCAGCTCTTCCTCGCCGAGCGGCCCGAGCACGCGCCCGGGAGCGCCGTCACGGCGGTGCTCTCCGGAACGCGGACCGTGCTCGTGGAGGTCCAGGCCCTCGTCGCCCAGACCGGCCACGGCGGCTCCGCCCGGCGGACCGCGCTCGGGATCGACGGGAACCGCGTCGCGCTCCTCGCCGCCGTGCTCGACAAGAAGGTCGGGCTCGAGATCGCCGGCTGCGATCTGTTCCTGAACGTGGCGGGCGGGCTCTCGGTGGACGACCCCGCCGCCGATCTCGCCGCGGTGGTCGCGCTCGCCTCGAGCTTCCGCAACCGTCCCCTCCCCGCCCGCACGCTGTTCGTCGGCGAGGTCGGCCTCGCCGGCGAGGTCCGCGCGGTCTCGCAGCCCGAGGTCCGCCTCGCGGAGGCCGCGCGGCTGGGCTTCACGCGCGCGTTCCTGCCCGCGGCGAGCGCGCGCCGGTGCGAGGCGCCGCCCGGGATGGAGCTCGAAGGCGTCGCGACCGTGGAGGAGGCGCTGGATCGCGTGGAGTGAGCGCTCCGCGGACGGACCGCGACCCCTCGGGACCTCACCGCCCCCGCCGCACGATCCCGATCGCCATCGCCCGCGCCCAGAGCCACGCGTACCGCGGCAGCCAGCGGACGAGCCGGAACCGACTCTTCCCGGCGTCGCGCGCCCGCCAGACCGAGGGGACCTCGGCGATCCGGAGCCCCCGCCTCCACGCCTCGAGCGTGATCTCGAACGCCACCTCGAACCCGCCGGCCGAGCCCAGGCGCAGGCTCCGGACGAGCTCCGCGTCGTACAGCCGGAAGCCGTTGGTCGCGTCGCTCACCGGAAACCCGGCG
>DASPMI010000093.1:0-15441 GCA_035627135.1 Anaeromyxobacter sp. | reverse complement strand
CGACCGCGGTGGTGATCGGGCAGGTGGTGCCGTCGGGCGGCTCCCGGATGTCGGGCGTGCCCGCACCACCGCCGCCGCAGGCGAGGAGCGCGAGGGCAGCTCCGACGGCAGCGAAGAGACGAGTCGCGCGCATGCCGGCCTCCCAGGGAACGGCTGGTCTAGGCGCGAGCGCGGCCAGTCACCACCCGAACTCGTTTGCTTGCTTGGGGTGGATGGCGGCGGCGCACATCCGCTCACCCGGCGCGCCCGTCTCCGCCCCGCCTCGGGCTTGCCTCGCCGGGGGCCCACGGCAAGAAACCAGCGACCCACCGTCCGAGGCCATCATGCGCGCGCTCCCCTCCGCTCGAACCCTCCTCGCCCTCGCCCTCCTCGCCGCCGCAGGCGAGGCCGCGGCGCAGAACAAGGCGCCGGTCTTCACCTCGCTGCAGCCCGCCCAGGCCCGCGCTCCGGAGGCGCCGCCGGTCGGCGACAGCCAGCGGGCGATGGGCACCTACGCGCTCGCGGTGTTCAACACGAAGCCCTTCGAGTTCCCGGCGAGCGGCGGCGCGGACCCGATCCCGCTCACCGTGTACACGATCGGCCTGCGCCACTGGACGAAGCGCCCGCTCCCGCCGTTCCGGAACCTGGGCTGGGACGCGGGCGTGGGGCTGGTCTTCCGCCGGAGCTCGGTGACCTCGCCGCAGGCCGGCGAGCTCCAGACCGACGACGGGCCGGCGCTGTCGGGGTTCGGGCTCCACCTCGGCTTGCCGCTCGCGGTGACGCACCACCGGCACGCGACGTTCGAGGTCGTGCCGGAGTTCGACGTCATCTACGCGCGCGAGAAGATCCCCGCGCTCGACGCGGGCGGCGACGCGACCGAGTACGAGGGCTGGGCGGCGCGGCTGGGGGCGAGGGCGGGGTTCGAGATCTACTTCGGGTTCGTGGGGCTCCCGCAGCTCGCCATCGAGGCGAGCCTCGGGGTCTCGCTCACCTACGACAGCGTGAAGACGAAGGTGGGGCCGATCGAGCGGTCGAACCGGACGTGGGGCATCCAGACGCTCCGCGGGAACGAGCCGTGGTCGATCTTCACCGGAAGTGTCGCAGCGATGTATCACTTCTAGACGGGGCGTGCCGCCCCGCCTCGCCGGCGGAGCCGTCGGGGCCCCCCGCCCTGCGGCGGCCTCGTGAATCCGTTCGTCCTGAGCCTGTCGAAGGACGAGCGGTGCCGTCCTCACGTCGCCAGCGTCAGCACCCCGTACCCGTGGAAGCTCGGGAGGACGGTCGAGAGCTGGTAGCCCGACGGATTGAGCCGGATCACCACGTCGCTCCCGTCCGCGGAGAGGAACCGCCCGCGCCGCACGCCGCCGGCGAGGTCGGAGGCGAGGAAGAGGGTCACGCCCTGCGCGCGCTCCGCGCCGAGCGTCACGAGGTGCACGTCGAGCGTCTCGCCGCTCCGGTACATCACCGCGAGGAGCGGGCTGCGGCCGGAGACTCCGGCGGCGCGGCGGCCGCGGCCGAGGAGGGCGGCGAGGGCCTTCGTGAGCGCGGCCGGGGCGACGGGGGCGGGCGCGCCCTTCTCCGGCGTGAGCGGCGGGAGGACCGCGAGCGTGCCGCTCCCGACCTTCACGCCGCCGGGCTTCCCCGCGGGGAGGAACGCGCCGGCGGGCCTGCCGCCCTCGTCCACCTGGCCGGGCTCGCCGAACGCGAGGACGGCGGCGCCGGCCTGGAGGCGGCGCTCGAGCTCCTTCGCCTCCTGCGACGAGAGGGCCTCGGCGTCGGCGAGGACCAGCGCGGCCTCGGCGGGCACGTCCTGCACGCGCGTCACGACGGGCGCCTGGAGGTGGAGCGCGGCGAGCGCCTCGCCGGCGCGGACCACCGAGAGCCTGTGGCGACCGTTGGTCCAGAGGTCGGCGTCGGCGGAGTAGAGGACGCAGCACTCCGCGACGGGCGCGCCGAACGCCGGCGCGCGGCCCTCGCCGGCGAGCTGCCGGCCGAGCTTGCGGACGGCCGCCACCTCGTCGCCGGCCGGGCCGGCGGGCTCGAGCCCGGAGACCTCGACCCCGCAGGTCGCTCCCACGGCGGCGAGGCGCGCGAGGACCGCGGGCGAGGCGGGGGCGGCGGCGCCGGGCGGCGCGATGGCGACGGGGCGCCGCTTCATCGCCGCGCGGAGGAGCCGGAAGTGGCCGATGCCAGCGCCGGCGATCTCCGGGCCGGGGAAGATCGCGCCGTCGAGGTGGCGGGCGGCCCGGAGCTGGGCGGGGCCGAGCGCCTCGAACTGGGCGACCACCTCGAAGGGCGCGGGGCCGGCGCGCGCCGCGTCCCGGGCTCCGCGCACGTATGCGCGGAGCGCGTCGTCGAGCGCGCCCGCGCGGAACCGCAGGAAGTCGCGGCCGAACGGGAGCTGCGCGTAGCCGAGCGCGCCGGAGGAGACCGTCACCGCCTCGCGCGCCACCGCGAGGTAGTCGAGCGGCTGGAAGTGCGAGCCGTACTCGCGCGCGAGCTGCCGGCCGAAGGCGGCGAGGCACGCGTCGCAGAAGCCGGCGCCGAGGAGGCCCAGCGCGAGGGCGCCGTCGGGCCGATCGAGGAACACGCCGCCGAACCCGGCGCGGAACGCGTCGGCCGCCGCGGCGGCGATCCGCTCGCGCTGGCGCGCCGCGGAGAGGCAGGCGCGGGGCGGGCCGGCGAGGCCCGCGGGGCTGCCGTCGGCGGCGCGGCACGCCTCCTCGGGAGACGCGGCGCGGCCGCAGGCGACGTCGGCGAGCGCCCGGTTCGCGATCGCCGCCGGCGGCGGCGCCGCCGCGGACGCGACGAGCGGCTCGTCCCCGAGCGAGGCCGCGATGCGCGCCACCTCCTCGGGCGGGGCGCCCGGTGCGAGCCGGTACGGAGCGAACGCGGCGACGTCGAGCGGCATGACCCCTACTTACAGCGATCACGAGTACCGGAGAAGGAGCGGGGGCGCAGGGAGATTGCCGGCGGCGCGGCGCGGGGGCAGGATCTGGCAGGGCCGGGGACGGCGCACGCGACGGGCGGGCCGAGGTGCGTGCGCGCCGTACCTCCCGCCGCGTTGACGCCCCTGAAAACCCCGTGATAGGGGATCCCAGTCGCGGGCAAGCGCGTGATCGTGGGACGGGTCCGATGCGCGGCCCCACTCCGGAGGACACGACGGCAATGGAAATGTTCCGTGCGATCGCGAAGCACTACGGTGAAGGCGGCTGGATGATGCACGCCATCAGCGTGGCGCTCGTCTTCACCATCCTCCTCGTCCTCGATCGGGTCATCGCGCTCTACTTCCAGCTCTGGACGAGCAAGGAAGCGTTCCTGAAGGGGCTCCGCGAGCACATCTACCGCGGCGACCTCGACCGCGCGATCAGCTACTGCGCGTCCCAGAAGCGGACCCCGCTCGTCTCGGTCGTGAAGGCCGGGCTCATCAACGTCCCGAAGGGCGAGGCCGACGTGCAGGCCGCCATGGACGAGGCGACCCTGCGGGAGTCGCCGCGGATCGAGAAGCGGACCGGCTACCTCGCGATGCTCGGCAACGTCGCGACCCTCCTCGGGCTCCTCGGCACCATCATCGGCCTCATCAGCGCGTTCGCCGCGGTGGCGACCGCGAGCGCCTCCGAGAAGGCCGCCATCCTCTCCAGCTCGATCTCCGAGGCCATGAACTGCACGGCCTACGGGCTCCTCACCGCCATCCCCGCGCTGGTCGCGTACTCGGTCCTCCAGGGCCGCTCGCAGCACATGATCGACGACATCAACGAGGCGTCGGTCTCGGTGCTGAACCTCATCATCGCGAACCGCGAAAAGATGAAGATGCCGGCCTCGGTCGGCGAAGAGGCGGCGGGCTGATCACGAACGCGGACTGAGCGAGCGAAGGCCCAGCCGGAGGAGGCTGGGCCGGAGCGAGCCGGGGGACTGGGGGGCCGAGCTGCTCCCGGCCCCCCAGCAAGAAAGCGGGTGACGGGATGGGCGGCGGCGCGATGCCCGAGCAGGGCGGAGGCAAGAAGGGCAAGAAGCCCCTCGACGCGGTGATCAACGTCGTCCCGGCCATCGACCTCCTCTCCTGCTGCATCACCTTCCTCCTCTACACCGCCGTCTGGACGCAGATCTCCCGCCTCCAGGTCCAGCAGTTCGGGTCCGGCGCGCCGGAGCCGCCGCCTGCGGGCGAGCAGCAGAAGGCGCTGCTCGTGACCGTCCTCGTGCGGGAGAACAAGATGGTCCTCCAGACGTCCGCCGGCGGCGAGGAGGACATCCCGCTCGTGATGCGGGCGCTCAAGCCGGCCCGGCCCGACGCGGTGGACGGCGCCCGCGATCCCGACAGCGAGGTGAAGCCCCGCCAGGACGTGAAGGGGCTCGCGGCCAAGCTGAAGGTCCTCCGCTCGAACTACCCGGAGGCCGTCTCGGTCACGATCGCCTCCGAGGACACGATCCAGTACGGCGACCTCATCGAGATCATCGACACCTGCGTCGGGGAGGGGCTCGTCTCCGTCTCGGTGACGGAGGGGTAGCGAACCATGCCCATCGTCATCCCCGGCAAGCGGCCCGCGAAGCGCTTCGAGAAGTCGCGCATCCTCGGCGGGAAGATGCAGCACGGCCGCAAGGCGACCAACGCCGAGCTGAACGTGGTCCCGATGGTCGACATGATGACGATGCTCGTCATCTTCCTCCTGCAGCAGTTCTCGTCCACGGGCGAGGTGCTGTACATGCAGAAGGACATCAAGCTGCCCGACGCGCACCACGGCCAGGTCATCGACGTCGCGCCGGTGGTCACGATCAGCGCCACCGAGATCACCGTCATCGGCAAGAAGGTCGCCGACATCGCCGACCTCGAGCGGGACGGCTACCTCAACATCCCGGGCATCGAGGAGAGCCTCCGCGACGAGAAGAAGCGGTGGGACTTCCTCCACCAGAACGATCCCGAGAAGCGCTGGGAGGGGATCGTCAACGTCCAGGCCGACCGCGCCGTCCCCTTCCGGATCGTGAAGCGCGTCATGCACTCCTGCGGGGTCGCCGGGTACTTCAACCTGAACTTCGCGACGCTCGACGCCGGCAGCCTCGAGGCGACGAGCGCGACGCACGCTCCCGCCGGGATCTGAGTTCACCCTGCGTCGCGGTCCTCCGGCCGCGGCGCGTCCCAAACGTTCGCTGACCCGTGCGGCCGGGCGCTCGTCCGGACCCTTCCGGTTGTCGCAGAACGTGCTCCGCGCGCCTTCCCGGCCGCGACGACGAGCCGCATCATTCCGCTGACCTTTGTGAAGTGACCGTTCGCCCGGCGAGGCGAGCGGCCCTCCGCTCGGCCGGGCGCCGTGGGACGAGCGGACGGGTGGATCCCACACGAACGGCCGGACCAGGGTGCACCGATGATCGGAGTCACGCAGGTAGAGACCCTCGCCCTCGCGGCGACCGGGCAGGGGGGCGGCGAAGCCAACCTCGTCCTCCCCGACCTCCGCACGCAAACCTTCCTGGGCGGCCTCGACGGCCATACGCTGCTCATGCTCGGGTTCGTCGTCGGCGCGGCGGGGCTCCTCTTCGGGCTCTTGGTCGCCCGCAACCTGCGCGCGCTCCCCGTCCACCGGTCGATGAAGGAGATCTCCGAGCTCATCTACGCGACCGCGAAGACGTACCTCGTCACCCAGGCGCGGTTCATCGGCATCCTCTGGGCGTTCATCGCGGTCGTGATGGTCGTCTACTTCGGCTGGCTCTCGGAGGGCTTCGGCCCCGGCAAGGTCGGCCTCATCCTGCTCTTCAGCCTCGTCGGCATCTGCGGCTCGGCGGGGGTCGCGTGGTTCGGGATCCGCGTCAACACCTACGCCAACAGCCGGACCGCGTTCGCGGCGCTGCGCGGGAAGCCCTACCCGGTCTTCTCGATCCCGCTCCGCGCCGGCATGTCGATCGGGACCATGCTCGTGAGCGTCGAGCTCATGATCATGCTCGTCATCGTGCTCTTCGTGCCGGCGAACCTCGCCGGCGCCTGCTTCATCGGGTTCGCGATCGGCGAG
This sequence comes from Anaeromyxobacter sp., assembly GCA_035627135.1. Lineage (GTDB taxonomy): Bacteria > Myxococcota > Myxococcia > Myxococcales > Anaeromyxobacteraceae > Anaeromyxobacter. The sequence goes on along the minus strand of DASPMI010000093.1, from coordinate 9,466 downwards.
AGCCTCGGCGCCTCGGCGCTCCGCATCGCGGGCGGCATCTTCACCAAGATCGCCGACATCGGCGCCGACCTCATGAAGATCGTCTTCAAGCTGCCCGAGGACGACGCGCGCAACCCCGGCGTCATCGCCGACTGCACCGGCGACAACGCCGGCGACTCGGTCGGCCCCTCGGCGGACGGCTTCGAGACCTACGGCGTGACCGCCGTCGCCCTCATCACCTTCGTCCTGCTCGCCGTCCCGGAGCCGGCGGTGCAGGTGCAGCTCCTCGTCTGGCTGTTCTCGATACGGATCTGGATGGTGATCTCGTCGGTCGGCTCCTACTTCCTCAACCAGGCGGTCATGGGCCGGCGCTACGGCAAGGCCGACCGGATGAACTTCGAGACGCCCCTCACCTCGCTCGTCTGGCTCACCGCCCTCGTCTCCGTCGCCGTCACGTTCGGCATCTCCCACGAGCTCATCCCGAACCTCGGCGACGGCACCATGTGGTGGAAGCTCTCGGCCGTCATCTCCTGCGGCACCATCGCCGGGGCGGTGATCCCCGAGGTCGTGAAGGTCTTCACCTCGACGAGCTCGGGCCACGTGCGGGAGGTCGTCACCTCCTCCCGCGAGGGCGGCGCGTCGCTGAACATCCTCTCCGGCCTCACCGCCGGGAACTACTCCGCGTTCTGGATGGGCGCGGCGCTCGTCGGCCTCATGGCGATCGCCTACTGGATCTCCACGTTCGGCTTCGGCGCGTTGATGCTCGCCGCCCCGGTCTTCGCGTTCGGCCTCGTCGCCTTCGGGTTCCTCTCCATGGGCCCGGTGACCATCGCGGTCGACTCGTACGGCCCGGTGACCGACAACGCGCAGTCCGTGTACGAGCTCTCGCTCATCGAGAAGGAGCAGGGCATCGCCCAGACGCTCCGCAAGGAGCACGGCTTCGCCCCCGACTTCCAGCGGGCGAAGGATCTGCTCGAGGAGAACGACGGCGCCGGCAACACGTTCAAGGCGACCGCGAAGCCGGTCCTCATCGGCACGGCGGTGGTGGGGGCGACCACCATGATCTTCTCGATCGTCGTGGTGCTGACCAACGGCCTCACCGCGCACCTCGAGAAGCTCTCGATCCTCAACCCGCTCTTCCTCCTCGGGCTCATCTCCGGCGGCGCGGTGATCTACTGGTTCACCGGCGCGTCCACCCAGGCGGTCACGACCGGGGCGTACCTCGCGGTCGCGTTCATCAAGCGGAACATCCGGCTCGACTCGAGCGAGCGGGCCGACGTCACGGCCTCCAAGAAGGTCGTCGAGATCTGCACCGTCTACGCGCAGAAGGGGATGTTCAACATCTTCCTCGTCGTCTTCTTCGCCACGCTCGCCTTCGCCTTCGCCGACGAGTACTTCTTCGTGGGACACCTCATCGCGATCGCCATCGTCGGCCTCTTCCAGGCCATCTTCATGGCCAACGCCGGCGGCGCCTGGGACAACGCGAAGAAGGTCGTCGAGACGGAGCTGCGCGCCAAGGGGACCGAGCTCCACGCCGCGACGGTCGTGGGCGACACCGTCGGCGACCCCTTCAAGGACACCTCCTCGGTGGCCATGAACCCCATCATCAAGTTCACGACCCTGTTCGGGCTCCTCGCGGTCGAGCTCGCGCTCCGCATGAGCACCGCGGCGCGCCTCTCGCTCGCCGGGGTGTTCCTGGCCGTCGCGACCGTCTTCGTCTGGCGGAGCTTCTACCGGATGCGGATCGAGACCCCCTCGCGCGCGTACGCGCCCGCGATCCCGGCGCAGCGGCGGCCGGTCCACGAGCATGGCTGAGCCGCGCGAGCCCCCGGATCGCGGGCAGGCGCTCCGGCGGGCCTGCGGCGCGCTCAAGGTGTTCCCGCTGCACGGCGTGGCGGTGCTCCCGGGCACCCCCACGCCGCTGCACGTCTTCGAGCCGCGGTACCGGGCGCTCGTCCGCGACGCGCTCGCCGGCGACCGGATCGTGGCCGTGCCCAACGTGCGGTCCGCCGAGGGGCTCCGCGAGCTCTACCCGCCGCTCCGGCCGATCGCCGGCGCCGGCTACATCGAGCACCACGTGGAGCACGAGGACGGCCGGTACGACATCGTCCTCCGGGGCGTCGGCCGGGTGCGGCTCGGCGAGGAGGTCCGGACCGACGCCGCCTACCGGACGTTCCGGGCCGACGTCACCCCGGACGTCCTGCCCGCCGGCGGCGCGCGCCAGCTCCAGCCGGGGCTCGAGTCGCTCCGGCAGCTCGTGCTCGAGCTCTCGGCCCGCCTGCCGCCCGAGTCCGGCGCGCCCGCGCTCGCGGAGGCGGTCGCGCAGATCGAGGACCCCTCCACCGCCGTGGACCTCGTCGCCGCCGCGGCGATCTCCGAGCCCGAGGCGCGCCAGGCCGTGCTCGAGGAGCTCGACGTCTCGAAGCGGCTCGAGCGCGTGGTGTCGGAGGTGGCGGCGGTGGTCCTGCTGCTCACCCGCGGGCGGAACGCGCAGGCGTAGGACCCCCCGTCGGCGGCAGGCGACCCCTCGCCGGCCCCGTCGGCTGGTGACGCCGTCTCACCTCCCCTCACCTCCCGGCGTTGTTCCCGGGCGCCTCGCCATGCCAGCATGGCCGCGGCCGACCTCCGGCCTGGCGACAGCGGATGGCACACTCGAACTCCTCGTACACGCCGCGCGACCTCGTTGCCTTCGCGTCGCGCGTCTGGTCCACGGCGCCGGCAAAGGTCCGGCTCGCTGCGGGGCTCCTCCTCTTCGCCGCCGCGAACTTCGCGCTGTCCCGGCTCGGGCTCGCGCTCACGCCCGGCCCGGGCCGCGTCGCGCTGTTCTGGCCCGCGGCGGGCCTGATCTTCGGAGCGCTGCTCGTGAGCGACCGGCGGCGCTGGCCCGCGCTCCTCGTCGCCGCGGGGCTGCCGGTGGCGGCGTTCAACGCGCACGCCGGCCAGCCGGCGGCGCTGGTGGCGGCGTTCGCGATCGGGAACGCGCTCGAGCCGACGCTCGGCGCGGTCGGCGTCCTGCGGATCTGCGGCGGCCGCCCGCGGCTCTCCCACCCGGGTCACCTCCTCGCGATCGTCGTCGCCGGTCCGCTGGTGGCGAGCGGCCTGCTCGATCTCCTCTCGGCCTGGGTATTGTCCAGGATCGAGGGCGCGCCCCTCGTGCCGGTGTGGCACCACCTCTGGACGGGATCCGGGCTCGGGATCATCGTCGCCGGGAGCCTGGTCCTCGCCTGGACGGAGCCGCGCGCCACGCGCGGCGCCTCCCCGGCCTGGGCCCGCATGGAGCGCGGCGGGCTCGTGCTCGCGTGCGCGCTCGCCGTCTGGCTCGTCTTCCTGCGGCCCCCCGAGGCCGCCCGCCCGCTCCAGGTGGTGGTGCTGCCGCCGCTCGTCTGGATCGCGCTCCGCCTCGGGCTCCGGGGCGCCGCGACCTCGGGGTTCGTGTTCGTCGTCGTCGCCCTCGCCAGCACCGTCGCGGGGCGCGGCGCCTTCGCGTCGGCGGGGCCGCAGGCCGTGGTCCACGCGCAGGTGTTCTGCTTCGTGGTCGTCCTGACGAACCTGTTCCTCGCGAACGCGGTGGAGGGGCGCCAGCGGGCGGCCGACAGCCTCCGGCGGAGCGAGGAGAAGTATCGCCTCCTCGTGGAGAACCAGACGGACCTCGTCGTGAAGGTCGACGCGAACGGGCGCTTCCTCTTCGCGAGCCCGACCTACTGCCGCACGTTCGGCAAGACCGAGGCCGAGCTCCTCGGCACGAACTTCATGCCGCTGGTCCACGAGGAGGACCGCGAGCTGACCGCGCGCGCCATGGAGGCGCTCCACCGGCCGCCGTACTCGGCGTACGTGGAGCAGCGGGCGCTGACGGCGCAGGGCTGGCGATGGCTCGCGTGGGCAGACACGGCGGTGCGGGACGCCACCGGGGCGGTGATCGCGATCGTCGGGGTCGGGCGGGACGTGACCGAGCGGCGGCAGATCGAGGACCGGCTCCGTCACGCGGAGAAGCTCGAGGGGATCGGCCGGCTCGCGGGCGGCATCGCCCACGACTTCAACAACCAGCTCACCGCGATCCTCGGGAGCGCCGAGTACCTCTCCGGCCTCGACCTGCCGCGCGAGGCGCGGGACACCGTGAGCGGGATCCGCGAGGCCGCCCTCCGCTCGGCGGGGCTCACGCGCCAGCTCCTCGCGTTCGCCCGCAAGCAGCCGACCCGGACGATGCTCGTCGACCTCGACGCGATCGTCCGCGACGTGTGCGGGCTCCTGGAGCGCAGCATCGACAAGCGCATCACGGTCACGGCGCGGCTCGCGACGCGTCCGCGAAGCGTCGCCGGCGACCCGGACAGGCTCCACGCGGCCGTCCTCAACCTCGCGCTCAACGCCCGCGACGCGATGCCGGACGGCGGTACGCTGACGATCGCGACGCGCGCGCTCGAGGTCCCGCCCGAGCGCGCCGGCGCCCTCGGCGTCGCGCCGGGGCACCACCTCGAGATCACCGTGACCGACACCGGCGTCGGGCTCTCCGAGGAGGCGCGGAGCCACCTGTTCGAGCCCTTCTTCACGACGAAGCCGGTCGGGAAGGGGTCCGGGCTGGGGCTCGCCGAGGTCTACGGGACGGTGCGCGCGCACGGAGGGTCCGCGGCCGTCACGAGCGCCCCGGGCGCGGGGACCACGGTCACGCTCCTCCTGCCTGCGGCGGAGGTCCCGACGCAGGCCGCGCCGCCGCCCTCCGGGCCCGAGCGGCTCGCGGAGGGGCTCCGCGTCCTCGTGATCGACGACGAGGTGAACGTGCGCCGGTCCCTCGCCCTGCTCCTGCGCGGGAACGGCTGCGTGGTCCAGGAGTGCGACGGATCCCGGGACGCGGTGCGCGAGCGGGCCGCGCAGGCCGGCAGCTTCGACCTCGCGATCGTCGACATGATGATGCCGGACATGACCGGCGCGGAGGTGGTCGCCGCGCTGCGCGCCGCCGCGCCGCGGCTCCCGGTGGTCGTCTCATCGGGGTTCCACGAGGGAGGGGAGGACGTGGAGGCGCTCCGCGCCACCCCGAGGCTCTCCTTCCTCGACAAGCCGTACACGGAGGAGGAGCTGCGACGGACGATCCGGGCCGCCGTCGCCTGACGGCCGACCCGGTCGGCCGCGTCAGTCTCGCCCGGACCGCCCCACGCCGTAGTACGTGAACCCCGCCTCGCGCGTCTTCTTCGCGTCCCACACGTTCCGGCCGTCGAACAGGACCGGCTGGCGCATGAGCCCCTTGAGGCGCGCGAGGTCCGGCTGGCGGAACTCGTTCCACTCGGTGACGAGCATGAGCGCGTCCGCGCCCTCGACCGCCGCGTAGGGCGTCGTCGAGAGCTCGACGCCGCGCCCGTGGAAGAGCCGCGCCGCGACCTCTGCCGCGACCGGATCGTGCGCCCGCACCTTGGCGCCGTTTCCGAGGAGCGCCTCGATCACGGTGATCGACGGCGCCTCGCGCATGTCGTCGGTCTTGGGCTTGAACGCGAGCCCCCAGAGCGCGAACGTCTTGCCCGCGAGCGAGCCGAAGTGCTTGAGCGCCTTCTCGACGAGCCACTTCTTCTGGCGCTCGTTCACGCGCTCGACCGCGCGGAGGAGGTCGAAGTCGAGGCCGATGTTGCGGGCGAGCGTCGTCACCGCCCGGAGATCCTTCGGGAAGCAGGACCCGCCGAAGCCGACGCCCGGGAACAGGAACGGGTGGCCGATGCGCTTGTCGGAGCCGATGCCGCGCCGGACCATGTCCACGTCCGCGCCCAGCCGCTCGCAGAGGGTGGCCATCTCGTTCATGAACGAGATGCGCGTCGCGAGCATGGCGTTGGCCGCGTACTTCGTGAGCTCGGCGGAGCGCACGTCCATGAAGAGGACCGGCTGCTCCGCGCGGACGAACGGCGCGTAGAGCTCGGCCATGACGGCGCGCGCCCGCTCGGAGGAGACGCCGACGACGACGCGGTCGGGCCGCATGAAGTCGTCGATCGCGGCGCCCTCCTTGAGGAACTCGGGGTTCGAGACGACGTCGAACGGCTGCGTCGTGTGCTGGCGCACGACCTCCGCGACGCGATCGGCGCTTCCCACCGGGACGGTGCTCTTGTTCACCACCACCGTGTACTGCCGCATGTTCTTGGCGAGCTCGGCGGCCGCCTGGAGCACGTACGTGAGGTCGGCCTCGCCGGTCTCGCCCGGCGGGGTCCCGACGGCGATGAAGACGACCTGCGGGGTCTTCATCGCCTCCGCGTACGAGGTCGTGAAGGCGAGCCGCCCCTCGCGCGCGTTGCGGCGCACGAGCTCCTCGAGGCCGGGCTCGTAGATCGGGATCCCGCCCGCGCGGAGCAGCTCGATCTTCTTCGGGTCGATGTCGAGGCAGGTGACGGTGTTCCCGGACTCGGCGAAGCAGGTGCCGGTCACGAGGCCGACGTAGCCCGTGCCGATGACGGTGATGTTCACGTTCTGTCAGCCTCCCAGAGGGCTCTCCGGCAGGATGCTACCGGACGCGGCAGACTACCATGAGCCCGGTCAGGCCATCACGGCGCCACCACCAGCCGCGCGAGCTCCTCGGTGCCCCGGACGTGTCGCAGGCGCGCAGGGTCCTGCGCAGCCTCGACCACCCGATCGATGGCCGCCCGCTCCGCCGCGGCGAGCGCGGGGCGGAGCCGCTCCGCGGCGGGCGCCACCTCGGGGAAGAAGTGCGCGACGAGCCGCGAGACGCCGTACAGCGCGCGCGAGAGGCCCACCGCGGCGGCGCGCGCGCGGACGCCGTCCGCGTCGAGCGGCAGCCGGAGCAGCTCGCGCACGTCGATCCAGGTGATGAGCGGCGTGAGCAGGCCCTGGATCGCCTGGTCGCCCACCGCGCAGAGGAACGCGTCCTCCGGAGACGGCCGCGCGACCGACGGCCCGAAGGCTCGGTAGGGGACCCGCCGCTCGAAGAGCGGCTCGTCCGGGGGCCCACCGGGCCAGAGCCCCTCCTGCGCGGTCACCGTGATCCGCCCGTCCGTGAAGACCGCGACCCTCCCGCCCTGCTCGGTCCGGGCGAGCTGGAGCTGATCCTTCACGGCGGTGGCGAAGCGCTCGGCGTCCGCGCCCCGGAGGGCGATGCGGAGGTCGCCGACGGGCCGGAACGCCATGTGCGGGTAGAGCCAGTCCACGTACGCGGCGGCCTCGAGCACGATCACTGGTACGTCGGGGGCAGCCCGCAGGGACCCGCGCAACCCGACGAGCTTCAGCACATTGTCGTTCACGACTCCCTGGTACTGCCCCAGGAGCGCTTCCCGGAACGTGGCCGGCAGCCCGGCGCCGAGGCGCGTGTGCTCGACCTGATACGAGGCGAGGGGCGCGAGGCCGTGCGCGGTCAGCACGTGCACGAGCTGCTCGAGGTCGCACTCCGGGAGCGTGGGGGGCGGGTCGAAGGACGTGACGGCACGGACGGCGTCGAGGAGGGCCACGAGGGCCTCATAGCCCGGCGGCCGAGCGCCATCAACGCCGGAGCGTCGCTCCGCCGCCCGCCCATCGCGCGGGACCCCGCCGGTGTGCACTTTGGGGCGAGCCTGGGTCCACCGAACCACCCACGAAAGCGAGGCAAGCGACCATGACCGTGCTCGACGGCACCCTGACCGACCTGGCCAAGCTCCGAAGCGGCGACGAGCCGATCGTGAGCCTCTACCTCGACGTGCGCTGGAGCGACGAGCAGCAGCGCGACCGCGTCCGGCTGTTCGTCCAGGAGCGGGTGCGGCAGGTGCTCGCCCAGTACCCGGAGGGCAGCCCGGGGCGCGAGGGGCTCGCGCGCACCTTGCGCCGCGTGCAGGACTTCGTCGCCGAGGTGACCGGCCAGGCCCGCGAGGCGGAGAAGAACGGCGTCGCGCTGTTCGCGTGCGACGGGATGCAGCTGTGGCGAGCGCACTTCTTCCGCACGTCGTTCGTGCCGGAGCTCTGCACCGACCACATCCCGCACCTCGCGCAGCTCGCGCGGCTCGCGGACGACGAGGAGCCGGCCATCGTCATCGTCTCGGACGGGAGCGGCGCCGACATCTACCAGGTGCTCCTCGGAGACCTGGCCCTGGAGGAGAGCATTCGCGGATTCGTGCCGCGCGTGGACAGCGAGGAGCGGATCGGGAGCACGAACGAGCCTGGCACCCACTTCGAACGCGAGGAGAAGGAGGAGCGGCGGACCGAGGAGTTCGAGAAGAAGAACCGCAGGAAGGTGGCCGAGGAGGCGACCGCGCTCTTCGACGGCACCCCGGGCACGCGGATCGTGCTGGTCGGCACCTCGGAGAACGTCGCAGCCTTCGAGCGCGAGCTGCCGGAGCGGCTCCAGGACGCGGTCATCGCGCGGCTGCCGCGCCCGCGCGAGTGGGCGTCCGGAGACGGGCGACGCCGCAGCGGCGTCGTGCAGGGGGCCGCGGCGGCCGTCCGCGAGCACGAGAAGGAGGAGGAGGCGCGCGTCGTCGAGGAGGTGGTCGGCGAGTCGCTCCGCGGCGGGCTCGCGGTCCTCGGGCCGGACGACGTGGTGAACGCGCTCAACCAGGGGCGCGTGCACCGGCTCGTGCTCGAGGAGGACTTCGCCCGCGCGGGGTTCCGCTGCACGAACTGCGACGCGCTCGGCTCGAACGCCGAGTCCGCCGAGGTCTGCCCGTACTGCGGCGGCGCGCTGGTGGTGGTGCACCACCTCGGCGAGGCGCTCGTCGCGCGCACGCTCGGCGAGGGCGGCGCGGTGGAGGTCGTCGCCCATACCAACAAGCTCCACAGCTACCGGAGCGTGGGCGCGTTCCTGCGGCAGGCGTCGGGGGGCGGGATGCGGGGGCACCCGGCGGCGCAGGGGAAGTGACCGCGCCTACCCGTGCCGCGAGACCGCCGGCCCCGCGCCGGCGCGCTTCTCGCGCTCGGCGAGCTCGAGGTCCGACTCCATCATGAGCCGGATGAGCTCCTGGAACGTGGTCCGCGGCTTCCACCCGAGCTGCGCCTCGGCCTTGGACGGATCGCCGAGGAGATGGTCGACCTCGGTCGGCCGGTAGTACCTCGGGTCGATGTCCACGAACTCGTGGTAGTCGAGCCCGACGTGGCCGAAGGCGAGCTCGCAGAGCTCGCGGACCGTGTGCGCCTCGCCGGTGGCGATGACGTAGTCGTCGCCCTTCGGCTGCTGGAGCATGAGCCACATCGCCTCGACGTAGTCCTTCGCGTAGCCCCAGTCGCGCTTCGCGTCGAGGTTCCCGAGGAAGAGCTTCTTCTGGAGGCCGAGCTTGATGCGCGACGCCGCGCGCGTGACCTTGCGGGTGACGAAGGTCTCGCCGCGACGGGGCCCCTCGTGGTTGAACAGGATCCCGTTCGACACGTGCAGCCCGTACGCCTCGCGGTAGTTCACGCCGATCCAGTAGGCGTAGACCTTGGCGCAGCCGTAGGGGCTCCGCGGGTAGAAGGGCGTCCGCTCGTTCTGCGGCGGGGGCGAGGCGCCGAACATCTCGGAGGAGGACGCCTGGTAGATGCGGGTGTCCTTGAGCCCCAGCTCGCG
>DASPMI010000092.1:0-17692 GCA_035627135.1 Anaeromyxobacter sp. | reverse complement strand
ACCGCTTCCGGATCCCGAGCCGCGAGGACATCGAGAACCTCGAGCGCCGCCTCGACACGGTCGCGCAGCGGCTCGAGCAGCTCGCGAAGCAGAAGGAGAACGCCTAGGGATGGTGTCCCGGCGCGCGAGGGGCGTCGTGGGAATCGGTGTGTCCGCCGCCGTGTGGGCGGCGGTCGTCCTCCGTCCCACGCCGCTCGCGCCGGAGCCCCCTGCCGCGCCGTCGGGGAGCGAGTCGCCGCTCGACGGGCGGCTCGCCGACGCGCTCCACGACGTCCACGCACGGCTGAAGGTGGCCGCGCCGCGGCTCGACGCAGAGGCGCGCCGCACGCTGGCGGAGGTGATCGTGCTCGAGGCCGATCGCGCCCGGCTCGATCCGCTCCTCGTGCTCGCGGTCATCGAGGTCGAGTCGCGCTTCGACACGGCGGCGCGCTCGACCGCGGGCGCCGTCGGCCTCATGCAGCTCCTCGAGCCCACCCTGCAGAGCGAGCTCGCGCGCCACGGGCTGGAGGGCGGCGACCCGCACGACCCGACCACCAACGTCCGCGCCGGAGTGCGCTACCTCCGCCGGCTCATGAACTCGTTCCGGCGGCAGGACGTCGCGCTCATGGCCTACAACGCGGGCCCGGGCCGGATCGTCGGCTACCTGCGCGAGGGCGAGATCCCGGAGCGCTTCCACGTGTACCCCCGCCGCGTCAACGCGGTGCTGCGCCGGATGCGGAGCGCGCCGCGGCCCCCGACCGTGGCGGCCGCCCGCGAGCCGGGCCGCTCCCCGGCGCTGGAGACGGCGGTCCAGAACTGAGGGATCGCTCCCCGGCGCGCGGGCGCCCCGGCCCCGCGCCGCGAGATCCGCTATAACGCTCGCCGCCGCATGCGCGTCACCGAGATCTTCTTCAGCCTCCAGGGGGAGGGGACCCGCGCCGGGCTCCCCTGCGTCTTCGTCCGCTTCACCGGGTGTGATCTCCGCTGCACGTACTGCGACACCGCCTACGCGTTCCACGGCGGGAGGGACATGAGCCAGGAGGCGATCCTCGAGGAGGTGGCGCGCCACCCGTGCAAGCTCGTGCTCCTGACCGGCGGCGAGCCGCTCCTGCAGCGGGAGCTGCCGGAGCTGGCCCGGGCGCTGCTCGCGCGCGGCTACGAGGTCACCGTGGAGACGCACGGCCAGCGGCCGCTCGACCGCCTGCCCGCCGACGTCGTCCGGATCGTGGACGTGAAGACGCCGGACTCCGGCGAGGTGACCACCGACTTCGCCTACCTCGACCGGCTCGCGCCGCGCGACGAGGTGAAGTTCGTGGTCGCGTCGCGGGCGGACTTCGACTGGTCGCTGGAGGTGGTCCGCCGGCATGCGCTCGAGGGGCGGGTGCACGTGCTCTTCTCGCCGGTGTGGGGGAAGGTGGAGCCCCGCGCGCTCGCCGCGTGGATGCTGGAGCGCGGCGTGGACGCGCGCCTCTCGCTCCAGATCCACAAGGTGATCTGGGGGGCGGAGGCGACCGGGGTGTGAGGACGTGGTCCCCGTGCCCGAGCCCGCTCCCGAGCCCGCGCCCGAGGAGATGCCGGGCTCGGGCTCGGGCTCGTTCACGCGCTCGGGGTGGCGGGCCCCATAGTTGACGTTCCCGCCTCCCGGCGATACCACGGAGGCGTGTTCCGGCCCGAGCCCAGCATCACGCACCTGCCCGTGCTCCGCGAGCAGGTCGTCGCGATCGTCGAGAGCATCAACCAGCCCCAGGTCTCGGTCCCCGGCAAGCCCGCCCAGACGGTGACCGGCCACCTCTGCGGCGTCCGCAACGGGAACGGCACGTTCTCCATCTACGTCGGCCTGTACCTCCAGAAGACGGGCGAGAACGTCGTCTACGTCAACGAGCGGCCGCAGCTCTCGCTGGAGGAGTACCGTGGCGTCGAGGTCGAAGGGCTCCACTTCCTCGAGTCGATGGGGTTCATGCTCGACAACCTGAACTTCCGGAGCCTCTCGCCCGACGTGCAGGACCAGACGTTCCGGCGCATCCCGCTCTTCCACCCGCCGCGCCCTCCCGCGCCGCAGCCCGCCGCCGCCGCGCCGACGGGCACGCCGGCGCCGGGCACCGCCCCGACCCCAGCCCCCGTCGCCGCGCCGCAGCCCTCGACCGATCTCGGGCGGCTGGCGCGCTTCCTCGCCTCGGTCTAGCCCGCGCCATGTCCCGAACGACGCTCACGCTCGTCACCCTCGCCGCCGCCGCGGTCGCCTGCGCAGGTCCGGGCGCGCAGAAGAAGCGCCGCGGGGCGGAGATCCACCACGACCTCGCCGTCGCCGCGCTCAACGGCGGTCGTGCCCAGGAGGCGCTCCGCGAGTACGACCAGGCGCTGGCCATGTACCCGAGCTTCCCGGAGGCGCACCTCGGCCGCGGGATCGTGTACGAGTTCGGCTTCGGGAAGCTGGAGGAGGCGGAGAAGGACTACCGGCGCGCGCTCGCGCTCAAGCCGGACTACCCCGAGGCGCAGAACAACCTCGGCCAGCTGCTCGCCAAGACCGGCCGCCTCGAGGAGGCGATCCGCGCCTTCGACGCCGCGCTCGGCGACATCATGTATCGCGAGCCGTACGTGGCCCGCTGCAACAAGGGGCTCGCGCTCGTGCGGCTGGGGAAGAAGGAGGAGGGCAGGGCGGAGCTGCGGAGCTGCGTCTCGCTCTCGCCCCGCTACTGCAACGGACGCCGCGAGCTCGGCAGCCTCTACCTGTCCGAGGGCCGCACCCGCGACGCCATCGAGCAGTTCACGGCCTACGCGGACGTCTGCAAGATCCCCGACGCGTTCCTCCGGCTCGCGCAGGCGAAGATGAAGAGCGGCGACATCGCGGGCGCGCGGGCCGCGTTCGAGGAGTGCGGCAAGGTCGGGCGCGGCACCGCCGAGGCGGACGAGTGCGTCCGGAGCCTGAACCTGCTCCAGTGACGGCCCCACCGATGGAACCCGACTCCGCCGACCGCGACGACCGGCTCGCCGCGTTCTCCCGCTGGCTGGCGCGCGAGCGCGAGCTGCGCGGCCTCTCGCGCGACGAGGTCCTCCGGGTCACCCGGCTCGCCCCGGCGGTGGTCGAGGCGCTCGAGGCCGGCGAACCCGCGCGCCTGCCGCCCCGCGCGTACGTCGTCGGGTACCTCCGCGCGTACGCGGGCGCGGTCGGCCTCGATCCGGACGAGGTGGTGCTCCGCTGGGAGGAGGCGGCCGGGGACCGCGGCCAGGGCAAGGGAAACCCCCGGCGGCGCGCGGCGCCGTGGATCGCGGCCGGCGTCGTGCTCGCACTCGTCGCGGCGGCCGCGATACTGTCGCTGCGGTGGTGAGGCGGGGCACCGGTCCGCTACAATGAAGGAGGACGCGCTCGGCGCGCCCGGGGGAGAGACGGAGCGGATGCCGCGCCTGGTCCGAACGGAGGCGTACCTCTCGGCGCTGCCGGGTGGGCTCTCCGCCTACCCCGAGTGCCAGGCGAAGGGCGTCCTCGTGCGCATGCTCGCGTCCGAGGAGGCGTACGCCTCGGCCGCGCCCGGCCTCCCGCCGGACCTCCGCGCCCTCGTCGAGGAGCCGCCGATGGGCTCGGAGTGGATCCCCGAGGTTCACCTCCAGGCGCTCCTCTACGCGTTCGCGGACGCCGTCGGCCAGGACGACGAGGCGCTGCTCGCCGCCGTCCGCCCGCGCGACCGGCAGATGTTCGAGAGCCCGGCCTACCGGATCCTCATGGCGACGCCGAGCCCGGCCGCGCTGCTGCGCGGGGCGGATCTGCGCTGGGCCAACTGGCACCGCGGATCCACGCTGGAGGTGGAGGGGATCGCCGACGACGGCGTGCGCCTCGCGCTCCGCTTCCCGCGCGGCCTCTTCGACGGCCTTCAGCTCCGGGTCGTCGCCGAGTCGTTCCTGGGCGCGCTGGATCTCACCGGGGCGCGCTCGCCGCGCGCGGAGATCTTCCAGGCCGGGCCCGGCTTCGCCCGCTACAAGGTCGCGTGGGAGTAGCCGATGGCGGGGCAGGAACGCGCGAAGCTCACGGCGATCGTCCTCCGTACGGTCGACTACGGCGAGAGCGACCGCGTCGTGACCCTCCTCTCGCGCGAACGCGGCAAGGTCTCGGCCTTCGCGCGCGGCGCGCGGGCCTCGCGCAAGCGCTTCGGCGGCGCGCTCGAGCCGTTCACGCTCCTCACGGCCGAGGTCCGGATCCGCGGCGCGTCCGAGCTCCTCGGGCTCGACACCACCCAGGTCGTGCGGGGGCACGGGGGGATCCGCGGCGATCTCGCCCGCATCGCCTGCGCCGCCTACGCCGCCGAGCTCGCCCGCGAGCTCGTGCGGGATCACGAGCCTCACGACGACCTGTTCGAGCTGCTGGCGGGGTACCTCGACCTCCTGGATCGGACCCCCGCGCGCCCCGCGGCGCTCCGGGCCTTCGAGCTGGGCGCGCTCGGGGCGACGGGGTTCGCGCCCCGGCTGGACGCGTGCGCCCGCTGCGGCGCGGCGCTGGAGGGCGCGCGCCCGCTCCGGTTCGACCCGGGGCAGGGCGGGGTCCTGTGCGAGCGCTGCGCCCACACGGGCGCCGCCGCCCCGCTCCTCTCGCGGGCCGCCGTGGCGTCCCTGGCGCGCCTCCAGACCGCGAGCCTCGCCGCGGCCGGGGCCGAGCCGCTCGATCCACCCCTGGGCCGCGAGCTGCGCGACGCGCTCGGGGGCTTCATCGGGCACCACCTGGGAAGAACGCTCGCCGCGCGGCGTTTCCTCGACGAGGTGGGCCCCGTGCTGGACGGCTGAGACCGCCCCTCCCGCGGCGAATCTCCGTTTGACACCGCGGCCTTACGGCCCTACGGTGCCGCTTTCGATCGCGCGCGGTGCCCGCCGAGTCGAAGGCCGAGTGGAGGCTCGTGTGTACTTCCAGGACCTCATCTTGAAGCTGCAGTCGTACTGGGCGAGCAGGAACTGCATCCTCGCCCAGGGCTATGACCAGGAGGTCGGCGCGGGGACGATGAACCCCGCGACGTTCCTCCGCGTGCTCGGGCCGGAGCCCTGGAACGTCGCCTACGTCGAGCCCTCGCGCCGGCCCGCCGACGGCCGCTACGGCGAGAACCCCAACCGGTTGTACCAGCACCACCAGTTCCAGGTCATCCTGAAGCCCAATCCGCCCGACGTGCAGGAGCTCTACCTCGGCTCGCTGCGCGCCATCGGGATCGATCCCCGCGCCCACGACATCCGGTTCGTCGAGGACGACTGGGAGAGCCCGACGCTGGGCGCATGGGGCCTCGGCTGGGAGGTCTGGTGCGACGGGATGGAGATCACGCAGTACACGTACTTCCAGCAGGCGGGCGGCTTCGAGGTGAAGCCCGTCGCGGCCGAGCTCACGTACGGGCTCGAGCGGATCGCCATGTACCTGCAGGACGTCGAGAACGTGTTCGACGTCGAGTGGGTGAAGGGCGTCCGGTACCGCGAGGTGTTCCACCGGAACGAGGTGGAGATGAGCACCTACTCGTTCCAGAAGTCCGACGCGAAGATGCTCTTCGGCCTGTTCGAGACGTACGAGGCGGAGTGCAAGCGGCTCATCGGCGAGGGGCTGCCGCTGCCGGCGTACGACTACTGCCTGAAGTGCTCCCACACCTTCAACAACCTGGACGCGCGCGGCGCGATCAGCGTCACCGAGCGGGCCGCGTACATCGGCCGGGTCCGGGCGCTCGCGCACGCGTGCGCCCGCGGGTACCTGGACATGCGCGAGGCGCTGGGCTTCCCGCTGCTGCCCGAGAGTGAACGGGCCGCGGCGGTCGAGGCTGCCAAGGCGGCGCGCGAAGCGCGGGAGGCGCGATGAGCCCTGCGAAGAAGAAGAATGCGGCGAAGGCGAAGTCCGCGGCGAAGAAGGCCCAGGGTTCATCCGACCTCTTCCTCGAGATCGGCGCCGAGGAGATCCCGGCCGGCTTCGTGCCCGCCGCCATCGCGCAGCTCGAGGCCGATCTCGCGAAGGCGCTCGACGACGCGCGCCTCGCGCACGGCGAGGTGAAGGCCGTCGGCTCGCCGCGCCGGCTCGCCGTCTGGGCGCGCGCCGTGGCGCCGCGCCAGACCGACGCGCAGAGCCAGGCCTTCGGGCCGCCCGTGGCGCAGGCGTTCGACAAGGACGGCAACCCCACGCCGGCCGCGCTCGGGTTCGCGCGCAGCCAGGGCGTGGACGTGTCCGCGCTCGAGCGCGCGACGACACCCAAGGGCGAGCGGCTCGCGGTGACCAAGGTCGAGCAGGGCAAGGCGGCGGGCGAGGTGCTGCCCGGACTGCTCGAGAAGCTCGTCGGCGCGATCCGGTTCCGGAAGGCCATGCGCTCGCGCTGGGACGAGGTGACGTTCGCGCGCCCGGTCCGGTGGATCGCGGCGCTCCACGGCGGGAAGAAGCTCGACGTCCGGTACGGCGAGATCCGGTCCGGCGGCGTGACCTTCGGCCACCGCTTCCTCGCGCCGAAGCCGATCGCCCTCGCGGGCACGCCCGAGGACTACGTGGCGAAGCTCCGGAAGGCGCACGTGCTCGTCGATCCCGCCGAGCGGCGGGCAGCGCTCGAGGCGTCGCTCGCGAAGGCGGCGAAGCTCGCCGGCGGCGCCATCCGCCCCGATCCGGCGCTGCTCGACGAGGTGCTCTACCTCGTCGAGGAGCCGACTGCGATCGCCGGCGAGTTCGAGCGCTCGAACCTCGAGCTCCCGCCCGAGGTGGTCATCTCCGAGCTGCGGAACCACCAGCGCTACTTCGCGGTGGTGGACGGGCAGGGGAGGCTCCGCAACACGTTCGTGGCCGTCTCCGCCACGGCGGTGAAGGATCCCAAGGTGGCGCGCCACGGGTACGAGCGCGTGCTCCGCGCCCGGCTCGCCGACGCGCGCTTCTTCTTCGAGGAGGACCGGAAGCGGAAGCTCGCCGATCGCGTCCCGGACCTCGCCCGCCGGACCTACCTCGCGAAGCTCGGCAGCGAGCTCGACCGCGCGGGCCGCATCGGCGCCGTCGCCGAGGCTCTCGCGCGCGCGCTCGGCAAGGACGCCCTCCTCGGCGATCTCGCCGAGGTGGCGCGGCTCGCGAAGGTCGATCTCAACACCGGCATGGTGGGCGAGTTCCCCGAGCTCCAGGGGATCATGGGCGCCCACTACCTCCGCCTCGAGGGTGCGCGGCCGGAGCTCGCCGACGCCATCGAGGATCACTACAAGCCCATCGGCGCCTCCGACGCCATGCCCCGGGGCGACCTGGGCGCGCTCGTCGGCCTCGCCGACCGGCTCCACCAGCTCGTGGGCATCATCGGCGTGGGGGAGAAGGCCACCGGCGCCGCCGACCCGTACGGCCTGCGGCGGGCGGCCATCGGCATCCTCCGCATCCTCCTCGACCGCGGCTACCACCTGTCGCTCTCGCAGGCGGTGGAGCGCACGCTCGACACGCTCTCCGGGGTGAAGCTCGCCGCGGACCGCAAGGTCGTGGCCGGACAGGTGCTCGACTTCGTCCGCGGCCGCGTCCGCGCGCTCTGGAGCGAGGAGCACCCCGCCGACCTCGTCGAGGCGGTGCTCGCCGCCGGGTTCGACGACGTGGTGGACGCGCGGCGCCGCCTCG
Organism: Anaeromyxobacter sp.; assembly: GCA_035627135.1. Classification (GTDB taxonomy): domain Bacteria; phylum Myxococcota; class Myxococcia; order Myxococcales; family Anaeromyxobacteraceae; genus Anaeromyxobacter. Next base: position 10,143 of record DASPMI010000092.1, on the reverse strand, counting down.
AGGCGCTCGCCCAGGTCAAGGCGCGGCCGGACTTCACGCCGCTCGCGGTGGCGTTCAAGCGCGTCGCCAACATCCAGGAGAAGGCCGGCGCGGCGGCGGGCGCCGAGGTGAACGCGGCGCTCCTCGCCGACGACGCCGAGCGGCACCTCCACGACGAGCTCCTCCGCGTCGAGCAGGAGGTGAACGCGCGGCGGGCGGCGCGCGACTACCCGGCCGTCCTCCGGAACGTCGCCACGCTGGAGCCTGCGGTGGCCCGGTTCTTCGACGACGTGCTCGTCATGGCCGAGGATCCGGGGCTCCGCGCCAACCGGCTCGGGCTGCTCAAGCGCGTCGGCGCGCTCTTCCAGGACGTGGCCGACTTCCGGCGCATCCAGGCCGAGCTGCCGGCCGGGCCCTCGGCCTGAACCTCGCCGCCCATGTCCTTGACCGCCCTCGACCCCCGACGCTACGGTTCGCCTCTCCCCGTGCACGCCCTCTCCCGAACCCTCCCCGCGGTGCTCGCGCTCCTCGTCGCCTGCGCCGAAGGCGCCAACCGGGCGGACGCGCCGCTCGACCGGGTCCACTATCCGGCCGGCGCGGCGCTCTCGGAGGGCCAGCTCCTCGTCGCGAACGCCGACCAGGACCTGGCCTACGAGGGCGGGTCGCTCCTCGCGTTCGACCCGGAGACGGGGGAGATCGAGGGCGGGGTGGCGCTGCCGTACATGGCCGGGCGGCTGCGGGTCGTGGACGAGGAGGCGGCCGAGGGGTGCGAGTTCGGCGCGGGCTTCCCGTACCTGGTCCCGTTCGCGATGGTGCCGGGGCGGTCGGAGGAGTCGCTCCACGTCGTGCGGCTGCCGCTCGCGCCCGGCACGCAGGACCCGCGCCGCAGGATCGACCTGCGCGCGGACGGTGCCGCGTACCCCTACGAGGCCGCGCTCACCTGCGGCGCCGACGGGACCCCGCGCGCCTGGGTCAGCTTCCAGCGCGGCCTCGACGACCGGGGCTACGTCGCGCAGCTGGATCTCTCCGGCGCCACGTTCCCGCCGCCCGTCGTGCAGGTCTTCACCGGGCTCGGCGCCCCCCGCAACTTCGCGTGGGACAGGGACCAGGATCGGCTCTACTTCACCACGCGCGAGTTCCGGCTGCGCGCGCCGATCCGGTGGATCGGGATCGGCGACGGCTGCGAGCCGTTCGACGGCGGGGTGCAGGACGAGCGCCGGGGCGGCTGCCACGTGGATCAGCAGGGGATCGATCTCTCCGCGCACCTCGTCGGCGCCGAGCCCAACGGCATCGCCCTGTCGTCCGGGGAGCGCCCCTGCGTCTACGGCGAGGCGGGAGACGTCTGCCGGCGGATGTACGTCACCGTCCAGCTCTACGACGCGGATCTCGCGCGCTACCTCGACGGCCGCCCCTCGGGCGACGTCGGGGGCAAGCTCGTCGTGCTCGAGCTGTTCGAGTCCGGGCTGGGCGGCCCCGCGGTGCGGTGGATCGACGACGTGGACATCGGGAAGGTCGCCGGCGACGTGCTGGTCATCCGGCGCCCGCCGCTCGGGGACCTCGTCGTCACGACCGCGGTCCACGACGACCTCCTCTGGATCTACGACGACGAGCGCGGAGGGGTGGCCAAGGTTTTCGGGCGGCTCGCGACGGGCGTGCCCGAGGTCGGCCACAAGCCGACGGGGCTCGCCAGCCTGGACATGGGGAACGGCACCGTGCGGGTGTTCGTGACCTCCTACGAGGACCACTGGGTCACGGCCGTGGACATCCCGCTCGCCGACCCCACGCAGGCGCGCGTCGCCGTCGACGGCGGCGCGGCCCCGCTCCGCTTCGGGAGGCCGCAGTGATCCGCCGCGCCTTCGTCGTCCTCGCGCTCGCGCTCCTCGCCGCCTGTGAGCGGGGCTCGTCGGGCCCGTCGCTCCGGCTCGCGCAGCCGAGCGCGGTGGCGGTCTTCTCCGGCTACACGGCCCGGCACGGATCGGCGCTCTGGCCGTACGCCGCCGTGGCCAACAGCGCGCAGGACGAGCTCATCCTGTTCGACGCCGTCGACGACAAGGTCGTGGCGGCGCCGATCGTCCTGCGCCCGCTCTCCATCCCCGTCGGCGCACCGCGCCCGGCGCTCCTCGCCTCGGCGAGCTTCGCCCCGCCCGCAGACCAGCTGGCGCGGCCGAGCCTCCTCGTCGTCGCCACCGCGGGGTCGAGCCACCTCCAGCTCATCCGCACGTGGCGCGAGGCGGGGTGCGGCGCGGCCTGCCCCACGGGCCCCGGGCTCGCGGACGAGGCGCCCATCGACCTCGGGAGCGAGATCCTCGCCCTGGTCGCGGCGCCCGCCGTCGACGCCGGCGGGGCCGTGCTGCCGGACCGGGTCCGCGTCGTCGCGGCGCTCGCCGGGGACGAGCTCGCCAGCCCGGAGATCGCCGTCGTCGAGTACCAGTGGACCGGTGACCCGGGGACCGGCAGCGCCGCCTCGGTCGGCGGTGCGCCCGTGCACGTCCAGCCCGTCGGGTTCCGGGGGCTCTCGCTGGCGGTCGACCCGCGGGACGCGCGGTATGCCTACGCGGCCAGCATCGATCCCATCGTCGGCGGCGTCTTCGGCGTCGCCCGCATCGACCTCCGGGGTAGCCCGCCCCCGCTGACGGTGGCGCCCATCGACGCCAAGGCGCCCACGCGCCTCGTCGCCGCCTTCACCCTCCGCGAACGCGCGCTCAGCCGGCGCGGCGCGTACGACCAGTACTCGCAGACGCCCGCGGCCGAGCTGGAGCAGGCGTTCCGGCCCGACGAGCGCGCGCGCGTGTACGCCTGGCGCGATCCCGGCGCGTGCGGGCCGACCACGGAGGTGGCCTGCGGCATCGCCGTCCTCGATCCGGCCACCCTCGACGTGCTCGAGGATCCCTGGAACCAGGGGCAGACCCCGAAGCGCTACCTCCCGCCCATCACGCTCCCTTCGCGCCCGGTCGCGATGATCGTCGGCCCGCCCGCTGCGTACCCGCCCTCGAGCGACGACGTCCGGCCCCCCGCCGCCGACCCCGCCGCGCCCGCCGCGTTCATGACCCTGGACCCGAACACGCCTCGGGTCACCACGGGCGTGCTCCTGCTCCCGAGCGAGGACGGGCGGAACTACTTCGCCGATCTCGCCCGCTGGGAGACGCCGAGCGCCGTCCACGAGCTCGCGCCGGGGTCGGGGACGGGGGTCTCGTCGTTCCGGCCGAGCTCGTCGATCGTTCCGCGCATCGGGTTCTACCCGCGCGCGAGCGGGCTCGGGTGGGACCCCACCGCCAACGCGGCGACGTACGTCCAGCTCACGCCGGGGTTCACCCCGACCGACGACTGGACGGTGACGTTCCAGGGATACCTCCCGGACTTCGCGTCCTCGCGCGCCGTGCAGGTGGAGTCGCGGGACGACGATCCTTCGCTCGAGGTCGGCGCCCTGCGCATCGCGTTCCAGCTCGTGCCTCCCGGCGCGACGACGCCCACCCAGGTCGTGAACGTCTACGACCCGGCCTACGGCGTCCGCGTGGGCGACATCGTCGAGTTCTGGACGAGCGCCAGGACCGGCGACGGCACGCCCGCGTGCCCCGACACCACCCGCACCTCCGGGTCGCCGGACGCGCCCATCGAAGGCAAGGTCGTCGCCATCTCGCCGCCCGACGCCGACCACCCGGGTGGCTCGCTCGTCGTGTTGCCCGGCGACTGCGTCCCCATCGCGCGCGGGGCGATCACGGAGTGTGACGATGAGACCCACGGGCCGTGGCTCTCCCAGGATCACGTCGGGTGCTGGGGGCAGCTCCGGGGCGCCCGCCAGGCGCGGATCCGCGCCGGGAGCGGGGCCCCGGGCGCGGAGGAGTTCGTCGTCGCCGGCGCCGCCACCGGCTACGCCGGGCGCGCCGTGTCGAGCCCCGACACGCCGGCGGCGTTCCCGACGTTCGCCCTGACGAACGAGGACGAGGCGGCGCTGGTCGCGGACTGCCCGCTCATCCCGTACCCCGCGGATCCGGGCGCCGTGCCCGCCTGCGAGGGCACGTGCCGGACGACCTGCGAGCAGGCGGCGATCGCGCGGCGCGCGCGGCGGCTTCACCTCACGTCGATCCACTGCTACCAGGGGTCGAGCGGCTCGTACTGCCAGCAGAACTTCCCCGACTTCACCCGGCCGGAGAACGCGGACGTCCCGTTCCCGCCGCCGGAGGGTCCGGCCCTCGCGTTCTCGCTCGGCTGGAAGCACCTCCCCGGCGCGCCCGAGCAGCTCCTCGTGCGCGACACGCGCGTCAGCTTCCACACGCGCAGCGGGCGCGTCCCGGCGTCGCGCTGGGGCGGGGGCGCCAACGACGGACCGGCGACGTTGCCCACCGGCGGCGCCTACTTCGACCGGACGTTCGACCGGACCTGGGACAAGGCGGACGAGCGGTACAGGTTCTTCGTCCCCTATGTAGGGAACCTGGTGCTCGATCTCTCGCCGGCGCGCGAGAACAACAACACGCGCGTCCTGCGATAGCGCGCGCCCCTTCCGCGGGGCGCGGCGCGTCTGGTAACGTTACCCCTCACGTACAGTGTGGGAGGTGACGTGAAGTCCGTCCGCGACCTGGCGCTCGCCGATCACCTTTGGGACCTCTACGGCCGCATGGCCGAGGAGATGGGCTCGGACCGCGAATCGCTCGTCAACGAGGCGATGCACGTCTTCGCCCGGCTGAACGGCTACCTCCTCCCCGCCGCGCTGCCGGAGATCCGCAGGGATCACGCCGCCGCCGTGCCCGACGGCGAGAGCGCCCAGCGCGCCGTGGCCGAGCAGGTGCTGGAGACCGCCGCGCGGCTGGAGCGCGAGGTGCGTGCGCGCGAGGCGCCGCCGCCCATCCCGTCGGGACCGATCGAGGGGCGCGTGCACGAGCTCGTCGTCGTCCGCGAGGACGGGACCGAGCTCCCGGTGCAGGGCGAGCGGTTCGTCATCGGGCGTGGCCGCGACTGCGATCTCGTCATCGACAGCAGCAAGGTCTCGCGCGAGCACGCCGCGATCGTGCGGGACGGCGATGGCTGGGCGATCGAGGACCTCTCCTCGGCCAACGGGACCTGGCACCGCCGCGCGCGCGTGGACCGCCGCCGGATCGAGGACGGCGACGAGTACTTCATCTGCGCCGAGCGGATCCGCTGCCTGCTGCGGTAGCGCTGCTCCCGTGCTCGAGCCCGAGCCCGCCCCCGAGCCCGAACGCGCAGCGCGCTCGGGGGTGCGCCGCGATTTGTCGCTGCCAGGCAGCCCCCGCGCGGCTATCGTGCGGGGCACATGCCCACCCTGACGCTCATCGACGGCTCGGGCTTCATCTTCCGCGCGTATCACGCGCTGCCGCCCCTCACGACCACCAAGGGCGTCCCGACCCACGCCGTCTACGGCTTCACCACCATGCTCCTCAAGGCGCTCCGCGAGCGCGAGCCCACGCACGTGGCGCTCGTGTTCGACGCCGCCCGGCGGACCTTCCGGCACGACCTGGACCCCGGGTACAAGGCGAGCCGCCCCGAGGCGCCCGACGATCTCAAGCCGCAGTTCCCGCTCGTGCGCGACGTCGCCCGGGCGCTCCGGGTCCCGGTGGTCGAGGAGGAGGGGGTGGAGGCCGACGACGTCATCGGCACGCTCGCCTGCCGCGCGCACGCGATGGGCTGGCAGGTGGTGGTGGTGACGGGCGACAAGGACTTCGGCCAGCTCGTGAACGACCGGATCACGCTCTACGACCCGATGGCCGAGGCGAGCGGGCGCGGCGGGTGGACGGGCCCGGCCGAGGTGGAGAAGAAGCTCGGCGTCCGCCCGGATCAGGTCGTCGAGTACATGGCCATCCTGGGCGACAAGATCGACGACGTCCCGGGCATCCCGGGGGTGGGGGAGGTGACCGCCGCCGCCCTGGTGCGTCACTTCGGGACGATCGAGGAGATGCTCGGACGGCAGGACGAGATCCCGAAGGCCGTCTCGCGCGGCGGCGAGAAGCTCAAGGCGAAGATCGCCGCCGCGGCCGATCGCATCCGGCTCAACCGCGCGCTCGTCTCGCTGCGCTGCGATCTCGAGCTGCCGTACGCGCCGGAGTCGTTCGCGCGGCAGCCGCTCGACGAGGCGCGGACGCGGAAGCTCTTCGGCGAGCTCGAGTTCTCGCGCCTGCTCAAGGACCTGCCCGCGCCGCCGCCGACCGTCCGCGGCGAGAAGGCGGAGCTCGTGCTCGACCGGGCCGCGCTCGACGCCGCCGTGCGGTTCCTCCTCGGCGCGGGCGCCGTGGGTGTCCGACCGGTGCTCGCCGGCGACGCGCCGCGGACCGATGCGCTCGTCGGGCTCGGCCTCGCGGGCGGCGGGCGCGCGTTCTACCTGCCGCTCGGGCACCAGTACCTCGGCGCGCCGAGGCCGCTCGCGGCGGACGAGGTCCGCGAGGCGCTCCGGCCCCTCGTCGAGGGCGCGGAGGTGGAGAAGCACGCGCACGAGCTCAAGGCGGCGATCCACGCCATGGCGGTCCTCGGGCTCGCCTGGCGCGGCCCCGGCGAGGACACCGAGCTCGCGAGCCGGCTCCTCCTGCCCACCCGCCGCGAGCACGCGCTCGCGGACGTGGCGCGCGAGCGGATCGCGAACGACCTGCCGCGGGACCCGAGCGGCGGGGACGCCGCCCGGAGGTCGGAGCGCACGGCGATCGAGGGGATCGAGGTCGAGCGGGTCGCCGAGTGGTGCGGCGCGGGGGCCGCGGCGCTCCCGGACCTCGCGCGCAAGCTCGTCGAGGCCATGGACGAGGAGAAGCTCCTCCCGCTCTACCGCGACGTCGAGCGCCCGCTCGTGCCGGTGCTGGTGGAGATGGAGCGCGCAGGCATCGCCGTGGACCGCGGCGCGATGGCCGGCATGAGCGAGGAGTTCGGGCACGCGATGGACGGGCTCCTCGTGAAGATCCACGAGGCCGCCGGCCACCCGTTCAACGTCGCCTCGACGCGCGAGCTCGCGCAGGTGCTGTTCGAGGAGCTGAACCTGCCGGTCCTGAAGAAGCTCAAGACCGGCCCCTCGACCGACCAGGAGGTGCTGGAGAAGCTCGCCGAGCAGCACGCGCTCCCGCGCCTCGTCCTCGACCACCGGGCGCTCTCCAAGCTCAAGAGCACGTACGTGGACGCGCTCCCACAGCTCATCGGCCCGGACGGGCGCATCCACACGACCTTCCACCAGGCGGGCGCGGCCACCGGACGCCTCAGCTCGACCGACCCGAACCTCCAGAACATCCCCATCCGCACGGAGCTGTCGCGCCGCATCCGGGCCGCCTTCGTCGCGCCCGAGGGGCGGCGGCTCGTCTCCGCGGACTACTCGCAGATCGAGCTGCGGATCCTGGCCCACTACTCCGAGGATCCGGCCCTGCTCGAGGCCTTCCGGAACCGCGAGGACATCCACACCCGCACCGCCGCGGAGACGTTCGGCGTCGCGCCCGCGCTCGTCACCCCCGAGATGCGGCGGGTCGCCAAGATGCTCAACTTCGGCATCGCCTACGGCCTCTCCGCGTTCGGCCTCTCGCAGCGGCTCGATCTCCCCGGCGCCGAGGCGCAGGCCATCATCGAGCGGTACTTCGCGCGGTACGCCGGCGTGAAGGGCTACATCGACCGGGCGATCGCCGACGCGCGGAAGCAGGGCGAGTCCCGCACGCTCTTCGGCCGCGTCCGGGCGATGCCCGAGATCCTCTCGCGCAACCCTGCGCTCCGCATGGCCGCCGAGCGGACCGCCATCAACACGCCGATCCAGGGCACCGCCGCCGACATCGTGAAGATCGCGATGATCCGCGTCCACGACGCGCTCCGGCGCGAGCGACCGGACGCGCTGCTGCTGCTCCAGGTGCACGACGAGCTGGTGCTCGAGGTGGCGGAGCGCGAGGTGGAGCCGGTGCAGGAGATCCTGAAGCGCGAGATGGCCGCCGCGGCGTCACTCGCCGTGCCGCTCGACGTCGAGGTCGGGAGCGGGCGGAGCTGGGCGGAGGCGCACTGATCCGACGGGGGCTGTCGCCCCGCCCGGGCGGCGGAGCCTCGGGCAGCGTCAGCCTTCGTCGCCGCCGACGCGCTTCCGCGCCGCGGGGATGAACTGCACGCCCTCGTCGCGCGCGGGCTCGGCGAACGCCTCGAGCAGCTTGCCGTGGCTGTCGATCAGCATCCGGACGCCGGCCTCGAACTGCACCCGCTGGCGCTTCAGCTCGTTGATGTCGTCGACGATCCGCAGGAACCGCGCGTGCGCCCCCTGCACGATCTTCTCCGCCTGGAGCTCGGCGTCCGAGATCGTGATCTCTGCCTCCTTGCGGGCGGCGTCGCGGATCTCCTCGGACGCCTTCTGGGCGGTCACGAGCGTCTCCTGCAGGGTGCGCTCGCGGTCCCGGTGCTGGGCCAGCTCCTCGTCCTTACGCTGGCTCGCCTCGCGCAGGGAGTTGACCTCCTTCACGAGGGCCTCGAACTCCACCGCGACGAGGGAGAGGAACGCCTCGACCTCCTCGGGATCGTAGCCACGGAAGGACTTGCGGAAGTGCTTCTGCGTGATGTCGAGGGGCGTGATGTTCATGGCGTGCTCCCGGGAGGACGATCATACCGGCATCCCCCCGCGAGTCCATTCCGGGTCCCCCGCGTGGCCGTCGCACACACCCCTCCAAGGCCGGGAACCGCGGCGCCGCTCCCACCATCCTCTGGGTGACCAGCGGTGCCCCTGCCGCGGAACCGGGCAGGTCGAGCGTGGAAAGACATCGAGATGCATCGGCTCCAGCGACTCGAAGCTCCGGGATCGGGATGGTACGCGCTCCTCGTCGCCGCCGTGGCGGTCCTGGTCGCGCTCGGCTTCCTCGCCGCCGGGCGGGCGGGCGGGCCGGCGCTCGGCGCGGCCCTCGCCGGAGCGGCGGCCGTCGCCGCCGGCGCGGCGTGGCTGGCGCGCGAGCGGATCCTGCGCGGCAGGCTGCGCGCGCTGCAGAAGGAGCTCGGGGAGGTCGGCGCGCGCCACGCGGCGGAGCTGGCGCGGCTCCGCGACGCGGAGGCGCGCGCGCGGGCCGACGCGGAGCAGGCCTCGCGCGCCCGCGACGAGTTCGTCGCGACGGTCTCGCACGAGCTCCGGACGCCGCTCAACGCCGTGCTCGGCTGGGCGCGGCTCCTGCGGCTCGGCAAGCTCGACGCCGCCGGCGCGGCGCGGGCGATCGAGACGATCGAGCGGAGCGCGGCGGCGCAGGCGCAGACGGTGGACGACGTGCTCGACGTCTCGCGCATCCTGCGCGGCGAGCTCCGCCTCGACGTGCGGACGGTGGACCTCATGCCCGTCGTCGAGGCGGCGGTCGACGCGGTCCGGACGGCGGCCTCGGCGCGGCGGATCGTGCTCGCGATGTCGCTCTCCCCGCGGGCCGGGCAGGTCGCCGGGGATCAGGGCCGCCTCCAGCAGGTCGTCTGGAACCTCCTCTCCAACGCGGTCAAGTTCACCCCGAACGGCGGGCGCGTGGAGGTCCGGCTCGACCGCGAGGGCGAGGACGTCGTCATCGCGGTGCGGGACACCGGCGTCGGGATCGATCCCTCGTTCGCCCCGCACCTCTTCGAGCGGTTCCGGCAGGCCGACTCCTCCTCCACGCGCGCGCACGGCGGCCTGGGGCTCGGGCTCGCGCTGGTGCGCCACCTCGTGGAGGCGCACGGCGGGTCCGTGCGCGCCGAGAGCGACGGGCGCGGGCGCGGGTCGACGTTCGTGGTCCGCCTCCCGTCGGCCGCGCCGCGGCGGGCGCAGGCCGTGCCCGCGGCCCCGCGCGCGGCGGTGCCGCTCTCGGCCGACGGCCCGTGGCCGCTCGCGGGACTCTCGCGGCTGCGGGTGCTGGTCGTGGACGACGATCCCGACTCGCGCGAGGTGGTGCGCGAGGTGCTGGAGCAGGCGGGCGCGGTGGTGGCGGTGGCGGGATCGGCGCCCGAGGCGCTGCGCGCCATCGCCGAGCGCCCGCCGGACGTGCTCCTCTCCGACCTCGGGATGCCGGGTGAGGACGGCTATCAGCTCATGCGCCGGGTCCGCGCGCTGGATCCGGTCGCCGGTGGCAGCGTCCCCGCCGCGGCGCTCACGGCGTACACGCAGGCCGAGAACCGGCGCGCCGCCCAGGAGGCCGGGTTCCAGGGGTACCTCTCGAAGCCGATCGATCCGGCGGAGCTGACCGCCGCCGTGGCGCGGCTCGCGGGGCGGCTGCA
>DASPMI010000091.1:0-23156 GCA_035627135.1 Anaeromyxobacter sp. | reverse complement strand
ATCGGCTCGACCGACCCGCCCGCCGCCTTCGGCGCCGGCGCGAACTCCGTCGGCCGCACCGAGACGACCTTCACCGCCGTCGTCAGCTCGACCTCGGCGATCACGTTCCCCGCCCACATCGGCCGCCGCAGGATGACGTTCGGCCCGTCCCCCGCGAGCGCGAGGACGTCCGTCGCCGCGGCCGCGCCGAGCTTCGCCGCGACGCGCGGCAGCAGGTCCTTGCCGAAGGCGCTCGCCGGGCCGACGATCCACCCCGCGCCGCCCGCCGCGGCGGCCACGACCGCCGCGTAGCTCTCGGCGAGGTAGTGCTCGAGGGCCGGCGCGTCCGCCGCCCGGACCTTGACGCCGTGCTCCGCGAGCTCCGCCGCGGCCGCGCCGATGCCGTTGCCGAGGAGCAGCGCCGTCACGCTGCCGCCGGTGCGCTTCCCGAGATCGAGGCCCGCCGCGAGCGCCGCCAGGCTGGCGCCCTTGAGCTTCCCGTGGGCCTGCTCCGCGATGACGAGGACGTCGGTCATGTGTGTGCTCCCGAGGTCCTAGAGGACCTTCGCCTCCACGTGCAGCTTGGTCCACAGCTCCTCGACGTCGGCGACCTTCACCCCGCCCTTGCGCTTCGGCGGCGCGAGCAGCTTCTTCACCACCACGCCGGGCTGGAGCGCGACGCCCAGGCTCGCGGCCGCGATCGACGGGACCTCCTTCTTCTTCGCCTTCATGATGTTCGGGAGCGACGCGAACCGCGGCTTGTTGAGCCGCAGGTCCACCGAGACCACCGCGGGCAGCGCGAGCTCCAGCGTCTCGACGCCGCCGTCCACCTCGCGCATCACGCGGAGGCTCTTGCCGTCGGCGGCGAGCGCGAGCCCCGGCTGGCGCTTCTGCTCGGCCTCGCTCTCCAGGCTCTCCTTCTTCGTGGCGTTGGTCGCCTGCCCGAAGCCGAGCTTCTCGGCGAGCATCTGGGCGGTCTGGTTCTGGTCGTCGTCGATCGCCTGCTTCCCGAGGAGCACGAGGTCCGGCTTCTCCTGCGCGACGAGCTTGGCCAGGATCGACGAGACCACGCCCGGATCGAGCGCGCCCTCGTGCGCCACGTGGAGCCCGCGGTCAGCGCCCATCGCCAGCGCGGCGCGGATCTCGGTCACGCAGACCGCCGGGCCGATCGACGCGACGATCACCTCTCCGCCGTGCTTCTCGCGGAGCCGGAGCGCCTCCTCGACCGCGATCTCGTCGAAGGGGTTGAGCACGTACTTGAGACCGTCGGTGACGATCCCCGTGCCGTCCGGCTTCACCCGGATCTGCGACTCGAAGTCTTCCACCCGCTTGGCGGTGACCAGGATCTTGAGGGCCATGGGCGCGCAGCAAAGCAGACCCCGGGAGGAGCTGTGAAGCGCTTTCGTGGGACGCGGCGGGGGAGCGCGAGATCGCCGCGGAGGGTCGTCCGCCTGGACACACCGCATCAGGTGATCGAGCGGCCGCCTGCCGGCGCGCTCCCTGGGCCCGGACCCGCGATGCCTACGCTGACCTGCAGACGAACGGCGGTCAGGAGGGAGGGGAGCAGCATGCGAGCGGTCGTGTTCCACGGCGTCGGCGATCTCCGGCTGGAGGACGTGGACGAGCCGAGCCTCCTCGAGCCGACCGACGCGATCGTGCGGATCACCCGCAGCGCGATCTGCGGGACCGACCTCCACTTCGTGCGCGGCACGTTCCCGGGCATGCGGCCCGGCACCGTGCTCGGGCACGAGGCGGTGGGGGTCGTCGAGGAGGTCGGCAAGGGCGTACGGAACCTGCGCGAGGGCGACCGCGTGGTCGTCCCCTCGACGATCGCCTGCGGGAACTGCACGCCGTGCAAGGGCGGCCTCTTCTCGCAGTGCGACGTCGCCAACCCCAACGGCGCCGACGCGGGCACCGCCTTCTTCGGCGGGCCGGAGGCGTCGGGCGCGTTCCCCGGCTTGCAGGCCGAGCGCCAGCGGATCCCGTTCGCGAGCTTCGGCCTGGTGCGCCTCCCCGACGAGGTCACCGACGACCAGGCGATCCTGCTCTCGGACATCTTCCCGACGGGGTGGTTCGGGGCGGCGCTCGCCGACGTGCGGCCGGGCCAGTCGGTGGCCGTGTTCGGCTGCGGGCCGGTCGGGCAGTTCGCGATCGCGAGCGCGCTCCTCCGCGGCGCGGCGCGCGTGATCGCGATCGACTCCAGGTACGACCGGCTCGACCACGCGCGCGCGCAGGGCGCGGAGTGCGTGGACTTCGACGTCGAGGATCCGGTGGCGGCCGTGAAGGAGATCACCGCCGGGCGGGGCGTGGACGCGGTGATCGAGGCGGTCGGCGTCGACGCGAACGCGCCCGCGGCCGCGGGCGCGGACGAGAGGGAGCAGGGGAGGCAGGAGCTCCGGCAGGTGGCGCCGCGGACGCGCCCGCGCAACGGCAACTGGCACCCGGGAGACGCACCCTCGCAGGCGCTCACGTGGGCGGTGGAGGTCGCCGCCAAGGCCGGGACGGTGGCGGTCGTCGGCGTCTACCCGCCGGAGGCGCGGGCGTTCCCGATCGGCAAGGCGATGAACAAGAACCTCTCGGTGAAGACGGGGAACTGCCATCACCGCAAGTACATCCCGCTCCTCCTCGAGCGCGTCCGCACCGGCGCGATCGACCCGGAGGCGGTGCTCACCCAGGATCAGCCGCTGGAGGCCGCGCTCGACGCGTACCGGGAGTTCGACCGGCGCGAGCCTGGCTGGCTCAAGGTGGAGATCGCGCCGGTGCAGTGAGGGGCGGGCGTCAGCGCGCCGCCCGCAGCCGGCGCGGATCGTTGGCGAGGAAGTCCAGCCGGCGCGCCTCGAGCACCCCGGCCTGGCGCGCCCGGGACTCGGTGCAGAAGATCGAGAGCCGCCGGCCGTCCACGCTGACGCGCCACCGGAGGCGCTCGAGCCGTTCGACGCCGACGACGTGACCCTTGACGATCCGCTCCGAGTAGTCGCCGTCCATTCCGTTCACCTTGCGCACCGCGCGGGGCGGAAGAAAGCCCGGCGCGATCGCTCGCCGGGGTGTCGCGCGGCTACTCCAGCCTTCGCCCGTGCGCCTCGGCGCGCTCGAGCAGGCCCACGAGCTCGGCGCTCGGCTCGCGCGAGCGATCGCCGCGGCGCGCCGCCCGGTGAAGCGTCGAGAGCGCCTGCGCGAACGCGACGTCCTCGGTCGCCCCGCGCCGCTGGAGCAGCGCGTCGAGCCTGCGCATCCGCTCCTTCAGCACCTTGAACGCCTCGTTCATTTCTTCCTGGCCTTTCTGGCTGCGGTCGGGCGGGCGCGCTCCGGCGCGTACCGGCCCGACACGGGATCGAGCGCGAACGCGGGGAGCTGGTCGAGGCGGTCGTCCTGCGCCTTCGGGTCGGGGGCGAGGAGCTGCGACACCGCCGAGAGGCGGAGCTTGGCGGCCTCGCGCCGTTCACCGTCGGCGAAGAAGACGTGGATCGCCGTCGCGTCCAGGGCCACGACGCGGCCGAGGCCGAGCGTCGTGTGCCGGACCACCATGCCCTTCTTGAACTCCTCCACGGTCGGCCTCCGTTTCGCGGAGGGCGACCGCTCGGGAAGAACGGAGGTCGGCGCGAGTGACTTCACGATACCGCATTGGGGCCCGGCCGCGATACGCCCCGGCTGGCCCGGGCGTCGGCAGCGGGCGCTCGTCAGGCGCTCGCCGCGGATCCGCCCGGCGACGGCGCGGGGGTCAGCCGCTGGTGGAGCAGGCCGGCGCACGCGCGGCAGGTGACGCCCCGGGCGTGCTTCGTCGACCGCTCCTCGAAGCCGCGGAGGCCGCAGAGGGTCTCGCGGGTGCGCGTGTCGTAGTAGTGGATCACGCGCGCTGCGTTCAGGGTCTCGTCCATGGCGCTCCCTCGAACCGGGCCGGTGAGGGAGCGGGGTGCTCCGGCAGGTGCGGTTCCGTCCTTCTCCCATGGTGATAACCATCGGCGAGCGGGCCAGCACGCGGGCGGCACGTGCGCGGGCGCACACCCCCCTGCGCGGCTTTCTTGGGCCTGCCCTCGACTCCGGGGCGGGCAGGGAGTACACCTCTCCTGCGCCCACGCACGGGCGCGGCAGCATCGCGCGGCACTTCTTGCCCCGCGTTCACGAAAAGAAAAGAGCATCACAGCACATGGCGACCGGTACGGTGAAGTGGTTCAACGACGCGAAGGGCTTCGGTTTCATCACGCAGAGCGATGGCGGCGAGGACGTGTTCTGCCATCACACCGCGATCCAGACGGACGGGTTCCGTTCGCTGGCGGAGGGGCAGCGCGTCGAGTTCGACGTGGCCCGCGGCCCGAAGGGCCTGCAGGCGCAGAACGTCCGCCCGATCTCCTGATCCGCGGAGCGTGACGAGAGGGGAGCGCCCGGCCTCGACGAGGTCGGGCGTTCGCATTTCAGGGGACGAGCGCCGGGTCGAGGACGCGGGTCTACCCGAGGATGTCGTTGAAGCAGGGGATGCCCGTCGGCACGCGGGCGTGCACGTCCGATGGTGTCATGCGCAACCCTACGCTTCCGCGCAGTGTCGCTCGGCGATGCAACCTGGAGGGGACCGGCGGGGCTCCCCGGCCACGTGTCCTTGCCTGGGATCGTGCCGAGCAGGGGAGCCCATGCTAGGACACATCATCCCCCGTGAGCGGTGTACCTGCAGGGATGAACCATGTGCGCGCAGGAACAGGTGGAGACGTGATCGCGGTCGCGGAAGGGAACGAGCCCGACGCCGCGGAGCTCGCCTGGCTCGCCCGGATCCTCGGTGCACTGCGCGACTGGAGAGGCGTCGACTTCGGCGGATACCGCACGTCCACGGTGCTCCGGCGGGTGCGGAACCGGATGATCTCCGCGCGGACCCGCTCGATGCCGGAGTACCTCGATCGCCTCGTCCGCGATCCGCACGAGGCGGACGCGCTGCTGGAGCGGCTGACGATCAAGGTCAGCCGGTTCTTCCGCGACGCCACCACGTTCGAGGCGCTGCGCGGGGCGCTGCGGAGCCTGGGCTCCGGCGGTCGCGCGCCGGAGGTCTGGAGCGCGGGGTGCGGGCACGGAGAGGAGGCGTACAGCCTCGCGGTCCTCCTCGCGTCGCAGGGGGCGCGTGGGGCACGGCAGATCGTGGCGACGGACGTCGATCCCGCCGCGCTCGCCGCCGCCGCGCGCGGCAGCTACGCCCTCGCGGCCTTGGCCGAGGTCCCCGCCGCGCTGCGCGAGCGCTACTTCGTGGCGGATCACGCGGCGGGCACCTGCCGCGTCGTCCCCGGGCTGCGCACGTTCCTCGAGCTCCGCGCGCACGACCTCGCGGGGAGCTCGGTCGCGCCAGACGGGAGACGGTTCGATCTGGTGTGCTGCCGGAACGTGCTCATCTACCTCGGGCCGCGCCTCCAGCTCGAGGTGGAGCGCCTCCTCGTCGAGAGCCTGGCGCCGGGCGGGCTGCTCTGCCTCGGCGAGGCCGAGTGGCCGCTGCCGGAGATCGCGGCGCGGCTCGAGGTCGTCGATCGCAGGGCGCGCCTGTTCCGCGCGCGGGGCTGGGGCGAGCGATGATCGACCGCGAACAGGGCGCGACGATGCCGGGGGAGGGGCCCGACGGCCCCGCCGGCGGGGCGGGGCGGCACGCCCCGGATGAGCGGAGCGCAGGCAGGTGGTGGCGTCTGGACCTGAGCGTGGGGCAGCGGCTGGCGCTCGGCTTCGGGGCCGCAGGGGTGCTCATCGCGCTCATGGGGGCGATCTCCCACCTGGAGGTGACCCGCGTCGCGAACCTGCGCCACCGCCTCGGCACCCTCATCGCGCCGCGCGCCGCCGCGGCCGCCCGGCTCGAGCACGGCGTGCTCCACATGGCGATCGCCGCGCGGAATTGCGTGCTCTTCCCCGACGTGCGCCGCCGCGAAGCGTACGACGAGGCGGAGCGCAGCGTGCGCGGCGAGCTGCAGACGCTGGTCCAGCTCTCCACGCTGTCGGACGAGGCGACCGGGCTCGTGGCGCGGCTCCCGGCCGAGGTGGATCGCTACGCGGCCGCCGCCCGCGCGCTGATCGCGGCGGCGCAGGCGAAGGCGCTCGTCGAGGAGCTCGAACCGGAGATGGCGAGCGCGCGGGAGGAGTTGCTGCGAAACGTCCACGCCTACGCGGAGGTGCAGCAGCGGCGACTCGAGGAGCAGCGCGCGTCGATCGCCGGCGCGATGGCCACGATGGATCGGAACAACCTGTGGACCGGGGCGCTCCTCGTGCTCGTGCTGGCGCTCACCGGGTACGCCACGACCCGCTCCGTGCGCCAGCCCGCGCTCGCGCTGGTGGCCTCCGCGCGGCGGCTCGGGGCCGGCGACTTCGGGCACGCGATCGAGCTCGCCCGAGGGCTCGGGCCGGGCCAGGCGCGGCGCGACGAGCTGGCGGAGCTCGCGCAGGCGTTCGGCAAGATGGCGCTCGAGCTGCGGGCGCGCGAGGAGCGGCTGCGGGGGCAGAACGAGGAGCTGCAGGGGCAGAAGGAGGAGCTGCAGGCCCAGCAGGAGGAGCTCCAGGCGCAGCAGGAGGAGCTGCAGGTCCAGAACGAGGAGCTCCACGCCCAGGGCGAGGAGCTGCGGCACAGCGAGGAGTCGCTCCGCGAGGCCGACCGGAACAAGAACGAGTTCCTCGCGGTGCTGTCGCACGAGCTCCGGAACCCGCTCGCGCCCATCCAGAACAGCCTCCACATCCTGGAGCGCGCCGCGCCGGGGTCCGCCCAGGCCCGCCGGGCGCAGGCCGTCGTGGCGCGCCAGGTGCGGCACCTCACGCGGCTCGTCGAGGACCTCCTGGACGTCACCCGGATCTCGAACGGCAAGGTCCGGCTCCAGCGCGCGCACGTCGAGCTCGCGCGGATCGTCCGTCAGGTCGCGGAGGACAACGCGGCCCTGTTCGCCGAGCGTGGGGTCGAGCTCCGGGTCGAGGTCGCGGCCGAGCCGTCGGTGGACGGCGATCCCGCCCGGCTCGCCCAGATCGTCGGCAACCTCCTGCAGAACGCAGCCAAGTTCACGCCGAGCGGAGGGCGCGTGCTCCTCGCGCTGGACGCCGCCGGCGCGAAGGCGCGCCTCCGCGTGCGCGACACCGGGGCGGGCCTCACGCCGGAGACGCTGGGCCGCCTCTTTCAGCCCTTCATGCAAGCCGACGTCACCCTGGCCCGGACCGACGGCGGGCTCGGGCTCGGGCTCGCGCTGGTGAAGGGCCTCGTCGAGCTGCACGGCGGCACCGTCCGCGCCCAGAGCGAGGGCCCGGGCAAGGGCGCCGAGTTCGTGATCGAGCTCCCGAGGAGCGACGGCGCCACCGCCACGGCTCCGGCCGCCCCGCCGCCGCCGCGGCTCCGGCGCCGCGTGCTCGTGATCGAGGACAACGTGGACGCCGCGGAGAGCTTGCGGGACGCGCTGGCGCTCGAGGGCCACGAGGTCGAGATCGCCTTCCTCGGGGCGGACGGCATCGAGCGCGCGCGGGCGTGGGGGCCGGACGTGGTCCTCTGCGACATCGGCCTCCCCGACGTCGCGGGGCACGAGGTCGCGCGCGCGTTCCGCGGCGACCCCGTCCTCCGCCAGACGTTTCTGGTCGCGCTCACCGGCTACGCCCTGCCCGAGGACCAAAAGCGGGCGCGGGAGGCCGGGTTCGACGAGCACCTCGCGAAGCCGCCGAGCATGAGGCGGCTCGCGGAGCTGCTCGCCGCAGCGGGGGCACGCCAGGCCATGGGGTGAAGGCGCGGAGCGGGTCGAAGGGCGAGGGCCCGGGGAGCGAGCTCGATTGCCCCGCGCGCCGGCCGTTCCCACCCTGCTGAGCGGGAGGAGCACCGCCATGGCCATGCGCACGCACGAGCTGCACCCTGCCCTCGTCCACTATCCCCTCGCGATCCTTCCCGCGACCGCGCTCTTCGAGGGCCTCGCGGCCTCGGCGCCGCGGAACCGCGGCCTGAACCGCGCCGGGCGGACGCTGTGGTGGGCCACCGCGGGGAGCGGGCTCCTCACCGGGCTGGCCGGCATGGCGGCGTCGCAGCAGATCGAGCTCGGGTCCGATCACGCGCGCGACAAGATGTGGCTGCACGGGATCGGCAACCTCACCCTGGTCCTCTCCGCGTTCGGCGTCGCCGCGTGGCGCACCCGCCACGGCGCGTCCGCGCTCACGGCGGGCCTCGGGATCGGCGCGGCGCTCGCGTCGATGTACACGGCGTACCTCGGCGGCGAGCTCGTCTACGCCCACGGCGCCGGCGTGAAGACGCTCGGCGGGATCACCGCGGAGCAGCCCGCCCTCGCGTCGCGCCGCGCGCCGCGGGTGCTGGCGGTGGACGC
This sequence comes from Anaeromyxobacter sp., assembly GCA_035627135.1. Lineage (GTDB taxonomy): Bacteria > Myxococcota > Myxococcia > Myxococcales > Anaeromyxobacteraceae > Anaeromyxobacter. Next base: position 14,883 of record DASPMI010000091.1, on the reverse strand, counting down.
GGTGCGCGGGCTCTCGTGGCTCTTCCGGCGCGCGGGCCGGGCGCTCACCGGCACGCAGAAGCTGGAGCGCGCGGCGGCCGGCGCCGTGGCGGAGGAGGCGGCGGTGCACTGACGCTCCAGGCGAGCGGAGAGCGGCCGTGCGCAGCCCGCGGGCGCTCGGGAGGCCGTCAGTCGTGCACGGGGGGCGTGCCCACGACCCTCCCGCGTCGGTAGCTCTCGGCCGCTCCCACCGCCCAGGCGGCGTAGGCGTTCACGAACGTCCTCGCGATGCGCACGCCGTCCACCGTCACGTCCCAGCAGCCATCGGCCGAGGGGGAGACCTCGAGCCGGTGCCCGAGGACGACGGAGTCCCTCGTCTCTCGTGCCCTGTCGCTCATGGGGTCACGGTACGCTCCGCCGGGCCCGGCGCAAGGGGAGCCGCGTCGCGCTCCACGGACCGTCCGTCGCCGCCCCGCCAGCGCGCCGGCGCCGCGCGGCGGGAACGGCGTCGTTGCAAGGTGAACGGCGCGGCCGGGCGCCCGGGGAGCGCCGCCTCCGCCGCCGCGGTCATTCAGGGCGTGCGGGAAGGGGCGCCCTCCGGGGTGCGGGTCCGCACGCCGGGAGGGCGGGACCGATGGGGCGGGCGTACGCCGGTCCGCGCTCACCGTCCGGCGCGCGCCAGCCACTCCTGGAGCCGCGCGTACCCCGTCTCGCTCACCGGGATGCGCGCGCCCGTGGTGAGGACGGCCACGCGGGCGTCCTTGCTCGTCGGCTCGACGCGGGCGAGCCGGTCGCCCTGGAGGACGTACGAGCGATGGACGCGGATGAACCGCGCCGGATCGAGCGACGCCTCGAGGTCCTGGAGCGTCTGCTCCTTGAGCCAGCTGCGCTCCCCGTGCACGAGCTCGACGTAGTCGCCCTGCGCGCGGGCGTAGTCGAGGTCGGCGACCGCGAGCAGCTCGACGCGCGCGCCGTCCTTGATGACGATGCGCCGCGCCCAGCTCCCCTCCGGGCGCGCCGCCGCCGCGAGCGCCCCCGGCGCGGGGCGGCCGCCGAGGCGCCGCTCCGACCGGCGCAGCGCCTCCTCGAACCGCTCCTCGGTGAACGGCTTCAGGAGGTAGTCCACCGCGTTCACCTCGAAGGCGCGGAGCGCGTAGCGATCGTGCGCGGTGGTGAAGACGACGGCGACGCCCGGGTCGAGGAGCTCGAGGACCTCGAAGCCGTCGAGCCTGGGCATCTGCACGTCGAGGAAGACGAGGTCCGGCGCGTGGGCGCGGGCGAGCTCGACCGCCTCGAGGCCGTGCCGGGCCTCGCCCACGAGCGCCAGCTCCCGGTGCGCGCCGACGAGCTCGCGCAGCAGGGCGCGCGCGGGCGCCTCGTCATCGACGATGAGGATCTTGCGCGGCGGCATGGCGCGCCTCCTCGAGCGTGGCGGGCAGGACGACCACCGCCGTGAACCGGTCGACCTCGCGCCGGGTCGTGAGGCTCGCGCCCTCGTAGCACGCGGCGAGCCGGCGCGCGACGTTGGCGAGCCCCACGCCGCCCGGGCCGCCGGCGCGCCGCGGCGGCGCGTCGGGATCGAACGGATTCGTGAGCGTGAGCTCGAGCATCGCCGGCGTCGTGCGCGCGACGATGGAGAGCGTGCCGCCCGCCGCGCAGGTCGCGACGCCGTGCGTGATGGCGTTCTCCACGAGCGGCTGGAGGAGCAGCGCCGGGACGAGCGCGTCCCCAGCCGGCGGCGTCACCTCGAGGGCGACGGCGAGGCGGTCGCCGAGCCGGATCTCCTCGATGGAGAGGTAGGTGCGCGCGAGCGCCAGCTCCTCCTCGAGCCGGACCAGGCCGCGCTCGCCCATCGCCAGGCTCCCGCGCAGGAACTCCGCGAGGAGGGCGCACAGCCGCCGCGCGAGCTTCGGGTCCTGGACCGTGAGGGCGCCGATGGCGTGGAGGCTGTTGAAGAGGAAGTGCGGGTGGACCTGCGCCCGGAGGAGCGAGAGCTGCGCCTCGCGCGCCTGGAGCGAGGCGGCCGCCGCGCGCCGCTCCGAGGCGCGCGCGCGGCGCGCGCTCGCGACGAGGGAGTGGAAGGTGATCGCGGCGAGGGAGAGCAGCACCCCGACCGCCACGAGCGCGCCCAGCCGGTCCTCCACCAGCGTCGCGAGCGGGCCCCCCGGAACGCCCTGGACCGCCCAGTCCACGGCGTTCGCGGCGGCGGCGAGCAGCAGCCACCACCCGAAGCCCCAGGCGAGCGCCAGGGCGAGCTGGATCCGGAGGACCCGGCCCAGGTGGGCCGGCCGGAGCGGGAGGGCGCGGGCCAGGGGGTAGAGCGGCAGCGTGCCGACCCCGAGCAGCAGGGTCGGCGGCGCCGCCGCGACGAGCGCGAGCCAGAACCGACCGCTGGCGGGCGAGGCCAAGATGGACGCCGGGACCCACGAGAGCGCGAGCCACGTCGCGACGTAGGCGGCGAGGGCGCGGCGGTCGGTCAGGATCGGGTGCACGTCGCGCCGCTCAGTTCTTGATGGTCACCGCGCCCATGGTGACGTGGCCCCGCAGCCGGAGCCGCTTCTGGACGCCGGCCGCGTCGGGCCGCGGATCCGTCTTGTCCTCGACCACGCCCATCGTCTGCGAGACGTCGCTCACCACGCGCCAGTGGGGCGGCACGTGGATCTCGACGCCGCTCATCAGCAGCGAGAGGTCGAGCGCGACCTCGTCGCCGTCGAAGGCCGCACGCCGCAGATCGAGCTGCACCTCGCCCATGGTGGCCTGGATGCTCCCGCCCTTGAACTGCTGCGAGTCGACGAGGAGCTTCAGGCTCCCCATCGTGACCGATCGCTGCACCTCGTCGGCCGACACCGCCTCGCCGATCGCCGCGCGCGGGCGGTGCGGGCGGGTGAGGCCGTTCCAGAGGATGGCGAGCCCCGCCGCCACGATGAGCAACGGCCAGAGCTGGGCCACGCCGACGGTCAGCCAGCCGAGCTTCTCCCCGAGCAGCGCCACTCCGAAGAGCGCCACCACGAGGCCGAGCAGGCGCGAGCCGAGCTTCCGCCCGCCGAGCGCCGACGAGAGGCCGAACCCGACGAGCAGGAGTGGCCAGAAGTCCAGCGCGCGCAGCTCGGAGGAGAGGACGCCGAGCTCGCGGAGGAGGAGGAGGGTGCCCCAGGCGACCACGACGAGCCCGGGGATGATGCCGCGCCCGCGGTGGTGGCCGTGGTGGTGGTGGCGGCGGAAGTGGCCGTGGAGGCGGACCTCGGCGGCGGGGGAGGGTTGGTTGGAGGCGTGGGCGTGCATTGCGGGCTCCCTCGAGGCGAGCGGGTTCGTGTCGTCGCGTTCCATGCGTCGAGAGTAGGCGGACGCAGCCACGCGCGGGGAGACGTTCCGACGAACGCCGGCCCCGGCCCGACGAGTCGCCCCTCGGACGTCCGGGACCGACACGCCGTCTCCGCGGGTGGCACCATCGCCCGACCCATCCCGGCGGCGCTCTTCCGTTGGCCGGCAGCGCTCCGCGGCGTTGCCGTGGGTGGCCGGGATCCGCAGGTTGGGGCATGCACAGCGGCGCGGTCGAGCTCGGCGAGGCGCAGGACGTGGGCGACGGCGTCCGCCAGGCGATCTTGACGCTCACCGCGGCGCAGGGACGCCTCCGGCTGCACGTCGCGGATCGCAGCCCCGGGCGCGCGGAGGCGATCTTCGAGGGCAGGAGCTGGGCCGCGAAGCACTACTGGCACGAGGGGCAGGGCGTCTGGGTGTACGAGTTCGACGAGGCCCTGCCCGCTGGGCAGATCGTGGTGCGGGTTCCGGTGGCATAGCCGTTCAGGCCGCACGCTTCTCGTTCAGCGCCCGATACCAACGCCCGCCCCTAGTTCGAGAACGACCCCAGTCGGGGCGTGACAGGAGCTCTCGCCGACGGGGTGAAGGACGGACCCACGGCAAAAGGCCCCGCGCGAAAAACCTCCAGAGTCGGCCCACGTTTACCCGGAAGGGGGTCGAAAGCACACAGCTGACCCCCGGCTGGGTCGGTCGTTCGTGGTAAAGAAGACCCCCACATGAACTACGCCGCCGACGTCGTGGCCCACGGGCGTTCCCGTGAGGGGCATCCGCTGTTCGTGGAGGTGGACTCCGGCCGGAGCGTCTCCTCGGACGAGCTCCGCACCCGGGTGCAGTCCCTCGCCGGGCACCTGCTCGCACGCGGGGTGACGAGCGGCAGCAAGGTCGTCCTCCACCTCTTCAACTCGATCGACGCCGTCGTCGCCCACGCGGCGGTGCAGTACCTCGGCGCGGTCTCGTGCTGGGTCGACGCGCTCGTGCAGCCGAAGAGCATGGGGCATTACGTCGGCGTGACGGGGTGCCGGCTCCTCCTCACGCACTGCCCGAAGGACGCGCTCGACGCCGAGGTCCTCGCGAACGCGGACCTCCTCCCCGCGGCGGACATCGAGCGGCTCTCGGCGACGCCGCCGCCGGCGCCGTGCCCGGCGGCGCCGTACGACTTCGCGCCGGACAAGCCGTGCTACGTCTACTTCACGTCGGGTACGACGAGCCTCCCGAAGGGCGTCGTCCTCACGCCGGGCAACCACGCGAGCTTCACCCGCATCTGCGATCGGTACTGGAGGCCGGTGGACGAGACCTCGCGGCACCTCTGCTACGTGCCGTTCTCGCACGGCTTCGGGACCGTGTTCCTCGTGCCGCTCACGCTGCGCAAGCGGTCGACGACCTTCCTCATGCGGGCGTTCCATCCGCTCAAGGTGCTGGAGACGATCGAGCGCGAGAAGATCACGCACCTCTACGGCGTCCCCTCGCATTACCAGCAGCTCCTGCGCATGAAGCCCAAGCGGGAGGCGCTCTCCTCGCTGCGGATGGCGTTCTGCGCGGCGGCGAAGCTCGAGCACGGGCTCATGCTCGACTGGGAGCGCGCCTCGGGCGTCGTGCTCTGCGAGGGCTACGGCCTCATCGAGACGTGCTGCGGGGTGACCTGGCGCGTGGGCGAGCCCTCGCGCGGCACGGGCGACATGGGGCCGTGCCCGGATCCGGAGCTTGTCGAGATCGGCATCCTCGACGAGGACGACCGCCCCGTGCCGCCGGGCACGACGGGCCAGATCGCGGTCCGCGGCCCCAGCGTCATGAAGGGCTACCTGAACGATCCGGAGGCGACCGCCCGGGCCATGGCCGGCGGCTGGTTCAAGTCCGGCGATCAAGGGCACGTGACGCAGGATGGCCGGCTGTTCCTCACCGGCCGCATCAAGGACATCATCAACATCGCGGGCATCAAGGTCTCGCCCTTCGAGGTCGAGGCGGTGCTCGACGCCCACCCGGCGGTGCTGCAGTCGGCGGTCACGGCGGTCACGGACCCGCTCTACGGCGAGGTCGTGAAGGCCTTCGTCCGCCTGCGCCCGGGCCACGAGCTCACGGAGCGCGACCTCATCCGGTTCGCGAGCCAGCAGCTCATCAACTTCCAGGTCCCGAAGGTCGTCCAGTTCGTCGAGTCGTTCCCGCTCAACAACATGGGGAAGCTCGACCGGAAGCGGCTCGGCACGCTGTAGCGCGCAGGACCGGGGAGCAGCAGCAGGCGGCAGGCATCAGGCGGCGGGAGCACGCCGGGAGGCACCGATGCAGGCGAGCGATCTCGAGAACCGGTACGCGATCGTCGGGGTGGGGGGCGTGTTCCCGGACGCGCCGGATCTGGCGGCCTTCTGGCGCAACATCGTCGAGAAGCGCGTCTCGATCCGGAAGTTCCCGCGGGACTCGATCGTGAGCCGCGTCTTCTGGCGGCCCGAGGTCCTCAAGAAGCCGCACCGCGACGACAAGACGTACACCGACCTCAGCGGCGCCATCGAGTCCTTCGACTTCGACCCGGAGCAGTTCCGCATCCCGCCGGCCGTGGCGAAGCACATGGACCCGAACCAGAAGATCGCGCTCCTCGCCGCGCAGCAGGCGCTCTCCTCGGGCGCGCTCGCGTCCGTGGCGAAGGAGCGGGTCTCGGTCTTCATGGGCAGCACGATGATCGGGCCGCTCCACCACGAGTTCGTGCGCCGCTTCGCGTTTCAGCGGTTCGCGCACCACTTCGAGGAGAGCCACGCCGTCCAGGCGCTCCCGCCCGAGCGGCGGCGGGCGATCCTCGACGAGGTCCGCGAGCGCGCCCTCGCCGGCACCTTCGGCGTCACCGAGGACAGCGCGCCGGGCGTGCTCCCGAGCATCATCGCCTCGCGCATCTGCTCGGTCTTCGATCTCAAGGGCCACGCGTTCCTCATCGACGCGGCCTGCGCGTCGGGGCTCGCCGCGGTGGCGTGCGGCATCCAGCAGCTCCGGCTCGGCGAGGCCGACGCGGTGGTCTGCGGCGCGGCCGACATGGGCAACACCGAGGAGGGCCACATCTACTTCTCGGGCATCGGCGCCCTCTCGCCGGACGGCTCGTTCCCGTTCGACGCTCGCGCCAACGGGTTCGTCATCGGCCAGGGCGGCGGCGCCGTCGTGCTGAAGCGGCTCGCCGACGCGATCGCCGCGGGCGACCGGATCTACGCGCTCGTCACCGGCTACGGCCAGACGAGCGACGGCAAGGGCAAGGCCATCGCCGCGCCCAACGAGGTCGGCCAGGCGCTCACCATCCAGCGGGCCTGCGAGATGGGCGGGCACGACGCGGACACGATCGAGCTCTACGAAGCGCACGGCACGTCCACGCAGGTGGGCGACAGGAGCGAGACCAACGCGGTGAAGCGCGCCTTCGCGGCGATGGGCGCGAAGGGCCGGGCGTTCTGCGGCATCGGCTCGGTCAAGTCGAACATCGGCCACCTCAAGTCGGCGGCCGGGATCGCGGGCCTGCTCAAGGCCGTGCTCGCGATCCACCACAGGTGGCTGCCGCCCACGGCCGGGTTCGAGCGGCTGTCGCCGGCGATCCAGCTCGAGGGCTCGCCGTTCTACGTCCTCACGGACGGGAAGGCGTGGGCGGCGAAGGACCACCCGCGGCGCGCGGGCGTGAGCGCGTTCGGCTTCGGCGGGGCGAACTACCACCTGGCGCTGTCGGAGTACCGGGAGGAGGATTACCGGAGATCCGCTCCCGCCCGCACTTCGACAGGCTCGGTGCGAGCGGACGGGAGGAATTCCGCTCGCGAAAGCGCAGCGCCCGGAGAGGTCTCTCACTCCGCTCGTCCTGAGCCTGTCGAAGGACGAGCGGGGACCGCGGCCACCCCGCTCTGGGAGGTCGCGCTGTTCCGCGGCGCCGACCCCGCCCAGCTCCTCGCCGACGCCGCGGAGCTCGAGGCGCAGCTCGCGGATCCCGCGATCGACCTCCCGGCGCTCCTCGCCGACGCGAACGCGCGGACGGGCCGGTCCAGCGCGTGCCGGCTCGCCTTCCCCGTCCGTTCCCAGGCCGACCTGCGCGCCAAGCTCGCGCTCGTCCGGGCCGCGGGCCCCTCGCTCGAGGCACTCGCGCAGCTCCAGCCCAAGGGCGTCTTCTTCGACGCCGCGCCGCCCCGCGACCTCTCGCAGGTGGCGGTGCTCTTCCCGGGCCAGGGGGCGCAGTACCCGGACATGCTCGCCGAGCTGCGCGGGCGGTTCGGCGCGGCGCGGAACGTCCACGCGCGGGCCGATCAGCGCTGGCAGGCGCTTGCGGGCACCTCGGTCACCGCGCTCATCGACAGCGCGGGAGACCGGAAGGCGGCCGAGGAGCGGCTCCGCCAGACGGTCCACACGCACCCGGCGGTCGTGACCGCGAGCCTCGCCTCGTTCGCGGTCCTCGAGCAGATGGGCCTCCGGCCCGCGCGGATGATCGGCCACAGCCTGGGCGAGTTCACCGCGCTCCTCGCGGCCGGGCGGCTCTCGCTCGCGGACGGGCTGGCGCTCGTGCACGCCCGCGGCTCGGCGCTGGGCAACGTGCCCGCCGATCGCGCCGGCGGCATGCTGGCGCTGCCCATGGGCGCGGCCGAGGCGCGGAAGCTCATCGAGGACGCGAACCTCCCGCTCACCGTCGCCAACCTCAACGGCCCGCGGCAGACCATCGCGAGCGGCGACGAGGCGGCGATCGCCGCGCTCGCCGAGAAGGCGGCCGCCGCCGGGATCCGCGCCGTGAAGGTGAACGTCTCGCGCGCGTTCCACTCGCCGCTCATGGCGGGCGCGCAGGCGGCGTTCGCGCCGGCGCTCGCGGAGGCGAGCTTCCGGCCGGGGCGCGCGCTCGTCCTCGCCGCGAGCACGGGCGCCTACTACCCCGACGACGCGGCCGAGGTCGTCCGGACCCTCGGCGTGCAGATCACGAGCCCGGTGGACTTCGTCGGCGGGATCGAGCGGCTGTGGGCCGACGGCGCGCGGGTGTTCGTGGAGGTCGGCCCGTCGTCCATCCTCTCGAGCCAGACGAAGGAGATCCTGGCCGACCGGCCGGCCGTCGTCCTCGCGTCGGACTCGAAGCAGGGGGACTCGTCCGAGGCGTTCCTGCGGCTCGTCTGCCAGCTCCACGTGGCAGGGCTGCCGATCGATCCGGGCGCGGCGGAGGTGGTGGAATCCTCCACCGCTCGTGCTTCGACAGGCTCAGCACGAGCGGATCACGAGGGCCCGCTCACCCTGAGCCTGTCGAACGGTGAGCGTGATGCTCGCGAAGCCCTCCGCATCGTCTACAGCGGCGTCGCCGCCGGCCTCCCCGGCTCGTTCAAGGACGCGTTCCGCGACGACAACTTCGAGCAGCTCTTCGAGGGGCGGAACCTCATCGAGCGGCTGACCGACCCCGAGCGGCAGCGCCTGCTCGACCTGCGCGTCTCCAAGGTCGTCAAGTCGGAGCAGGGCGCGAGCATCGTCGAGCTGCAGAGCCTCAACGAGGTCATCCAGCTCGCCGGGAGGATCGGCCGCCTCGACCTGGGCAAGGACTACCAGCTCGACGAGAAGGAGCTGCTGACGATGAGCAGCTGCGTCGCGCACGCCGTCGCCGCCGGGTTCGAGGCCCTCCGCGACGCGCACATCCCGCTCGTGCGCGAGTACGTGAAGACCGCCTCGGGGCGGACGCTGCCCGACCGCTGGGCGCTCCCGCGCGAGCTGCAGGCCGACACCGGCGTCATCTTCGCGAACGGCTTTCCGATGGTCGATCCGGTGATCGCCGAGGTCTCGCGCCACCTCGCGAGCACGCTCGGGAACCGGGCGCGCGAGGCGATCCGCGACTTCTACGAGACGCTCATTCCGCGCGTCACCCACGCGGAGAGCCGCAAGCTCCTCGCCGACTGGTTCACCCTCCACTACGCCCGGCTCGGCGCGACCCCGCGCGAGGCGGAGGTGTACCGCTTCAACCACCAGTTCATGACCCAGATCTCGTGCCAGGCCAACAACCGCCTGGCACGGAGCGTCAACGCGCGCGGGCCCAACTTCCAGCTCAACGCCGCCTGCTCGTCCACCTGCACCGCCATCCTGCTCGCCGAGGAGCTCATCCGCGGCGGGCGCGCGAAGCGGATGGTCGTCATCGGCGCGGACGACCCGACCTCGGCGGCCGCGCTCCCGTACCTGGGGGCGGGGTTCCTCGCCACCGGCGCCTGCACGAGCGAGGGCGATCTGTACGAGGCCGCGGTCCCGTTCGACCGGCGCCGCAACGGGATGATCATGGGCGCGGGCGCGGTCGGCATCGTGGTCGAGCGCCAGGACGAGTGCACGCGGCGTGGGGTCGCCCCCGTCTGCGAGCTCCTCGGGACGCACGCCTTCAACACCGCCGGCCACCCGAGCAGCCTCGACATCCCGCGCTACGCCGAGGAGCTGGAGGTGTTCATCCGGCGGATGGAGGAGCGGCACGGCCTCGGCCGCGCAGCGCTCGCGCCCGACCTCGTCTACTTCTCGCACGAGCCGTACACGCCGCCGCGCGGCGGCTGCTCCGAGTCCGAGGCGGTCGCGCTCCGGCACGTCTTCGGCGAGCGGTGCGGCGAGATCGAGGTGACCAACACGAAGGGCATGACCGGCCACACCATGGGCGCCTCGCTCGAGGACGTGGTCGCGGCCAAGGCGCTCCAGCACGGGCGCGTGCCGCCCATCGTGAACCACCGCGAGGCCGATCCCGCGCTCGCCGGGCTCAAGCTCTCGAAGGGCGGCCGGCGCGACGTCGGCCACGCGCTCCGCATGGCGGCCGGGTTCGGCTCCCAGGGGAACTACGTCCTCCTCCGGCGCGCCGCGCGGGGGGAGAAGCGGATCGAGGACGCGAGCGTCCACCAGGCGTGGCTCTCGCGCGTCTCCGGGCTCCCCGACCCGAAGCTCGTCCACCTCGGGCGCGTGCTCGCCATCGAGGACGCGCGGCCGGGGACGGTCCTCGCCGACCGGCCGGTCGTCGACGGCCGGCCGTGCGCGAAGGCGTGCGAACCGGGAAGGTCTGCGGATTCCGTCCCGCTCGCCGTTCGACATGCTCAAGGCGAGCGGACCAACACATCCGCTCGTGGTGAGCCTGTCGAACCACGAGCGAACGGGTCTGCGCCGGAGCCTCGCGTGTCCGCTCGTGCTGAGCCTGTCGAAGCACGAGCGGTCCCGGAGCCCCGCAACGGCGCCCCCGACGCCGCCGCCGTCCGCGACCGCGTCCTCGACGTCGTGGCCGGGATCACCGGCTACCAGCGCGGGATGCTCGACCTCGACATGGAGCTCGAGGCCGACCTGGGGATCGACACCGTCAAGCAGGCGACCGTCCTCGCGACGCTCGCCGAGGGCCTCGGCGCGGCGGACATGGGCGAGGTCCGGCTCTCGGATTACCCGACCCTCCGCGGCCTCGTCACCCTGTTCACCAAGGGTTCGGGTCCGGCGGCGGGGGCCGCCGGACCGGCGAGCGGTGACGCGAGCCACGCCGGCGGCGCCGCCGGCCACGTGAACGGCGCTGCCCTCGCGCCCACCCCTGCGCCGCAGGCCGGCTCGTCCGGCGCCGCGGCCGAGGAGGTCGCCGAGATCGTCCGCGCCGCCGTCGCCGACGTCACCGGCTACAAGGTCTCGCTCGTCGAGCCCTCGATGGAGCTCGAGGCGGACCTCGGCGTCGACACGGTGAAGCAGGCCACGATCCTCGCGACGCTCGGGGCGCGGTTCGGGCTGCACCAGGACCTCGAGTTCCGGATCAGCGACTTCCCGACCGTGGGGCACCTCATCCAGTTCTTCGCGGCGCGGGCGGCGCCGGAAACCGCTCGCCCTACCCCGGAGCCCGTCGAACGGTCCAGGCGAGCGGAAGCCGAAGGCCCGCTCGTGGTGAGCCTGTCGAACCACGAGCGCGAGCGGGAGAAGAGTCCCGCGCCCCAGGTGATCTCCGCTCGCCCTGAGCCTGTCGAAGGGCGAGCGGACAACGGAACTCCGCGCCCAACCGACGTCCCCGCGACCCTCCTCCGGCTCCTCGCCCAGACCACCCCCTACCCTCCGGAGATGCTCGAGCTCGATCTCACGCTCGAGAGCGATCTCGGCCTCGACGCCGCCACGCGCGCGAAGCTCCGCGAGGCGTGCGTCCGGGAGTTCGGCCTCCCCGCCGAGTGGCAGCTGCCCCAGGACGCGCGGCTCGACGAGCTCGCGAAGCAGATCGCCACCGCGTCCACGCCGGCCCCCACGGCCGGTGAGGCGTCCTCGATCGACCTCGCCCGGCAGGTCCGCGCGCTCGCGCCCGCGCCCGCCGCGGGGCCGCGCCAGTCGCTCGCCGGCAAGACGGTCTGGATCTGGGGCGACGACGAGGCGTGCGTGAAGGCGCTCCAGGCCGCGCTCCAGGGCCGCGCCAAGGAGCTCCGGACGCTCGTCTTCCCCTCCTCCGGCTCCCCGGAGGAGGTGCTCGGGGCGCTCTCGCCCCTGCTCAAGCGGGCGCGGCCCAACGTCCTCGTCGACACGACCGCGTGCGGTTCGAGGAGCTCGCTCCTCTCGGCCGCGCCGGACGCGCTCGCCGCCGCGATCGCCCGCGCCGCCGACTGCCGCTTCGCGGCCTGGAAGCGGCTCGCGGACTCGGAGCGCGTGCCGGAGCGCATCCTCGCCGTGACGGCCATCGACGGCGCGCACGGGCTCGGAGACGCGGAGGCCGCGATCGACCCGGTGTTCGGCCTCCACGCCGGGTTCTACAAGGCGCTCCGCCAGGAGTGGCCCGACCGGAAGGTGCGCATCGTGGACCTCGCGCCGGGCACGCTGGAGAAGCCCGCGCCGGCCGCCTTCGAGCCCGTCGTCGCCGAGCTCACGGAGCGGGGGCCGGGGGTCGAGATCTGCCGGATCGGCGGGGTGCGCCACCGCGTGGTGGTCGCGAACGCCACCATCCCGGCGGAGCCCCCGGCCGTGCTCGCGCCCGACGAGGTGATCGTCGCGACCGGCGGCGGCGCCGGCATCACCGCGATCATCCTCGAGCACCTCACCGCGGGCCGCCCCTGCCGCGTGGCCCTCCTCGGCCGCACGGCCATCGACGGCGAGGCCCGCCGGTTCCACGCGCTGCCCGCCGCCGCGCGGCCCGCCCAGAAGGACGCCATCCGCGAGCGCCTGCGCGCCGCGTTCGCGCGCGTCACCCCGGTGATGGTCGAGGACGCGTACGCCGGCCTCGAGCGCGCGGCCGAGATCCTCGACACCGTCGCCCGGCTCGAGGCCGCCGGCTGCCGCGTGAGCTACCACGCCGCCGACGTCTGCGACCGCGCCCAGCTCCAGGCGGCGCTCGAGGAGGTCCGCCGGCTCCACGGCCCGATCACGACCCTGCTCCACGGCGCCGGCCGCGAGGTCAGCCGCCGGCTCGAGAAGAAGTCGCTCGACGAGTTCCGCTCCGTCCACCGCGCGAAGACCGTCGGCGCCTGTCACCTCGGCGCGCTCTGCGCGGCGGATCCGCTCCGGCGCGTCGTCGCCATCTCGTCCATCTCCGGCCTGCTCGGGAGCGCCGTGCAGGTGGACTACTCCGCCGCGAACGCGTTCCTCGACCTCTGGACGCGCGCGTACCGGCGCGCGCGGGGGATCCGCGGCGCGAGCCTCGTCTGGTCCGGCTGGGCCGAGCGCGGCATGGCGTGGCGGAACGGGTTCCTCCGGGAGCACGCCGAGAACGCCGGCCTCAACTTCATCGCGCCCGAGGAGGGCGGCCGGGCGGCGGCGCGCGAGATCCTCTCCGCGCGCCCCGAGGTCGAGGTGGTGCTCCACCGCGGCCTCGGCGGCCTCGTCGATCCGGAGCTCGCCGCGACCCCCCTCGACGCCGCGCCGTTCGTCGACTGGGTGAGCCACGGGGAGGGGCGGCTGCCCGTCGTCTACCGCCGGTTCTCGCCGAAGCGCGACGCGCTCCTCGACCAGCACCGGCTGGCGGGCACGCCGCTCATGCCCGGCGTCGGCTTCATGGAGCTCATGGCCGAAGCGCACGAGCTCGTGCTCGGGGAGGACGCCGGCGAGGCCGGGCACCCCTACGTCTTCCGGCAGCTCGCGTTCAAGGACGCGTTCAAGCTCTATCGCGAGGCCCCGCGCGACGTGCTCGTGAGGAGCGCGGCCGCCGAGGGCGCCGGCGGGCACGCGCTGCGCATGGAGGTCTGGTCGCCCTTCCAGTCGCAGGCCGGCGGCCGCGCCGAGGAGCGGCTCTATTGCACCGCGATCGTCTCGCGCGAGCCGATCGCGCCGCCCGCTGGACCGCCCATGCGGTGGGCGCTCGGCGGCGAAGAGAAGACGGACTTCGCGCGGCTCCTCCCGAGGCCCGGCGAGGGGCACGAGAAGAACGTCCTCTTCGGGCCCATCTTCAACGACGCGCGGCGGGCCGGACACTCCCTGGCCGAGCTCGAGGTCACGTACGGGAAGGACGGGATCTGGACGCGGGTCCCGCTGCCGCGGGCGCAGCTCTCCGAGCCGCGCTACCCGCTCTCGCGCCTCCGCATCAACCCGGCGTTCCTCGACTCGCTGCACCAGGCCGGCGCCGTCTTCTGCATCCTGCAGACCGGCCAGGTCTACCTGCCCGTCGGGGCGGAGGAGTTCGCGGTCCTCGTCCCGCCGATCGAGGAGGGGCAATACGACGTCGTCGCCCGCGTGACCGACCGGGGGCAGGACCTGTTCCTGTTCGACATCGCCATGCTGCGCGGCGAGCGGCTCTGCTGCCTCGCCCGGAACGTCGCGTTCCGGAGGATCCGGCAGTAGATGCTCGCCTCGCTCGCACAGCTCGAGCGCGTGCTCGCCCGGCTCGCCCGCGGGCTCGGGGACGTCGCGGTCGCGATCGGGCCGGTCCTCGTGGACCGCGCGTGCGGCGAGAATTGTTCGGGCTTCGCCCTCGCCCCGTCGGCGGGCAGAGCCCGCCTCCTCCGCTGGCTCAGCACGAGCGGACGAGAGAACCCGCTCGTCCTGAGCTTGTCGAAGGGCGAGCGGGAGATGCCCGACTCGCTCCTCGGGGAGGAGCGCGCGCTCTGGGCGCGGCACCGGTCCCCCCGCCGCCGCGCCGAGTTCCTCGCCGGCCGGATCGCGGCCCGCCGGGCGGTGGCGCAGGCGCTGGGCGAGGAGCGCGAGGCGGAGCTGGAGATCGGGCGGGACCCGACCGGCGCCCCGTCCGTCCGCGGCCACCCGGCGCTGCACGTCTCGATCTCGCACTCGCACGGGCTCGCGGCGGCGGTCGCGGCGCCGTTCGCCGTCGGCGTCGATCTCGAGCGGACCGAGCCGCGGCCCGAGGCGTTCGCGCGGATGTTCTTCACCGACGCCGAGCACGAGCGGCTCGCCGCCGTCCCCGGGCCGGAGCGCGAGGAGCTCCTGCACGTGCTCTGGACGCGCAAGGAGGCGGCGAGCAAGGTGGGCCGCTGGGGCGGGCGCCTGCCGTTCGGGACGCTCGACTGCTCGGGCGAGACAGTGACCGTGTCCGGGCGCCGGATCGCGCTCCGGTCGGCGTTCACGGCGGGCTACGCGCTGAGCGTCGCCCGTGAGGTGGGGGGAGGCTAGCAACCACATGGACGAAGCAAGCTCGCGATTCGTCGATCGTATCGCGGTCGAGAAGCTGCTCACCGAGAAGCTCGCGCGCGTGCGCCACCGGCCCGCGCT
>DASPMI010000090.1:0-64954 GCA_035627135.1 Anaeromyxobacter sp. | reverse complement strand
CGTCCCTGGCCTGGTTCCGGCCCGAGCTGGCGCTCACCGCCGGCGTGATCGTCCTGCTGGTCCTCGACCTCGTCTGGCGGCGCAGCGCCGCGCGCTCGTCGCGCCTCACGGTCTCCGCGCTCGCGGTCCTCGGGGCCGCCGCCGCGCTGCTCGCCTTCCAGCCGCACACGCCGCGCTCGCTGTTCAACGGGATGATCGCGAGCGACGCGCTCGCCACGTTCTTCAAGTGGCTCTTCCTCGGCGCCGGGGCGGTGACCGTCGTCGTCACGGCGCTCGGCACGGAGCTCGCGCGGGCGCGGCGCGGCGAGTTCTACGCGCTGCTCGTGGCGATCGTGCTCGGCATGTTCCTCATGGCGAGCGCGACCGACCTCCTCATGATGTACCTCGCCATCGAGCTCGTCTCGATGACGAGCTACGTCCTCGCCGGCTTCCGCAGGGCCGACCGCCGGGCCACCGAGGCGGCGCTCAAGTACGTCATCTACGGCGGCGTCGCGTCGGGCGTGATGCTGTTCGGGATGAGCTACCTGTACGGCCTCGCCGGCACGTTCTCGTTCTCCGCGCTCGGGGACGCCCTGGCCCGCGCGCTCCAGGGCGCCGGCCCGGAGCTGGCCGGGGGCCGGCTCGCGGTCGTCGCCGGCCTCGCCTTCGTCGCGGCGGGCATAGGCTACAAGGTCGCCGCCGTCCCGTTCCACATGTGGTGCCCGGACGTGTACGAGGGCGCCCCGACGCCCTTCACCGCGTTCCTCTCCGTCGGCCCCAAGGCGGCCGGGTTCGCGCTCGCGCTCCGGTTCTTCCTCGAGGTCTTCCCGCGAGGCGGCGAAGCGCTCGCCGCGGTGCCCTGGCCGGCGGTCCTCGGCATCGTGGCCGCGGTCACGATGACGCTCGGGAACCTGGTCGCCATCGTCCAGACCAACCTGAAGCGCCTCCTCGCGTACTCGTCGATCGCCCACGCCGGCTACACGCTCATGGGCCTCGCGGCCGCGTCGCTCGCCGGGCTCCAGAGCGTGCTCATCTACCTCGCCGTCTACCTCGTGATGAACCTCGGGGCGTTCGTGGTGGTGATGCGCGTCGCGGACGCCACCGGCTCGGAGTCGATCCTCGACTACCGGGGCCTCGTGCGGCGCCAGCCGATCACCGCCATCGCCTTCACCGTCTTCCTGCTCTCCCTGACCGGGCTCCCCCCGTTCGCCGGGTTCATCGGCAAGTGGTACCTCTTCACGGCCGTCTGGGAGCGCGTCGACGGGGCCGGCGGCGGCTGGTACGCGGTGCTGCTCGTCGTCGCCGCGCTCAACACCGCCGTGTCGCTCTACTACTACGCGCGGATCATCCGGGCGATGTTCCTCGACCCGCCGGCGGTGGCCGAGCCCTCGCGCCTCCCGCGCGCCGTCGGCTACGAGCTCATCGCCGGCGCCTTCGCGATCCTCGTGATCGTGGGCGGCGTGCTCCCGCAGCCGCTCATCGACGCGGCGCAGGGCGTTCGGTCGCTGTTCCCGGGCTGAGCCGCACGGCGACGATGTCGACTCCAGGCTTGGCGCTCGCGGCCCGATGGGCTACACGTGGGCGACGCTCGCCCGGGAGGCCCACGTGATCCGCCAGCTCGCCCATGTCTGCCTGTACACCGACCGCATGGAGGAGCTCCGCCGCTTCTACGTGGACGGCCTCGGGCTGCGGTTCGCCTTCCCGTTCCAGAACCCCACCACCGGCGAGACGTTCGGCCTCTACTTCGACGCCGGCCACTCGACCTTCCTCGAGGTCTTCGACCGGCGGGGCGCGCAGAAGATGTGGGGCGGCGACGATCCGCGCATCGAGCGCGGCACCGGCTTCCGCCACCTCTGCTTCGAGGTGACCGGGCTCGACGCGCTCCTCACCCGGCTCCGCGCGAAGGGGCTCGAGATCACCGAGCCCAAGGGCGGCCTCGACGGCTCGCGCCAGGCGTGGACCGCCGATCCGGACGGCAACCCGGTCGAGCTCATGGAGTACACCGGGGAGAGCCTGCAGCTGCGGCGCGGGTGAGCGCGCGCGGGGACGTGCGGCGCTCGCCCCGTGGCGGCGCCCGCGGCCCGGCGCGATAATGGGCGCATGGGTCGCCACAAGGTCGTTTCCGACGACGACGTGCTCGCGGCCGCGCGGCGGATCTTCCGCGAGCGGGGGCACACCGCGTCCACCCGCGACGTGGCCCGGGTCGCCGGCGTGTCCCAGGCGGTCCTCTACCAGCGGTTCGGGAGCAAGGAGCAGCTCTTCTTCCGGGCCATGGCCCCGACCGCGCCCGACCTCGAGGAGATGCTCGGTCCGGCGGAGCCCGAGGGCGAGGCGCACGCCTACGTGCGCGCGGTGGTCGAGCGGCTGGCCGCCTACTTCTCCGAGCTGCTCCCCGTCGCGATCCAGCTGATGCTCCACCCGTCTTTCGAGCTCGAGACCCTCCACCGGTTCGAGCACCTGAACGCGGACGCGCGGCTCGCCGCGGCGCTCACCCGGCGCCTCCAGGGCTTCGAGCGGCGCGGGGAGCTCGCGCCCGGCTCGGCGGCGGCCGCCGCCACCCTGATCACCACGCTGGCGCACGATCTCGGCCTGCGCTCGGTCCTCTCGCCGCGCGAGGCCGCGAGCGGGCGCCGCGAGCTCGGCCGCATGATCGACGTGATCTGGAGCGGCGTCGCGCCCGCGGGCGCCCGCGCCGCGCGTGGCGCGCGTGCGCGCGGGACGCGCGCCCCCGCCGCCGAGTAGCGCGGCGCGCGGGCGCCGCCACCTCTCCCAGCCCTGCTGTCCGTCCTCCGGGCGCACGCCCCAGCGGACCCGTGGCCCGGGTTGACATATGCGGTCGATCGCTTATAAATCCTTCCGCATGGCCCCGACGGCGCTCCACCGCACCGGAACCCTGGCCCGCGCGGCTGGCGCGCTGCTCCTCCTGGTCCTGGCTCAGACCGCGGCGACGGTGGGGCACTTCGTCCTGGGCGCGCACCGCTACGAGGACCCCGGGCGGCTCCACGTCGTCGCGCCCGCCGTCGTGGCCCTCGCGGTGACGGCCGTGGTGACCGCCCTGCTCGTCTGGCGGCCCGGACGGCTCCTCGCCGTGCTGCTCGCGGCCGCCGTGGGCGTCCCCTTCGTCCTCGTGTTCGGCCTCTACCACGGGGCGTGGGGGCACGCGCTGAAGTGCGTCCTCTTCGCCGCCGGCGCACCGGCGAGCCGGCTCCAGGCGCTCTTCGGCTCGGCCGACTTCGTCGTGCCCGACGACGCGCTCTTCGAGGCGACCGGCATCGCGACGTTCGGCCTCGCCGTCTGGATCGGCGCGCGCCTCGCCCGGCTCGTTCCCGCGGCGTGGCGCGGCCCGGGCGGCGGCGCGGCGACGGGTCCGGCGGACCCCGCGCCGCCGGCGCCGCCGGCCCCCCCCGCTCCCCGCCCGGCGCACCCGCTCCGCCTCGTCGGCCTCGCGGTCCGGATGCTCTTCGACGCGCCGTTCAAGAGCCTGGGGACGTTCGTCGGCGTGACCGTCTCGGTGTTCCTGATGGCGCAGCAGAGCTCCCTCCTCCTCGGAATCCTCGGCCGCGTCACCTCGTTCGTCCGGAGCTCCGGCGTGGACGTCTGGATCATGTCGGTGGCGACCGAGAGCACGGACGCGACCGACACGATCCCGGTCAGCCGCCTCTCCGCGGCGGCGAGCACGCGCGGCGTCGCGTGGGCGGCGCCCGTGGTCCAGGGGATCGGGACGGTCACCCGCCCCGACGGCGTGCGCGAGTTCGTGAAGGTGCTCGGGGTCGAGGCGCCGCGCTACGCGGGTCTGCCCCGGACGCTCTCCCCGGGGACGACCTGGGACTCCCTCCGGGCGTCCCGGCGGATCCTCCTCAACTGGAACGACCGGCCCACGTTCGCCTCGGCCGAGATCGGCGATCGCATCGAGATCGACGGGCAGGCGGCCATCGTGAACGGGTTCTTCCAGGGGATGGACCCGCACAGCCCGTACTACTACGTCTTCGCCAACATCGACGATGCCCGCGCGTTCACGAGCTTTCCGCAGGATCGGCTCACCTTCGTGGCGGTGGGCGCCGCCCCCGGCGTCCCCGTCTCCGCGCTGAAGGCGCGGCTCGAGGAGCGCATCCCCGACGTCCTGGTGCGGACGCGCGAGGAGATGAGCGACATGGAGGAGCGCTATTTCCTCGTGCGGACGCCGGTCGGCCTCGTGTTCGGGATGGGATCCGTGGTGGCGGCGCTGATCGGCGCCGCCATCGTGGCCGTGACGCTCTACTCGTCCGCGATCGACCGCGCCCGGGACTACGGGACGCTCAAGGCGATCGGCGCGCGGCGGCGCGACCTCCTGAGCCTGCTGCTCGTGCAGGCGTGGCTCTTCTTCGCGGCGGGGTTCGTCGTCGGGATCGGCGCGTTCCTGATGGTGCGGGCGCATCTCCCGCAGCTCCCGATGGCGACGCCGCCGCGCCTCTTCGTCGGCGTGGCGGCCGCTGCGCTGGTCTCCTGCACCGTCGCGTCCCTGGCGGCGATCCGGCGCGTGCTCTCGGTCGATCCCGCCATCGTGTTCCGGGGGTGAGGCATGGCCGGGCGAGCCGTTCTCCAGGGGATCGGCGTCGGGAAGGTGTTCGGGACGGGCGCGCTCGCCGTCCGCGCGCTTCACCCGACCGACATCGACGTGTCCCGCGGCCAGGTCCTCGTCATCCGGGGCCCGTCCGGGAGCGGCAAGACGACGCTGCTCAGCATCCTCGGGCTGGTCCTCACCCCGACCGAAGGTGAAGTGGTCGTGGGCGGACGGAGCGCCCGTCGCATGACGGCGGACGAGCTCGCCGGCCTGCGGCGCGAGCAGGTCGGGTTCGTCTTCCAGCAGTTCAACCTCCTGCCGAGCCTCGACGCCCAGGAGAACGCCGCGGTCCCGCTCCTGCTCGCCGGGGTCTCGCGCGCCGAGCGGACCGACCGGGCGCTCCACGCGCTCGAGCTCGTCGGAATGCGCGACAAGCGCCACGCGCACCCGCGGCAGCTCTCGGGCGGGCAGCAGCAGCGCGTGGCCGTCGCCCGCGCCCTCGTGACCGGCGCACCCATCCTGCTCTGCGACGAACCCACCGCCTCGCTCGACGGCGCCACCGGCCACGCCATCCTCGCGCTGCTGCGCGGCTTCGCGAAGGACCACGACCGCGCGGTCGTGATCGTGACCCATGACGAGCGGGTCCTCTCCTTCGCGGACCGCGTGGTCCACGTCGTCGACGGCGCGCTCCGCGCCTGAGCGCGGACGAAAGGAAGCCCATGAGATCCCTCCCCCGGACCTGGCCTCTCCTCGCCCTCCTCGCCGCGGGGCTCGCGCCGGCCGGCTGCGGGCTCCACGGGAAGCCGAGCGTCGAGCGGAAGGACGCGCCGTCGGCCGCGAGACCGCGCACGGCGCGGGACCCCGCGGACGACGAGGCGCCGAGGGCCGCCGCCGAGCGCGTCGAGGCGGATCGCGTGGTGGCGCCGGGCATCGTCGAGCCCTGGGGCGACCAGGTCGAGCTGTCCGCGCAGGAGCCGGGCTGGATCGATCGCATCCTGGTCGCCGAGGGCGAGACGGTCGAGCAGGGCCAGCTCCTCGCGCAGCTCGAGGACGCCGCCCAGCGACACGCGCTCGCGCTCGCGCGCGCCGAGGTCGAGGATGCGACGGCGGGCCTCGCCAGGCTCGAGAACGGGGCCACCGCGGAGGAGCTGCGGCAGGCGCGGGCGCAACGCTCGGCCGCGGCGATCCGCGCGAAGCTGGCGCGCAGCGACGCCGATCGGATCTCGAAGATCTACGAGGGCGGCGCGGCGCCCGAGGCCGACGCCGATCGGGCCAGCGCCGAGGCGCAGTCGGCCTCCGCGCTGGCGGAGGTGGCCGAGGCGCGGGTCCGGGAGCTGGAGCGGGGGGCGCGCGTGGAGGACCGCGCGAGCGCCCGGGCACGGCTCTCGGCGGCGCGAGCGCGCCTGCAGCTCGCGGAGGCCGCGTTGAACCGCCGGCGGCTGGTCGCCCCGAGCAAGGGAACGGTGCTCCTGAGCCGGTTCCAGCCCGGCGAGTTCTTCGAGCTCTCCCGCGGTCCGTTGTTCCTCCTCGGCGACGTCTCGCGGTTTCAGGTGCGGCTGGAGGTGGACGAGATCGACTCGCTCGCGGTCCAGCCCGGGGCCCAGTGCACGCTCCACTCCGACGCCGGCGAGCTGCTCGGCCGCGGGGTGGTCTTCCGGCTCGCCCCCAGGATGGGCCGGCGTTCCCTCCCGATCGAGTCGCCCACCGCCCGGACGGACGTGCGCGTCCGCGAGGTGTTCGTCGAGGTCGCGGCCACGGTCCAGCTGCTCCCGGGACAGCGCGTCTGGGGGCACGCCGAGCGGGCGGTCCAGGCCGCGCTCCAGGCGCAACCGCACGCCGGCTCTCTCCCCGGCAGCTCCCCTCGATAGGAGGTCGTCCGTGGCTTCGTCGTCCTGCAGGGCCCTGGCGGTCGTGCTCGGCTTCGCCCCCGTGACCCCGGCTGTCGTCCCCGCGGCGGCGCCGGATCCCGGCGCGTACGTCCGTACCGGGGACGCGATCCTGAAGGCCAATCACTGGCCCTTCACCGTCGAGCTCCTCTCCGTGCGCCACGACATGCGCGACCTGCCCGCCGAGAGGTCCCGCCGCGCGGTGGTCGAGCTCGACGGCGACAAGCGCCTCACCCTGCACACCCTCCGGGAGCTCCCGACGGAGCGACTGACGTCGTGGCTCCGCGACGGCCTCGAGGCGGCCGGGTACCGGGACGACGAGCGGATCCGCGCATTCCTGAGCGGTTTCCCCGAGGGCAACCTCCGGAAGGACGAGGAGGTCGTCATCCAGTACGACGCCGCCGCGCAGCTGACGACCGTCACGTCCGACCGCGGCGCTCCGGTCCGCGTGGACGGGGTCTCGTTCATGCGGGCGATCTGGACGGTCTGGTTCGGCAAGCTCGGAGACGGCCTCGTCTCCCGCCTGTGACCCCGAGGGGCCGCGCAGGCGCGCCGCGCGTCTCGCGCCGCGCCAGGGCGCAGCGCGACCGCGCGACCCGCCACCCCGCTCCCGAGGCTCTCGCCGACGAGCCAGATCGGCGCACCGCCCTCATGGCCGAGCCGTGTCGAGCGCATCGGCGGCGGCGGACGCGAGCGTTGCGAGCGCCGGCGCCCCGGGGCGGGCGCCGTACCCCGGGTACTCGAGCAGGAACACCTCCACGCCCGCGCCCGAGAGCGCCGCGGCGAGGTCCGCGCGGTCGAGCGCCGAGCCGCCGTTCCCGTGCAGCACCAGCGCCCGCGCGACGGCACGGCCCCGCGGCGCGGCGCGCCAGCCCATGAGCGCGCCGCTCGCGTCGCGCCAGGGCTCGAGCCCCAGCTGCGCCGCCGCCCGCAGGGCCGCGTCCTCGGGGTACCGGGCCGGGAAGTACATGAGCCGCCGCTGGAAGACGAACGCGAGGAGGCAGACGGCGGCGTAGAGCGCGGCGGCGACGCCGAGGAGCCACGCGAGGGGCCGCATGAACCGACCGTACCACGCGGCGGACGGTCGGCTCACGTCGTCAGTGCGTCTCGCCCGGCCTCGGCTCCGCCTCCGGAGGCCACGCCGGGGTGCTCCCGCCGCGCGCGGCCTCGATCGAGCTGGCGACGTCGCCGAACCGGAGCGGGAGCCGCTCGCCGCGCGCGATGAAGTACACCCGATCCATCAGCCCGGCCTCCTTCACCGCGCGCGCGAAGTCCTCGATCGGCGACTTGAAGACCGTGTAGTCGTCGTAGTGGATCGGCACGGCGAGGTCGGGGGCGACGAGCTGGACGGCCCGGAGCCCCTGCGCCGCGTCCATCGTCACGAGGAGCCCGAGCACGCGCGTGCCGCCGAGGTGGAAGAGGCCGACGTCCAGGTGCGGGAAGCGCCGCGGGATCTCCTCGAGCCGGTCGTGGAGGAGCGTGTCGCCGGAGACGTAGAGGCGGAACCGGACCGGCCCCTCGCCGTGCCCGACCTCCCAGACCGTGCCGATGACCGAGGGCAGCGCGGCGTGCACGAGCGGCGGGCCGTGGCGCGCCGGGACGGCGGTGATCCGGAGCCACGACCGGCCCCGCCGGAGCGTGATCTCGTCCCACGTCGCCAGGGCGCGCGCCTCGCGGAAGCCGCGCCGCGGAGCGTGCGCGCCGCGGGCGGCGTCGTGAGCACGGGCAGCCCCTTCGGCAGCCGGGCGGTCGCCACCCGGTCCCAGTGATCGCCGTGGAGGTGCGACAGCACGCAGGCGTCGAGCGCCGGGAGATCGTCGATCTCCACCGCGGGATCGGTCAGCCGCTTCGAGGTGAGCCCGTACCCCAGGTGCACGTGGTCGCCGGCGTGGAGGAAGTTGGGGTCGGTGAGGATCGTGAACGGCCCGAGCTGCACGAGCACCGTCGCGGTGCCGATGAAGAGGATCGAGCCGCCCTCCGGCGGCACGTCCACGCCGGGCGCGAGCATGAGGGTGCTGCGGTTGGGCATCGGAGGTTCCCCCCGCCCGAACCTTGCCCACGGGCCGCGCCGGGCGCAGCGCCGCGTCGCGGCGCCGCTCAGCGTCCCGCCAGCGCGGCGCGCGCGATCTCGACGAACGCCGCCGCGGCGCGCGAGGGCGGGCCGCCGGCGGGCGTGGCGAGGCCGACGCTCCGCTCCGCCGTGAGGCCCTGGAGCCGGACGGCGGCCAGGGCCCCGGCCCGCACCTCGCGCGCGACGGCGAGCGCCGGCACCACCGAGACGCCCAGCCCCAGCTCGACCAGCTTCTTCAGCACCTCGACGCTGCTCATCTCCATCGCGACCGTCGGGGCCGCGCCGAGCCGCGCCAGCTCGGCGTCGAGGAGCGTGCGGGCGCCGGTGGTCCGGTCGAGGAGCAGGAGCGGGTACGGGAGGATCGCCTCGAGGCCGATGCGCCGCCGCCGGGCGAGCGGGTGATCGGGCGGGCAGATGACCACCTCCTCCTGGCGCGCGAGCGGCTCGAGCCGGAGCCGCTCCGCCGCCGGCCGGCCGCCGACGCGCAAGCCGGCCGGGAGCGGCAGCGTCACGACGCCGACGTCCACCGCCCGCTCGACGACGCGCTCCGCCGTGGCGGGCGAGGGGCGGTTGTCGAGCCGGAGCTCGACGCCCGGGTGCCGGTCCCGGAAGGCGGCGAGGATCGGCGGCAGGACGTAGTAGGCGAGCGTATCGCTGGTCCCCACCACGAGGAGCCCTGCCTCGAGCGCGTGGAGGGCGGCGAGCCCCTCCCGCGCGCGGTCCATCTCGTCGAGGATCCGCTCCGCGCGCTCGAGGAGCGCGCGGCCCGCCGCGGAGAGCTCGGTCGTCCGGCCGCTCCGCACGAACAGCCGCACGTCGAGGTCCGCCTCGAGCCGCGCCACGGCCTGGCTCACCGCGGACTGGGTGCGCCCCAGGCGCCGCGCCGCCCGCGAGAAGCCGCGCTCGCGGGCCACCGTGACGAACGCGAGGAGCTGGTCGGTCTCGAGCGGACGCATCAGCATCGCTAATACCTACCATCACCACGATTCGTTGGCATGATTCAGGGACGCCGGGCAGGATCCGCCCGTGCCCACCCTCGAGCTGGCCGGCGCCCCGGCCCTGACCCCCGCCCGCCTCGCCCGGAGGCTCCGCCGCCTCCAGGCCCGCAACCCCGGCGTCACCGCGCTCGCGGCCGACTTCGTCCACTTCGTGGAGCTCGAGGGCCCGCTGGACGACGCCGCGCGCGCCGTGCTCGAGCGGCTGCTCCAGTACGGGCCGCGCGCGGAGCGCACCGCCCGCGTCGAGGGCCTTCGGCTGTGGATCGTCCCGCGCCTGGGCACGATCTCGCCCTGGTCCACGAAGGCCACCGACATCGCCCGGATCTGCGGCCTCGGCGCGAAGGGGGTGCGCCGGATCGAGCGGGGCATCGCGTACACCGTCGCGGGCGAGGTGCACGAGGCGGCCGCGCTCCGGGCGGCGCTGCACGACCGCATGACCGAGTCGGTCCTCGAGGACGCGGGGGACGCGGCCCGGCTCTTCACGCACGACGCGCCGCGCCCGCTCCGGACGGTGGACGTGCTCGGCGCCGGCCGCGCGGCGCTGGTCCAGGCCAACCAGGAGATGGGGCTCGCGCTCTCGCCGGACGAGATCGACTACCTCGTCGAGAGCTTCGGCGCGCTGCGGCGGAACCCCTCCGACGTCGAGCTGATGATGTTCGCGCAGGCGAACAGCGAGCACTGCCGGCACAAGGTGTTCAACGCGGAGTTCACCATCGACGGGGTCAAGGAGCCGCGCTCCCTGTTCCAGATGATCCGGCGCTCGACCGAGGCGAGCCCGGGCGGCGTCCTCTCCGCGTACAAGGACAACGCCGCTGTCGTCGAGGGCCCCGTGGCGGGCCGCTTCTTCCCGGACCCGGAGACCGGCGTCTACCGGGCCCACCGGGAGCCGGTCCACCTCCTCATGAAGGTGGAGACGCACAACCACCCGACGGCGATCTCGCCGTTCCCCGGCGCCGCCACCGGGTCGGGCGGCGAGATCCGCGACGAGGGGGCGACCGGCCGCGGCGCGAAGCCCAAGGCGGGCCTCACCGGGTTCACCGTTAGTGATCTTCGCCTCCCGGGCCTCCCCCGGCCCTGGGAGGTGGACCACGGCAGGCCCGACCGGATCGCCTCGGCCCTGGAGATCATGACCGACGGCCCGCTCGGCGGCGCCGCCTTCAACAACGAGTTCGGCCGGCCCAACCTCGCCGGCTACTTCCGGACGTTCGAGCTCGACGTCCTCGGCCCGGGCGGGCGCGAGGTGCGCGGCTACCACAAGCCGATCATGATCGCCGGCGGCTTCGGCAACGTCCGCGCGGAGCACGTGCGGAAGGAGGCCTTCGGCCCCGGCGCGGCGCTCGTCGTGCTGGGCGGCCCGGCCATGCTCATCGGGCTGGGCGGCGGCGCGGCGTCCTCGATGTCGTCGGGCGCCTCGCACGAGGACCTCGACTTCGCCTCGGTGCAGCGCGACAACCCCGAGATGCAGCGGCGCTGCCAGGAGGTGATCGACCGCTGCTGGGCGCTCGGCGACGAGAACCCCATCGTCTCCATCCACGACGTCGGCGCGGGCGGCCTCTCCAACGCCCTCCCCGAGCTCGTGCACGACGCCGGCCGGGGCGCCGGGTTCCAGCTCCGCGCCATCCCCACCGACGAGCCCGGCCTCTCGCCGCTCGAGCTCTGGTGCAACGAAGCGCAGGAGCGGTACGTGCTCGCGATCGCGCCGGAGCGGCTCGAGCGGTTCCGGGCGCTGTGCGCCCGCGAGCGGTGCCCGTTCGCGGTGGTGGGCACCGCCACCGACGACGGGCGGCTCGTGCTCGAGGACTCGCTCCTCGGCGGGCGCCCGATCGACATGCCGCTCTCGGTCCTCCTCGGGAAGCCGCCGCGCATGTCGCGCCGCGCGCAGCGCGTCGGCCCGGCGGTGGCGCCGTTCGACCTCGGCCGCGTCGAGCTGGGGGAGGCGATCCGGCGCGTCCTCCGCCTGCCCGCGGTCGCGGACAAGACCTTCCTCGTCACCATCGGCGATCGTACCGTCACGGGCCTCGTCGCGCGCGACCAGATGGTCGGACCGTGGCAGGTGCCGGTCGCGGACGCCGCCGTGACCGCGACGAGCTACGACGCCACGACCGGCGAGGCCATGGCGATGGGCGAACGGACGCCGGTCGCGCTCCTCGACGCCGCCGCCTCGGCGCGGCTCGCGGTGGCCGAGGCGATCACCAACATCGCGTCCGCGCCG
Organism: Anaeromyxobacter sp.; assembly: GCA_035627135.1. Classification (GTDB taxonomy): domain Bacteria; phylum Myxococcota; class Myxococcia; order Myxococcales; family Anaeromyxobacteraceae; genus Anaeromyxobacter. The sequence continues at coordinate 53,268 of DASPMI010000090.1, read as the reverse complement.
ATCGCCCGCCTCGGGAACGTGAAGCTCTCGGCCAACTGGATGGCCGCCGCGGGCCACCCCGGCGAGGACGCGCGCCTCTACGACGCGGTGCGGGCCGTCGGCGAGGAGCTCTGCCCTGCGCTCGGGATCGCGATCCCGGTGGGCAAGGACTCGATGTCGATGAAGACGGTCTGGGAGGAGGCCGGGGAGCGCCGGGCGGTGACGGCGCCGCTCTCGCTCGTCGTGACCGCCTTCGCGCCCGTGACCGACGTGCGCAAGGCGCTCACGCCCCAGCTCCGCACGGACCAGGGCGAGACCGAGCTCCTCCTCGTGGACCTGGGCCGCGGCCAGCACCGCCTCGGAGGCTCCGCGCTCGCGCAGGTGTACGGCCGCCTCGGCGCGACGGCGCCCGACCTCGACGACCCCGCCCTGCTCCGCGCGTTCTTCGGCGGGGTCCAGGCGCTCAACGCCGCGGGCCTCCTCCTCGCCTACCACGACCGCTCCGACGGCGGCCTCCTCGCGACCCTGTGCGAGATGGCCTTCGCCGGGGGCACCGGCCTCGACGTGGACCTGGGGCCGCTCCCCGGGGACCCGCGCGCGATCCTGTTCACCGAGGAGCTCGGCGCCGTCCTCCAGGTCCGCGCCGCGGACGCGGCGCGGGCGGAGATCGCGCTCCGCGCCGCCGGGCTGGCCGACTGCATCCACCGGATCGGCCGGCCGGCGCCGGGCGAGCGGATCGTGCTCCGGCGCGGCCGCGAGACGCTGTTCGAGGCGTCGCGCGCCGAGCTCCGCGGGATCTGGTCGGAGACCACGCACGCGATGCAGGCGCTCCGGGACGACCCGGCCTGCGCCGACGAGGAGCAGGCCGGCCGCTGCGACGCCGCCGACCCGGGGCTGCACGCCCACCTCACGTTCGAGCTCGACGAGGACGTCGCCGCGCCGTTCGTGAATCGCGGCGCCCGCCCCCGCGTGGCGATCCTGCGCGAGCAGGGCGTCAACGGGCAGCTCGAGATGGCCGCCGCCTTCGACCGCGCCGGGTTCGAGGCCGTGGACGTGCACATGAGCGACCTGCTCGAAGGGCGGACCTCGCTCGACGGGTTCCGCGGCCTCGCCGCCTGCGGCGGGTTCTCCTACGGCGACGTGCTGGGCGCGGGCGAGGGCTGGGCGAAGTCGATCCTCTTCAACGCCCGGGCGCGCGACGCGCTCGCGCGGTTCCTCGCCCGCTCGGACGCCTTCGCGCTCGGCGTCTGCAACGGCTGCCAGATGCTCTCGAACCTGCACGAGCTCATCCCCGGCGCCGGCGACTGGCCGCGGTTCGTGCGGAACCGCTCCGAGCAGTTCGAGGCGCGGCTCTCGCTGGTCGAGGTCCTGGAGAGCCCGTCGGTGCTGCTCCGCGGGATGGCCGGCTCCCGGCTCCCGATCGCGGTGGCGCACGGCGAAGGGCGCGCCGAGTTCGCGAGCGCCGCGCAGCTCGAGGCGCTCCGGTCGCGCGGCCTCGTCGCGGCGCGGTACGTCGACCACCACGGCCGGCCCGCCGAGCGCTACCCCGAGAACCCGAACGGCTCCCCTGGCGGGATCACCGCGGTCACGACGCCGGACGGCCGCGTGACGATCCTGATGCCCCACCCCGAGCGCGTCTTCCGCGCCGTCCAGCTCTCGTGGCGGCCGGCGGGCTGGAACGAGGACGGCCCCTGGATGCGGCTCTTCCGGAACGCGCGGGTCTGGGTGGGGTGAGGACCGGGCAGGGCGGGCTCCCGGACACGGTACGGCGAAGCCGGCCGGCTCGTGCTAGATCGCCGGCGCCATGTCCTCGCCCACGCACCCCATCCTCTCGTTCGTCCTGCGCAACTACCGGAACTTCAACGCCCGCGCGACGCGCGAGGCGCTGCTCGCCTACTGGCGTCACGTCGAGGGCGGCGGCCGCATGTTCTGGGCGGTGGCGGGCGCGATGTCGTCCGCGCAGCTCGGGATCACGCTCGCCCCGGCCATCCGCGCGGGCCTCGTGCACGGGCTCTCGGTCACGGGCGCCAACCTCGAGGAGTCGCTCTTCCGGCTCGTGGCGCACCGCCATTACAAGGACTTCCCGGACTGGCGCTACCACACCCGCCAGGACGACGCCCGCATCCTCGAGCAGCGGATGCGGCGCGTGACGGACACCAGCATCCCCGAGGACGAGGCCTTCCGGGCGGTGGAGAAGATCATCGTCCCGGCGTGGAAGCGCGCCAGCGCCGCAGGCGAGCGCCGGTTCTGGCACGAGTACTTCTACGAGCTCGTCCTCTCGCTCCCGCCCGAGCTCCAGCAGGGCGATCCCGAGGAGTCCTGGCTGCTCGCCGCCGCCCGCGCGCGCCTTCCGATCGTCGTGCCCGGGTACGAGGACTCGACGTTCGGGAACATCTTTGCGTCCTACGTCCGCACCGGCGAGTGCGACGCGCGCGCCGCGAAGTCCGGGGTCGAGTACATGGTCGACTTCTACGCGCGGTACCAGGAGCTCTCGGCCGGCCCGGGCGTCGGCTTCTTCCAGATCGGCGGCGGCATCGCCGGCGACTTCCCGATCTGCGTCGTCCCGTCGATCAAGCACGACCTGGGACAACCGGTGAAGCCGTGGGCGTACTTCTGCCAGATCTCCGACTCGACGACGTCGTTCGGCAGCTACTCCGGCGCCACCCCGAACGAGAAGATCACCTGGGACAAGCTCACGCCGGAGACGCCGATGTTCGTGATCGAGAGTGACGCGACCATCGTCGCGCCGCTCATCCTCTCGGCGCTGCTCGAGTGCAGGCGGGATCCGGAGGGGGCGCGGGCCATCATCGCCGGGGCGTGACGACCTGCGAACGCGGGCGTCGTTCCTCTTCCGTTCGCCCTGAGCGTAGCGGCGCGAAGCGCCGCGGAGTCGAAGGGCGAGCACTGGGCGCGCTATCCTCCGTACGCCTCGCCTTGGGCGCGTTGCCGTGGGCGGCCGTCCGGGCCCGCCGGGCTCGCCGACCAGGTCGAGTGCTCGGCGCCCACAGGCTGTTGTAGGGCGCGCGCGTGCCGGAGACGAGCACGCGGGCACGTCGCCGCAACTGCTATGGCTGGACCTGTCAACTACGAAATCGGTGCGCTCCTTCCCCTCGTTGCTGCTGGTTGAGCTCGGACGGTCAAGGCGACGGGTGCGCGCTGAGGCGAAGGTTGCGACGGCGGATCAGACTGCTATGCGCGGGTTGGCTACCGCATGACCTGATCCGTCGGGGGCTGCCTTCTCTCTTGCTGCGGGCGTGGGCTCGAGGAGCCTGCCCAGAGTTGCGCCGAGGATTCCCCTTAGGCGGTCCTCAGGGCACCCGGCGCCCTCACCGTCCGAGCACCGTCACATCACGCTGCGAGCGCCGCCTGGCGGCGAGCAATGGACCAGACGAAGCCGGCCAGCTCGCGCGCGATGGCGGTGACGACCTTCGCAGACCTCCGCTGCAACCGTGACCGCCGAGATGAGGCTGATGCCGCGCATCGGTTGGAGCGCCTTCACGACCGGCGCGAGGTGCCAGCTCTCGACGAGCTCCTCGATGCGGTCGGTGAGGTGCTTCACCCGCGCCGTGAGGTCCTCGACGGTCTTGAGGTAGTCGTGGAGTACGACGTGGTGCGCGGGATGCTCGAAGGTCCGTGCGTGGATCCACCGCAGGTGATTCTTCGTCCAGGTGGTCTGGCCCGGGAAGCGCCGCCCGTGACGGAGGAGGAACTTCCCGAGCTGCTGGCGAGCGACGCGCTCCGCGCGCTTGGCGTCGTCCCGCGCCCGCTCCAGGTCGCGGATCGCTTCCGGTGAGATCGCCCGACCGCAGGAACCTGGCGAGCCGTAGAGCGTCGCGGCGATCCGTCTTCACCCGTTCTCCGCCCTTGCGGGGGACGAGCGAGGGGGCGACCACGACGCAGTCGATGCCTTCGGCAGTCAGTGCTCTGTACAGGCCGTACCCCGTGGGCCCAGCCCCGTAGCAGCACTTGATCTTCCCCAGTCCCCGAAGGCGCTTCAGTAGCTTCCGCGTGTCATTGGGGATCGTCGCCAAGACCTCGGCGTCCCCTCGTCCCTGCTCCGCGACCGCGATGACGATGCTGTCTGCGTGGACATCGAGCCCGACGAATCGTACCTTCTCCATGGCTGGCCCCTTCCCGCTGTGGCTCTACGCCGGTGGTTTCGCGACCCTCGGAGGCAACCCACGTTCGCGTGACGGTGGTCCAGCCATTTGGTCTCGCCGGCCACTTCCGCGCTTCGCGCGGGTGGCCGGCTCGGACAGGTGGCGTTGCGTTGGGCGGCTCGGCTGCGGGGCGTTCGAGGCATCTCCGTCTCCCGGGCGGCCGCCGCACGGCAACGCGCCCAAAGGCGAGGCGTACGGATTGTGAACGCGCCGAGCGGACCAGGCCCGAGGTACACTCACCTCCGGCGATGGCCCGAGCCGACCACCCCATTCACGGCGCGCTCGCCGAGCTCCTCGGGGACGAGGCCGCCACGGTCGTCGATCTCGGCTGCGGTGGGGGCGGGACGCTCGCCGCCGTCGCCGCACGGTGCCCGGGGGCGTGGCTCGTCGGGATCGACGCGAACGTGGAGGACCTCGCGCGTGCGCAGTCGCTCCTCGGCACGGCCGCGCGTGGGGTCGGCCTCGTCCGCGCCGATCTCGACGAGCCGCTGCCGCTCGCGGATGGTTCGGTGGACGCCACCGTCTGTCACAACGTGCTCGAGAACCTGCACGACCCCGGCGCGCTCCTGCGTGAGGCGAGCCGGATCCTCCGCCCCGGCGGCACGGCCGTCTGGTCGCACGTGGACTTCGACTCCTTTGTCGTGGGAGGCGCCGACGTCGCGCTCGATCGGCGCGTGCTCCACGCCTACGCCGACGCCGCGCTGCCCTGGGCGCCGTTGGCCGACGCGCGCATGGGGCGGAAGCTCGCCGGGTTGGTCAGCGCGAGCCCGCTCGTGCTGGAGCGCGTCCACGCCTTCCCGTTCGTCTGGACGGACCTCTCCGGCGACGCGCAGGCCAGGGTCGCCGAGATCGCGGCGGTCCTGGCCGACGCGGAGGCGCGCGGACCGGCTCCGGTCGACTCCGGTGACGTCGCCGAGTGGCGGCGCCAGCTCGAGGAGTCCTCTCGCAGCGGCAGCTTCTTCCTCGCCGAGGTCGTGTTCACCGTCGTGTCGCGGCGACGCGCCTGACGCCGCGCGGGCTCGGCCGCTCCGGTCGAGACGCGCGCGCCCCGAACGCTACGGCCGCGTCGCCTCCAGCCGGGCGAGGTCCTCCGGCTGCATCGTGACCTGCCCGAGCTGGCGGTCGTTGACCGCCTCGCCGTGGAAGTCGCTCCCCGCAGTCGGCACCATCCCGAGCTCGTCCGCGAGGCGGAGGTACTTCTCGCGGACCGACGGGTTGTGGTCGGGGTGGTGCGTCTCGACGCCGGACACGCCGGCGGCCGCGAGCCGGGCGAGATCTCCGCGCTCGAGGCGCGAGACGCCGGGGTGGGCGACCGTCACCGTGCCGCCCGCCCCGCGCACGAGGTCCACCGCGTCCGCGAGCTCGAGCCGGAACCGCTGCACGTAGGCCGCCTGGCCCTCGCCCAGGAACCGGTCGAACGCCTCCTTCACGCTCCCGACGGCGCCCGTCTCGAGGATGGCGCGGGCCACGTGCGGGCGGCCGATGGTCTTGCCGTCCCCGAACTTCTCGATGTCCGCCACCCGGATCCGGATGCCCAGCGCGCCCAGCCGCTCGACGATCTTGTGCATCCGCTCGCGCCGGTGGAGCGCGAGGTCGTCCTCGAACCGCTTCAGGCGCGCGTGCTCCGGATCCACGAAGTGGCCGAGCAAGTGGATCTCGCGCCGGTCGAGGAAGGCCGAGAGCTCGATGCCCGGCACGAACCGGACGCCGTGCTCCGCGGCGGCCGAGGCCGCGGGCTGGAGGCCCGCCACCGTGTCGTGATCGGAGAGCGCCCACACCGCGACGCCCGCCTGCGCGGCGCGCGCCGCGACCTCGGCGGCGGCGTACTGGCCGTCGGAGGCGCGGCTGTGGGAGTGGAGATCGATCCGTCCGCCGTGGGTGGGGCCGCTCCGGTCCATGAAATGCGCACCTCGAGCGTGTTAAGGTAACCGAGTCAGGAGCGAGTGCCTACCAGGACGGGGCCCGGAGGCCCCGGGCGGGCGCCGGCTGCATGCAGCACGTCCTCCGCATCTCGCGAAAGATCGATTACGGCCTGCGGGCGATGATCTACCTCGCGTCGGTGGCGCCGGGCGCCGTGGTCCCGTTCCGGGAGATCGCCCGCCAGATGGACGTCCCCGAGGACTTCCTCGCGAAGATCCTGAAGACGCTCGTGGACGCAGGCATGGTCCGCTCCTCGCGCGGGCCGCACGGCGGCTACGTGCTGGCGCGGAGCGCCGCCGAGGTGAGCTTCCTCGACGTCATCGAGGCGGTGGAGGGCCCCGTCGCGCTCAACGTGTGCCTCGACGGCGAGGCCACCTGCGGGCACTCGACGCTCTGCACCATGATGTCGGTCTGGAAGCTCGGGCAGGAGCGGATGCTCGACGTGTACCGCCAGGCCAAGCTCGCGGACGTCGCGTTCAAGCCCGCGGACGACGGCAGCGTCGGCCTGGTCCAGCTTCACCCGCACGCCGCCGCCCAGAAACCCACCCAGGCGTAGTAGAGACTCCCCATGCCCTTCGATCCCTCCGCCGCCGCCCTCCCGGGCTCCGGCATCTTCGGCCTCCCCCACTCCGAGTCCGAGGCCGCGCTCGTCCTCGTCCCCGTTCCGTTCGAGGCCACCACCTCGTACGGCGGCGGCACGTCCCGCGGCCCCGAGGCGATCCTCGGCGCGAGCCGGCAGGTCGACCTCTTCGACGTCGAGACCGGACGGCCCTACGAGAAGGGCATTCACCTCGTCGCCGCGCCCGAGGAGATCGAGCGCATCGGCCGGACCGCGCGCGCGGCGGCCGCGCCGGTGATCGCGAAGGGCGGCACGGGCGGCGATCCCGCGCTCGTCCGCGCCGCCGCCGAGGTGAACGAGGCGTGCGGGCGCGTGAACGCCTGGGTGGAGGAGCGGGTCGCCGGCGTCCTCCGCGCCGGCAAGCGGGCGGGCGTCGTCGGCGGCGACCACTCGGTCGCGCTGGGCAGCCTCGCTGCGTACGCCCGGCGCTTCCCGGGGATGGGCGTCCTCCACCTCGACGCCCACGCCGACCTGCGGGTCGCGTACGAGGGGTTCACGTACAGCCACGCGTCCGTCATGTACAACGCCGCGGAGCGGCTCCCCGAGATCTCCCGGTTCGTCCAGGTCGGCCTCCGCGACCTCTCCGAGGAGGAGCACGCCTACGCCGCCGGCTCGGACGGCCGCGTCGTCCAGCACCACGACAGCGCGCTGGCGCGGGCGCGGTTCGAGGGCGAGAGCTGGGCGGCGCAGGCGCGGCGGATCCTCGAGCCGCTGCCGAAGGACGTGTACGTCTCGTTCGACATCGACGCGCTCGACCCGTCGCTCTGCCCGCACACCGGCACGCCGGTGCCGGGAGGTCTCTCGTTCCAGGAGGCGGCGTACCTGCTGGCGGCCGTGGTGCGGAGCGGACGGCGGATCGTCGGCTTCGACCTCGTCGAGGTCGCGCCCGATCCCGGCGGCGCGGACGAATGGGACGGGAACGTCGGCGCGCGCCTGCTGTACAAGCTCGCCGGCTGGACGCTCGCGGCCGGGTAGGCGGGCGGGCGCCGGAAGTTCTCTACCCCGCCCCCTTGCGCGCGCCCCGGGGCGGGATGACCGTTCCGTGGTGAAGACCTCCGCCCGCCCGGACGACCCCGGACTCGTCCTCACGCCGCGACAGATCCACGAGCGGCTCTCGCGCTACGTCATCGGCCAGGACCGGGCCAAGCGTGCGCTCTCCGTCGCGGCCTACAACCACCAGAAGCGCATCGCGCTCCGCCGCACGCGGCGCGGCGCCCCGCCGGTGCGGAAGTCCAACGTGCTCCTCGTCGGGCCGACCGGCTCGGGCAAGACGCACCTCGCCCGCACGCTCGCGGAGATCCTGAACGTCCCCTTCCACGTCGCGGACGCCACCGAATTCACCGAGGCCGGCTACTACGGGAAGGACGTCGAGGTGATGGTGTCCGAGCTCCTCGGGCGCGCCGCCCACTCCGTCGACGACGCCCAGCGGGGCATCATCTTCGTGGACGAGGTGGACAAGATCGCCCGCCGCTCGCACGGCCCGCGGACCGGCGGCGGCGCGCGCGACATCGGCGGCGAGGGCGTGCAGCAGGCGCTCCTGAAGCTCCTCGAGGGTCGCGAGGTGCAGGTCCCGGTGGGCGGCGGCCAGCACTGGCCGCGGCAGGAGACCGTCACCGTGGACACGACGGACATCCTGTTCGTCTGCGCCGGGACGTTCTCCGACCTGCACGCGTACGCCGCCGAGGGGCGCGGGCTCGGCTTCGGCGCCCGCGACGCGGCGCGGAGCGCCCGGCGCGCGCTCCGCACCAAGGACCTGCTCGACTACGGCATGCTCGCGGAGTTCCTCGGCCGGCTCCCGGTGGTGGTCCAGCTCGAGGAGCTGTCGCAGGACGAGCTCCTCGAGGTCCTCACCGGGCCGCCCGACGCGGTCGTCCGCGAGGTGAAGGAGCTCCTCGCCGCCGACGGCGTCGAGCTCGCCTTCAGCGACGGCGCGCTGCGGGACATCGTGCGCGCCTCGGTCGAGCGCAGCGCCGGCGCGCGCGGCCTGCGCGCCGTCGTCGAGGCGGTCATGGCCGACCTGCTCTTCGAGGCGCCCGAGCGGCGCGGCAAGCGGGTCACCGTGGACGCGAGCTTCGTCCGGCGGCGCCTCGAGCGGCTCGATCCGCAGGCGCTCGGCGAGTAGCGGCCGCCCTGCGCCTCACGTCTCCGCCGCGGGCGCCGGCGCCTCGGCCGGCGGCACCGGCCTGCCCTCGACGTCGGGCAGGAACGCCGTGAGGAGCCCGAGCGCCGGCAGGAACGCGCAGACGCGGTAGACGAACTCGATGCCCCGCGCGTCGGCGACGTGGCCGAGGGCCATGGCGCCGAACCCGCCCACGCCGAACGCGAGGCCGAAGAAGAGCCCGGCGACGGTGCCGATGCGGCCCGGCATGAGCTCCTGGGCGTAGACGACGATGGCCGAGAACGCCGACGAGATGACGAGGCCGATGACGACGCTCAGCACCGCCGTCCACCGCTGGTTCACGTACGGCATGAGCAGGGTGAACGGCAGCACCCCGAGGATCGACGCCCAGATGACGTACTTCCGCCCGATCCGGTCGCCGATCGGACCCCCCGCCAGCGTCCCGAGCGCCACCGCGCCCAGGAAGAGGAACAGGTGGAGCTGCGCCGACTGCACCGAGACGCCGAACCGCTCGATGAGGAAGAACGTGTAGTAGCTGCTGAGGCTCGCCATGTAGAGGTACTTCGAGAAGACGAGCGTGACCAGGATGGCGATCGCGGCGGCGACCTTCCCGCGCGGGAGCGCGCTGCGGGGGCGCGCCGCGCCGGGCGCGGCGGCGGGGTGCGCGCCGTACCAGCGGCCCACCGCCGCGAGGAGCAGGATCGCCAGCGCCGCCGGGACGGCGAACAGGGCGATCGAGCGCTGCCCGAGGGGCAGGACCACGAAGGCCGCGAGCAGGGGCCCGAGCGCCGAGCCGGCGTTGCCGCCGACCTGGAAGAACGACTGCGCGAACCCGTGGCGCCCGCCCGACGCCATGCGCGCGACGCGCGATGACTCGGGGTGAAAGACCGACGAGCCGAGCCCCACGAACCCGACCGCGAGGAGGACGAACGCGTAGCTCGGGGCGAAGGCGAGGAGCAGCATCCCCCCGAGCGTGCAGCACATCCCCGCGGCGAGCGAGTACGGGAGCGGCCTGCGATCGGTGTAGACGCCGACGAGCGGCTGGAGCACCGACGCGAGGACCTGCGAGGTGAGCGTGATCGCGCCGATCTGGCCGAAGTCGAGGCCGTACGACTCCTTGAGGATGGGGTACGCCGCCGGGATCGCCGACTGGAGCATGTCGTTGAGGAGGTGGCAGAAGCTCACGGCGGCGAGCACGCGGAACGCGGCGCGGCCTTCGCGGGGAGACGGCATCCGAGCGTTCTAGCCCGTCCGCGGAAGCCCCGCGACGTCCCGCGCTGCGTCGGTTCCGCGCAGCGCCCGGACGAACCGCGGCCACGCCGCCGCGGCCAGCGCGGCCGGGACGACCTGGAGCACGCCGGTGACCTCGAAGAGCACGTCGTCCGGGAGCTCGTAGGTGGGCGGCGGGAAGAGCGCGCGGAGCAGCTCGGCCGGGGCGCCGCCGAGGAAGAGCGCCACCTTGAGCACGTGGTTGTAGAGCCCTTCGAAGGCGCCGACGGCCAGCACCGGGACGAGGAGGACCAGGTGCGCCGCGGCCCAGCCCGCGAGCTGCCCGCCGCGGCCGCGCGAGGCCCGCCGGGGCCGCGCCAGCACGACGAGGAGGCCCGCGAGCGCGAGGGCGACGGCGGCGCCGTGCGCGCGGAAGGGGGTCGCGTAGCGGACGGCGCCGTACGCGTGGTGCACGACGGTGAGGAGCAGCGTCAGGAGCGCGTAGGGGATCATCCGCGCGCCTTCCCTGTCGGGGGTCCGGGTCGACATGCGTCACCTCCAGGGCGCTCCGGCCGCGCGGGAGGCGCGGCGCGGGCGCGGAGGGAGGCCTACATGATGCGTGCGGTGTCCGTCCGGATCGGCGCGCTCGCCGACTCGACGCTCGTCGCCCGGCGCCTGGGGAGGAGCCGGATGGTCGTGTGCGGCGCGCCCGCCTACCTCCGGCGGAAGGGGCGGCCGCGCTCGCTCGACGACCTCGAGGGCCACGACCGGCTCGCCGCCGCCTGGAATGGCCAGCCGCTGCCGTGGCGCCTGCGCCAGGGCGGGGCCGTGCGCGAGCTCGCGCCGGGGCGGCGCGTCCTGGTGGACGGCGCGGAGGCGCTGATCGAGCTCGCCGTCGCGGGCGCAGGGCTCCTCTGGGCGTGCGAGTTCATGGTCGCGCGCCCGCTCGCGGCGGGGGCGCTCGTCGAGGTCCTCGCCGAGGCCGCGTGCGAGGAGGTCCCGGTGTACGCCGTCTCGCTGCCCGGCCGGGCGGCGCTGCCGAAGGTGCGCGCGTTCGTGGAGGCGGTGGCGGAGGAGCTGCGGGCGGGCGCGGCCCGAGCGCACGCGAGCACCCGCTCGCCCTGAGCCCGCGCGGAGGCGCAGCCCTCCCCTACTTCCCCGCCCCCCGCGCCCGGATCCGCTCCACCAGATCCCGGACCACGGGATCGTCGAGCAGCCGCTCGGCCTCGGCCGGATCCACCTGGCCGCCGGCCTCGGCGAGCCGCTTCATCCGCGGGTCGGCGAGGAGCTGCGCCGCCTCGGGGGAGGCCGCGGCGCCCTGCTGCTTCGCCTCGCGCACGACGGAGAGGAGCCGCTCGAGGAGCCGCGCCTTGTCGGGGGCGAGGCGGTGGAGGAGGTTGTGCCTCGCCGCGAGCGCCTGGTACTGGCTGCGCGCGCTCATCGCCTCGAGGCGCGCGGGCAGCGCGCGGCCGGCGAGGGCGAGCGCCGAGAGCAGCACCCAGACGATGAGCCCGCCCTTGACGCCGCCGAGCACCGCGCCCGCGCCGCGATCGGTCGGCCCGCGCACGACGGTCGAGATCGAGCTCGCGCGCAGCGCGGCGGCGCCGACGAGCGAGACGAGCGCGAACGCGCCGAAGAAGAGGAGCGCGACCGCGGCGGGCCGCGCCAGGCCGCCCATCCGCGCCAGCCCGACCGCGACGGACGCGGCGAGGTGCCGGGCGGCGAGCCAGCCGACGACGGCCGCGAGGAGCTGCACGACCTGCTTGAGCGCCCCGCCCATCGCCCCGTGGAGGGCGAACAGCGCGAGCACGAGGAGGACGACGAGGTCGAGGGCCACGGCCGCTACTTTATCCGGTAATCGCCCTTCGGCCGGACCTTGTCCCACTCGGCCTGGACGAACGCGAGCTGCTCCTTGAACTTCTGGTTCCCGGCCTCGTACATGAGCGCGCTCTTCAGCGCGCGCTCGGCGGCCTCCCACCGCTGCGCCTCGATCTCCTTGAGGGCGGCGGCGTAGAACTTCCGGCCGTTGGGCGTCTGGCCGAACTGCTCCTCGAGCTTCTTCTTCTGTGCCTCCTTCACCTGGGCCTCGTCCTGCTCGGTGAAGCGCAGCTTCTGCTCCCGCTCGGGGCCGGTGACGTCCGCGAGGTACTTCGCCCGCTTCCGGTCGTCGCGCAGGACGGTGTACGCCTCGTTCACGCGCCGGTAGATGCGGCCGATCATCTCCTTGAGCTGCGGTGACTCGAGGGCGGCGTAGCGGTCGGGGTGGTACGCGCGCGACTCGCGGTAGTACGCGGCCTTGATCTCGCCCGGCGTCGCGGTCTGCGGGACCTTGAGCACGCCGAAGTAGTCGAGCTGGTCGAGGACCGTGGCGAGCGTCTCGACCTCGATCAGGAAGGCAGCGTCCATGAAGTCCCTCGCGGTCCCGATCAGGCCGCCCGCGGCCCGCCGCGCGCCAGCTCGACGGCGGCGTTGTCGTCGATGGCCTTCTGGAGGTCGTTCTCGGACAGGCCGGAGGAGAGGTTGATCGTCGTCGAGGTCTTCTGGCCGGTCTCGAGGTCCGTCGCCGAGACGTTGACGATGCCGTTCGAGTCGATCTCGAAGGTGACCTGGATCTGCACCTCGCCCCGGTACCCGATCCGGAACCCGGTGAACTCGAACTCGCCCAGGAGCTCGCAGCCCTCGGCCTTGTTGTTCTCGCCCTGGTACACGCGGATGCGGACGCGGTCCTGGCCGTCGCGGCTCGTCGTGAAGGTCTTCGACTTCTCGATCGGGATGGGCGTGTTCTTGTCGATGATGGGCTCGGTGAAGCCGCCCACGGTGCCGACGCGCAGGGTGAGCGGGGTGACGTCGAGCAGGTAGCTCGCCTGGCCGTACTCCGCGGCCCGCGTCGAGAGCAGCGCGCGCGCCTGGATCGCCGCGCCCTGGGCGACGACCTCGTCGGGATCGATGCCGGTCATGGGCTCGCGCTGGAAGTAGTGCCGGACGCTGTTCCGGATGATCGGCAGCCGCGTCGGGCCGCCGACGAGGATCACCGCATCCACGTCGCCGGCGGTGAGGCGCGCGGACTGCAGGGCCTCGTCGCAGACCTTGAAGGTCCGCTGGACGAGGTCCATCACCATCCGGTTGAACTGATCGCCCGTGAGCCGGGCCTTGAGATCGAGCACCTCGCCCTCGGGGGACTGGCAGATGCCGGGGACGTGGATGTCGGCGACGCCGTCGCGGCCGACCTCGATCTTCGCCCGCTCGCCCGCCTCCTTGAGCATCTGCAGGCAGAACTTGTTCTGCCGGAGGTCGAGGCCGTGGCGCGCGAGGAAGTCGTCCGCGAGCCAGGTCATGATCCGGTCGTCGAAGTCGTCGCCGCCGAGGTACGTGTCGCCGGCGGTCGAGAGCACCTCGAAGACGTCCTTCCCGATCTCCAGGATCGAGACGTCGAACGTGCCGCCGCCGAGGTCGTACACGCAGATCTTCTGCGAGATGTCCTTGCCGAACCCGTAGGCGAGCGCCGCCGCCGTCGGCTCGTTGATGATGCGGAGCACCTCGAGGCCGGCGATCTTCCCGGCGTCCTTCGTCGCCTGGCGCTGGTTGTCGTTGAAGTAGGCGGGGCACGTGACGACCGCCTTCTTCACCTCGCGCCCGAGCGCCGTCTCGGCGATCGCCTTCATCTCCTTGAGGACGAGCGCCGAGATCTCCGGCACCGCGAAGACCTTGTCGCGCACCCCGAGCCGGACCGAGTTGTTGGGCCCTTCCAGGATCCGGTACGGCATCACCGCCTGCGCCTTCTTCACCTCGTCGGAGAAGAAGAAGCGGCCGATGAGGCGCTTCGCCGAATAGATGGTGTTCTCGGCGTTGGTGATGATGTTCTTCTTCGCGTCGTTCCCGACGAGGACCGTCCCGTCGTCCAGGAAGGACACGACCGAGGCGTGGGTCCGCTCGCCCCACTCGTTGGGGAGGACCGTGGGCGCGACGCCGTCCTCCTGCGCCGCGGCCACGCAGCTGTAGCTCGTTCCGAGATCGATGCCGACCGCGATGTCGTCGCTCATGGGCGGGAGGGCCAGCGGTTACGCTGGGTTAGGCCATCCTAGGCGCTGGCTCGCTGGCGTGTCAAACGCGCGTTCCCTCGCGCGGCGCACCGGGGTGCTGGGGTGTCCCGGACACCGTGCGGCGTTATTACTGTAGCAGGGGTGGGCGCACCCGACGCCCACCTCCGCCTCCACCCGCAACGCAGGAAAGGACGCCATGGGCGCGCTGGTCGCCATCCTTCAGAGCGATGCCAACCTCCTCCGGTGCCAGGTGGCGCGGTTGGGGTACACGCACGTGTCGTTGCAGGACGGTGACGCTCCCCCCGACGCCTACGGCTTCGGACACTACCAGGCCGGGAACGTCCTCCTCGGCAAGCGTCCCACCGGGGCGGCCTCGCTCCTCTCGCTCCCCGACCTGGTCGGGCGGATCGACTCCGAGGCGCTCGTCGCGCACGGGCGCCGCGCCACGGTCGGCAAGGCCAAGGACGAGAACACGCACCCGTTCCGCTTCCGCCGCTGGCTCTTCGCCCACGACGGCACGGTGGAGGCGTTCGACCGCGTGCGCCCGCAGCTCGTCGCGGCGCTCCCCGACTTCCTCCGCCGGAACGTCATGGGCGACACCGACTCCGAGCACGCCTTCATGTACTTCCTCAAGCTGCTGAAGGACGAGGGCGCCCTGGACGACCTCGATCTCGACGCGCGGACCGCCGGGCGCCTGCTCGCCCGGACGGTGCGCCAGCTCGAGACGTGGAGCCGGGAGGCGGGCGAGGGCCGTCCTGGCCGGCTCAACTTCGTCGCCACGAACGGGCGGGTCATGGCCGCGACCCGCCGCAACGGTCCGCTCCACTACGCCCTCCTCGAGGGGATCGTGCCCTGCCCGCTCGACGGCCTCACGCTCGAGACGCCGGAGAGCGATCCCCGGCTGCGGCCTCACCGCCAGGTGAAGGCGGTCTGCTTCGCGTCGCGCCTGCTCGCGCCGAACGGGTTCATCGAGGTCCCGGAGGGGAACGTCGTCTCCGTCGGGCGGACGCTGCAGGTGTCGGTCGCGCCGCTGAACGCGTGAGGAGCCCCGCTCCTCAGACCTGGTTCCACGGCCGCGGCACGAACAGCTCCTCCCAGGTCGCGATCGCGAACCGGTCGGTCATGCCGGAGAGCCAGTCCGTCACGGCCCGGTCGAGGGTCTCGCCCTCGCGCGCCGTCACGCCGAAGCGCTGGGCGAGCCGCGCGGGGTCCTCCACGCACCAATCGTGGAGATCCCGGAGGATGCGCTGTGCCTTCTTGAACTCGTCGTGGACGACGGGGTTCTCGTAGACGCGGGCGTAGAGGAAGTCGCGGAGGGCGAGCAGCGCCCCGTGGACGTCGGGCGACATCTGGACGTGGCCGCCCCCGTCGAGGTCGGTGTGCCGGATGACGTCGTGGACGAGGGTCGCGAACCGCTCGGAGCGGCTCGCGCCGAGGACGCGCCGGACGTCGGCGGGGAGGTCGGCCTCGAGGAAGAGGCCCGCGCGCAGCGCGTCGTCGAGGTCGTGGTTCACGTACGCGACGATGTCCGCGATCCGGACGATCTCCGCCTCCAGCGTGAGCGCCTTCTGCCCCGATCCCTGGAGCAGGACGTTCCCCTTCCCCTTCGTGTGCCGGAGGATTCCGTCGCGCACCTCGGCCGTGAGGTTGAGGCCGCGGCCGTCCTTCTCCAGCACCTCGACGACCCGGAGCGACTGGATGACGTGGTGGAACCCGCCGGGCACGACCGCGGCCAGGAGCCGCTCGCCGGCGTGGCCGAACGGCGTGTGGCCGAGGTCGTGACCCATGATCATCGCCTCGACCAGCATCTCGTTGAGCCGGAGCGCGCGGGCGATGGAGCGGCCGACCTGCGCGACCTCGAGCGTGTGCGTGAGGCGCGTGCGGTAGTGGTCGCCGCGCGGCGCGAGGAAGACCTGCGTCTTCCCGGCGAGGCGGCGGAACGCCTTGCAGTGGACGATGCGGTCCCGGTCCCGCTGGAACGAGGGCCGCTCGACGTCGGGCTCCTCCGGCCGCGCGCGGCCGCGGGTCGCCGCCGAGCGCGCGGCGCGCGGGTGGAGGACCTTCTCCTCGAGCTCCTCGAGCATCTCGCGGATGGTGCCGGGCACGCGCGAGAGTGTAGTCCTGCGCAGCCCGGATCGCATGGGTCCGAGCGCCTCCCCGAGCTCGGGCTCGGGGTCGGGCTCGTTCACGGGTAGAAAGAGGCCTCGAGCACCTTGAGGAACAGGTTCGCGAGCGCGTGGGCCACCACGCCGGCGACGACGCTCCCGGTCCGCTCGCGCAGCCATCCGAACCAGAGCCCGGGGAAGAACGTCGCGAGCCGCCACGGCGCCGGGTTCACGAGGTGTCCCGCCGCGAACAGGAGCTGCGTCCACACGAACCCTGCGCCGAGGTGCGCTCCGAGGACGCGCACGCCGCGCCCGGGCGCGCCGCGCGCCCACGAGGTCTGCATCCACCCGCGGTAGAACAGCTCCTCGGGCAGCGCCACGACGAGGAGCTGCAGGGCGATCTGAAGCGGGAACCCGTCCGGGATGCGCAGCGCCGGCGGCGCCGCGCGCGCGTACGGCGCGATCGTCCGGGCGAGCTCCGGCGAGAGGTGCGGCAGGAGCGCGTGCCACCCGACGAACAGGAGGAGGAAGATCGGGAGCACGACGGCGCACGAAGCGAGCCCAGCGAGCGCCCCGCGCGCCCACGCGCGCCGCGCGTCACCCTCCCGCAGGGCCAGCGGCGGCAGGCCGTACGCGTCCCAGTACTCCCCGCGCCGCCGGAGCCGCAGATCCGGCAGCAGCACGAACAGCAGCGCCGCTGCGCCTGCGACGTCGAGCCAGCCGCCGAGGAACGACGCGGGCAGGGCCCGTGCGCCCGCGATGCCGGCGATGGCGAGCGCCCACGTGACGCCGAGGAGCCACGGCGGATCGGGCGGCCGCGGGAGCGGCGTCGCCTCGCTCGCGGACGGATCGACCACGGCGGGGAGATGGCACGGGGAGGTGCGCCCGTCAACGCTCGTTCGCCACGATGTGCGCCGGCATGCGACCTCGGGAAACGACCGCGCGTCCCTCTGAGCACGGATGGTCAACGTGGTATTCTCTCGGGTCAGGAGCGCAACCATGATCTCTCCCCGTCCGACCGATCGGCGTCGGCTCGTCGCCGGCCTTCTGCGGGTGGTCCTCGCCGTGGGCGTCGTGCCGCTGCTCATCGCCCCGACCTGCGGAACCATGGCGCCCGGGCTCAAGTCCTTCGCGCGCCGCTCGCTCATCATCCCGATGGACGCGTGCTACCAGCACTCGTTCGACTCGCTGCGGCCCGCGAGCGCCGGCACCGGCTACCCGCCGACGAGCTGCCCGCAGGCGAGGGACAACGGCGACGTCATCCGCGCATACGGCCTCGTCTACCAGCTCGTCCGGAACAACATCGCCGTCTACTGGGTGATCCACCCGGCCAAGACGTCCACCACCGACGTCGACCTCTCGATCCAGTACAACGGCGGCCCTCCGGCGTACCTCTACGACTGGGCCGGCGGCGGCGTGTCGACCGTGACCCCGACCTCGGCCACCAAGATCGACTACCGCGGCGGCCCGTTCGTCGTCGACGGCACGGACTACGACCGCGCGGTGGCCGTCCTCAACTCGTACCGGACCACGTTCCAGAACGTGAACGTGCACGTGTCGAACGTCGCCTTCCAGGGCGAGGTCGCGAAGACGATGGCGGGCGGCTGGAGCGCGGGCGGGACGGTGCCGCCGAAGCTCGCCCTGCTCGACATCGGCAGCGACGGCGCGGGCTCGAAGAACTCCGAGCCGGTGATCCGCGGCTACCTCGATCGCGCCGGCCTCAACACGCCCGGCGCGGCCGGGACCGCGAGCGGCACCCATGGACAGATCTACGACCGCCTCGTGATGGCGGACTTCATCCCCTCCACGCCGGGGGACTGGAGGACGACGCGCCTCTACCAGAACGGCTACCAGATCCTCTGGGTCCCGCACTGGGTCGCGCCCAACTCGTGCAGCGACTGCGTCGGCTCCGGCGACGCCACGTGCCCGTGCGACCAGAAGTACGGCGCCGCGACCGTCGCGCAGGCGCTCGCGACCATCGGCGCCTTCCACGCCGCCGGCAAGGACGTGTTCGCCGAGTGCGCCGGGCTCGCGAGCTTCGAGGGCGCGTTCGGCGACCAGGGCACGACCCAGAACGGCGGGACGGACTATCCCAGCACGACCGGCTGGGACACCCGGTATCGCTCGGGCCACCCCGCCACGCACTTCCAGACGATGGCGCCCGAGGGGTTCTGGGTCAACAACTGGCCGCGCAACAGCGGCGGCGGCGAGGTCCCGACGCAGCCGGCATCGGTGCGCACCGGGTTCAGCTCGCCGCTCACGCAGATCGGCGACTTCACCTTCGTCGCGCTCAGCGGCGCCGTCGACAACTACCGGCCCCACACCTACAAGGCCGGCGTGACCCGGTTCATCACGTACGACCCGGATCCGAACTACGACATCTTCACGATGATCCCGCCGACCGGCGGGCGCGGCACGGTCGTCTACCTCGGCGGCCACAGCTACTCGGGCACGGAAGGCAGCTTCGAGGTGGCCGGCTCGCGGCTCGTGCTCAACACGCTCTTCAACCTCGGCGCGAGCTGCCAGGAGACGGGCGTCGCCTGCAACACGGGCGGGCTCGGCGAGTGCTCCCAGGGCGTCATGAGCTGCACGGCGCAGGGCGAGCCCTATTGCCGGCCGCTCCGCACCGCGGCCCCGACGGAGACCTGTGACGGCAGGGACAACAACTGCAACGGCCTCGTCGACGAGAACCTCGACGTCGCCTGCTACGACGGGCCGCCCAGCACGCGCAGCGTGGGCACCTGCCAGGACGGCGTCAGCTCCTGCGTCCGGCGCACCGACGGCAGCTACGGCATGTCGGAGTGCCGCAACGACGTCCTGCCCTCGACCGAGATCTGCAACGGCCTCGACGACGACTGCGACACCCGAGTCGACGAGAACGCGACCAACTCCGGGCAGCTCCAGACCTCCTGCTACACCGGGCCCGTCAGCAGCCTCGATCCGGCGACCGGGAACCCGCGCGGCACCTGCAAGGCGGGCATCTCGGCGTGCGCGAACGGCGTCTGGGGCGAGTGCGCGGTCTGCCCCGGGGAAGCGTGGCGGGACCGGGACAACGCGCCCGCGTACTGCCAGATCCTCCCCAGGCCGCAGACCTGCACCGAAGACACGATGAACCTGGACGTCGCCTGCACCGGCGCGATCGCCTGCACCGGCTGCACGAACGGCGCGACCCAGCCCTGCTACTACGGGCCGACGGGCACGGCGGGCGTCGGCATCTGCCGGGCCGGCAACCGCATGTGCGTCAACGGGAGCTGGGGCGAGTGCCAGGGCGGCCAGACCCCGCTCGCCCGGGACTGCTCGAGCCACCTCGACAACGACTGCAACGGCGCGCTCGACGATACCGAGCCGGAGTGCATCACGTGCCCGGCGCCCGGCACCGAGCCGCGCATCTGCCGCGTGCCTGGCATCGCGCGCGTCGGCGGCTCGCCGACGGGCGCGCCCACGCCGGGCAGCACCTGCCGCGACGGCGAGCGGGCCTGCTCGGAGGGCGTGCTCGGCGAGTGCTCGGGGATGGTCTACCCCGCGCCGGAGCTCTGCGACGCCAAGGACAACGACTGCGACGGCTCGATCGACGAGAACCCGGAGACGCTGTGCGCCCCGGGCCAGACCTGCCTCAACGGCGTCTGCGTCCAGTCCGAGTGCGGCGTGGAGCGGGAGTGCAAGAGCGGCTTCGAGTGCAACGACTCGACCGGCACCTGCGAGCTCGCGAACTGCGGCGCCGCCCCGTGCGCGCCCGGCCAGGAGTGCCGGTTCGACGTGCAGTGCGTGGACCCGTGCGCGGGCGTCGAGTGCGGTGAGGGGGCGAGCTGCACCTCGGGCACGTGCGCCGGCGGCGGCTGCTACCTCGCGGGCTGCGCGACGGGGCAGGCCTGCCTCCAGGGCAACTGCGTGCCCGACCCGTGCAGCGACGTCGCCTGTCCGGCCGGCACGTTCTGCCGCGCAGGCGACTGCGTCCAGTCGTGCGTGTTCGTCACCTGCCCCAGCGGGCAGGTGTGCGGCGCGGACGGCTTCTGCGAGCGGGACCTGTGCGCAGGGGTCAGCTGCGCGAACCAGCCGGGCACGATCTGCAAGGCGGGCGAGTGCGTGGCGGACGCCTGCACCACCAAGCTCTGCGGGCCCCGGCAGACGTGCAGGGACGGCGTCTGCGAGGACGACCCCTGCAACGCGACCCACTGCCCGGTCGGCGCCTGCAGCAACGGCCAGTGCTTCCCGACCATCCCGCTGGACCGGTCCTCGGCCTCCACCAGCTCGTCGGGCGGGTGCGGCTCCGGGCAGCCGGGCGCGCTCTCTGCGCTGCTCCTCCTCGCCCTCCTGCCCTTCCTCCGCCGCCGGACGGCGGCGCGGGCTCCGGCCCGCGGCGCCGACCGCCGCCGCGGCGCCGGCAGGCGGGCGGCGCTCCTCGGCCTCTGCGCCTTCCTCGGCGCCGGCGCTTCGGCGTGCAGCAAGGGGTCCTCGACCGTCGACCTCTCGACGTGCAAGCACATCTGCGACGGCGAGGATCAGTGCATCCGCACCGAGCGCGATCCCGGCCACTGCGGCGGCTGCAACATCACGTGCGGCTCCGGCCAGATCTGCCGCGACGGCGTCTGCGGCCCCTCGACCGCCGTCGCGCCCCGGATCCTCGCCCCTCCCTCCCCCGACCAGGCGAACCACGGCCGGCTCACGCCGGTCACCGTGACGCTCACGGGCGAGCGGTTCTCGCTGGGCGAGGAGACCACGGTCCGCGTCAGCACGCCGAGCGGGTCCCGGACCTACCGCGCGGAAGGGGTCTGCCCGCAGGGCGCGACCCGGCCCTGCCCCGTCGTGAGCCGGACGAGCCTCCTGTTCGACCTCGACCTGACGGACATGCCGATCACCGTGCTCAGCATCCGGGTCGTGAACGCCGACCGGGTGATCTCCAACGCCGTCCCGTTCGACGTGACGTCCGTCCCCCCGAACCTCACCGGCGTCACGCCCTCGAGCGTGAACACCGGCTCGCGCACGACCCTGCGCGTGGCCGGGAGCGGGTTCTCGAGCGGCAGCGTCTGCCACCTCGGCGCGTCCTGCCGCGACGCGCAGACCGACTTCGGCCTCCCCACCAGCACGGACGGCGCTGGCGGCCTCGACTGCGTGCTCGACGCCGCCGGCCTCCAGCCGGACACGTACTTCGTGTGGGTTGTGAACGACGGGACCATGGCCTCGGGCTGCCGCGAGCTCGACGTCGTGAGCGCCACGCCCACCCTCACCTCGCTCTCCCCCTCCTCGGGCCAGACCAACGCGCCGGTGGACGTCGTCGTCACGGGCACCGGGTTCGACACCACGTCGCGGGTGGTCTTCTCGCCCCTCGGGACGAGCGAGCCGCCGCTCACGACCTACATCGACGCGACGCGTCTGCTCGTCTCCCAGCTCCTCCTGCGGGCGGACGGCGACTACACCGTCACGGTGTGGAACGGGACCAGGCACTCCGACTCGCTCACGTACGCGTCGGTCGGGAGCCCGCCGCTGGTGACCGGGCTCAGCCTCAACCCGACGCGCCCGTACCAGGGCGAGAGCGTCACGCTCACCTTCGCCGGCTCGAGCCTCTCGAACGCGAACGAGATCACGATCGTGCCCCCGACCGGCGCCTCCTGGACCGTCACTCCCACGACGGTGAACGCCACGAGCGTGGTCGGGACGACGAGCCTCTCCGGGAGGCCCGACGGCCTCTACGGCGCGTACCTCAGGTTCACGAGCGGCGGGACCTCCTCCACCTCCTCGACGTTCTCCTTCCGCGTCTTCTCCAACGTGGCCGTGCTCCGCTCGGTGTCGCCGGCCGGCGGCCAGCAGGGGACCACCGTCAACGCGACGCTCACGGCCTCCAACATCCGCGGCGCCGGCACCGCCACGCTGCGCGGTCCCATCGGCAGCGCCAGCCCCGTAACCCGCACGTTCACGGTGACCAACCCGACCGCGACCACCGTCACCGCCGCGCTCAACCTGGGCGTCTTCACGACCTTCCCCTCGCTCGAGACCGGCGTCTACGCGCTCTCGCTCACGAACCCCGGCGCGGCGGTGTCGAACGAGGTCTCGTTCAGCGTGCTCCCCGGGGCCCCGACCCTCGGCTCGCTGAGCCACACCTGCGTGCAGCAGCGTGAGGCGCCGTACACGATCACGCTCCGCGGCACGAATTTCGCGCGCCCGGACGCGAACGGGAACCCGGTCTCGCAGCTCATGTTCTCGCCGGACGCGGGCACCAGCTGGTACCCGGCGCCGGCGACCGTGACCGTGACCGACTCCACCACGATGAGCGCGATCTTCGACACGCGGAACGCGGTCGCGACCAACGGGACCCTGCAGTACCGGGACTACCAGGTGGCCGTCTGGAGCCCGTCCACGACGGGCGCGATGATGAGGTCGGGCGCGCTCACGCTGCGGATCTCCTCGGTCCCCTGCACTTAGCAGAAGCCGGGCGGGCGAACGACGCCCCGGTGGCACGGCCGCCGGGGCGTTTCGTGTTCTCGAGGAAGCTCGTCCTACCGCTCGATCCCCAGCGCCTTGTCTACGATCCCGACCGCGAGCGCGGGATCGAACGGCTTGCGCAGGACCTGGTCGGCGCCGATCCGCTTGTAGACGTCCATCTCGCGCTCGCTGATCCGCGACGACATGAGCACGAGGTACGTCTTCTTCCAGTGCGGATGCGACTTCACGAGCCGGCAGACGTCCGCCCCGTTCAGCTTCGGCATGTAGATGTCGAGCAGGAGGGCGTCCGGGTTGGAGGCGGCCAGCTTCCGGAAGACTTCCTCGCCGTCCGTCGCGCTCGCCACCGCGTAGCCGACGTCCTCGAACGCGCTCGTGAGCGCGTCCAGGATGGCCTGGGAGTCGTCGACGATGAGCACCGTCTTCCGGGGCATCTCTGCGTCGTTATACTCCAAGAGCCATGATCCGGGAACCTGCCGTGGCGGGCACGTTCTACCCGGCGGGCGCCGCGGCGCTGGCCGCCGGGGTGGATCGGTACCTGGCGGGCGGGCGCGGCGCGGCGCCGGGCCGCCGCCCGAGCCTGGGCCTCGTGGTCCCGCACGCTGGGTACATGTACTCGGGTGCAGTCGCCGGTGCGACCTACGCCGGCGCGACCGTCCCGCCGCGCGTCCTGATCCTCGGACCGAACCACACCGGCCTCGGCTCCTCGCGGGCGGCGCTATCGCCCGCGGAGGCGTGGCGGACGCCGCTCGGAGCGGTCCCGCTGGACGCCGCGCTCCAGGGGGCGCTCGCGGGCGGGCCCGGCGTGGCCCCGGACGCCGCCGCCCACGCCCGCGAGCACTCGCTCGAGGTGCAGGTCCCCTTCCTGCAGCGCGCCCGCCCCGACGTGGCGCTGGGCGCGCTCTGCCTCGCCCACCTGTCGTACCGCGAGTGCGAGAGGCTGGCCGAGACGGTCGCCGCCGCGGCCCGCGGCGCGGCCGCCCTCGTCGTCGCCTCTTCGGACATGAGCCACTACCTGCCGGCGGCCCAGGCGCGCGCCGTGGACCAGCGTGCGCTGGAGCCGCTCCTCGCCCTCGACGCCGAAGGGCTGTACCGGCGGGTGCACGAGGAGGAGATCACGATGTGCGGGATCATCCCCGCGGTCGTGATGCTGCTCGCCGCGCGCGCGCTCGGCGCCCGCGAGGCCGAGCTCGTCCGCTACGCGCACTCGGGCGAGGTGAGCGGCGACGACGACCGCGTGGTGGGGTACGCGGGCGTGGTGGTGCGGTGAGGCGGCTACGGGCTACGGGCTCCAGGCTTGGAGCCTTCCTGAAGCCTGGAGTCTGAAGCCTTTCCGTCCACCCCGACTTGGACTACGTTCCCCGCGCCATGACCACCCCGCCCCGCGTCCGCTTCGCGCCCTCCCCGACCGGCTACCTCCACATCGGCGGCGCCCGCACCGCGCTCTTCAACTGGCTCTGGGCGCGGCGGATGGGCGGCAGGTTCATCCTGCGGATCGAGGACACCGACCGGGAGCGCTCGACCCGGCAGGCGGTGGACGCCATCCTCGAGGGCCTGCGCTGGCTGGGGCTCGACTGGGACGAGGGGCCGGACGTCGGCGGGCCGCACCCGCCGTACTTCCAGACCCAGCGGCTCGAGCTCTACCGCGCGCACGCCGAGCAGCTCATCCGCGAGAAGAAGGCGTTCGCCTGCTACTGCACGCGCGAGGAGCTCGACGTGCAGCGCAAGGCGGCCGAGGCGGCCAAGGTGCAGTTCCGGTACCCGGGCACGTGCCGCGAGAAGCCCTACGATCCGTCCCGCCCGCACGTCATCCGCTTCCGCGTGCCGGACACGGGCGAGACGGGCTGGGACGACCTCGTGAAGGGCCGCATCTCGACGCCGCACGAGACGCTGCAGGACGAGGTGATCCTCCGCGGCGACGGCGTGCCCCTCTACAACTTCGGCGCGGTGGTGGACGACATCACGATGGAGATCAACCTCGTCGGCCGCGGCGACGACCACGTCAACAACACCGCCCGGCAGATCCTCATGTACGAGGCGCTCGGGTACCCGGTGCCGACGTTCGCGCACTTCCCGATGATCCTGGGGGCGGACAAGACCCGGCTCTCGAAACGCCACGGCGCGACGAGCGTCACCGCGTACCGCGACATGGGCTACCTCCCGCAGGCGGTGGTGAACTACCTCGTCCGGCTCGGCTGGTCGCACGGCGACCAGGAGATCTTCACGCTCGAGGAGCTCATCCGCGTCTTCGACATGAAGGACGTGGGCGAGACGGCCGGCGTCTTCAACCCGGAGAAGATGGCCTGGGTGAACCACGAGTGGCTGAAGAAGCTCTCCGACGAGGAGCTGGCCCGCCGCGCCCTCCCCTACTTCCAGGCCGCCGGGCTCCCGGCCCAGGACGACGCCAAGCTCCGGCACGTGTGCGCGGTCGCCCGCGAGCGCGCGTCCACCTTCGGCGCGTACGTCGAGCAGTTCCGGTACTTCTACGCCCCGCCGGTCTTCGACCCCAAGGCGAAGACGAAGTTCCTCACGGCGGAGACGAGGCCCGTCCTCCAGGAGATCCGCGACGGCGTCGCGGCGCTCGCGGCGCTCGACACGGCGCCGCTCGAGAAGCTCTTCCAGGGGGCCGCCGAGAAGCGCGGCGTGGGGCTCGGCAAGATCGCCCAGCCCGTCCGCGTGGCGCTCACCGGCGGGACGGCCTCGCCCGGGATGTACGACGTCGTCCAGATCCTCGGGCGCGAGGAGACGCTCGCGCGGCTCGACGCGGCGATCGGCGCGATCGCCGGCTGAGGGCGCCGCGGGTCGACGCGGCGGACCACCCGGGCCCCGCGGCGATCCGCCACCCTCACCTTCCGGCCCAGCTCGCGCGCGCTGGGCGGTTGCGCACCCGGCCCCGCTGGGATACCAACTCCGGTCGAGATGAGCCCGAGCGCGCGTCCTCAGAACTTCCTCGCCGACATCATCGAGGAGGACCTCCGGACCGGCCGGAACGGCGGCCGCGTGGTCACCCGCTTCCCGCCGGAGCCGAACGGCTACCTGCACATCGGGCACGCGAAGTCGATCCTGCTCAACTTCGGGCTCGCGGAGGCGTACGGCGGCCGCACGCACCTCCGGTTCGACGACACGAATCCGGTCACCGAGGACACGGAGTACGTCGAGTCGATCCAGCAGGACGTCCGCTGGCTCGGCGGCGACTTCGGCGCGCACCTCTACTACGCGTCCGACTACTTCGGCCGGATGTACGAGTGCGCCGAGCGCCTGGTGCGCGAGGGCAAGGCGTACGTGGACGGCCAGACCCAGGAGCAGATCCGCGAGGGCCGCGGCTCGTTCGAGCGACCGGGCGTGAACAGCCCGTACCGCGATCGCCCTGCGGAGGAGAGCCTGGACCTCCTGCGCCGCATGCGGAAGGGCGAGTTCGAGGACGGCGCGTGCGTGCTCCGGGCGCGCATCGACATGGCGCACCCGAACGTGCTCATGCGCGATCCGCTCCTCTACCGGATCCGCCACGCGCACCACCACCGGACCGGCGACGCCTGGTGCATCTACCCGATGTACGACTTCGCCCATCCGCTCGAGGACGCGTTCGAGGGGATCACCCATTCGATCTGCACGCTCGAGTTCGAGTCCAACCGCGAGCTGTACGACTGGGTGCTCGACAACCTCGGGCCGTGGGATCCGCGGCCGCGGCAGTACGAGTTCGCGCGGCTGGCGCTCGGCTACACCGTGATGTCGAAGCGGAAGCTCCTCCAGCTCGTGAACGAGGAGCGGGTCTCGGGCTGGGACGATCCGCGGATGCCCACGGTCGCGGGCATGCGGCGGCGCGGCGTCACCCCCGAGGCGCTGCGCGAGTTCGCCGACCTCATCGGCGTCGCCAAGAACAACAGCCTCGTCGACATCGGCAAGCTCGAGTACGCCATCCGCAGCGACCTCGAGGGCCGCTCGCCACGCGCCCTCGCCGTCCTGAACCCGCTCCCGGTGCGGATCGAGAACTGGCCGCCGGGGAAGCAGCTCGAGCTCGAGCTCCCCTGGTGGCCGGGCGAGCCGGAGCGCGGCGGGATCCGCAAGGTGCCGTTCGGCGGCGAGCTCCTCGTCGAGCGCGACGACTTCACCGAGACGCCGCCCCGGGACTGGAAGCGACTCGCGCCGGGGCGGGAGGTGCGGCTCGCGGGCGCCTGCATCATCCGGTGCGAGGGCGTGGTCCGCGGCGAGGCTGGCGACGTGCAGGCGCTCCGGTGCAGCTACGACGCGTCCACGCTCGGCGGGGATGGCGGCCGGCGGACGAGCGGCGGCACGATCCACTGGGTGCACGCCACGCGGTCGATCCCCGCGACGGTGCGGCTGTACGATCGGCTCTTCAGCGTCGAGCAGCCCGACGTGCTGCCGAACTTCCTCGACGCGCTCAACCCGGCCTCGCTCCAGCAGGCCCCGCAGGCCCGCGTCGAGCCGGCGCTGCGCGACGCCGCCCCCGGGAGCCGGTACCAGTTCCTCCGGCAGGGCTACTTCTTCGCGGATCCCGTCGAGTCGAAACCCGGCGCGCCGGTCTGGAACCGGACCATCACGCTCAAGGACACCTGGGCCGCGCGCACCGCGGCGGCGACCGAGCCGCGCAAGGGGCGCGAGAAGAAAGCGGCGCCGCCGCGGGAGCCGGACAAGCTCCGCGACGAGGTCCGCGCCCAGGCACGGGCGGCGGATCCGGCGACCGCGGCGCGCTACGAGCGGCTCCGCGGCGCGCTCCAGCTCGCCGAGAACGAGGCGCACCTCCTCTCGGCCGACGCCGACGCCGCCGCCTACTTCGAGGCGGCCGTCGCCGCCGGCGCGAAGCCCGGGTCCGCGTCGCGGTGGCTCCTCAACGAGCTCGCCGGCCTGGCCGGCGGCCGGCCGCTCGCCGGCCTGCCCCTCGAAGGGTCCGCGTTCGGCCGCTTCGTCCAGCTCGTCGACGCGGGGCGGCTCGCCCCCGCGGCCGCCAAGACGCTGCTCGCCGCGCTCGTCGCGCAGGGCGGCGATCCCGCGGCGCGCATGAAAGAGCTCGGCCTCGAGAAGGTCGAGGACCGCGCCGCGGTCGTGGCGGCGGTCGACCGGGCGCTCGCCGCGGCGCCCCGCGAGGTGGAGCGCTGGCGCGGCGGCGAGAAGAAGCTGTTCGGGTTCCTGCTCGGGAGCGCCATGCGCGAGTCGCAGGGCGCGGCCGACCCGGCGCTCGTGCGCCAGGTGCTCGAGGAGCGGCTCGCCGGGCGGTGAGCGGACATGCCCGCGAGGGGCGCCCGTAAACGTTTCCGAGTCGCGCGGGCCCCAGGGATCGGGGCCACCCGCTCCATCGGAGCCCTTGCCCCCCTCTTCGGGAGCGCCGCGCGCGCGCGTTACACTCCCGTCCCGGGGCGGCCGCTCGGGGCGACAGGAGGATCACGCGGTGCAAGATGCCGGTCATTGCGGGGCGCCCCCGCTCATCGACTCCTGGCGCGCCTCGACCTTGCGGCCGCTCCTCGCGTGGAACCTGGCGTGCGGCGGGAGCGCGGCGCTCGCGCTCACCCTGCTGATGGCCGGCGAGCCGGGCCAGCGCGCCGCGCTCGCCGCCGGGTGGGGCCTCTTCCTGGTGCTCCTCGGCGTGTTCCTGGCCGAGCGGCTGCCGTGGCGCATCCGCGCCGTGGTGTTCCTGGCCGTGAACTACGGGGTGATGGTCGTCACCACGGCCGACCGGCCGACGGCGGTGGGCTTCGCCCACGCCCTCGCGCTCGTCGCGCTCGCCGGGCTGCTCCTCGGCGCGCGCTCGGCGGTGGGCGTGGCGATCCTCGTCGGCGCCACCCTCGGCGGCCTCGCCGTCGCGGGCGCGGGCGGGTGGCTCGCGCCGCGCGCGCCGCTCGCGCTCCGGACGCAGTGGCTCGTCTCGGTCGTCGGCGCGTTCCCCCCGATCGTCATGGTGGTCGTCGCGCTCCGCCGCGTCCTCGCCCGGCTCGAGGCCGCCCTCGACACCGCCGTGCGGTCGCTGCGGGAGCTCGAGGCCGCGCGCTCGCAGACGGAGAAGGCCGAGCTCAACGGCCAGCTCTCGCGCGCGATGGCGCACGACCTCAACAACACGCTCACGGTGGTGATGGCCAACTCGGAGTGGCTGACCGAGCGCCTCGCCGATCGCGACGACGTGGAGGCGGCGAGCCAGATCTCCGAGGCCGCCCGGAACGCGGCCGCGCTCACGCAGTACGCGCTCATGGCGTCGCGCACGGGGATGTCGCAGCCGCGCCCGATCGACCTCTCGCGCGTCGTCGCCGTCGCCTCGCAGGCGCTCCGGCGGCTGCTGCCCCCCGACGTCGCGATCGAGAAGCGGCTCCCGGGCCCGGTCTGGGCGCACTTCGACCCGGCGCAGATCCACCAGGTGCTGCTCGGGCTGGCGTTCAACGCGCGCGCGGCGATGCCCGGCGGCGGCACCCTCGTCCTCTCGGTCCGCGCCGGCGGCCCCGCCGCGCCGCGCGGCGCGCCGCCCCCGCCGGCGATCCTGGAGGTGTCGGACACCGGCCTGGGCATGGACGCCGAGGAGCGCCGCCGCGCGTTCGAGCGGTCCGCGGCCGGCGAGCCGGCGACGGGCGCGCGGTTCGGGCTCTCCGCGGTCAAGGCCATCGTCGAGGCGGGCGGCGGAGAGGTGCAGGTCCGCTCGCGCCCCGGCGCCGGGAGCGTCTTCACCGTCACCCTCCCCGGGACCGCCCCCGCGCTCCCGGCCGAGCCCGACCCTCAGCCGCGCCGCTCCCGCGTCCTCGTGGTGGAGGACGACATCCGGGTGCGCGCGGCCGTGTGCACGGCCCTGGCGGAGGACGGGCACGACGTGAGCGAGGTCGCCGACGGCACGCAGGCCATGCGGGCCATCGAGGAGCTCCGGCGCGTGGACCTCCTCGTGACCGACGTGGTGATGCCCGGCGCCCCGATCGGCGAGGTGCTCGCCACGTTCCGCGAGCGCCACCCCGAGGGGCGCATCCTGGTCTGCTCCGCCTTCTCGGACGACGACGCGCTCCGCCGGCGGGTCCTCGCCGGCGAGTACCGGCTCCTCGCGAAGCCGTTCGGCCGGAGCGACCTGCTGGCCGAGGTCCGGAGCCTGCTCGGGGGGACCGAGAGCTTTCGCGACGGACGGAACGTGAAGGCGGGGGCGGCGTGATCCCGAGCCCGTGAACGAGCCCGCCTTCGACTCCGCGGCCGCCGGTGGGCGGCCGCTACGCTCAGGCTGAACGGCCGTCGTCACTTCGGTCCGGGCGCGGGCGCGGGCTCGTGCACGGGGGACGGCCTGCGGCCGTCAGATCTTCTCCACCCCGAGCCCGAACGCGCGCGCCGCCATCGCCAGCTCCACGCTCCGGTCACCGGTCGTGAAGATCTGGTGGTGCGAGTACAGGCGCTCCATGAGCGCGTGCCCGTCCCGCACCTTGACCAGGCCGCCGTTCCGGCAGTCCGAGCCGGGGTACCCGACGTAGCCCTCCAGGACCGCGGGGATGATCTGGAGCCGCTCGAGCTTCGGGTCCAGCTTGGACATCGTGATCGGCCCCACGGGCAGGCGGGCGTCGATCGCGGTGGCGTCGTCGTTCACGATCGCGAGCACCTTGGGCCGGAGCTTCCACTCGGACGCCATGCGCTGCGGGAGGAGCCCGAAGTAGCCGCAGTGCGCCACGAGGGCGTGGTTCTCCGGCTCGGGGACGTCGGGGAACGAGGCGATCTTCTCGTGCTTGAGCGCCGCCATGCCCATGAGGAACGGATAGACGTTGCTCATCATCACGTCGCTCCGGAGCGCGCTGCGGACGAGGTGCTCCGTGAGGAGCGACATCGTGTCCGCCTCGCATGCCCAGAGGAGCCCCGTGTCCTCGAACAGCCAGCTCCAGGCGAGGCACGGCGTCGAGTCGGAGTGGAAGGACTCGTTGAGGCAGTTGATGCCCGCGCCGACGACGGCGCGGTCACCCGCGAGCTCCTCGCGGATGGCGACGTAGAACCGCGCCGCGGCGCGGAGCGCGCGCGACGAGGCGTCGGTGGGGAACGGGCGCGCCTTCAGCACCTCGTCGGCGGCTGCGTCGGGGATCCCCTTCGCGCGCGCGCCCAGGGCCTTGAAGCTCCGCTTCTCGATCTCCACCCCGAACACCTCGCGCATGCGCGCCGTGCACGCCTCCTCCCACCAGTAGAACCGCTTGAAGATGGAGGCCTGCATGCCCTCGCCCGGATCGTCCTGGAACACGACGAAGCGGGCCCCGCGGAGCTCGCGCCGCGCGCCGAGCGCGCGACAGATCACGCGCGCGTGGTCCGGCGCGTAGGGCGTGAAGACCTCGGCCCCCTCGGCCCGCAGGAGGCTCACGATCTCCCAGTCCCACATCGCCACCGTCGCGAACTCCGAGGTCATGACCAGCAGCGGCACCCGCACCGCCCGGAGCTCGGGGAGCTGCTTGAAGGCGTCGCCGATGAGCTGCGGGAACAGCGCAGCGTCCGCCGGGGGGAGCGGCGCGCCGACGGGCGCCGGCGGGAGGAGCTCGGCGTCGTCCTTCAACATCTCCGTGAGCCGGGCGAGCTGCTCCCGGAACTCGGCGTCCATGCCGGAGCGGAAGTACAGGGGCTGGAGGCGGGCCTTCATGACATCTCCTGGAGGGTCGTGAGCGACGGTTTTCAGTATATCATCGAACCGTGTTGGTATAGTCGCTGTGTTGGTGCCAGTCGCCTGCCGCGCGGGCGGGTTCGTGAACACGGCACGCACCCGCCTGCGCCGGCCCCTCGACCGCCAACTCCCCCGGGCGCCAGCGGTCGTGGCCAGATCGGGCGGCCGGTCGCAGGGTGTCGTGCACGAGGGTCTAGTCAACAGGACCGAAACGGTGATATACCGATAGTGTTCGAGACTAGATGTTCGTAAAACGATTGCAAACAGAAGACACCCACACATGACCCAGTCGAAGCTCGGGATTGCTGTCATCGGCTCCGGCCGCGCGGGGATGATCCACGCGCGGAACTTCGCGAGCCAGGTGGAAGGCGCACGGCTCGTCGCGATGGTCGATCCGGTGGAGGCGGCGCGCGCGGCCGCGCTCGCCGAGCTCGGCGTCGACAAGGGCTACGCCGATTACCGGCAGGCGCTCGCCGATCCGGCCGTGCAGGCGATCGTCGTCGTCACCCCCACCGCGTTCCACAAGGAGATCGTCGTCGCCGCCGCGCAGGCGGGCAAGCACGTGCTCTGCGAGAAGCCGATGGCGATGGACGCGGCCGAGTGCGAGGCGATGATCGCCGCCTGCGACGCCGCGAAGGTGAAGCTGCAGCTCGGGTTCATGCGCCGCTTCCACAAGGACTTCGTGGCGGCCAAGGCGGCGCTCGACTCCGGCGTCATCGGCGACCTCGTGCTCGTGAAGTCGCTCACCCGTGGGCCGAGCGTGCCCCAGCCGTGGATGTACGACCTCAAGAAGAGCAACGGCCCGCTCGCCGAGGTGAACAGCCACGACATCGACACCGTCCGCTGGTTCGCGGGCGACGACTTCGCCGAGGTGTACGCCATCGGCGGCAACTACCGGTGCCCCGAGGCGCGCGCGCAGTTCCCGGACTTCTACGACAACGTGGCGATGACGATCCGGTTCGCGCGCGGCGCGCAGGGGATCATCGACGGCGCCCAGGGCGTCGGCTACGCGTACGACGCGCGGCTCGAGGTGCTCGGGACGAAGGGCGTCCTCTTCGTCGGCGCGCTGCAGAGCTCGAGCGTGACGGTGGTCGGCGCGCGGTCCGAGATCGTGCAGCCGGCGGTGAAGAGCTGGCGCGACCTGTTCTCCGACGCCTACCTCGAGGAGGACCGCGCGTTCGTCCGGGCCATCCGCGAGGACCGGCCGCCGAGCCCCTCGGGGCGCGACGGGCTCGAGGCGGTCAAGGCGGTGAACGCGGGCAACCGCTCCATCGCGAGCGGGGCTCCGGTGAAGATCCCGGCGGGAGGCGCGCGATGAAGGCGGCACGGCTGTATGGCAAGGACGATCTCCGGGTCGACTCGGTCGCCGAGCCGTCCCTCGGCCCGGGCGAGGCCCTCGTCAAGGTCCGCGCCTCGCTCATCTGCGGCACCGACGTCCGCATGCTGAAGAACGGCGCCAAGGTGCTGCCCATCACGCTCGGGCACGAGCTCGCGGGCGTGGTCGAGGAGGTCGCGGGCGACGTGCGCGGCGTGAAGCGCGGCATGGCGGTCGCGGTCGCCCCCAACTACGGGTGCGGGACCTGCGACGCGTGCGTCGCCGGCCAGACGCATCACTGCCCCGACCTCAAGGCCATCGGCATCCACGTGGACGGCGGGTTCGCCGAGTACGTCCGCGTCCCCGCCGCCGCGGTCGCGCAGGGCAACCTCTGCCCCATCCCCGAGGGGCTCTCGTTCGCGGAGGCGGCGCTGGTCGAGCCGTTCTCCTGCGTGTACGCCTCGTTCGAGCGCGCGCGGCTCGTGCCCGGGGACGCGGTGCTCGTCATCGGCGCGGGGCCCATCGGCGTCATGCACGCGAAGCTCTACCGGATGGCCGGCGCCGGCCTCGTCATGATCCACGACCTCAACGAGGAGCGGCTCGCGGCGGCGCAGCGCGAGGACGCGTCCTTCGTGACCCTCGGCCCGGATCGGCCCAAGGAGCGGGTCCACGAGCTCACCGGCGGCCGCGGCGCCGACGTGGTCGTCACCGCCGCGTCCAGCGCCGCGACGCAGCAGCTCGCGTTCCAGGTGCCGGCGCTCGACGCGCGGGTGATCTTCTTCGGCGGGCTGCCGGCGGGGAAGGAGGTCGTCCCGCTCGACACCAACGTCATCCACTACAAGCAGATCACCGTGACCGGGACGACGCGGCAGAGCCTCGCGCAGTACCGGCGCTGCCTGCGGATCCTGGCGAGCGGCCGGCTCCCAGTCCGCTCGATCGTCACCGGCACCCACCGCCTCGACGACGCGCCCGCGGCGTTCGCGGCCGCGGCCCGCGGCGAGGGGCTCAAGTCCGGCTTCGTGCTCGCGTAGCGGAGGGACTCGAACATGGCCGAGACCCGCGATCTCGTCGTGGGCGTCGACATCGGGACGCAGGGCACGCGCGCCGCGCTCCACGCGCTCGACGGCGCGCTCGTCGCCGAGGCCGACGAGCCCTCGCGGCTCCACCGGCCCGCCCCCGGCGTGGTGGAGGAGGACCCGGAGCGGCAGTACGCCTCCGTGCTCCACACGATCCGCGCCTGCCTCGAGAAGGCCGAGGTCACGGCCGGGCGCGTCGCCGCGGTCGGGATCGACGGCCAGATGGCGGGCGTCATCGGCGTCGGCGCCGACGGCCTCGCGGTGACGCCCTACGACTCGTGGCTCGACACCCGCTGCGCACCGCAGATCGACGTCATGCAGCGCCGCGCCGGGCGCGCGGTGCTGGAGCGGACCGGCAACGTCCCCTCCATCAACCACGGCCCGAAGATCCTCTGGTGGAAGGGCGAGCGGCCCGAGGCCTGGGCGCGGATCGCCGCCTTCGTGCAGCCCGGCGGCTACGCCGCGATGCGGCTCTGCGGGCTCGTCGGCCCGGACGCGTTCATCGACGACACGTACCTGCACTTCTCCGGCTTCGCGCGGAACGCGGACCGGCGCTGGGACGAGGAGCTCTGCGCCGCGTTCGAGGTGGACGCCCGCAAGCTCCCGCGCATCGCGCGCCCGCTCGACGTGGTCGGGCAGGTGACGGCGGAGGCCGCCCGCGCGTCGGGGCTCGTCGCGGGGACGCCCGTGGCGGCGGGGCTCGGCGACACCGCGGCGTCGTTCCTCGCGTGCGGCGCGGTCGCGCCCGGGATCTGCGTGGACGTGGCCGGGACCGCCTCGGTCTTCGCCGCGACCACCTCCGCCTTCGCGGCGGACGTGGCGGCCGGGATCATGGGCTGCGGGCGCTCGGCCGTCCCCGGGCTCTGGCATCCGTACGCGTACATCAACGGCGGCGGGCTCAACCTGAACTGGTTCGCGGAGCGGGTGGCCGGCGGCGCCGGCGCGGCTGCGCGCACGCTCGCCGAGGTCGCCTCCCTGCTGGGCGGCGCGATCGCCGCCATGGAGCCGCGCCTCGACGACCCGTACTTCATCCCGCACATGGAGGGCCGGGTCATGCCCTCCACGCCGCACATGCGCGGCGCCTGGTTCGGGCTCACGCGCGACCACGACCTCCCCCGGCTGTACCGGAGCGTGCTCGAGGGCGTCGCGCTCGAGTACGCGCTGTACCGCGACGCGGTGCGGGCGCTGCACCCGGGCCTCACGTTCACCGAGCTCCGCGCCACCGGCGGCGGCGCCCGCGACGGAGCGTGGAACGCGCTCAAGGCCGACGTGCTCGACCTGCCGGCCGTGCCCGTGCAGCGCGGCGGCGGCGCGCCGATGGGCGCGGCCCTCGTCGCCGCGGCCGCCGTGGGCGCGGTCCCCGATCTCGCCGCCGCGGCGCGGGCGTGGGTGAAGCTCGGGCCGGCGGTCGCCCCGACCGGCCGGCACCGCGCCGTGCACGCCGCGCGCCTCGCGCGCTACCGCGCCCTGCTCGGCGCCCTCGCCCAGCTCTCCGCCGCCCCCCTCACCTCGAACCCGAGCCCGTGAACGAGCCCGAGCCCGAGCCTGCCCTGCCGAAGGAGAACCGAACGTGAACGTGAACGAGCTCACCCCCGCCAAGAAGCCCGCCTTCTACTTCGTGGGCGTCACCACCGGGAAGTCGTCCATCATGCGCGTGTTCCCGCGCTGGGCCGAGCATCTGAAGCTCGGCGACGTCGAGATCCGCGGCATCGACTGCAAGTGGCACGACGACCCCGAGGTCTACCGGCGCGTGGTCGCGTTCCTCAAGTCCGACCCGCTCTCGCTCGGAGGCCTCGTCACGACCCACAAGATGGACCTCCTCGAGGCGGCCCGGGACATGTTCGACTACCTCGATCCCTACGCCGATCTCCTGGCCGAGATCTCCAGCATCTCGAAGCAGGACGGCAAGCTCCGCGGGCACGCCAAGGACCCGATCACGAGCGGCCTCTCGCTCGAGGCCTTCGTGCCCGCCGGCTACTGGCAGAAGACCGGCGCCGAGATGTGCCTCCTCGGCGCGGGCGGGTCGTCGCTCGCCCTCACCTGCTACATCATGAAGCAGAAGCCGCGCGAGGAGTGGCCGTCCAAGATCGTGGTCACGAACCGCAGCCCCAAGCGGCTCGAGCACATGATGGAGGTGCACAAGGGGATCAACCCGGGGATCAAGATGGAGTACGTCCTCGCCGACACCGCCGCGAAGAACGACGAGGTGGTGAATGCGCTCCGGCCGGGTTCGCTGGTCGTGAACGCCACCGGCCTCGGCAAGGACGCCCCCGGCTCGCCGCTCACCGACGCGGTCCGGTTCCCGCAGGACGGGATCGTCTGGGAGTACAATTACCGCGGCGAGCTCGTGTTCCTCGATCAGGCGCGCGCGCAGGAGAAGGCGCGCAACCTGAAGATCGAGGACGGCTGGGTCTACTTCATCCACGGCTGGACCCGCGTCATCGCCGAGGTGTTCCACCGCGACATCCCCACCCGCGGCCCCGAGTTCGACGCGCTCTGCCGCATCGCCGCCGAGGCGCGCTGATGGACAAGGTCATCGTCACGCCGCGGTCGCTCTCCCAGGGCGGCCACCCGCTCCTGGAGCGGATCACGGCGGCCGGGTACGAGGTCGTCTTCCCGAGCCCGGGGGCGCAGCCGACCGAGGCGCAGCTCGCGGCGGTGGTGGGCGACGCGGTGGGCTGGCTCGCCGGGGTCGAGAAGATCGGCGCGGCGCTGCTCGCGAAGGCGGAGCGGCTCAAGGTCATCAGCCGGAACGGCACGGGCGTGGACGCCATCGACCTCACGGCCGCGAAGCAGAAGGGGATCGTGATCCGGCGCGCCGAGGGGGCCAACGCCCGCGGGGTGGCCGAGCTCGCCTTCGGCCACGTGCTCGCGGCCGCGCGCGGGATCGCCGCGGCGGACGCGGAGCTCAAGGCGGGGCGCTGGACGCGGCAGAAGGGGTTCGAGCTCGAGGGCCGGACGCTCGGGCTCGCCGGGTGCGGCCGCATCGGCAAGCTCGTCGCCCGGTTCGCGCTCGCCTTCGACATGCGCGTGCTCGCCCACGACCCGTACCCCGACCCGGCGTTCCAGCCGGGGCCGGGCTTCGCCTACGCGCCGCTCCCCGAGGTCCTGCGCGCCGCGCACGTGCTCTCGCTCCACTGCCCGCCGCCCCCCGACGGCCGGCCCCTGCTCGACGCGGCGGCGCTCGCCACCCTCCCGAAGGGCGCGGTGGTCGTGAACACCGCGCGGCAGGGGCTCGTGGACGAGGCCGCGATGGTCGAGGCCCTCCGGAGCGGCCGCGTCGCGGCGTATACGCTGGACGCCTTCGACCAGGAGCCGCCGGCGGACTTCACCCTCGTGCGGACGAAGGGCGTGCTCGCGACGCCGCACGTCGGCGGCTTCACCGACGCGAGCGTCGATCGGGCGACGGCGGTCGCGGTGGACAACCTGCTCGAGACCCTGCGCGGAGGCGGCCGGTGACCGCGCCCCGCCGCCTCCGGACGGCGCCTGCGCCGATCGCCGCGCGACGCGGCTCCGTCGGCGGCGCGCTCTCGGCGTGGTGGCTCGGGCAGGCGGGGTTCCTGCTCGAGGGCGGCGGGCGGCGTGTGCTGGTGGATGCGTACCTCTCCGACACGCTCGCGGAGAAGTACCGCGGGAAGCCCTTCCCGCACGTGCGCATGATGCCGCCGCCGATCGACCCGGGCGCCCTCGCGGACGTGGACGTGGTGCTCGCGACCCACGCCCACACCGATCACCTCGACCCGGGCACGCTCGGCCCGGTCGCCGCCGCCAACCCGGCCTGCCGGTTCGTGGTGCCGGCCTCGGCGCGCGAGGTCGCGACCGCGCGCGGCGTGCCGCCCGACCGGCTCGTGCCGGCGAGCGCGTTCGCGCCGCTCGAGGTCGCCGGCGTCCGCGTCCACCCCCTCCCCTCTGCGCACGAGCAGCTCGCGCTCGACGACGCGGGCGAGCACCGGTTCCTCGGCTACCTGATCGAGCTCGGCGGCGCCACCGTCTACCACCCCGGCGACTGCGTCCCGTACCCCGCGCTGCCCGGGCTCCTCGCCCGCCACGCCGTGGACCTCGCGCTCCTCCCGGTGAACGGCCGCGACGCGCGCCGGGCGTCGTCCGGGGTCCCGGGGAACTTCACGCTCGACGAGGCGATGGACCTCGCCGCGACCTGCGGGTTCGGCGCGGTGATCGGCCACCACTACGGCCTGTTCGACTTCAACACCATCGATCCGGCGGCGGCGCGGGAGCGCATCGCGGCGCACCCGGGGCTCCCTCCCTTCCTCCTCGCCGAGGTCGGGGTGCGATACGATCTCGAGCTGCCGGCCCGGGCCGACGTCGCCCACCACGGGAGCGCGACACCATGAAGCGAGAGCAGATCTTCGTCGAGGAGCGCAAGCGCGGCGTGCTGGAGTTCGTCACCCAGCGCAAGCGCGCGACCGTCACAGAGCTGTGCGCCCACTTCGACGTGTCGCCCGCGACGATGCGCAGCGACCTGCGCGATCTCGAGCAGGAGGGCCTGCTCGTCCGGACCCACGGCGGGGCGACGGTGAACGAGAAGGCCCGGTTCGAGCTCGACGCGCGCGAGAAGGTGGCGCGCCGGTCGCCGGAGAAGCAAGCGGTGGCGCGCCGCGCCCTGGAGCGGATCGAGGACGGCGACACCATCGTGCTCGACACCGGCTCGACCACGTACGAGCTCGCGACGCTGCTCGTGGCGCGCCGCGACATCACCGTCGTCACGAACGATCTCGTCATCGCCCAGCTCCTCGAGGACCACCCCACGGTCACGATCCACCTCATCGGCGGCGTGGTCCGGCGCAGGTTCCACTGCACGGTCGGGACGCGGGCGGAGCAGTTCCTGCGCGGGCTCACGGTGGACAAGGCCTTCATGGGCGCGAACAGCTTCTCGCTCGAGTCGGGCGCGACCACGCCGGACCTCCACCACGCGGAGATCAAGCGCCAGATGATGTCGATCGCCACGAAGGTCTACGTGCTCGTGGACTCCTCGAAGATGGGCAAGAGCTCGTTCGCGCAGTTCGCCCCCGCGGACGCCGTGGACTGCCTCATCGTGGACGCGATCGCGCCGGAGGAGGCGCGGGCGCTGGAGGAGCTGGGGGTCGAGGTCTTGCTCGCGCCGGTCGCTTCGACCGGGCCGGAGGTGCGTTCGTGAAGGAGCTCGTGCAGCGGATCCAGGCCGTCGGGATCGTCCCGGTGGTGAAGCTCGGGCGGGCCGAGGACGCCCGCGTCCTCGGCAGGGCCCTCCGCGACGGCGGCCTGCCCATCGCGGAGATCACGTTCCGCACCGCCGCCGCGCCGGACGCGATCCGGCTCCTGCGCGCGGAGTTCCCGGAGCTCCTCGTCGGCGCGGGGACGGTCCTCACGATCGCGCAGGCGGACGCGGCGATCGAGGCGGGCGCCTCGTTCGCCGTCGCGCCCGGGTTCAACCCGCGGATCGTCGATCACTGCCTCGCGCGCGGGCTGCCGATGGTGCCCGGCGTGAACGCCCCGAGCCAGGTCGAGCAGGGGCTGGAGCGCGGCCTCACGTTCCTCAAGTTCTTCCCCGCGGAGGCGTCGGGCGGCGTCCCGATGCTCAAGGCGTTGCACGGGCCGTATGCCGAGGTGACGTTCATGCCGACGGGCGGGATCGATCCGAAGAACCTCGGCACGTACCTGGCCCTGCCGTACGTCGTCGCAGCCGGCGGGAGCTGGATGGTGAAGGAGGAGCTGCTCGCGGCCGGGAAGCACGCCGAGCTCGCGGCGCTCTGCGGCGAGGCGGTGCGGCTCGCGGCGTCGCTCCGGGCGGCCAAGAAGTGAGCGGCCGCGATCGCCCGGCGCTCCTCCTCGATCTCGACGGCGTGCTCTTCGAGTCGGAGCCGCTCCACCAGGAGGCGTGGGAGCGGAGCGCCGCGTCGTTGGGCGCCTCGCTCCCGGACGGCTGGTACGCAGCGCAGCGCGGGCGGAGCCTCATGGCGGTCGCGTCGGCCGTCGCCGCGCACGCGCCCGGCGTCCCGGCGCGCACGATCGCCGACCGGAAGTGCGCCACGTTCCTGGAGCTCGCCGCCGGGCTGCCGCCGGCGCCCGGCGTGCCGGAGGCGCTGCGCGGACTCGGGCTGCGTGCGGCCGTCGTGTCCTCGTCGCGCGCGGAGGACGTGTTCGTCCTGCTCCGCGGGTCGCCGCTCGAGCCGCACCTCGAGACGGTGATCACCGGGTCCGACGCTGCGCACAAGCCTGCGCCCGATCTCTACCTGCTCGCCATGCGCCGGCTCGGCCTCGGCGCGGAGCGGTGCGTCGCGGTCGAGGACTCCGCGTCGGGGGTCGGCGCGGCGCGCGCGGCGGGGCTCCGCGTCGTCGCGGTCGCCGCCGGCCCGCACGCGTTCGACGGCGCGACCGCGTGGCGTCCGACCGCCGCCGAGGCGATCCGCGCCGCCGGAGCGCTCCTCGGAGCTTGATCCCCGCCGCCGGCGCCGGACCGCGTCCTAAATCCGTGGGTGCGTCCGGACCGCCACCTCGTCCGGGGCGGTAGGGACACACGCTCGCTGAACACCCGCCCGGCCGCTGCTTCTCAGAGGATTTGTCGCGATGTACGAAAACCGGCCGCCCGCCCGGAGGGCGGCCGGGCTTGCGCTGGATCAGGCGCGCCCTGGGTCGGCGATCCCCAGTTGACGTATCGCTCGAATCTGTTCAGCATTCGCCAGAACGTCGCAGCCCACCAATGACGGCCAAGGACCTCACGCTCGCGATCGACGTCGGCACCGGAAGCGTCCGGGCGGCCCTCGTGGATCGCAGGGGTAATATCGCCGCCTTTGATAACCGGGAGCACGAGCAGATCATCCCCCGCTTCGGCTGGTCGGAGCAGCGTCCGACCGAGTGGTGGGAGGGGACGGTGGCCAGCGTGCGCGGGGTCCTCGCCAAGGTCCCCGGCGCGGCGTCCCGCGTCGCCGCCGTGGCCGTCTGCGGACAGATGCACGGCACCGTGCTGCTCGACGACGACGGCCGGCTCGTCCGCGAGACGGCCACGCTCTGGAACGACAAGCGCGCGCAGGAGTTCGTCGTGGCGTTCCGCGAGCGCCACCCGGACGGCGCGTACATGCAGATCACCGGGAGCCCACCCGCCCCGGCCTGGCCCGGCCTCAAGCTCCAGTGGTTCCAGCGGCACGAGCCGGACGTCTACCGGCGGACGAAGACGCTCCTCATGCCGAAGGACTGGGTGAACTTCCGGCTCACCGGCGAGCGCGCCTTCGACATCACCGAGGCCTCCCTCACGTTCATGATGGACGCGCGGACGTGGGCCTGGTCGCGCGAGATGCTCGACCTCCTCGGCGTGGACGGCGCGAAGCTCCCGCCGATCCGCCGCCCGACCGACATCCTCGGCGCCGTGACCGCGAAGGCGGCGGCCGAGACCACGCTCCTCGCCGGGACGCCGGTGCTCGCGTCCTCGTCCGACTTCCCGGTCGCGCTGCTCGGATCCGGCGCCTGCCGCGCGGGCCGCGGCTCGGACGTCACGGGCACCTCGTCGCTCGTCACCCTCATCGGCGAGCGGCCCATCGTCCACCCCGAGCTGTGCAACACGGCGACGCCGAACGGCCTGTGGGGCGCATTCGTGATCGTGGACGCCGGCGGGGACGCGATGCGCTGGGCGCGCCGCGCCTTCCACGAGAACGCGCTCGACTTCGAGGCCATCGTCGGCAAGGCGGCGGAGGCGCCGGCCGGGGCCGACGGCCTCTTCTTCCTCCCGTACCTCTCCGGCGAGCGGCTCGGCGCGAAGCCCAACTCGCGCGCGCAGCTCTTCGGCCTCACCGCGAGCCACGGGCTCCCGCACCTCCACCGCGCGGTGCTCGAGGGCGTCGCGTTCGCGCTCCGCCGCGTGGTCGGGACGATGCGCGCCGCCGGGGGCCGGCTCGAGCGGCTCATGGCCTCGGGCGGCGGCGCGAAGACGCGGCTCTGGCTGCAGATCAAGGCGAGCATGCTCGACACGCCC
Organism: Anaeromyxobacter sp.; assembly: GCA_035627135.1. Taxonomy (GTDB): domain Bacteria; phylum Myxococcota; class Myxococcia; order Myxococcales; family Anaeromyxobacteraceae; genus Anaeromyxobacter. The sequence goes on along the minus strand of DASPMI010000090.1, from coordinate 11,726 downwards.
GTGGTGGTCCCGGCCGAGCCCGAGTGCGGCGTCATCGGCTGCGCCGCGCTCGCGCGCACCGCGCTCGGCGACTTCCCCTCGCCCGAGGCCGCCGCCGACGCGCTCGTCCGGTTCCAGGAGGAGATCGCCCCCGATCCGGCCTGGCGCGACCGCTACGACGCCATGGCCCCGATCTACGACCGGCTCTACCGCCACAGCCAGGCCTTCTACGACGACCTCGATCGGCTCCTCGCATGAACCGCGATCCTCTCGCCTCCGCGCCCGGCGCGCCGGGCCTGCCCGGGAACGGGAGCGCCGCCGCGCCCGACCGCCTGGCCGCGCTCCGCACGCGCTTCCGCCGGCCGCTCGACGTCGTGTCGCGCGGGATCACCGGGCAGCTCGTGGCGCTCGCGATCGTGTTCACGATCTTCGGGTTCGGGACCGGCGGCGTGAACCTGAGCCCGCGCAACCTGCTCGTCATCCTCGATCTCGCCGGCCCGCCGATGATCGTCTGCCTCGGTATCCACCTCGTGATCGTCATCGGCGCGATGGACCTCTCCACCGAGGGGATTATGTCCTTCGTGGCGGTGTCCTGCGGGCTCCTGGTTCGCAACGCCTTCAACGCGAACGACATCGGGTTCTGGGTGGTCCCGGTGGCCGTGCTCCTCGGCGGGGCCGCGGGGCTGGCCGGCGGGCTCCTGAGCACGCTCGCTCGCATCCCGTCCTTCATCGCCACCCTCGGGCTGTGGTGGATCACCCAGGGCCTCTCGGTCATCATCGGCAAGGGCAACGCGGTGCCGATGCTCGATACGCGGTTCCAGGCGATCGCGAGCGGGCGGACGCTCCACGTCCCGAACTCGATCCTCATGGCCGCGGCCCTGTTCCTGGCGCTCTGGGCGCTGCAGAAGCGGACGCGGTTCGGCCGGCACATGTACGCGATCGGCGGCGACGAGGCGCTCGCGAGGCAGGCCGGCGTTCGGGTGAACCGGGTGAAGGTCCTGGTGTTCGTGCTGACGGGCGCCATCTACGGCTTCGCGGCGCTGCTCATCTCGGCGCAGCTCGCCACGACCAACCCGCGCATCGGGAACGGGCGGCTCTTCCCCGCCATGACCGCGGTCGCGGTCGGCGGCGTCTCGCTCTCGGGCGGCGTCGGCGGCGCCCTCAACGCCGTCCTGGGGACCCTCATCGTCGTGGCCCTCGCGAACGGCATGGTGCTCATGGGCCTCAGCCCGTACGTGCAGACCGCCGTCACCGGCGTGGTGCTGATCCTGGCGGTCGCGCTGACCATCGACCGCAAGAAGATCGGGATCATCAAGTAGAGGAGCGGACCGATGGGCGAGGCGGTGCTCGAGCTCAAGAACATCCAGAAGCGCTTCCCCGGCGTGGTGGCGCTGAAGGGGATCGATCTCGAGGTCCGCGCGCACGAGATCCTCGGGCTCGTGGGCGAGAACGGCGCGGGCAAGTCCACGCTCATGAAGATCCTGGTCGGCCTGCAGCGGCCCGATCCGGGCGGGCAGTTCCTGCTCCGGGGGCGCCCGGTGGTGCTCGACGGTCCGGAGGCGGCGATCCGGAACGGGATCGGGATGGTCTTCCAGGAGGGGGCGATGATCCCGAACCTCTCCGTCCTGGACAACCTGTTCCTCTGCCACGAGGACCCGTTCACGCGCGGCGGCCTCCTCTCGCAGCGGCGCATGGCGGAGAAGGCGCGGACGGTGCTCGCCGGCGTCGGCCTCGAGGGGCTCGACCCGCGTGCGCCGATGGGCGAGCTCTCGGCCGCCCAGAAGCAGATGGTCGAGATCGCCCGGCTCCTCTGGATGTCCGAGCACTACGGGGTCGAGAACCCCATCCTCATCCTCGACGAGCCCACCACCGTCCTCCAGGACGCGGAGGTCCGGCGGCTCTTCGCCATCCTGAACGAGCTCAAGAAGCGGGCGTCCATCATCTTCATCTCGCACCGCCTCGAGGAGGTGGTCCAGCACTCGGACCGCGTCTACGTCCTCAAGGACGGGGCCCACGTCGGGACGCTCGAGCGCACCCCCGGGATGGATCCGCAGGCGCCGATCGCCGAGGTGCCGCGCGTCGTCCAGATGATGGTCGGGCACGAGCTCTCGGCCGAGCACTACCGGGAGTCGATGCAGACCGAGCCGGGCCAGGACGTGGTGCTCCGCGTGCGCGGCCTGCACAAGGAGGGCCTGTTCCGCGACTTCTCGCTCGACCTCCGGGCCGGCGAGATCGTGGGGCTCGTCGGCCTCCTCGGCTCGGGCAAGGAGGCGGTCTGCCGGTGCCTGATGGGCGCCGAGCGGCCGGACGGCGGCACCATCGAGGTGGGCGGGAAGCGCGTGCGGTTCCGCTCGCCGAAGGACGCGATCCGCGTGGGCATCGGCTGCGTCCCCATCGACCGGCGCAGCGAGGGGCTCGCCACGAGCCTCGACGTCGCGGAGAACGTCAACCTGCTCGTGCTCCGCGGCCTGCGGCTCGGCCCGTTCCTCGATCCGCGCCGCGAGCGGGCGAACGCGGAGCGCTGGGCGACGGAGTGCCTGGTCAAGACGCCGTCGCTCCGGGCCCAGGCCGGGAACCTCTCCGGCGGCAACCAGCAGAAGGTGGTCATCGCGAAGTGGCTCGCCGCCCACGTGCGCATCCTCATCCTCGACCACCCGACCCGCGGGATCGACGTCGGGGCGAAGGACGAGATCTACGCGCGCATCCGGACCCTGGCCGCGTCCGGGATGAGCCTCCTCATCATGTGCGACACCCTCGAGGAGGACATCGGGCTCTCGAACCGGCTGCTCGTGATGAAAGACGGCGCCGTCGTGCGCGAGCTCTCCTGCGCGGCGCGCGAGAAGCCCTCGCCCGTCGAGGTCGTGAGCCACGTGGTGTGAACGGAGGGTGATGTGGAGCGCATCCGACGCAACCCGCTGATCATCTCCATCGCCTTCCTGGTGGCGCTGATCGCCGCCTTCTCGTACGGCGACCGGACGTTCGTCTCGGCCTACAACATCGGCAGCCTCATGGAGGTGGTGGCGGTCCTCCTCGCGGTCGGCCTCGGCCAAGCGTGCGTCATCGTCACCGGCGGGATCGACCTCTCCGTCGGGTCGATCATCTCGCTCGTGTCGGTCGTCTTCATGGTGACGCTCGGGCCGCTCGGGGCGGCGGCCTACCCCCTCGTGCTCCTGGTCGGCGCGGGGTGCGGCTTCCTGAACGGCCTCGTGGTCTCGAAGCTCCGGATCCCCTCGTTCATCGGCACGCTCGGGACGCAGGGCATCCTCCAGAGCCTCGCCTTCCTCGTCCGCGAGAACGCGGTCACGCCGCCCGAGGACCGATACGCGCTGCTCGACCTCGTGCAGGGCAAGGTCGGGCCGGTCTCGGCGTTCTGGATCATCTCGGCGGCGGTCTTCGTCCTCTTCTTCGCCGCCCAGCGGTTCCTGCCGGTCGGGCGGCACGTCTTCTACGTGGGGGCGAACGAGCGAATGTCCTGGCTCGGCGGCCTCGACGTGGATCGCGCCCGCATCTTCGCCTTCACCCTGGCCGGCTTCGGCGCGGCCGTGGCGGGCATCGTGGTCTCCGCCCGCCTGTACCAGGGCTACCCGCAGATCGGCGTCGAGTACGTGCTCCTCTCGATCGCCGTGGTGGTCGTCGGCGGCACGCCGATGACCGGCGGTGCGGGCGGCGCCGTCAACACCCTGGTCGGCGCCCTCATCCTGGCGGTCATCCGCAACGGCCTCCCGGTCGTGGGCGTCGACGCCTACCAGCAGCAGGTCATCCTGGGGATCCTGGTCATCATCGCCGTCGCCGTCACCTTCGACCGGACCAAGGTCGCCATCATCAAGTAGCACCCGGAGGAAACACACATGAAGCAAGCGGTCATGACGGCTCCTGGCAAGATCGAGTTCCGCGACGTCCCCGCCCCGGAGCTCGCCCCGAATCAGGTGCTCGTCCGGATGAAGAAGATCGGCGTCTGCGGCTCGGACATCCACGTCTTCCACGGGAAGCACCCGTACACGTCGTATCCGGTCGTCCAGGGGCACGAGGTCTCGGGCGTCGTGGAGAAGGCCGGCCCCGGGGTGAAGGGCTTCTCGCCGGGCGACGCGGTCACGTTCCAGCCGCAGGTCACCTGCGGGACGTGCTACCCGTGCACGCACGGGCAGTACCACATCTGCGATCAGCTCAAGGTGATGGGGTTCCAGACCACCGGCGCGGCCTCCGAGCTGTTCGCGGTGGACGCGGACAAGGTCCTCCACCTGCCGCCGGGCCTGAGCCTCGAGCACGGCGCGATGATGGAGCCGCTCGCCGTGGCTGTGCACGCGCTCCAGCGCGGCGGCGGCGCCGCCGGCAAGAAGGTCCTCGTCCTCGGCGCCGGCCCCATCGGCAACCTCGTCGCGCAGGCGGCGCAGGGCATGGGCGCGGCCGGCGTCCTCCTCACCGACGTCTCCGACTACCGGCTCGAGCTCGCCGCGAAGTGCGGCGTGCCGATGGGCGTGAACACCGCCAAGGCCGACCTCGCGGCCGAGGTGAAGAAGCGGTTCGGCGACGGCAAGGCCGACCTCATCCTCGAGTGCGTCGGGTTCCAGAAGACCATCGAGCAGGCCGTCGCGGTCGCGCGGAAGGGCACCGACATCATCGTGGTCGGCGTCTTCGGCGACAAGCCGACCGTGGACATGGGCGTGGTGCAGGACCGCGAGCTCCGGCTCATCGGCACGCTCATGTACCAGGCGCCGGACTGGCACGCCGCGATCGAGCTCGTGAAGGCCAAGAAGGTGAACCTCGAGCCGCTCATCACGGACCGGTACCCGTTCGACCGCTACCTCGACGCCTACAAGCACATCGACGCGAACCGCGAGCGGTCGATGAAGGTGATGATCTCGGTCGACTGACCCCCGTGAACGAGCCCGTGAACGAGCCCGCCGCCCGAGGAGAACTCGGGCTCGGGCTCGGGCTCGGGAGCGTTCACGGGACGGGAACCGCTGCGGAACACGAGAGGAAGACCATGGATCTCGAGCTCAAGGGAAAGAAGGCGTTCATCACCGGCGGCAGCGTGGGCATCGGCCTCGCCGTGGCCCACGCGCTCGCGGCCGAGGGCGTCGACGTCGCCGTCTGCGCGCGCGACGAGGCGCGCGTCGATCGCGAGGCCAAGGCGATCGCCGCGGCGCACGGGGTGAAGACGCTCGGCCTCCGCGCCGACGTCTCGAAGCGGGAGGACATCGACCGGGCGGTGGGGCGGATCGCCGAGGCGTGGGGCAGCCTCGACATCCTCATCAACAACGCCGGCACGGGGACGTCCGAGAAGATCATGGACGCGCCCGACGAGAAGTGGACGCACCACTGGGATCTGCACGTGATGGCGGCGATCCGGACCGCCCGCGCCTGCGTCCCGCTCATGCGGAAGCGCGGCGGCGGCGTCATCCTCAACACGGCGTCGATCTGCGCGAAGCAGCCGCTCTTCTACGAGCCCATCTACAACACCACCAAGGCCGCGCTGGTGATGTTCACGAAGTGCCTGGCCAACGAGCTCATCCCCGAGAACATCCGGGTGAACGCCATCAACCCCGGGCTCATCCTCACGCCGGACTGGAAGAAGACCGCCGGCATCCTCACGCAGGGGACCGGCCAGACCGTGGATCAGTACCTGGACAAGATCGCGAAGGACAACACGCCCATCGGGCGGTTCGCGACGCCCGAGGAGCTCGCCCACTTCTACGTCTTCATGTGCTCGCCGCGCGCCAGCTACTGCGTGGGCTCCAGCTACTACGTGGACGGCGGCTGGCTCAAGACCGTCGAGTGACTCGCCCTTCGCGCGCCGGCGCCGGCGGGCGCGCGCGTCGTCGATGCAGGGAACCGGTGCTGTCGGGAGTGGAAGGCCAACGGAGGCACGAGGTGGAGGTACCAACATGAAACTGCTGCGCGTTGTGGTGTCCGTGGCGGCGATGCTCGCCGCCGGTACGGCGTTCGGTCAGAACAAGACCTCGTTCGTCACGTCGATCCGGAGCCTGGAGAACCCGTACCACGCGAAGTGGGCGAAGGGCGGGAAGGACGCGTCCGACGCCCTCGGCGGCGTGCACGTGATCCAGACCTCCGAGGGGTCGAGCGAGAAGCAGCTCAACGACATCAAGGCGCTCATCGCGAAGGCCGGGAAGGACGCGGTCTTCTGCATCGATCCCAACGAGTCGCCCAACGTGATCCCGATCGCCCGGGCGCTCGAGGCGGCGGGCGCGTACTACGTCACGTGGTGGAACAAGCCGGACAACATCAAGGCCTGGGACTACCCGCACTGGGTGGCGCACATCGCGTTCGACGGCATCAGCGCCGGCGAGTTCACCGCCGAGGCGCTGTTCAAGAAGATGGGCGGCAAGGGGAAGATCGTCGCGCTGAAGGGCATGCTCGCGAACTCGATCGCCATCGACCGGTACAAGGGCCTCGAGAACATGCTCAAGAAGTACCCGGACATCAAGCTGGTCGCGGTGGACACCGCCGAGTGGGACCGCGCCAAGGCGTTCGACAAGATGAAGAGCTTCCTCGTCGCCAACCCGGACCTCGGCGGCGTGTGGGCGGCCAACGACAACATGGCCCTCGGCGCGCTCGAGGCGCTCCGCGCCAACGGCCGCGCCGGCAAGGTGCTGGTCACGGGCGTGGACGGCATCGACGAGATGCTCACCGCGGTGCAGAAGGGCGAGGCGGCGGCCACCGTGCTCAACGACTCGTTCTGGCAGGGCGGCATCGGGCTGGCGCTCGCCAACGCGGCCAAGGCCGGCAAGATCGACCTGAAGAACACGCCCAAGGAGAAGCGGCAGTACTTCGCCAAGGCGATCATGGTCGACCAGGCCAACGTGAACGACGTGCTCGCGAAGTACGTGAAGGGCACGCCGAAGTACGACTGGAACGAGCTGTACGCGAACTACGCCCGGCCGATGGAGTAGCGGGCGCGCCCTCGTCTCCGAGCTCGAGCCCGGGGTTCCTCGGGCTCGGGCTCGGGCTCGGGCTCGAGCTCGAGCTCGGGCTCGGACTCGGACTCGGACTCGGAGAGGCATCGACGTCGACTGGAGGAGCGTCATGGAGCGCGTGCGCATCGGGTTGACCGGCGCGGTGCACCCCAACATGCCCGGCGACGACGTCGGGCTGTACGAGCGGGTGATCTCCGACCTGACCGCGCTGTCGCAGCGGCTCGGCTTCGACCTCTCCGTGCTGCGCGAGCCGCTCCGGACGGAGGAGGACGGCCGCCGGGCGCGCGACTTCATGGACGGGGAGCGCGTCGACTTCACGATGGTGTTCAACGCCAGCCTGCCCTACGGCCGCGTGATCCTCCCGCTCGCGCGGGTCCGCAGCCGGCTCGGGATCTGGTCGGTGAACGAGCCCGCCCGGGAAGGCGTGCTCCAGCTCAACTCGTTCTGCGGCGCCAACATGCTGGCCTCGATCGTGGGCCAGTACCTCCGTCACCACCACATCCCCTTCAAGTGGTTCTTCGGCCCGGCCGACGGCCCGCAGTTCCTGGAGCGGTTCGGGATCACGGTGCGGGCGCTCCGGGCGCTGAAGCGCCTCGGGACCGCGCGCGTCGCCCAGATCGGGGGCCTCGCCGACGGCTTCGAGGACATGTACGTGGACGAGCGCGTGCTCGAGAAGCGGTTCGGCACGACCCTCTCCACGCGCTTCACCGTCGAGGAGATCGTCCGGCGCGCCGAGAGGTACGCCGAGAAGGAGGTCGCCGCCGAGGTGGAGGCCTTCCGCGGCGAGGGCGCGCTCGACCTCAAGGTGCTCCGGACCGAGCACGTCGACCGCTCCACCCGCGTCTTCCTCGCGCTCCGCGACTTCGCGCGCGAGGGCGGGTTCGACGCGCTGGCGGTGAGCTGCTGGGCGCGGTTCCAGCAAGTGTACGGGGTCGCCGTCTGCGCGGCCCTCTCGCGGCTGAACCAGGCCGGGATCGTGGCGCCGTGCGAGGCGGACGTCGGCTCCGCCGTCATGATGCTCGCGCTCAACGCCGTGAACGGCGAGCGCGCCGCGCTCAACGACCTCGTCGCGTTCGACGAGGAGGAGCAGAGCCTCAACCTGTGGCACTGCGGCGTCGCGCCCGCCTGCTGGGCCGATCGCGGGGGCGTGAAGTGGGACAACCACTTCAACATCGGCAGGTACGAGGGCGAGGCGTGGAAGGGTGACGGAGTCGTGGCCCACATGAAGTTCCGGCCGGGCGCCGTGACGGTGGGCGTGCTGAGCGACGAGTTCCAGAGCCTCTTCCTCCTCACCGGGACGGTGACGGACAGGCCCGGCTACGGCGGGAGCAGCGGGTGGGTGAAGGACCTCGCCGTGAACGGGCATCCCGTGGACGTGCCGACCCTCATGAACACGCTGCTCGTCCGGCGCGTGGCCCACCACTACCCCACCGCCTTCGGCGATCTGACGAACGAGCTCCACGAGCTCGCCGCCTGGGCCGGGATCACCGTGCTCGATCCGGTGCCGTACCGGCCGTACCTCCAGCACCCCCCGGCGCCGCCCGCGGCGCGGGTCGACGTGCCCTGAGACGCGAAAGGAGCGGACCATGCGCGCGGTCGCGGTGACCAAGCCGGGTGAGGTGAAGATCGTCGACGTGCCGGAGCCGGAGCCCGGCCCCTACCAGGCGCTCGTCCAGACGGACCTCGCGGTCCTCTGCAACGCGACCGACGCGAAGCTCGTGGCCGGCCACTTCCCCGGCGTCGAGAGCTACCCGCTCCTCCTCGGGCACGAGGGCACCGGGATCGTCCGCCACGTCGGCGCGAAGGTCCGTTCGTTCACGGTGGGGGATCGCGCGGTGGGCGGGCTGGTCCTCGATCCGCCCGGCGGCGCGTGGGCGAGCGGCTGGGGCGGGTTCTGCGAGTACACGCTCGTCACCGACCACGACGCCATGGTGGAGGACGGCGTCGCGGACGCCGCCCACGGCTGGGCCGAGGTGCACGAGATCCAGCGGCGCGTCGACCCCGACATCCCACCCGCCGAGGCGGCGCTCCTCTGCACCTGGCGCGAGGTCTGGGGCGGGCTCGGCGACTTCCACCTCGTGCCCGGCGACCGCGTGCTGGTCTTCGGCGCAGGGCCGGTCGGGCTCTCGTTCGTGAAGCTCGGCAGGCTCGCGGGCCTCGACTGGATCGGCGTCGTGGATCCGCTCGCGCAGAAGCGCGACAAGGCACGCGCGATGGGGGCGGACGCCGTCCTCGCGCCCGACGACCCGGCGCTCGACGCGCTCCCCCGGACGCTGGGGCGGCCGCTCGACGCGGTCGTGGACGCGGTGGGCCGGCCCGCGATCGTGAACCGGGCGCTCCCGCTCGTGAAGCTCGGCGGGTCGATCTGCATCTACGGGGTGCTCGCCGAGCCCTCGTTCACGGTGGAGAAGGCCCGCGGGCCCTACAACTTCAACGTGTTCGTCCACCAGTGGCCGACGCGCGCCCGCGAGCGCGCCGCGCAGGCGCCGCTGTGCGCGCTCGTCCGGGAGGGCAGGCTCGCCGCGCGCGACTTCGTCACGCACGAGTTCCCGGTGGAGCGGATCGGAGACGCGCTGGAGGCGGTCGCCCGGGGCGAGGTGCTGAAGTGCTTGCTGCACTATACGTGAAAGTCGCCGTCCGCTCGTCCTCCGCCGTCGAGGACGAGCTCTCCGGGGAGGTGGGCGAAGGCGCGGTGTGGTAGATCGCCGTCGATCATGCGCGCACACGGTGTTCCAGTCCGGAAGCGGGCGCACCCCGCAGGCGAGGGCAGGCGAGCCGAGCCCTCCGCGCGGACGCACCGCCACGCGAGCCTGCGCGCGGTCCTCGCCCTCACCCGCAGGCACGAGACCGTCTCGGTGGCGGAGCTGTCCGTCGCCACGCGGCTCAGCAAGACCACGGTCAAGAAGACCCTCGACCGCCTCGCGGCGCTGAACCTCGTGGTCTCGGCCGGCAAGGGGGCCACCACCGAGGAAGGCGGGAAGCCGCCGGAGCTCTACCGGTTCAACCGGTCGTACGGCTACGTGGTGAGCGTCCACGTCACGCCCGACGCGATGGTCGCGGTCACCACCGATCTGCAGGGTGACATCGGGTTCTACCGGAAGACGCCGCTCGGCGCGGAGCAGGCCCTCGAGCCGATCCTGACGCGGCTCGCGGACGAGGTCCGGTGCCTCCAGGGGCTCAAGGCCGGCGGCGCCGAGAAGCTGATCGCGGTGACCGTCGCCCTGCCCGGCCTCGCCGACTCGGCCCGGGGGTGCTCGGTCTACTCCCCGCACTATCCGTCCTGGGGGCGGAACGTGCCGATCGCCGCGCTCCTCCGCGAGCGCCTCGGGCCGACCTTCGACGCGCCGATCTTCGTCGAGAACGTGAACCGCTGGCAGGCGCTGGCGGAGCGCGACAAGGGCGTGGCCGCCGGGACGACCAACTTCCTCGTCGTGGACGTGCTCGACGAAGGGCTCGGGGCAGGCATCGTCACGCACGGCGAGCTGCTCCGCGGCGCCCAGGCGATCTCGGGCGAGATCGGCCACATGAACCTCAACCCCGTGGACGGGGCGCCGTGCATCTGCGGGAGCCGCGGCTGCTTCGAGGCCATGGTCTCGATGAGGCGGCTGCGGACCCTCGCCGAGGCCGCGCGCGCCCGGGGCGCCAGGTCGGCCCTGTTCGAGCGCCCCCGCGGCGCCGAGTTCGGGCTCGAGGACGTGTGCACGCTGGGGGCGGCCGGCGACGCGGTCTGCGTGGAGCTGCTCGACGACCTCGCGCGCTGGTTCCTGGTCGGGCTCGGCAACGTCATCATGGTGAACGACCCCGAGCTGGTCGTCATCCAGGGCCACCTCGTGAAGGCCGGCGACGCGTTCCTCGAGCGCCTCCGGGAGGGCCTCCGGTACGTCGGCCTCCCCGACGTCGAGAAGAAGGTCCGGATCGAGTACTCGCGCCTGGGCGAGGAGCGCGGCGTCCTCGGCGGCGCCGCGTTCGCGCTCGCCGACTTCTTCGGAAAGCGCCTCCGTTTCTAGGGCCGGACCCAGAGGTCCGCCAGACGGACGTGGGTTCGAGGCGCGGACCATCGCCGGAACGTCGGCGCCTGAGCTTCCGCGCGCTTGGAGCTGGCACGCGCCGTGCCATCACGGCGCCCGTGACCGCACCCCGACGCATCGTCAACGACGCGACGTACCTCGTCACCCGCCGCTGCACCCAGCGCGAGTTCCTCCTCTCTCCGTCGGCGCTCACGAACCTCGTCTTCAAGTTCGTCCTGGCCGCCGCGGCCGCGCGCCACCACATCCTCATCCACGCCGTCTGCGTCATGAGCGATCACTTCCACCTGGTCGTCACCGACCGCGGCGCCACGCTCCCCGCGTTCAGCCAGCTCCTCGACTGCGTGATCGCCAAGGCGCTCAATGCGCTCCACGGCCGGTGGGAGAACTTCTGGGCCCCCGGCAGCTACAGCGCAGTCGAGCTCCTCACCCCCGAGGACGTCGTCGAGAAGGTCGCCTATACCCTCGCGAACCCCGCGAGCGCGGACCTCGTCGAGCATGGGCGGCAATGGCCCGGGCTCTGGTCGGACCCGCGCTCGATCGGCGGTCCCGGGGAGCGCGTCGAGCGGCCGGGCCACTACTTCGCCACGGACAGCTCGCTCCGGGACTTCGCGATATTCGAGCTCTCGGTTCCGCCCGGCTTCGGCTCGGCCGAAGCGTTCCAGGCGAAGGTCCTCGCGCGCCTGCAAGAGCTCGAGAAGGACGCCGCCGCGCGCCGGGAGGCCCGCGGCGTCGCAGTGCTCGGTGCGTGCCGCGTGCGGAAGCAGCGGCACACACGACGCGCATC
>DASPMI010000089.1:0-15641 GCA_035627135.1 Anaeromyxobacter sp. | reverse complement strand
CGCGCCCAGAGCGCGATGCTCGAGCGCCAGGCGAGCGGCGTCGCCGAGACCAGCTCCACCACCCGCGAGCTCGAGCAGACCTCGTCCGTCGCGGCGAGCCACGCCGCCTCCGTGCTCGAGGTCGCCCGCAAGGCCGCCGACATGAGCGCCGCGGGGCAGCAGGCCGCGGAGCGCAGCGCCGGCGAGCTGGAGCGGATCCAGGCCTCCGTCGAGAGCATCGTCGGCCAGTCCTCGCACCTCTACGATCAGGCGCGCCAGGTCGGCGACATCGTCGAGACCGTCCGCGACCTCGCCACCCAGTCCCACGTCCTCTCCCTCAACGCGTCCATCGAGGCCGTTAAGGCCGGCGAGGCCGGCAAGAGCTTCGCCGTCGTCGCGCAGGAGGTCCGCGCCCTCGCCGAGCAGTCCGGCGCGAGCGCCACCACCATCGCGAAGATGGTCGAGGACATCCTCACCGCCGTCCAGGCGACCCGCGAGACCACGGAGCGCGGCAGCCAGGGCATGGCCGGCTCGCTCGGGCAGATCCGCGCCTCCGGCGACAGCCTGCGCGAGATCGGCTCCATCGTCCGCGAGACGAGCGACGCCGCCCTCCAGATCGCCTCGGCCTTCCAGCAGCAGTCCACAGGCATCGGCCAGATCGCCGCCGCCATGCGGGATCTCGACAAGGGCATGGAGGAGACCATCGGCCGGATCCGCGCCCTCGAGCTCTCGTCCCAGCAGGTCGCCGAGACGGCGACCCGCATCTCCGGCATCGCCAACGAGTTCACTGTCTGACGGGGCGTGCCGCCCCGCCCCGCCGGCGGAGCCGTCGGGGCCCCACCCCTGCTGCGCGGGGCCCTGCGCCGTGCTCGCCGCTTCGCGGCTGCGCGCGGCTGCCCCGCGGGGGAGGGGCCGAGCCCCTCCCCCAGCTTCGCTGGGGCCCCCTCCCCGTTGAGCCCACCACTCACCTCGGCGGATACTCCGCCTCCACCTCGAGCTGGTACGGGCCCGCGGGCGCGGGGATCCACGTCGAGACCTCGGCAGGCTTTCCCTTCTCGAGCTGCGCGGACTCCTCCCGGGTGAACGTCCGCCCCTGCGCGTCGGTGAGCCGGAAGGTGACCTGCACGTCGCCCTCGCCGCCGCCGTTCTGGATCGTCGCCACCGCGCGCATGCCGCCCTCGAGCGGCTCGGCCCACGACGCGCCGACGACGGGGCGCGGCCCAGTGCAGGACCGCAGGTAGCCGCCGGAGAGCGCGGCGAGCGCCGCCAGCGAGAGGGCGACGGCGAGCACCCGGCGCGCGATCATGACCCCGGCACCCACGGCGGCCGCAGGATGGCGACGACGAGGAGCGCGACGGCGGTGAGGACCATCGCGGTCAGCGCGACGAGCGACGGGAGCGGGTCGGCGCGGCGCTCGGTCCGGCCGAGGCTCGCGAGGCCGAGCGGCTCGGGGATGATCGGGAGCTTGTGCTCGGCCTCGTACTCCCAGTGCGGCAGGAACCCCTCGCTGCGGAGCGCCGGGCAGACCGCCGCGAGCCGCGCCTCGAGCTCCGCGAGGGCTCGATCGTCGAGGACCACCCGCGGCCAGAGGTGCGGCTTCCCCAGCGCGACGCCGAGGTTCCGCCCGAACTCCGCCATCGCCAGGAACTGGTGCGTGGCCTCGTCGTCGAGCGTCCCCCACTCGACGACGTCCACGGTCCGGCCCTGCGGCTTCGCCGCGAGCTCGTCGAGCTGCCGGGCGAAGTAGGCGATGAGGTTGTTCGAGCCGTCCCGGCGGAGCGGCTCGTTCTGCACGCTCGCCCCGTCGATCACGATCCGGCTCATCGGCCCTGCCGCGTCGGCCACCGGGATGACGACCTTCTCGCCGGGCGCGCCCTCCCGCTCGACCACGAGGTTGAGCGCCGCGATTGGCCCCTCCTCCTGCGGCGGCCCGAGCGCGTCCCACTTCGCCCGTTCGGCGGCGTCCGCGCCCCGGAGCCGGGCGAGGACCCAGAACCGCAGGAGCTGGAGCGAGCCGGGGACGCCCCGCGCGCCGAGCACGCCGACGTAGGCGAAGAAGACGGCGAAGAACGCCAGCGTGAGCGTCTCGACGTTCGAGCGCTGGGTCAGCGACACGAGGTGCTTGCCGCGGAGCCCGAGGAGCACCTCGCCCACGAGGGCGCCGAAGGTGAGCAGCGGGTACAGGATCGCGAGGCGGCGCACCCGGGCGGCGTACTCCCCGGGCGAGGAGGCCCCGGGCTCGGACACGACCTGGCGCAGCAGCGGCACCGGGGAACGATCGGGGCGGGACGACCCGCCCGCGACTCCCCTCCGAGGCGGCTACTCGCCCAGGTACGCCTTGCGGACCTCGGGCGACGCGAGGAGCTCGCGCCCGGTGCCGGTCATGACGACGCTCCCCGTCTCGAGCACGTACGCCCGGTGGGCGAGCTGGAGCGCCTTGTGCGCGTTCTGCTCGACGAGCAGGAGCGCCACGCCCTCCTGGTTCACCTCGCGGAGGACCCCGAAGATCCGCTCGACCACCTGGGGCGCGAGCCCGAGCGACGGCTCGTCGAGCAGCATGAGCTTCGGCCGGCTCATGAGCGCGCGCGCGACGGCCAGCATCTGCTGCTCGCCGCCGGAGAGCGTCCCGGCCACCTGCGACCGGCGCTCCTGGAGGAGCGGGAAGAGCTTGTAGACCTTGCGCTCGTCCTCGAGGATGCCGCCCCGGTCCGTGCGGAGGTACGCGCCCAGGTCGAGGTTCTCCTTCACCGTGAGGTTCAGGAAGATCCCCCGCCCCTCGGGTGCGTGAGCGAGGCCGCGCGCGACCAGGTCGTTGGAGGCGAAGCGGCCCACCTCCTCGCCCCGGAAGTGGATGGTGCCGGCGCTCGACCGGACCATCCGGGAGACGGCGCGCAGGGTGGTCGTCTTGCCCGCGCCGTTGGCGCCGATGAGGGCGACCACCTCGCCCTCCGGCACGACCAGCGAGACGCCGCGCAGCGCCTGGATGGCGCCGTAGTGGACGGAGAGGTCCTGGATGCGGAGCAGCTCGCTCCCCTGCCGCGTCGGGTTCGTTCCCATGGAGTCCGATCTCTGGGCGGGGAGGGTCACGACGCGGACTCCGGGCCGCTCACCGGAACGGCGATGTGCTGCTCCTCGAGGTAGGCATCGCCGAGGTACGCCTCGATGACCTTGGGGTTCCGCCGGATCTCCTCCGGCTTCCCCTCCGCGATCGTGACGCCGTGATCGAGGACGATCATCCGCTCCGAGACGCCCATCGCGACGCGCATGTCGTGCTCGATGAGGAGGATGGCGAGGCCGAACTTCTGGCGGATGTCGCGGATGAGCGCCATGAGCTCGGTCTTCTCGGAGGCGTTCATGCCCGCGGCGGGCTCGTCCAGGCAGAGGACCTTCGGCCCGGTGGCGAGCGCGCGGGCGATCTCGAGGCGGCGCTGCTCGCCGTACGGGAGGTTCTTCGCGAGCTCGTCGGCCCGGTGCAGGAGGTTCATGACGTCGAGGTACGCCTCGGCGCGCTCGAGGATCCGCTGCTCCTCCCGCTTGTGGTGCCCCGTCAGGAAGAGCGCGTCGAAGAACCCGGTCTCCGCGCCCGCGTGGCAGGCGATGCGGACGTTGTCGAGCGCGGTGAGCTCCTTGAAGAGCCGGATGTTCTGGAACGTGCGGGCGATGCCGCGGATGCAGATCTGGTGCGGCCGCATGCCGTTCACGCGGGCTCCGGCCACCCGGACCTCGCCCTCGGTGGGCACGTAGACGCCGGTGAGCGCGTTGAACGCGGTGGTCTTCCCGGCGCCGTTCGGGCCGATGAGCCCGACGAGCTCGCCCGCGCGCATCGAGAGCGTGAACTCCGAGAGGGCGCGGAGCCCGCCGAAGCGCATGGTGACCCGGTCTGCCTGCAGGACGAGCTCGCTCACCTCGTGCCTCCCTGCTCGTCGTCCCGGACCTCGGTCGGCGACGCGCCCTCGACGCCCGGCGTGACGCCCAGCCGCCGCCACGGCAGCCGCCGGAACAGCGGCAGGTCCCAGAGCTCGCGGGTGCCGAAGAGGCCCTGCGGCCGGAGCAGCATGAGGGCGATGAGCATCACCGCGTAGATGACCATCCGGAACTTGTCGAACTCGCGGAGGAGCTCGATCACGACGGTGAGGAACGCGGCCGCGAGCACCGAGCCGGTGATCGAGCCGAGGCCGCCCAGCACCACCATCACCACCACCTCGAACGAGCGGATGAACGTGAAGCTCCGCGGCGTCGCGAGCTGGAGGAGGTGGACCATGAGGCCGCCGGCCAGCCCGGCGAACGCCGCCGAGATGACGAACGCGCGGACCTTGTAGCCGGTCGTGTCCACGCCCATCGCCTCCGCGGCCACCTCGTCCTCGCGGATCGCGAACAGCGCCCGGCCCTGGGTCGAGATGGCGAGCCGGCGCGCCATGGAGATCGTGGCGATGACGGCGACGCCGGCCCAGACGACGGTCGTGAGCCGCGGGATCCCCGAGAGGCCGATCGCCCTCCCGAGCGGCTCCACGTTCTCGATGATCGACACGATGATCATGCCGAACCCGAGGGTCACGATGGCGAGGTAATCGCCGCGGAGGCGGAGGGACGGCATGCCCACGAGGAACCCGGCGAGCGCGGCCGTCCCCATGCCCGCGACGAGGGCGAGCGTGAAGACGAGCTGCTCGGAGAGGTCCGGGGAGAGCCCCGCGACGGGCTCGCCGGCCCAGACGAGCGTGATCTTGGCCGCCGTGTACGCCCCCACCGCCATGAACCCGGCGTGACCCAGGGAGAACTGCCCCGTGAACCCGTTCACCACGTTGAGCGAGACCGCCAGGACCACGTTGATCGCGACGTTGATGAGGATGAGCTTCTCCGTGCCCATCTCGCTCCGGTCGAGGAACCACTGGACGGCGAGGAGGACCGGGATCCCGACGAGGAACGGCAGGAACGACCGGAGGACCGTGCGCGCGGCGGCCATCAGACCTTCTCCACGGCGGTCTTCCCGAGCAGGCCCGAGGGCCGCACCAGGAGGACGAGGATGAGCACGCCGAACGCGATCCCCTCGCGGTAGGACGACAGCAGGTAGCCGGCGACGTACTCCTCGACGATGCCGAGGAGCAGCCCGCCCAGCATCGCGCCGGGGACGCTGCCGATGCCGCCGAGCACCGCGGCCACGAACGCCTTGAGGCCGAAGTTGAGCCCCATGAGCGGGTCGATCCGGGGGCGGGTCACCCCGACGAGGAGCCCCGCGAGCGCGGCGAGCACGCTCCCGATCACGAACGTCCAGGAGATGATCCGGTTCACGGGGATGCCCATGAGGCCGGCCACCTGGGAGTCGAACGAGACCGCACGCATCGCCGTCCCGAACTTCGTCCGGTACACGATCCACTGGAGGAGCAGCATCACCACGATGGTGACGCCGAAGTTCACGAGGTCGAGGCGGGAGAGGCTCACGCCGATGCCGGAGAGCCACCCCGTGTCCCCGGCCTCGAGGAGCCGGGGGAAGAACCGCGGCGTCGGCCCGGGCGGGAACTTCGAGCCCCGGAAGCTGAGCTGGAAGCCGTACTCGAGCAGGAACGAGACGCCGATGGCGGTGATGAGCGCCGTGAGCCGCGGGCGGTGCCGGAGGGGCCGGTACGCGAACCGCTCGATCACGAACCCGAGCACACCGCAGATGAGCATCGCGGCCATGGTGACGATCGCGACCTGGATCGTGCTCGCGGTCCCGCGGACGCCCACGACCATGGCCGCGTAGTAGCCGGCGAACGCGCCCACCATGTAGACGTCGCCGTGGGCGAAGTTGATGAGTCGGAGGACGCCGTAGACCATCGTGTAGCCGAGCGCGATGAGGGCGTAGATCGTCCCCACCGAGACGCCGTTCACGAGGTGCTGGACGAATTCGGTCACGTGGAGCTCGAGCGAACGTTGTGCCGCCGAACCGGCGGAGGGGCGGGCGGCCGGGGCGCGGCCGCCCGCCGGGGAGGCTACGGCGAGACCGTCGCCTCGTACCGCGGCCTGTTGTCCTTGACGGCGATGACCACCGCGGACTTCACGGCGTTGTGCTGGGCGTCGAGGCTGATCGTGCCGGTCACGCCCTTGAACCCCTTGGTCGCGGCGATGGCGTCGGCGAGCGCCGGGCCGGAGAGATCCTTCGCCCGGGCCATCGCGTCGGCCGCGATCAGGGCGGCGTCGTAGCCGAGGGCGGCCATCGCGTCGGGCTTCGTCCCGTACGCCTTCTCGTACGTCGCGATGAACTCCTTCACGCGCGGATCGGGGCTCTCGACGGTGTAGTGGTTCGAGAAGTACGAGCCGTCGAGCGCGCCCTGGGCGATCTCGTAGAGCTGCTCGGAGTCCCAGCCGTCGCCGCCCATCATCGGCTGCTTCATGCCGAGCTCGCGGACCTGCCGGGCGATGAGCGCGACGTCGGTGTAGTAGCCCGGCACGTAGATCGCCTCGGGGTTGGCCTGGCGGATCTTCGTGAGCTGGGCCTTGAAGTCCTGGTCACCGGCCTTGAAGCTCTGATCCGTGACGATCGTGCCGCCCATCTTCTTGAACCCCTCGACGAAGAAGTCGGCGAGCCCGACGGAGTAGGCGTTGCCGATGTCCCGCAGGACCGCGACCTTCGTCACCTTGAGGTTCTCGCGCGCGAACTTTGCCATCACCGTGCCCTGGAACGGGTCGATGAAGCAGATGCGCGACACGAACCGGCGGGTCTTGCCCTGCGGATCGAGCGTGACCTTGGGGTTGGTGGACGCCGGCGTGATCATCGGGACCTGGTTCGTGTCGGCCACCGGCGCCATGGCGAGCGAGCGGCTGGAGGCAACCTCGCCGAGGAGCACGGCGACCTTGTCGTTCACGATGAGCCGCGTGGCGGCGACCTGCGCCTCCTCCGGCTTGCCCTGCGAGTCGAGCGTCTTGAGGACGAGCTTCTTCCCCTTCACGCCGCCCTTCTTGTTGAGCTGCTCGAACGCCAGCCGGATGCCCTTGTCCGTCGAGTCTCCGAAGGTCGCCTCCTGCCCGGTCATCGAGCCCACGTGGCCCACCAGGATCTCGTCGGACTTGGCGCCCAGGAGCAGCAGCAGGGGTGCAAGCATCGCAGCGCGCACGGCTCTCATTTGGAACCTCCGGGAGAATTCGGGGTACGTCGTCCTTACTTGCCGCGTGAGCACGTTGTCAACGCGCTGCGCGCCCGCACGTGCCGGATGGCACGCGTGGACCCGCCCGGTGGGGAAGGCTCCCGAAGTGTGGACCCTGCCGGGAGAACCAGCGTTGATCACGGGGCTTTCGCTAGGTATCGTCGCGGACCATGTCGCCGAAGATCCTCCTCGTGGACGACAACCAGGAGCTGCTCACGCTGCTGGCGCGGCTCATGGAGTCCGAGGGGTGGACGGCGATCCAGGCCGGCAAGGGACGGGTGGCCCTGGAGAAGCTCCAGGCCGAGAAGCCTGCCGCCGCCATCGTCGACGTCCTCCTCCCCGACATGATGGGCTACGACGTCGCCCACGGCCTCAAGAACGCGGGCGTCCCGTTCATCTTCATGACCGGCGTCTTCAAGGGCGGCCGGGCGGCCACCGACGCCCGGACGCTCCACGGGGCCGCCGGCTACTTCGAGAAGCCGTTCGAGGCCCGGAAGCTCCTCGAGGCGGTCCGCGCCCTGATCCCCGCCGCGCCGCCTTCGCGGGCGGCGCCTGCGCCTGCGCCCCGGCGGCCCGCGACGGAGCTCACCGACTTCGACGTCGAGGTGGCGGTCGAGCCGGACGAGCCGGTCGAGGCGATGGAGCTGACGGGCCGGGTGGTGCTCACGGAGGACGGGAAGGTCTCGGCGGTGCTCCGCGGCGAGACCATCACCGCGGGCCCGATGGCCGCGCCCGCGCGTCCGCCGCCGCCCCCCGCCCCGCCCCGCACGGCCGCACAGCCCCCTCCGGTCGCCCGCGAGGAGCGCCCGAAGGGGCCGCTCGAGCCCTCGGGCCGGCTCGCCGAGAACCTGCCCGAGCTCATCACCGCCTTCTACCTCGCCCAGCAGACCGGCGAGCTGACGCTGCAGAAGGGGAAGGTGAAGAAGAGCATCTTCTTCGAGCGCGGCCTCCCCTGCTTCGCGATCTCGAACCTCATCGCGGATCGGTTCGGTCCGTTCCTCGTCCGGGTCGGCAAGATCACGAACGCCCAGCTCGAGCTCTGCCAGGCCGCGGCCGACCGCACCGGCCGGCGCACCGGCGACGTGCTCGCGGAGATGGGGCTCCTGAAGGAGACGGAGAAGCTCTACTACGTCGCCCAGCAGGTGAAGGCGATCGTCTACTCGGTCTTCGGCTGGGAGGAGGGCGAGTACCGCCTTCACTTCGCGGACAGGGCGGCCCAGGAGGCGATCAAGATCGACCTCCACCCCGCGAACCTCATCACCCGCGGCGTGAAGAAGCTCTACAAGCCGGAGCGGCTCTACCGGCTCCTCTCGCCGGAGGACCGGCTCATCCCGTCGCCGCAGCCGTCGTACGGCCTGCACGAGGTCGAGCTCGAGGGGTGGGAGGCGGGGCTCCTGCCCAAGGTGGACGGCACCCGGACCGTCGCCGAGCTCATCCACCTCGCCGGCCGGCCCGAGCACGCCGTCTACGGGTTCCTCTACGGGCTCGTCGCCCTCAAGATCCTCGACCGCACGGGGACCTGAGCGCGAGCGAGCCGCCCGCGACGCAGGTCCCCCGAAGACGGCCGGTCAGCGCCGGACCGTCACGTCCGCGCCGCCGAACACCACGACGCCGACCGTGTCGCCGGCGAACGGCTCGCGGCGCCCGTTCGCGCGCCGGAAGCGCTCGTCGTCGAACGGGTGCCGGTAGAACGCCGCGAGGCCGAAGAACCCGGCCCACGGCCTCCCGAACCGCATGCGCAGGCCCAGCCGGGCGCCCGCGAAGGGCGTCCACCGGACGAGGCTCCGATCGCCGACGCCGCCTGCGTCGAGCTCCTCCTCGAGCCGGGTGTAGATCATCCCGGTCTCGCCGAGGAGCTCGAGGCGGAGGTGCCGCCCGAGCCAGCCTTCGCCCAGGGTGCGCTCCGGGAACGAGGCCCCGAGGGTCGACGTGAGGACGTACTGCCAGCGGGTCACGCGCGTCTCGCCGGGGCCGAGCCAGCTCGCGTCGCGCGAGAGCGACCACGTGGGCGTGTCCAGCTCGCTGGCCGCGCCGAGGTGCGCCCACCCGTACCGGACGAACGGGCTCACCCGGAGCTTCGCCGCCGCGTAGTCCTCGCCGCCCGCGAGGTGGATCACCGGGCCCCCGCCCGCCTCGATCCCGAGGGCGATCGGCGGGGGCACCGCCTCCGCGGAGACGTCGTCGGCCCGCGCGCCGCCCGCGAGCGAGGCGAGGAGCGCCGCGACCAGCGCACCGCGCGGAGAAGGCCTCGTGCTGCGCGCGCGGGTCATTGCGCCTCCACGGCCGGCGTGAGGGTGCCGGTGCAGCGCGCCTCTTCCGCGGGGCCGATGCAGATCATCTCGAGCGCACCCCCTTCGCGCGGCGTGAAGCGGCAGACCCGATCCACGGTGACCGGCGGCGCCGCGCCCGGGATGCTCACCGGTCCGGCGAGGTAGAAGTCGCCGGCGGCGATCCCGCGGGAGGTCTCGAGCTCGGTCTCCGGGGGAGGATCGATGAGCGTACCGCTCATGGGGAGCCCGACCTCGGCCGCCCCGATCGCATCGACGAACGGCGACCCGCAGCGCCCCGGGATGTACGCTTCGCGCTCGAGGACCACCAGCCCCGCCGGACCGCAGTCGGAAGCGACCTCGTACGTGAGCCGCTCCCCGAGCGCCTCGGGTTCCAGACACGGGGGTCTGCTGATGTCGGACGCCGCGAGCGCGGCCCCCACCGCGCCGAGCACCCCGAGCCTCCCCAGGGCGAGCAATGCCTTCCTCACGGTCGAGCCTCCCTTCCCTTCCGCTGTCCGGCCGCGAGCCCGTACGCCCAGGCGACGAGGGCGAACGGCAAGGCCACGAGATCGGTCGGATCTGCGATGATCCGGCCCCGCCCCACCCCGAGCGGCGCCCGCACGGCGTCGAGCCCCGCCACCACCGCGGCCGCCACCGCCGGCGACAGCTTCACCGCCGCGAGCAGGGCCACGGTGACCGCCACGCCGATCCCGAGCCGGCCCCGGAGCGGCCACCGCGTGGCGAGCCCCAGGGCGGCGGAGACGAACAGCGGCAGCACGAACGCGCCAGCGACGTCGGACAGCTTTCCGGTGACGAGCCCCGGGAACCGCGCCTTGAGGACGTGGTCGTTGAGGGCGAGGACCGCCGTCGCGAGGAGCGGCACGGGTCCGACGAGCTCCGGCATGGCCGGGATCCGCGACGCCCAGTCGAGCTTCACGGGATCATGGGAACCCGAGCCGGGCGGATCGGGCAAGCCGCTTGACGCGGCGGCGCGGCTTGGCTTCGGTGAGCCCCGGGACTTCAGGCCGCTCGCGCCCGCCGCGTGTTCCCGGCGGTGAGGTACAGCGCGCGGCCGGCGTGCGGGCCCAGCAGCTCGAGGACCCGGCGGTCCCCTTCGCGCAGCGCGGGCTTGTGCGGGAGCAGCCGCCAGATCGCGAGCACGGCTACGACGCGATCGTCGGCGACGAGCGGCACGCACGCGGTGAGGTCGGGATCTCCGCAGGGCGTCGCGTCGCCCGCGACCCACGCCCGGCCCTCGGCCGCGACCCGGCCGATCGGGCCGTGCCCGGGCGTCACCGGCGCGAGCCGGCTCCCGGCGAGGCCGAAGGACTGGACCACCTCGAGCTCACCGCTCGCGCCCGGCTCGTAGACCGCCAGCTCCTCGGAGCCGACGAGGTTGATCACCACGTCCTGGATCGCGCGGAGCACCTCGCCGTGGTCCGTCGACCCGTGGAGCCGCTCGAGCGCCACGCAGACGTTGATCGCGTCCGAGAGCCGCTCCTCGAGGTCGACCATCGCCGCCTGCGCCCTGCGGCGCTCCGCCTCCGCCGCGGCCAGGCGCTGGCGTAGCTCCGCGTCGTCCGCGCCGCGCGCCTCGGGCTTCTTCCGGTAATTGACATCGGTGGCGGTCTGCATGGTGGTCTCTCGGTCGGAGGAGGGCCTCCCCGCGGAGATTGCGCGGCTCGTGCCACGCGATCGGGGCCGATGTGGGAGGAGTGCACCCGCCTCGGATCAAAGGCTTCGGCGGCGGGCGCAGCCCGTACGCAGCGCCGCGCGCGCGCCGAGGGACCACCCGGGGTTCTCGGGCACCCGATCAGGCAGCTTCGGCCCGTCGCACGGGCTCAGGCGAACGCGGTCGGATCGCGCCCGACGGCGAGCGGCGGGATCCGCTGGGCGAGCGCGAGGTGCGCCGGTGTGCGGAGCGCGTCGTGCACCTTCCTCGGATCGGGCGGCGGGCCGGCCCAGGCGAGCAGGCGGGCGATCCGCCGGCGGGCGCGGTCGAGCCGGTCGCGGGAGATGCGGCCGTCCTCGACCGCGGCGCGGACGAGGTCGATGGCCCGGTGCTGCACGGCGGGCGTGTGGCAAACGAGGAGCGCGTCCGCCCCGGCGAGCACACACCCGGGCGCGACCTCCTCGAGCGGGAAGTGCGCGGCGACGGCCTTCATCTCCAGATCGTCGGTGATGCAGCAGCCGTCGTAGCCCACCTCGTCGCGGAGGAGCCGGAGCACCGGGGGCGAGAGCGTCGCGGGGCGGCCGGCGTCGAGCGCGTCGAAGACGACGTGGGCGGTCATCACCGACGCCACGCCGGCGCGGGCGAGGGCGGCGAAGGGCGGGAGCTCGACCCGGCGCAGCCGCTCGAGCGCGTGCGGGAGGTGCGGCAGGTCCTTGTGCGAGTCCTGGCTCGTGTCGCCGTGGCCGGGGAAGTGCTTCGCGCAGGCGGCGACGCCCGCCGACTGGAGGCCCTCCGCGAACGCCGCCCCGAGCCGGCCGACCTCGGCCGGCTCGCGCGAGAAGGCGCGGTCGCCGATGACGGGGTTCGCCGGGTTCGTGTCCACGTCCACGCAGGGCGCGTAGTCCTGGTCGATGCCCACCGCGCGCAGCTCGCGGCCGAGGAGCGCGCCCACGTCGCGCGCCAGCGCGGCGTCGCCCGTCTGGCCGAGCGCCCGCATCGGCGGGACCTCGGTGAAGCCGTGCGACGCGCGCAGCCGGGCGACCCGGCCGCCCTCCTGGTCGATGGAGACGAGGAGCGGCCGCCCGTTCGCGGCGCGCTTCAGGTCGCCCACGAGCTGCGCCACCTGCTCGGCCTCGACGACGTTCCGGGCGAAGAGGACGACGCCGTGCACGCCGCGCCGGATGAGGTCCAGCACCTCCAGCGTGGGCGTGGTGCCCTGGAAGCCGATGCAGAAGAGGCCGGCGACGTCCTGGTCGAGGGGCATGGGGGGTGGATACTACAGCGGCTCGCCCTTCGACAGGCTCAGGGCGAGCGGGTTTTCGAATGTCCGCTCGTGCTGAGCTCGTCGAACCACGAGCGGTGATGGTTCCGGACTCGGGAGCGGGCTCGGGCTCGTTCACGGGTCAGGCGATGAGCAACCCCTCCAGGAAGAACGCCGCCACCCCGAGCACGAGCAGGATCGACCAGAGCGGCAGCTCCGGCCCGTCCGCCGCGCCGCGATCCCCCGCGACCTTCGCGACGCTCTCGCCCCCGAACCAGGCGGTGAGCTCGCCCGCGTCGAGCCGGCGCGTGTCGGACTCGCGCGCGTCGGGCCAGACCGCGAACGCGAGCCGCCGGTCGAGCCGCTCCTCCCCGCGGATCGAGACCTTCACCTGCCAAAGGCCCGGCTCGGGCGGCGCCCAGGTCACGCCCTCCGGGACCCGCGCGAGGCCGGACCGCTCGAGCTCGGCGAGCGGCCGCTCCCGCCCGTCCGGGCCCACGAGCGCGACGAGGGACTCGCCCTCGCCGAGCCGCAGCGTCCGCCGCTCGCCGACGGACGAGACCGCCTGGCGCCGCTCCTCGAGCCCGCCGGTGAGGTACGCCGCGAACCGCTGGAGCACCGGGAGGAAGCTCGTCCGGATGGGCCAGTCGGTCCAGTCGCGGTCGACGCTCGAGGTGAAGAGGAGCACCCGCCCCTTGCCGCGGAGCCCCTCGACGAGCGCGGGCGCGCCGTCGTCGAAGGCGGCGAGGACGCGAGCGGAGGGCGCGCCGGCGCGCGCGGGCCGGGCGAGCAGGTACCGATCGGTGCGGGTCCCGAGGAGCCCCTCGCGCGCCTCGCCGCTGAAGACCGAGAGCGCCGGGTGCTCGAAGTCGAGCTCTGCGAACCGGGCCGCGCCGGCGCCGCTCGCCCCCGGCTTCGCGGTCGCGGTCTTCTCGACGTGGAGCGCCATCGGGAGGAGCGGGCCGAGCTCGCGGGCGTAGAGCTCGGGATCGACCTGGTCGCCGACCGAGACGAAGAGCCCTCCGCCGGCGTCGACGAACCGCTGGAGCTCGCCGGCCTTCGTCCCGACCGACCGGACGTTGAGCAGGAAGACGACGTCGACCTTGGAGAGATCCTCGCGGGCGAACGCCTCGGCGTCCACCATGCGCGGGCGGACGGGCGAGGCGGGCGACGAGAGCGCCGACTCCACGAAGTACGCCTCGTCCCGGTACTTCACGGGCGACGGCGCGCCGTTCACGATGAGCGCGCGCACGTCGCGCGGCACCTCGAGCACGAGCGCGCGGGCGTCGTCGAGCGGCAGGGCGTCGCCCGGGAGCTGCGCCTGGACGGCGGCGGCGCCGCCCTCGGCGAAGCCGTGGAGGAGGCTCTTCTTGACCGCGCCGCCCGCGGGGAGCTCGGCGAACGAGCGGATCGCGACCTTGGGCTCGGCGCCGAACCCGACGAGGAGCGAGAGCGGCACCTCGGGCGCCTTCTCCGCGCCGTGCTGGACGAGCGTGGCCGTCACCTTGTAGCCGCGCGCCCCGGCGGCCGGGTCGGGCTCGGCCTCGAGCGCGACCACGGCGCGGTTCGGGAGCTGCGCGCCGCGCGCGGCATCGAGCACCGACACCTCGGGCCGGACCGGCCCCTTGGGCGTGTCCACCGCCGGGGGCGCCGCGTCGAGGCGCCAGGCGCTTGCGGTGAGATCGGTCGCGACGATGATCCGCTTGCCCATCCCCTCCTGCGCCTTGGAGGCCGAGAGGGCCTGGGCCGCCGCCTGGACGCAGGCGGTGAGATCGGCGTGGCCGCCGCCGGGCGCCGCCCGGTCGAGCGTGCGCCGGACCGCGGCGCGATCGAACGACGGCGCCTCGGGCTTCGCAGCCTCGGCGCCGCAGACGATCGCGGTCGCGGGATCCTCGGGGGAGAGGCCCGCCAGCGCCTCGCGCGCGTCCGCGAGGGCGCGCTCGAACAGCGTCCGCCCCTCGAGCCGGTAGCGCATCGACGCGGAGGCGTCGAGGACGATGGCGGTCGCGCGCGGGCCGACGGCGATCGGCGCCGCGCCCGCGCCCTGCCGCGCGTGCGGCCGCGCCAGCGCGGCGGCGATCGCGGCGAGGAGGAGGGTCCGGGCCGTGAACAGGAGGATCTTCTTGAGCCGCAGCCGGCGCTGCGTCTCCTTGCGGGCGCGCAGGAGGAAGTCGATCGCCGGGAACGGCGTCGGGCGCGGCCGGCGGCGGAAGAAGAGGTGGATCGCGAGCGGGATCGCCGCCGCGAGCAGGCCCCACAGGAGCGCCGGGTTGCCGAAGCCGATCATGCGGCGCTCCGCTCGCGGCGGGCGAGGAAGGGGAGGAGCACGGAGTCGAGGGGCGCGTCGGTGCGGCAGAGCGTGTAGTCCACGTCGGACTCGAGCGCCGACCGGCGGACCTCCGCGAGCCACCTGCCGAGGAGCTCGAGGTACCCCTTGCGCATGTCGCGGCCGTGGGCCTCGACCTGCCGCTCGTCCTCCATCGAGAGGAACAGCGTGGGGTCCTCGAACGGGAACTCGAGCTCCGCGGGGTCGAGGACGTGGAAGAGCGTGACCTCGTGCTTGCGCCGGCCGAGCTGGGTGAGCCGCCGCAGGACCTTCTCCTCGCGGTCCATGAGGTCGGAGAAGACGATCACCGACGAGCGGCGCGGCGCGTGCTCGATGACCCAGTCGATCGCCGCGCCCAGCTCCGTCGGCCCCGCCGCCTGGCACCGCTCGAGCGCGTCCACCATCGGCCCGACCTGGTTCGCCGCCGCCCGCGGCGGGAGCGCGGTCTCGACCTTCCCCGCCACGACCACGAGCCCCGCGGCGTCCTGCTGCCGGACGAGCAGGTACCCGAGCGACGCCGCCATCGCGCTCGCGTACTCGAGCTTGGTCATCCGCGCCGGGTCGCCGCGGTAGCCCATCGAGCCGGACGCGTCCACGACGAGGTAGGCGCGGAGGTTCGTCTCCTGCTCGAACTTCTTCACGTAGTACTTGTCGAACTTTCCGTAGGCCTTCCAGTCGATGAGCCGGATCTCGTCGCCCGGCGCGTACTCCTTGTGCTCCGCGAACTCCACCGACTGCCCGTGGTGGGGCGACTTGTGGAGGCCGGAGAGGAGGCCCTCCGTGATGGCGCGCACGCGGAGGCGCAGGTTGCCCATCCGGGCGATCACCTGCGGGTCGAGGAGGGAAGGGCGGGGTTGATCGGGCATCGTTCTTCTCAGGTGCGAGACCGTTCGCGCCCATCGCTGCACCGGAGCATGTACGCGAAGAACGGCTGCATCGTCTCCCTAGACCTTCACCGTCTCCACCAGCCGGTCCACGATCTGCGCGGAGGTGACGCCCTCCGACTCGGCGCGGA
>DASPMI010000088.1:0-22404 GCA_035627135.1 Anaeromyxobacter sp. | reverse complement strand
GAAGCCCTTCTTGCCCTTGCGCCCGGTGCGGCCCGAGACGAGCACGTCGTGCAGCGACGCGGCCGGCTGCATCCGCGGACCGAACGCGGCGTGCAGGATCTTGCCGACCTTCTCGCCGACGTCGATCCCGATCTCGTCGATGAGGTTCATCGGCCCGACCGGGAACCCGAACGCCACGAGGGCGTCGTCGAGCTCGTCGATGCGCGCGCCCTCCATGAGCAGGTGCGCCGCCTCGTTCATGTACGGCGTGAGGATGCGGCTCGTGTAGAACCCCGGCCCGTCGCCGACGACGATGACGGTCTTGCCCTGCTTCTTCCCGAGCGCGACCGCGGTGGCCGTCACCTCGGGCGCGGTCCGGTCGGTGACGATCACCTCGAGGAGCGGCATCTTCGGGACCGGCGAGAAGTAGTGCATCCCGAGCACCGTCTCCGGGTGCGCGGACGCCTGGGCGATCTGGGTGATCGGGATCGACGAGGTGTTGGAGGCGAAGATGCCCTTCGGGTTCACCGCCTCGAAGGCCCGGACCATCTCCTGCTTCAGCGCGAGGTCCTCGAAGACGGCCTCGATGAGGACGTCCACGGCCTCGAACCCGCTCCAGGTCGTCGTCGTGGTGACGAGCGTCATCTTCCGATCGCGCTCGAGCTTGTCGATCGCGTGCTTCTTCACGCCCTCGTCGAACGACTGGCGGACCGCGGCGAGCGCCCGCGCCGACGCGGCGTCGTCCTTCTCGCGGATGCGGACCGGCAGCCCCGCCTTCGTGGTGACGATGGCGATGCCGCTCCCCATGAGGCCGCCGCCGAGGACGCCGACCCGCTCGACCCGGCGCGGCTGCACCGACGGATCGTCCACGCCCGTGTCCTTCTTGAGCGCGGTCGTGGCGAAGAAGATCTGCATGAGCTGGCGCGCGGTGTCGCCCACCGCGAGCTCGCCGAAGATGCGCGCCTCGTTGGCGAGGCCGGCGGGCATGCCCTTCGCGAGGCCGTACTCGACGGAGTCCACGGCGCGGAGGAGCGCCGGGTAGTGGTCGCCCGCCTTGGCGCGGATCACCTGGCGCGCCTTGGAGAACACGAGCGCCCGCCCCGCCGCGGTGCCGTCGAGGAGCCGCTGCTGGAGCCGCTCGGCCGTGGGCGCCTTGCGCGGCTCGCGCTTCACCTTCCCCTGGGCGAGGCCGCGGACGCGCTGGCGCGCGACGTCGAGCAGGATCGCCGGAGGCACCACCTCGTCCACGAGGCCGATGCGGAGGGCCTTCGAGGCGCGGACCTCCTTCTGCTGGACGATGATCTCCAGCGCCGCGCGCACGCCGACCAGGCGCGGCAGCCGCTGCGTCCCGCCCGCGCCCGGGATGACGCCGAGCTTCGTCTCCGGCAGCCCGAGCTTCGTCTTCGCGTCGTTCGTGGCGATCCGCCAGGTGCACGCGAGCGCCCACTCCAGGCCGCCGCCGAGGCACACCCCGTGGATGGCGACGACGATCGGCTTCGGCCAGGCGGCGACCCGGTCGAAGTGGGCCTGCGCGCCGCGCGCCAGCCTCTCGGCGTCGGCGGCGGTGCGGGCCTGCTGGAAGAGGTCGATCCGCGCCCCCGCGATGAAGCTGTCCCTCTTCCCGCTCGCGAGCACCACGCCGGCGATGGCCGGGTCGCGCTCGAAGCGGGCGAGGTGGGCGGCGAACTCCTCGGCGACGTCCTCGCCGAGCACGTTCAGGCTCTCGCCCGGCACGTCGAGGAGGAGCGTCGCGACCCCGTCGCGGACGTCCACGCGGAAGTTCTTGTTCGGGATCTCGGCCATCGCTGCGGCTTCTGCTGGACTCATCTCATCCTCCGTCCCGTGAACAAGCCCGAGCGCGCGCCCGAGCCCGAGCGATGCTCCGGCGTCACTCCCGCTCCAGCACCATCGCCGCGCCCAGCGCCCCCGCCGCGCACACCGTGAGGAGGGCGTACTGCTTCCTGCGCCGCCCGAGCTCGCGCAGCGTCTGGAGGATCATCCGCGCGCCGGTGGCGGCGAACGGGTGGCCGAGGGCGATCGACCCGCCGTTCACGTTCAGCTTCTCCGGGTCGACCTCGCCGAGCGGCGCCGGCCGGCCGAGCTCCTTCTCGGCGAACGCCTTCGAGCCGAACGCCTGGAGGTTCGAGAGCACCTGGGCCGCGAACGCCTCGTGCATGTCCACGAGGTCCATGTCGGCGAGGCCGAGCCGGGCGCGGTCGAGCGCGCGGGGCGCGGCGTAGGCCGGGCCCTGGAGGAGCTGGTCGTTGGGATCGAGCGCGGCGAAGGCGTAGCTCCGCACGTAGCCGAGCGGCGTCACGCCCAGCGCCTTCGCCTTCTCCTCGCTCATCAGGAGGAGCGCGGCGGCGCCGTCGGTGAGCGGCGAGGCGTTCCCTGCGGTGATGGTCCCGTACTTGCGGTCGAACACCGGCCGGAGCTGCGAGAGGGCCTCGAGCGTGGTGTCCTTGCGGACGACGTTGTCGCGCGCCGAGACCTTCTCGTACCGGGGCGGCACCGCGACGTGCATCACGTCCTCGCCGAACTTGCCGCTCTCCCACGCCGCGGCCGCGCGGTGGTGGCTCGCCATCGCGAAGGCGTCCTGGGCGGCGCGCGGGATGCCGTTCACCTGCGCCATCTTCTCGGCGCTCTGGCCCATGGTGAGGCCGGTGGTCGGCTCGGTGAGCGCGGGCGGCACCGGCGTGAGGTCCTTGAGCCGCAGCCGCGAGACGAGCCGGAACCGCTCCGCGAGCGTCCGCGCCTTCGAGAGCTCCACCAGCGACTGCGCGAGCTTGCGGGTGGCGAAGATGGGCGCGTCCGAGAGCGACTCGGCGCCGCCGACGATGGCGCAGTCGGAGTGGCCGAGCGCGATCTGATCGACGCCGTCGGCGGTGGCCTGGATGGAGGTGGCGCAGGCGCGGGCGACCGTGTGGCCGGGGACGCTCCGCGGGAGCTGGGATCGGAGCACCATCTCCCGGCCGATGAAGGTGACGGTGGTGGACGGGATCACCTGGCCGAAGATGACGGTGTCCACCTCGCGCGGGGCGAGGTGGTTCCGCGCCACGAGCTCGTTCACCACGAGTGCGCCGAGGTCCACGGCCCCGAGATCGCGGAAGTCGGTCCCGGCCTTCACGAAGGGCGTCCGCAGGCCGTCCACGACCGCGGTGCGCCGGCCGGGCGGTGGCGATCCGTTCTGGCTCATCGATGGCTCCCGTTGACTCTCGAATCGGGTGGGCTTCGGTGGAACGAGTAAGGACGTTGCCGCGGAGCGTCAACGGGAAGCCAGGCGCCTCCCCGCCGGGGTCCGGCACGCGCTCGCTCGCTCCGCAGCCCCGCGCCCGCGTGCGGGGGACGCGAGCGACTTCTTGCGTGCCCGGCCGCCGTCGTCCACCATCGTCCCATGAGGCGCTCCCGGCAGCTGAAGCCGCTCTCCAGCGAGCACCACCACGCGCTCCTGGTCGCGTTCCAGCTCAAGCAAGCTCTGGCCGGGCACGCGGAGAGCGCCGGCGCGCCGCGCGAGCTGAGCGGGCTCGTGGCGCTGGTCCGCCGCTTCGACGGCCAGGTGCTCCGCACCCATGTGCGCACCGAGGAGGACGTCCTCGGCACGTACCTCGCGCCCGAGGATCTCCGCAGGCTGCGCCACGAGCACGCGCAGCTCCGCGACCTCGTGGACGCGTCGGGCGCGGGCGACCCGCTCGAGCAGCGCTCCGCGCTGGCCGGGTTCGCCGACCTCCTCGAGCGGCACGTGCGCTGGGAGGAGCGGGAGCTCTTCCCGTACGCCGAGGGCCACGTCGACGCCGACACGCTCGCGACGATCGGCGGCGAGCTGGAGCGCCGGCTCGTGCTGGCGCGGACCGAGGCGCGGAAGACGATTCCGCGTCCCTCGTGAGCATCCGGTCCCGATCGGCGCGCAGGGGCCTCGGGCGTCGGGCCTCGGGCCTCAGGCTGGGATCGCTCCCGTGCAGCGCCTGAGGCCTGAAGCCTGAGGCCTGAAGCCCCTTCGCCGTTCACTCTTCCGCTCCTCCCGCTCCTCCGCCGCTCCGCGCCACGTCCTCGCTCTTCACGCGCGACGGGTCCATGCCCTCGGCGCGTTTCGTCATCTGCGCGAACAGCTCGTCGTACGGCGGCGCCTTGCCCTTCATGAACCGGAGGGGGTTCACCCGCGCGACGACGAAGTTCTTGAGGTACGGAGAGTCGAACCCCTTCTCCTTGAGCCGGGCCACCGCCGCGGCGACGGCGTCGTCGAAGGCGAGCACCACGCGCGCCCGGCGCTGCCGCTCCTCGACGTTCGCGGAGAGCTTCCCCTCGAGCCAGCCGTCCACCTTGCGCAGGATGGGCGCGTACACGCTCCCGGAGAGCCGACCGCGCTCCTCGTAGGCGAAGCCGAGCGTGACGAGCGCCGGCTCCTCGAACTCGAGGGCGAGCTCCTCCTCCTTCGGATCCGTCGCGCCCGCGAGGTCGCGGTACATCCGGACCACCTCGAGCGCCTTCTCGCGGAGGTTGTGCGCCTTCTCGATGTTGAGGGCGAGGATCTGGTACGCGACGGCCTTCTCCGGCACGAGCAGGGCGAGCACGCTCTTCGCGCCGAGCTCCTTGAGCGCGGTGAGCCGGTGGCCGCCGTTGGGCGTCAGGTACTGGTCGCCCTCGCGGACCGCGATGATCGGGTCGAGGTAGCGCCGCGTCTTGTCCATCGCGAGCGTGAGCTTCCGGACGTGCGGATCGGAGACGTCCCGCTGGAACGGCGTCCGCTCGACCTTGTCCACCGGGAGCGCGGTGAACAGCAGCGCGTGCCCGCCCAGGGGCTCCCGGTACGCCGCGAGCACCGCTCCGCCGTCCGCCTCCACCGCGTCGGCCAACGCCGCGAGCTCGGGCGGGCGCTCGGCGACGACCAGCTCGCGCGGGCCGAGCTCGGTGGGCTTCAGCTTCACGCCCTTCCGGGCGCGGGGACGGCCGCTCTTCGTGACGGGGCGCTTCTTCTGGGCCATGGGCGGATGGTACCCCGCGTGCGTCGTTTGCTCCTTGCCCCGGGCGGGGTCGGACCGCAATATCCCGGCCCGTGATCCAGGTCCAGGGCCTCGCGAAGCACTACCGCGTCCACCGCCGTCCGCCGGGGCTCGCCGCCGCGGTGCGGTCGCTCTTCCGCCGGCAGTATCAGACCGTCCGGGCGGTGGATGGGATCGACTTCTCGGTGGGTGAAGGAGAGCGGGTCGGCTTCCTCGGCCCGAACGGCGCCGGGAAGACGACCACGCTGAAGATGCTCTCGGGCCTGCTCCACCCCACCGCCGGCGCGGTCACCGTCGGCGGGCGCATCCCGCGGCGCCGCGAGCCGGAGTTCCTGAAGCAGATCACGCTCGTCATGGGCCAGAAGCAGCAGCTCCTCTGGGACCTGCCGCCGTCCGAGACCTTCGCCCTCAACCGCGCCGTCTACGATCTCCCGCGGGCCCGGTTCGAGCGGACGGTCCGGGATCTCTCCGACCTGCTCGAGCTCGGCGACCTCGTGGACAAGCCGGCGCGCCAGCTCTCGCTGGGCGAGCGGATGAAGTGCGAGCTCGCGGCGGCGCTGCTCCACGAGCCGCGCGTGCTGTTCCTCGACGAGCCGACCATCGGCCTCGACGTCTCCATGCAGGCGACCGTCCGCCGGTTCGTGAAGGAGTACAACGAGCGGACCGGCGCGACCGTCCTCCTCACGAGCCACTACATGGAGGACGTGCTCCAGCTCTGCCCGCGGGTCATCGTCATCGACCACGGCCGGCTCGTGTACGACGGCGACCTCCGCGCGCTCGCCCTGCGCGTGCGGCCCGACAAGCGGATCCGCATCCGGCGCGCCGGCGGAAACGGCGCGCCCTTTGCGGCCGAGCTCGCGCGGTACGGGAACGTCGTCGCCGCCGAGGCCGACGAGGCGACGCTCCAGGTGCCCGCCGAGGAGGTGTCACCGGCGGTCGCCCGGCTGCTCGCCGCGTTCCCCATCGCCGACCTGACGGTCGAAGACCCGCCGCTCGAGGAGGTCTTCGCCGAGCTGTTCCGCGCCGGGCGCGTCGTCGCGGCGGAGGGTGCGTAGCCGCGCCTCGGCAGGTCATGGCCGCGGGGCGTGCCTCACCCGTCCCCAAGAGAGCGCCTTCGCGCCGCGGTCGCGGCCGCGCAAGATCACTCGCGGTGCGCCGCGGGGGGAGCGGCGCGGAGGCCGCGATGTCCGCCTGGAAGCAGATCGGCTGCGCCGTGGACTTCTCCGCGCACTCCTGGGCGGCGCTCCAGCGCGCCGCGGAGCTCGCCCGCCGGCTCGGGGCGCAGCTCACCCTCGTTCACGTGATCCCGCCGGGCGAGCAGGGCGTCCGCTCGCAGGCGGAGCGCGCGCTGGGGATGGCGGAGGAGCGGGTCCTCGGCCGGCTCGACGAATGGCGCGCCGCCGCCGAGCGCATCGCGGGAGGGCCTGCGCAGGCGCAGCTCCTCGTCGGCAGCCCCGCCGCGGAGCTCACGCGGTTCGGCGCCCGCGGCATCGACCTGCTCGTCGTCGGCACGCGCGGCCCCACCGGCCTCGGCCGGCTCCTGCTCGGCTCCGTCGCCGAGCGCGTCGCCCGCGACGCCCCCTGCCCGGTGATGGTGGTCCACGAGCGCGAGGAACCCGCGGCGAACGGGCTGCAGCCGGGATAGGCTACGCCTCCACCGCCGGAGGCCCCCGTGTACTTCGCCCTCTTCTACGAGTACGTGCCGGACATGCTGGAGCGCCGTGTGGCGCACCGCGACGCCCACCTCGCCCTCGTGCGCAAGCTCCACGCGGAGGGGCGCATCGCGCTCGCGGGCGCGTTCGCGCCGGTGGACGGCGCGCTGATCGTCATCCGCGCCGACACGCCGGCCCAGGTCGAGGCGTTCGTGAAGGAAGACCCCTACGTGCAGCACGGGCTCGTCACGCGCTGGCGGATCCGCGAGTGGAGCGTGGTGGTGGGCGGCTAGACCGGCCCGGCCCGCTCGCCCCGCTTGCTTCCGCCGCCCGGCTGGCTTACGAAGTGGGCCCCCGACGCACACAGGAGGAAGCCATGCGCCGCTCGCGCTTCGCCCTCTCCCTCGCCGCCGGTCTGGCCCTCGCGGCCGCCGCGCTCCCGGCCCGCGCGGCCGACCCCAAGGTCCTCAAGATCGGCGCGTGCCTGAGCCTCACCGGCCCCGCCGCCGTGTACGGCGCGCAGCAGAAGGCGGGCCTCCTCGCTGCGGTCGAGGAGCTCAACCGGCAGCAGTACGTCCCCGGGGTGAAGCTCGAGGTGGTGATCGAGGACGACGCCTCGACCAAGGAGCAGGGGATCGCGGTGTACCAGCGGCTCATCGCGCGCGAGAAGGTCGCCGCCATCATCGGCCCCACGCTCTCCAACACCGCCACCGCCGCGAACCCGCTCGCGCAGGCGGCCAAGGTGCCGGTGGTCGCGATCTCCAACACCGCGCCCCGCGGCATCACCGACATCGGCGACTTCATCTGGCGCGTCTCGCTCACCGAGGGGCAGGTGATCCCGGGAGCCCTGAAGCGCGCGCAGGCGAAGCTCGGGTTCAAGAGCGCCGGCCTCCTGTACGGCAACGACGACGCGTTCACGAAGGCGGGCTACGACGTGATGCGGTCCGCGCTCGACGGCATGGGGGTGAAGATCGCCGGCACCCAGACGTTCGCCAAGCCCGATCGCGACTTCAACGCCCAGCTCACCGCGCTCCTCGCGCAGAAGCCGGACATCCTCGTCGTCTCGGCGCTCGTCGAGAACGCCGCCGGCATCGTCGCGCAGGCGCGGCAGCTCGGCTGGAAGGGGCCGATCCTCGGCGGCAACGGGTTCAACAGCGCGGCGCTCGTGAAGAACGCGGGCCCGGCGGCCGAGGGCGTGCTCGTGGGCACCTCCTGGAACCGCGTCAGCGCGGAGCCCGCGAACCAGGCCTTCCTGAAGCTGATGGCCGGGCGCGGGCACGAGCCCGATCAGTTCTGCGCCCAGGCGTACACGGGCGTGCTGGCCATCGCCCACGCGGCGAAGCTCGCGGGCGGGAAGACCGGCCGCGAGGACGTGAAGGGCGCCTTCTCGAAGGTGACGGACCTCGAGACGCCGCTCGGGAAGTTCTCGTTCCTCGAGAGCCGCGACGGCAGCCACGAGCCGGCGCTGCAGCAGGTCCGGAACGGCAAGTTCGAGATCGCGCAGTAGGCGTGCGCCCGTGAGCATCCAGCAGCTCGTCAACGGGCTCTTCGTCGGGAGCATGTACGCCGTGTTCGCGCTCGGCTACACGCTCGTGTTCGGCGTCCTCGACATCCTGAACCTCGCCCACGCGGCGGTGTTCATGGCCGCGTCGTTCGTCGCGTTGACCCTCGTCGAGGCGCTCGGCCTGTCGATCCTCGCGGCGCTGCCGATCGCGATGGTAGCGGCCGGCCTCCTCGGCCTCGTCCTCGAGCGGATCGCCTTCCGGCCCCTCCGCGCGCGCGCCGACTCCAACATCGCCGGCCTCATCAGCTCGCTCGCGATGGCGACGATCCTCGGCGCGATCGCCCACGAGCTCTGGGGGCCCAACGTGACGCGGTTCCCGTTCGACACGCTCCCGAACGCGACCGAGCGGCTCGGCGGGATCGTCTCGCGGATGCAGCTCACGGTCATCGCGGTGGCGCTCGTGCTGGTGCTCGCCCTCACCTGGCTGGTGCAGCGCACTCGGCTCGGGCGCGAGCTGCGGGCCGTCGCCGAGAGCCCCCGCGCGGCGCAGGTGGTCGGCGTGAACGTCGATCGGGCGATCGCCGCGTCGTTCTTCATCTCCTCGGCGCTCGGCGGCGCGGCAGGCATCCTCTACGGCCTCGCCTACGACGTGCACGTCGAGATGGGCCGCAGCGTCGAGCTCAAGGGCCTCGCGGTCATCATCGTCGGCGGCATGGGCTCGATGCCGGGGGCGGTGATCGCCGGGATCGCGCTCGGGGTGATCGAGACGCTGGTGGTCGCGCAGCTCGGCGGGTCCTTCCGCGACGTGGTCTCGTTCGCCGGGCTCTTCCTCATCCTCGTCCTGCGGCCACACGGCCTGCTCGGCGCGGCCGCGACGCGGGAGGCCTGACGTGGAGGCCCTGGCGACGTTCTACGAGACGTACCAGAGCACGATCGCCTACGTCGGCCTGAACGCGCTCCTCGCGCTCTCCGTGTACACCACCCTCTCGTGCGGGCAGCTCGCGCTGGGCGGCGCCGGGTTCGCCGCGATCGGCGCGTACGCCTCGGCGCTCCTCACGCTGCGCGCCGGGTGGCCGTTCCCGGCCGTGCTGCTCGCCGCCGTCGTGCTGCCGGCGCTCGTCGCGGTGCCGCTCGGGCTGCCGGTGCTCCGGCTCCGGGGGGTGTTCCTCGCCATCGCCACCATCGCGTTCGGCGAGGTGGTCCGGCTGGGGATCGTGAACTGGGACTACGTGAGCGGGGCCGAGGGGCTGGTCGGCATCCCGCAGAAGACCGGCGTCTGGATGATCTACCTCGCGCTCGCGCTCGCGCTGTTCGTGCTCGGGCGGCTGCGCGGGTCGCGGTGGGGCCTCGCCCTCGAGGCGATCCGCGAGGACGAGCCCGCGGCGCGGACCATGGGGATCCCGGTGGCGCGCTACAAGCTGGCGATGCTGGTCGCGGGCGCGGCGCTCGCCGGGCTCGCCGGCGCGCTCGAGGCGCACTTCACCTTCATGGTGGCGCCGAGCGGCTTCGGGTTCGAGAAGGTCGTGCACATGCTGGTCTTCGCGGTCGTCGGCGGCTCGCTCGTGCACTGGGGGCCGGTGCTCGGCGCCGCGCTCCTCACGCTGCTGCCGGAGATCCTCCGCGAGGTGGCGCCGCGCGTCGGCCTCGAGCCCGGGCCGCTCCGCCAGCTCGTGAACGGGGTCGTGCTCCTCCTCGTCATCCTCTTCCTGCCGCGCGGGCTCGCCTCGCTGCCGCTGCGCGGGCGGGCGCGGCGCGCGCGATGGGTGGAGTCATGAACCCCGGTCCCCCCGGGCGGAGCAGCGGCGAAGCGGCCGCGGAGTCGAACGGCGCCGTCCTCCGCCTCGAGGACGTGCACCGGTCCTTCGGCGGGGTCCGGGCCGTGGCCGGCGCGACCTTCGCCGTCGCGGCGGGCGAGGTGCACGGGCTCATCGGACCGAACGGCGCGGGCAAGACGACGCTCCTGAACCTCGTCTCCGGGTTCCTCGCGCCGGGCGCGGGGCGGATCCTCCTCGGCGCGCGCGACGCCGGCGGGCTCCCGCCGCACGAGGTGGCCGCGCTGGGCGTCTCGCGGACGTTCCAGAACATCCGGCTCTTCCCCGATCTCTCGGCGCGGGACAACGTCGTCGTCGGCCAGCACCTCCGGCGGCGGGCCTCGTTCGCGGCGCGGCTGCTCTTCCTGCCGGGCGCGCGAAACGAGGAGCGCGCCGCGCAGGAGGAGGCGGAGCGGCTGCTCGCCCGCGTCGGGCTCGAGGACCGCGCCCGCGCGCACGCGCGCCACCTCTCGTACGGCGAGCAGCGGCGCGTGGAGATCGCCCGCGCCCTCGCCTCCGCGCCGCGCCTCCTCCTCCTCGACGAGCCGACCGCGGGAATGAACCCGGTGGAGGTCGAGGCGGTGGCCCGCCTCATCCGGCAGGTGGCGGCCGCGGGCACGTCGGTCCTGCTCGTCGAGCACAACGTGCGGCTGGTGATGGAGGTCTGCGACCGGCTCACGGTCCTCCACTTCGGCAAGGTGATCGCGGACGGCGCGCCCGCCGCGGTGGCGCGCGACCCCGCGGTGATCGCCGCGTACCTGGGAGACGCCGCGTGAGCGCCGGAGCCGCGGCGCCGCTGCTCGAGGTCCGGGACCTCCACGTCGCGTACGGGCACGTCCACGCGGTGCGCGGCGTCTCGCTCCGCGTCGCCGAGGGGCAGGTGGCGGCGCTCATCGGCCCGAACGGCGCGGGCAAGACGTCGATCCTCTCCGCGATCGCCGGCCTCGTGCGCCCGCACGGCGGCGCGGTGCGGCTGGACGGGGCGAACGTGACCGGGCTCCCGCCGCACCGGACGGTCGAGGCGGGCCTCGCGCTCGTGCCCGAGGGCCGGGCGATCCTCGGCCGGATGACCATCGAGGAGAACCTCGTGCTGGCCGGCGAGAAGCGGCAGCCCCGCGCCGAGCTCGCCGCCGCGATCGAGGAGCAGTACCGGCGCTTCCCCGTCCTGGGCGAGCGGCGCCACGCGGCCGCGGGCTCGCTCTCCGGCGGCGAGCAGCAGATGCTCGCCGTCGCGCGGGCGCTCCTCATGAAGCCGCGCGTGCTCCTCCTCGACGAGCCGTCGATGGGCCTCTCGCCGCTCCTGGTGAAGCAGGTGTTCGGGATGATCGAGGCGATCCACCGCGAGGGCGCGACGATCCTGCTGGTCGAGCAGAACGCCCGGCTCGCGCTCTCGATCTCGCACCAGGCCTACGTGCTCGAGCACGGGCGGCTCGTGCTGGAGGGGGCGTCCGCGGAGCTCGCGAACGACCCGCGGGTGCAGGCGGCGTATCTGGGCGGTCGGGGGTGAACGCGCAGCTCGCGCAATCCGCCGCGAAGGATGGGAGCTCGCGTCCGTCGGCAGCACCCGCTCACGTTCATGTTCGCTGCGGTGACCCCGCGGCCCCGCTCGCGCCGCGCCGGTCGTACTTCGACCGGGGCCCGGGTCAGGTTCTCGATCGCCTGGCCCTCGAGGGCACCGTCGGCGGCGGAGGCGGCTCAACCTCGTCGCGGGGGGCGGGGCGGCCGTCGCGCTGAACGACTCCCGTGAGG
The DNA here is from genome assembly GCA_035627135.1 of Anaeromyxobacter sp. GTDB lineage: Bacteria > Myxococcota > Myxococcia > Myxococcales > Anaeromyxobacteraceae > Anaeromyxobacter. Next base: position 10,712 of record DASPMI010000088.1, on the reverse strand, counting down.
TCCCCGACACCTGCGAGGCAGGCACGTGCCAGACCCGGATCCAGGCAGGCGCCGCCGGCCCCTGGCTCAACCTGCAGGCGGGATGGGCCTTCTGATTCGCGCCTGCTGCGCGGCCGCCACGCTCAGGGCGAACGGTTCGGAGGAACACCGCGCTCGGCGAGCCTCCCCTACTCCCCCGCCGCCGCCGCGATCCCCGTCGTCCCCCGCACCACGACGCGGCGGAAGTCCCAGAACCTCCCCCCGCCAGGCGCGGCCTCCTCCGAGAAGAGCGACAGGTGCAGCACGCGCCCCAGCATCGGCCGCCCATCGGTCACGCTGTGCGTGTCGTAGATCGGCACCGTCCGGTGGAGCGCGGCGGGGTCGATGCTGAGCGTGAAGGCGCCGCCGGCGACCGGGACGTCCCCCTGCGCGAGCACCGCGCCGGGCATGATGAGCGCGTACCGCACGCGCGCGGCGGTCGAGCGGCCGTGCACGACGAGGGGCCCCGTCGCCGGGAAGCTCCACTGGTTGGCCATGTCCAGCTCGAGCCCGGTCGCGCCGGCGGGGCGCGGCTCCGTGTACACGTAGAACTCGCCGCCGGAGTCGGGCAGGCCGGGCATGCGCCCCGCGTGGCCGTTCCAGGTGGCGGTGAGCTGGTACCGGTAAATCCCGGGTTCGCTGAGCGTGTACGCGGTCGGGCCGGCGAACGAGCCGCCCGCGTCGGCGGTGCCGTCCACCGTCTCCGTGTGGCCATCCGGGAACGTGAGCACGAGGTGGATGGCGGCGGGGACCTGGGGGTCCACCTGGATCGCCGGCCGCCACGACGCGCCCGCGGGGAGCGCCATGCCCGGCCGGTAGCCGGTGAGGAAGAACCGCGCCCGCGTGCCCGTCGGGCCGATGAGGTCCTCGGAGCCGGGCGCGACGATCCGGTTGTCGTTGGTGCCGCGCGGGAGGATCGCGGCCGAGGCGAGATAGCCCGCGTACTGGGGCGCCTGCCCCTGGGGCCGCTTCACCACGCCGCCGATGAGCCGGTAGAGATCACCCGGGAGGTCGCCGTTCGAGCTGGCCGCGATCTGCCCGCCGAAGTAGTTGGGGCTCGTGGACCAGTACGGCGCGCGGACGTTGCTCTCGCCGACGAGGAACCGCGGCATGAAGCCGGGGCGCGCGGCCGACGCGTAGTAGTACTCCCGGTCCGTGATGTACTCGGGGAAGAGGTGGGGCGAGAGGCCGTTCGAGGTGCGGATGGACAGGTTCGTCCGCCCGATGTCCTCGAGCGTCCAGCTCCAGGCCATGTCCTCGCCCGCCGGCGCCGCGACCAGCACCGGCTCGATCTTGTTCGCGCCCCCGTAGTCCGCGGCGATGAGGAGCACGTCGCCCTGGTGATAGGGGTACGCGATGTGCTCGAGCCGCCGCGACGCGCCGTACTCCCCGCCGTCCCGCCCCTCGCGCCCGGTCGCGCCGCGGTCCACCCAGGCGTTGCCCACGCGGAGCTTCTTCCCGTGGGCCTCGATGGGCGACGGCACGGGGTAGACCACGCCCGCGTGGCGCATCGTGCTCACCCACAGGTGCCCCTCCGCATCCCACGCCCGGGCGAGCACGTGCGCCGCGTACTCGCCCGGCGCGTCGAGCGGGAGCTGCACCATCCCCTGCGCCGCGCCGAAGACGCCGCCGCGCGTCGCCTTCCCGGAGCACGTGATGGAGCGGGCCTGCGCCGGGTCCGAGTCGGGGTAGAGCGTGGCCCTCATCTCCACGTCCGCCGGCAGCGGTGGGTTGAAGGCCATGTCGCGGCCGTAGCGGTAGCCCACCGGGTACGCGTTGCCCTGGAACGTCGCGGTCGCGAGCGTCATCCGCTTCGCGATCCAGAACCGGTACGTCCCGCCCCCCTCGTAGCGGCGGCCGCTCTTGTCGGCGATCCAGCCCGTGAGCCGCACCGTGTACTGACCGTACGCGGGCGGACGCCACTCGGTGAACGCCGGGTTGCGGGTGGTCGGCCCGCCGTGGTCCGCCGCGCCGACGATCGGCGCCGGCGGGACCGTCGTCGTGGTCCCGTCGGGCGCGGTGATCTCCAGGCTCAGCTCACCGCGGGTGAAATCCCACTCGAGGTTCTGGTACGGGTCGATCGAGTCGGCCGGGAGCGTCGGCTCGAGCGAGTAGGTCTGCGTCCAGCGCCCGTCGCCGCCGTAGCGCGGGAGGATCACGTCGTCCTGGATGAGGTTGCGCGAGGAGAGGTTGAACCGGCCCCTGTCCTCGTCGGCGACGACGCCCCGGTAGCCGTTCGAGTTGTACCGGCCGAGCAGCACCCACGGCACGCGCGCCCGGATCGCGGTCGCGTCCACCGCGCGCCCGTGCACGTCCATGCCGCTCGCCGGGAACACGCGCGAGTAGACGTACGAGCCGCGGCTCGGACGGAACGGCCGGGTCCCGATGTTGCCGCCGTAGAGATCCACGATCCGGTTCCCGGAGCGGACGCCGAAGTCGAACCGGAGGCGGTAGAGCCCCGGCGGCATGTCGGCGGGGATCGTCACCGGGACGTCGAACTCGAGCGGCCAGGAGCTGAACGGCCGCTCGACCAGGACGTCCACCGGCGTCTTGAACGCGTACCCGAAGCGATCCGTGACCGGCCCCTGCACGCCGCCCTCGATCGGCAGCCCCGTGGGCGTGAGGAGCGTGGACATGTTCTCGTCCGACGGGAGGCGGAGCCAGCCGTCCGCGTCGAAGGTCCGCTCCGCGGTCACGAGCACCACGAGCCGGTCCGCCGAGAGCCCCCGGGCCTTCAGCACGCTCGCGAGGCGCGCGGGCGGGCTCAGGCGCGCCTTCACCGTCAGCGACTGCCCCGGCGTCCAGGCCGCCGGCTCGACCTGGACCGTCGCGCTCCAGTCGCCGGGGGTGCGCTCGGTGGTGGCGGGGCAGCCGCCGAGGAGCAGGCAAGCCAGGGCCGCGGTCCAGCGCAATCGCGTCGGGATCACGCGATCGTTCTACCACGCACGCACGCGTCGCGTGGACCGGCGCGGCGTGCCCCGGGGCTCCGCGCCGCGCACATTGCCGCACTGCGGGTGACTTGTGCGGCCGCCCTCGTTGTTGCACAGCTTTGGCTCCGCTTCGCGGCCGGACCGGAGGACACACCATGCGCTCGACCCACGCGGCCTTCGTCCTCGGCGCCTTCGCGCTCACCTTCCTCGCCGCGCCGGCCGCGCGCGCGGCGCCGCCCGACCTCCGCGGCTTCGAGATCGGCGCCGACCTCGGCGTGGGCTGGGTCCGGTCGAGCGCGAGCCAGAACGGCATCACCCAGGCCGTGAACGGGCTCGGGGCCGCGTACGCGCTGAGCGTGTCGTACGGCGATCGCCCGGGCCTCATGCTCGGGCTCGAGTCCTGGGGCACCGCCGTGTACGGCCCCGACCTCGAGACCGTGGCGCCCGCGAGCGGGAGCGGCCTCGGGTTCCACGCCTGGGGGTTCGGGCCGCGGGTCCGCTGGATGTCCCCCGCCGGCGTCTTCGTCGCGGCCACGCCGTCGGTGACGCGCGTCTCGCTCTCCGACAACGACCAGGCCGGCTTCGACTGGCAGTGGGGGTTCGGGCTGCGCCTCGCCGCCGGGAAGGTGTGGCTCGCCGGCGAGCGGTGGACGCTCGGCGTCGCCGGCGCCGGGCAGCTCTCGTTCAACCAGCAGGCGGAGCCCGCGAGCCCGCGGTGGCGGAACCTGGGGCTCGGGGTGGTGATGACGGCCGGGTGGCGCTGAGGCGCGCGGCCGCCCGGCGCACGGCCGCTCGCGAAGGGCTGGTGCCTCGTCCACGGCGCGGCGCCGCTGCCGCGCGTCGTCATCGCGCCGCTGGAGCTACGCCGGGGCGTGGTTCTCGGGTACGCTGCACTCCAGTCGCCCGCAGCCCGACCCGGCGAGGAGCTGATGCCGAACGAACCACAGATCCGCGCCCGCCAGCTCCTCTCGATCCTGGAGCACGTGGACAAGCTGCCCGCGCAGGCGCGCGAGGCCGTGCGCGCCGCGATCGACCCGGCGGTCCTCGCGCAGGTCGAGGCCTCCACCGGCGCGGAGTGGCTCCCGTTCTCGTGGGACGTCGAGCTCACGCACGCCGTCGCGGGCGCGCTCGGAACGGACGGAACGCACCGGTTCTTCCAGGAGCAGCAGCTCGCCTCGTGGCAGGGGCCCCTGCTCAAGGCGCTCGTGGACAGCGCCACCGCGCTGTTCGGCCTCGATCCCGGCTCATGGGCGCGCTGGATCCCGCGCGGCTGGAACGTGGTCTTCCGCAACTGCGGCGGCTGGGAGGTCGAGCGGAGCGGCCCGGGCGAGGTGGACCTCGCGCTGATCGCGCCGCCCGCGCGCGCGCTCGACGACGAGGTGTGGCTCCGCTCGCTCGCGAGCAGCTTCTCGAGCTTCCTCGTCGTCGCGAAGACCGAGGGCGAGTTCGCGCTCGACCACGTGGACCGGGCGCGCGGCGCCGCGTGCTACCGGCTCCGCTGGCGCGCGCGGTGAGCGCCCTCGCCGCCGAGCGATCCGGGCGCGCCCCAGCTCACGCCGCCCCGGGCCGGAGCCGCGGCGGGCTCGCGACCGCGACCCGGAGCTGGCGCGGCTCGGGATCGAGCAGCATCCACGGCGCCCTCCGCTCCTCGGGCCCGGCCTCGCCGCGCGCGAGCCGGACGACCGGGGCCGACCAGCCCTTCTTGCCGCGCGGCACGAGCGCGAGCGGCGCGTCGGAGGGGCGCATGAGCGAGAACCCCATCCGCTCGTAGAACGCCTGGCAGCGCGGGTTCTCCGCCTGGAGCGCGACCCGGCCGCGTGCGCCCCCGGCCCGGGCGAGCGCGCTCGCCGCGCCGACCAGCGCGCGGGCGGCGCCGCGGACCGCGCGCGCCTCGGGCGGATCGTCCGGGCCGAGGAGGTTCCACGGCGCCGATACCAGGAGCTCCACGAACGCCGCGCGGCGGCACAGGAAGATCGTCGCCACCGCCTGGACCTCGCCGCGGTGGACGGCGGCGCGGACCAGCCGCTCCGTCGAGGCGCCCTCGCCCTCCTCCTGGCCTTCGAGCACGGCGAGCAGCTCGCCGCCCACGCGGCGCCAGTCGAGGAGGCGCGCGCGCGTCGGAGGGCTCACGCCCCGCGAGAGCAGGGAACGGGCGATCCAGTCCCAGCGCCGCAGGAGGGCGCGGAGGTCGGGGTCGCCGGGGTCGAGGGGGAGGATCCGGAAGCTCGCCGCACGCTGGGGGCGAGCGCTTCGTTCGAGTGGGTCGTCGGACGGCATGAGGTGCTCCTGGGCGAAAACGAGAGCACCGGGCCGCGCCGCCGTAAACGGGTCACGGAAACGGCCGCGCGGAGGCGGGGTTGCGCCTGCGCGGATCCGGTTGGGTCTCCCGGCGCGGAGCTGCGCTGCGGTCGCCGGCCGCGCCCCCAGGGAAGAACTTGCCTGCCGCTCACCAGGCGACGTACGGCCCCTCGCCCAGCGCCGAGCGCGCGCCGTCGAGCCCGACCGCCACGCGGCGGCCGAGGAAGAACGGCAGCCCCCAGTCGAACCCCGAGCCGACGATCGCGCCGCCCGCGAGCCCGGGCAGGACGCGGTTGCCGGAGCCGACGAGCGCGCGGAAGTCGCCGACCTCGAACGAGACGTCCTCGCTCGGCCCGCCGCCGAACCCGGTGTTGATCGCCGTGAGCGCGACGAAGCCGTCGGGGCAGTACCAGTGGGACACCGGGGCCGGGCAGGCCGGGATCGGGCGCGCCTCGGGCGCCGGGAAGAAGAGGCCGTTCGACCCGGTGTCGAGGAAGGAGCCGGGGAGCGCGCGCCCCTCGAGCGTGGTGGTGAACGTCGCCGTGCGGCGGTCGAGCGGGAGCGCCGTCGCCCCTTCCACGGCGTTGTTGGGACGCGTCCCGATCCCGAGCAGCACGCGCCCCTCCACCGACGGCGCCCCCGCCGCGCCGACGGCGGGCAGCTCGACCACGACGCCGTTGTTGTCGCCCGGCAGGTGCGCCACGGGGTTCTGCACCTGGTCCTCCTCCGGGACGGCAGTGCCCTCGCACGTGCCGCCGTCGCAGGCGAAGTAGAGGCCGTTGTCGGCGATCGCGGCGCACGGCGCGCCACACTCCTCGCGGAACACGCCGACGCCCAGGATGCCGTTGAAGCCGGCCTCCTCCGGGGAGGTCTCCGGCTCGGGACAGCTCCCGGGCGGCGGACCGAAGGTCGCGTCGATCACCTGGATCGGCACCCGCACCGCAGGCTCGCCGCCGAGGACCACGTCGGCGAGCTGCACCGGGCCCCAGTCCGCCGAGAGATCGGCGAACCGCGTGCAGCTCGCGAGCGCACCGCCCCCGGGCGCCGGGAGCTGCTCGAGCGCGAGGCCCTCGAGCGGCTGGCGAAAGAGGCGCAAGCCGAAGCTGCCGGTGTCGAGGAGGACGCGATCGATCGTCCGGCAGTCGTCCGTCCCCGGCGCGCAGACCGTGACGCGCACGCAGGGCTGGTTCAGGTAGCCGCCCGCGCCGCCGCAGGCGTCCCCGTTCACGCTGAGCGGAAGGACGTTGGCGTCGGGATCGGTCCCCGTCCCGGGCGACCTCCCCTCGCCGCCCCCGCCGCACGCGGAGAGGAGGACGAGCACGAGGGCCAGGCCCAGCGACGATCGTTCAGCGCAGCTCATCGACGGTCACCCCCGACGGCAGGAGCGCGGGGACGTAGGCCCGCCCGTGGAGATCGCGGGGGTGGCCCCAGCTCTCCACCACCACGCGCTCCCCCGCGACGCGGCGCGCGCGGCGACCCTCGGCCCGGTGCGCCCGGGCGGCGGCGCGGTACTCGTCGTGAAAGGCCCCGAGCAGCGGCCGGAGATCCGGGTGGGTGATCCCGCTCCACGTCACCGCGAACACGACCCCGTCCGCGGAGACGAACTCGCGGATCGTGGTCGCGCCCTTCTCCAACTCGTGGACGCGGTAGCCGCCGCGCTCGTCGGTCCCGCGCGCGACCGCCGCGAGCGCCCGCCGATCCCGCCCGACCGACTCCTCGCGCTCGCCGAGCGCCGCCCGGGCAGGCGGCGCGGCGAGCGTGAGCACCAGCGCGGCCCCGAGCGCCCGTCGCAGCTCCCACATGGACCAAAGGATGGAGCCGGATCCGGCCGGGCGCACGCGCCCGTCTCCAGCAGCCGGCCGACCTCAGCCCAGGACGAAGTGGACGACGAAGGCCGCGGCCGCGCCGACGAGGAGCGGGTGCAGCGTGCGGCCGCTCCCTCGCAGCGTCTTGAGGACGCAGTACGAGATGAAGCCGGCGCCGATGCCGTTGGTGATCGAGTAGGTGAACGGCATGAGCGTGAACGTGAGGAACGCGGGGATCGCCTCGGTCGGATCGCTCCAGGGGAGCTCGCCGATGTCCCGGACCATGAGGAAGCCGACGAGGACGAGCACCGCGCCGGTGGCCTGGGGCGGGACCACCTGCGCGAGGGGCGCGAGGAAGAGGCTCAGCGCGAACAGCGCGGCGGTCACGACGGACGCCAGGCCCGTCCGCCCGCCCGCCGCCGCGCCCGCGGCGCTCTCGATGTAGGTCGTGGCCGAGGACGAGCCCGAGGCGCCGCCCGCGACGGCGGCCAGCGAATCGACCAGCAGCACCCGGCCCGGGCGCGGGAACTCGCCGCGCGCGTCCAGGTACTTCGCCTCGTGCCCGACGGCGACCACCGTCCCGACCGTGTCGAAGAAGTCGGAGAGCATGAGCGAGAAGACGAGGAGCGCCGCGGCCAGCCAGCCGACCTGGCGGACGAAGCCGAGGTCGAACTGGCCGAGCTGCCCGAAGTCCGGGAGCGCGATCGGGCTGCGGGGCAGCGCCGCCGCCTCCGGCGGGAGGCCGGGCGCTCCGGCGAGGCGCGCGACGATCGAGAGCGCCGTGGCGGCCGCGATCCCGAGGAGCAGGGCGCCCGTCGTCCGGCGGGCGAGGAGCCACCCAGTGAAGAGGAGCGTGAACGCGAACAGGACCGGCGGGAACCCGTGCAGGCCGCCGTCGCCGAGCTGCACCGGGACGGGGCCGGACGAGGCGCGGGTCACGAACCCGGCGTTGACGAGGCCGATGAAGGCGAGGAGGAGGCCGATGCCGATGCCGATGGCCCGCTTGAGCGAGGCCGGCACCGCCCGCACCACCGCCTGGCGCAGGCCCGTCAGGACGAGGAGCGTGATCACCAGCCCCTCGGCCACGATGACGCCCATCGCCTCGGGCCAGGTGAGGCCGCGCCCGGCGACGAGCTGGAACGCCACGACGGAGTTGAGGCCCATGCCCGCCGCGAGGGCCAGCGGGACGTTCGCGAGGAGCCCCATCGCGAGCGTGCTCGCCGCCGCCACCAGCGCGGTGGAGGTGAGGAGCGCCGCCTGGGAGGGCGTGTGGCCGGTCCGGTCCGCGACCGCAGAGAGGATCTGCGGGTTCACGAACAGGACGTACGCCATCGTCACGAAGGTCGTGGCGCCGGCCAGGGCCTCGCGCCCGACGGTCGTGCCTCGCTGCGCGAGGCCGAAGGCTCGCTCCAGGAACGGCGTCGCCACCCCCGGACAGTAGGTACGCTCAGTCCGATCTGGCTGGGCGCGAGGGCCCAGGCGAGCGCCCGCCCGCGCCGCGGCAGCTCCAGCTCCTCGCCCTCGTCGAGCACGTGATCCACCGCGTCGCCCTCGACGGTGATCACCACCTGCCCGGCCTCGACGCGCACCGCGCCGCCCGCCGGGAGGCGAAGCACCTCGTTAATGCCGAGCGCGCGCCGCCCCGCGGGGGCTCCGCGCCCCGTCCCGCGCTCGACCATCCCGTTCGTCCTGTCCGCCTCGTTCCGCCGCGTCATGGCCTCCGCTCCTCTCCGGTTCCGGTGCGGATCTAGCCGCGGAGCGGGGGTGTTCGGAACTGCACGATCGCGCAACTCGGGCGTGCATTTTTGCAGCCGTAAGCACATGCTCCCCGCCATGCTCGTCTGGGACGATCTCCGCGTCTTCCTCGCCACCCACCGCACCCGCAGCCACGCCGGCGCCGCCCGCGCGCTCCAGGTCGCGCCCACCACCATCGGCCGGCGGCTCACCGCGCTCGAGGAGACCGTCGGCGCGCGGCTCTTCGCCCGGACCCCGGACGGGCTCGCCCCGACGGCCGCGGCGCTCGCGCTCCTGCCCCGCGCGGAGCGCATGGAGGCGGAGGCGATCGAGGCCGAGCGCGCGCTCTCGGGGGTGGACGCGCGCGTCTCCGGCACCGTGCGGATCGCTTGCGGCGACGGCTTCGCGACGTTCGTCCTCTCGCCCGCGCTCCCCGCGTTCCTGGCCGCGCACCCCGGGCTCGCGGTCGAGGTGAAGGCCGGCCCGCGCGCGCTCGACCTCACGCGTGGTGAAGCCGACCTCGCCATCCGCAACTTCCGCCCGCGGGAGCGCTCGCTCGTCGCCCGCCGGCTCGGCGTCGAGGACCAGGCGCTCTACGCCGCGGCCGCGTACCTCGACGCGCGCGGCCGGCCGCGGACCGCCGCCGACCTGGACGGCCACGACCTCGTCCTCTACGAGCGCGACATGGACCGGCTCCGCGGCCAGGCGTGGCTCCGCGGCCTCGCCCCGCGCGCCCGCGCCGCCGTGCGCGTGAACAACACCAACGCGATGGTCGCCGCCTGCCTCGCCGGGGCCGGCGTCGCCCTCACCTCGAGCGCCTTCCTCGCCCGCGACCCGCGGATCGAGCGCGTCCTCCCGCGGCTCGAGGTGCCGACGCTGGAGGTCTGGTCGGTGACGCACGGCGACCTGCGGAGCAGCGCGCGCGTGGTCGCGACGCTGCGGTGGCTGGAGGGGCTGGTGAAGCGGCTGGCGCCGGGGGCGGGGTGAACCGGGGCCGCCCGTCGCCACGACCGTCGGACGCGCGGGTGGCCGGCTACTTCGCGCGCGCGGGCAAGACGCGCACGAGACGGGAGGCGAAGCTCGGGGAAGCGGGCGGAGAAGCTCCGGCCCATGAAGCCTGCGGTGCCATGTCGACGAGCTCCGGCGGGAGCCCCGCGAACAGCCGGCTCGCATCGCCGCGCTCTCAGTACGTCCGTCCGCCCCACAGGAACCGCAGCACGCCGTCTCGACGAGGCTGGCCCGTGGCATCGACGCGAAACGCCGGGACGGCGAGGCCGAGCCCTTCGACCGACCGCGTACGGGCGTACTGGGTCGCGGGTCCGCGGCCCATCCGATGGACACGCTCGCCCGCCTCGGCCACGACGCGCATGAGCGTCTGGGGAGAGATGCCGCCGAGCGCGCCTCGGAGCGCAGCGGGACGGGCCACACCGGCGACCGCCAGGTGCTCCAGCAGCTCGCGGCTCTTGGAGCCATCAGTGGAATGATGAACGGAATCGATTCGTCTAATCAACCACCTGTCATCCAGGTGTTTTTTCCGGACTCCACCTGGATGTCTGGAATGATCAGGCGACGCGACCGGCGGCGTACGGCCCCGTCCGCTGCCGTTCCCGCTCGGAGGAGCCTCACGGCGCGGGCTGCGGATCGAGGCGCGTGAGGTACATCCGACGGCAGGAGGAGCGATGACGGATCCCTCGACCGGCGCCCGCGGCTTCGCGAGCGACAACTTCGCCGGAGTCCACCCGCGCGTGCTGGAGCGGCTCGCCGCCGTGAACCGCGGCCACGCGCGCGCGTACGGGGACGACGAGGTCATGGCGCGCATGCGCGCCGCCTTCTCGCGTCTCTTCGGCCAGGAGGTGGCGACGCACCTCGTCTTCAACGGCACCGCGGCCAACAACCTCGCGCTCATGGCGTTCGCAAAGCCGTACGG
>DASPMI010000087.1:0-19124 GCA_035627135.1 Anaeromyxobacter sp. | reverse complement strand
CGAGTCCATCGAGTCGCCGACCGAGTTGATGAAGCAGGCGGAGCACTGCGGGTGCTCCTCGACGCCGACGTTGAACCAGACCGGCGAGTTGAAGCTCATCTTCTGCCGGTAGATGAGGTGCGCGAGCTCGGCCTCGAAGGTGGCCGCGTCCTCGGCGCTCGCGAAGTAGCCGTCCTTGCGGCCCCACGCGCCGATCGTGTTCACGACGCGCGAGACGAGCTGGCGGACCGAGCGCTCGCGCTCGGGCGTGCCGAGGGTGCCGCGGAAGTACTTCGACGCGACGACGTTGGTCGCGAGGAGCGACCAGCTCTTCGGGACCTCGACGTCCTTCTGCTCGAAGACGGTCGCGCCGCCTTCGCCGGTGATCTGCGCGGTGCGGGTCTCCCAGGCGAGCTCGTCGGCCGGATCGACGCCCGGACTGGTGAAGAAGCGGGGGACCTCGAGGCCCCGCTGCGCCTTCGGCGCCGCCTTCCTGGAAGCCTTCGTGCTCCGTCCGCGCCCCGCTGCGATCTCACGCTCCATCATGTCCTCGATCTCCCTCGCCCGCGCCCGCGGCGCGGGCAAACACCTGCCCCTTCGGGCGCGACCATCGGTCGCTCCCGAGCCGCACGGACCTCCGGCCGGCCCGCGTTTTGTGAACCGGAGGCTAGCTCCCCTGTCTGACGGTCGTGTCCAAGGCCCGCGCTCTGCGTCCGCGGGCAGAAGAAAGTCCTGTGATGTCGCCGCTCCACCCGCCCATCCCGCCCGTCCTCCTCTGCTCCCGCCCCCGCAGCGCGGACTCGAACTCTACCAACGGCATCCGTGCTGTCAACGGCATGCACACAATATATGGTGCCTTACACGTATGGCTACACAACCCGCTGGAATCTTTGGGGCGTGTCTTGCGCGCCAGCGCACACGAGGCAACCTGCCCAGGGGCTTTTCAGCGAAGCCGATATCGGGGGTGAAGCCCTGGCCCGCCGAGCGGGGGCGGGGTTCTACGCCGCGCCAAGCGAGCAGGCGCTGCGCCGCCGCGCCGCGCGCCGATTCGCCTCGGACACGCGCGCGCGGCTCCCGCGCGGCCGCGGACCGGCGCCGTGGCCCCTCGGTGCAGCGCGTGCTAAGAACCCCGGGCCCAAATGGCCGATACGAGCAGCCATATCCGGAATTTCTCGATCATCGCGCACATCGACCATGGCAAGTCCACGCTCGCGGATCGCCTCCTCGAGAAGACCGGCACGGTGACGGCGCGCGAGTCGCAGGCCCAGTTCCTCGACAACATGGAGCTGGAGCGCGAGCGCGGGATCACCATCAAGGCGCAGACCGTCCGCATGCGGTACCGCGCCCGCGACGGCAAGGACTACGAGCTCAACCTCATCGACACGCCCGGCCACGTGGACTTCGCCTACGAGGTCTCGCGGTCGCTCGCGGCGTGCGAGGGCGCGATCCTCGTCGTGGACGCGACCCAGGGCGTCGAGGCCCAGACGCTCGCCAACGTCTACCAGGCGCTCGACCACGACCTCGAGATCGTCCCGGTCATCAACAAGATCGACCTCCCCAGCGCGGACGTGCCCTCGGTGCGCGCGGAGATCGAGGAGGTGATCGGCCTCCCCGCCGGTGACGCCGTGCCGTGCTCCGCCAAGGAGGGCACCGGGATCGAGGAGATCCTCGAGCAGATCGTGAAGAAGGTGCCGCCGCCGAAGGGCGACCCTGCGGCGCCGCTCAAGGCGATCGTGTTCGACTCCTGGTACGACTCCTACCGCGGCGTCGTCATGCTGGTGCGGGTGTTCGACGGCGGCCTCCGCCCGAAGCAGCGCATCCAGCTCTGGTCCAACAAGAAGGTCTTCGAGGTCCAGGAGCTCGGCGCCTTCGTTCCGTTCGCGCGCGGCGTGGACCGGCTCGACGCCGGTCAGGTGGGCATCGTCGTCGCGAACGTGAAGGACGTCCACGACGCGAAGGTCGGCGACACGATCACGGAGGAGGACCGGCCGACGACCGAGCCGTTCCCCGGCTTCAAGGTCGTGAAGCCGATGGTCTTCTCCGGCGTGTTCCCCATCGAGGCGGCGGACTACGGGAACCTGCGCGACGCCCTGGAGAAGCTCTCGCTCAACGACTCGGCCTTCACCTACGAGCCCGAGACGTCGCAGGCGCTCGGCTTCGGCTTCCGCTGCGGCTACCTGGGCCTCCTCCACATGGAGATCGTCCAGGAGCGGCTCGAGCGCGAGTACGAGCTGGCGCTCATCACCACGGCGCCGTCCGTCGTGTACCGGGTGACCGATACGTCGGGCGCCGTCCAGGAGATCGACAACCCCGCGAAGCTCCCGCCGGTGCAGAAGATCGCCAAGCTCGAGGAGCCGCACCTCACCTGTCACGTGCACGCTCGCACCGACGACGTGGGCGCGATCCTGAAGCTCTGCCAGGACCGGCGCGGCATCCAGAAGGATCTCAAGTACGTCGGCACGAAGCGGGTGCAGATCACGTACGACATCCCGCTCGCCGAGGTGGTGTTCGACTTCTTCGACAAGCTGAAGAGCGTCTCGCGCGGCTACGCCTCGCTCGACTACGAGCTCAAGGGGTACGAGGAGGCCGACCTCGTGAAGCTCGACATCCTCATCAACGGCGAGCCCGTGGACGCGCTCTCGATCATCGTCCACCGCGAGCGCGCGTACCAGCGCGGCCGCGACGTCTGCCAGAAGCTGAAGGAGGTCATCCCGAAGCAGATGTACGAGGTCGCGATCCAGGCGGCCATCGGCGCGAAGGTGATCGCCCGCGAGACGGTGAAGGCGTTCCGCAAGAACGTCATCGCGAAGTGTTACGGCGGCGACATCTCCCGCAAGCGCAAGCTCCTCGAGAAGCAGAAGGAGGGGAAGAAGCGCATGAAGCAGGTGGGCTCGGTCGACATCCCGCAGGAGGCGTTCCTCGCGGTCCTCAAGGTGGAGGAGTAGGTGACCTCCGCCGCGGCCCGGACGGCGCGCGCCGGGCGCGAGGCGCTCCGGTTCGCGCGCGAGGCGCGGCGCCTGGCCCGCCGCCGGGCGAAGCGGCTCGGGGAGGCCCGCGGCGAGGTCGAGGCCGCCGCCGCGGAGGTGGAGGCGGCCGCGGCGGCCGGGGACGCCGACGCGCTGTCCGCGGCGCTCCAGGAGCTCACGCGGCTGTGGGACGCGCACCTCGCGGCGCTCCAGAAGCCGCTCTGGCGCTCGGTGCTGGAGGTCGCCGCCCTGGCGGCGGTGCTCGCGCTGGCGACGCGCGCGTTCCTCGCGGACACGTCGCAGGTCCAGTCGATCTCGATGTCCCCGGCGCTCCTCCCCGGCGACGTCCTCCTCGTCCGGAAGTCGGCGTACGCGGTCCGGCTTCCCTTCACGCACCTGCGGCTCGCGGACACCGGGGCGCCGCGCCGCGGCGACGTCGTCGTGTTCGAGGACCCGCGCGATCCGTCGTCCGTCTACGTGAAGCGGGTGGTGGGCGTCCCGGGCGACGTCGTCGAGCTGCGCGAGCAGGTGCTGCTCGTGAACGGCGTGCCGCAGCCGCGGACGTATCTGGGCGAGTACGCGGTCCCCGCCGAAGCAGGGCGCCGGGAGGGCGCGTCGATCTGCCGCCGCTTCCGGGAGCAGCTCGCGAGGGGCGACCTCGCGCCGGTGGCCGCGGACTCGGGGGAGGCGCGCTGGAACGCCGCCGCCGCGGCGGGCGTCGCCACCTACGACGTCCTCCAGTGCCGGCGCGCGCGCCCCGACTCGCGCGAGGGGCCGTTCGAGGCCGTGCGGCCCGACCACGTCTTCGTGCTCGGCGACAACCGCGACAACTCCGCGGACAGCCGGAGCCCCGGCGGCTGGCAGATCCCCTACGGCCACATCCGGGGCCGGGCCGCGTTCGTGCTCGTGAGCTGGGGCGAGGGCGGCTGGTCGCCGCGCGGCTCCGCGGGGCTCCGGCTCGAGCGGCTTTTCAAAGCGGTCGGCTCGCGCTAGAACCCAGGCACCGATGCAGGCCTCCGCCCCCTCGACTCCACGCGCCGCCCTCGCGCGCGGCGGCATCACCTGGGTCACGGCGCTCCTGCTGGTCCTGGTGGTCGGCGGTGGGTTCCTCGCCTGGACGTGGACCCCGGTCTGGATGATGCACCTCGAGGTGAAGCAGGTCGTCCGCGACTACATGAATCGTGCGGTGAAGGACCGGAACGACGCGGGCCTGCTCACCAGGATGGTGGCCGAGCTGCGCAGGCGCACCGAGCAGGAGGTGCCAGACGACGACGGGGAGATTGTGGAGGCGCCGGCGGTCGACCTGGATCCGGGTGCCGTGATCTGGGAACGAGCCGCGGAGGAGGATCCGCCCACCCTGCACGTCCAGTTCGAGTACACGCGCCCCGTCCGCTATCCGCTCGTGAACCGATGGACGGAGATCACGCTGGAGGTGGATCTCACCGCCGAGTTGACGCACCCCGACTGGGGACTGAGCCGCTGAGGGAGGCGCCCATGAACGCGGCAGAGATCGATCGCGCGCTGGACCGGCTCGCCGCCGAGGTGGCGGCGCGCGCCCGTGCCGAGGACGGGGAGAAGGGGCTCGCGATCGTGGGCATCCGGCGCGGCGGCGTGCACCTCGCCGAGCGGCTGCGCGCCAGGCTCGCGAACCGGATCGGCGTCACCCCGCCGGCGGGGACCATCGACATCGCGCTCTACCGCGACGACCTCGACGAGAAGGGCGCGGTGCCCGTCGTGGGCCCGACCGACGTCCGGTTCCCCGTCGACGGCAAGACCATCCTGCTCGTGGACGACGTGCTCTACACCGGGCGCACGGTCCGCGCGGCGCTCGACGAGCTCGTGGACTTCGGGCGGCCGCGGCGGGTCTGGCTCCTCGTCCTCGTCGACCGCGGCGGGCGCGAGCTGCCCATCGCCGCCGACTTCGTCGGGACGCGCCTCTCGGCGGCGCCGCAGGACGACGTCCAGGTCCGGCTCACCGAGGCGGGCGCCGCCGCGGACGCGGTGATCGTGACGCGGAGGCCGTCGTGATCGGCCGCCACAAGCACTGCCTGGGGCTCGCGGACTACTCCCGCGAGGAGATCGTCGAGGTCCTCGACCTCGCGGTCTCGATGAAGGAGGTCCTCCAGCGCCCGATCAAGAAGGTCCCCAGCCTGCGCGGGAAATCGGTGGTGAACCTCTTCTTCGAGGCGTCCACCCGGACCCGGAGCTCGTTCGAGGTCGCGGCCAAGGTCCTCTCGGCCGACGCGCTCAACTGGACCGCCAGCGCGTCCTCGGTCACCAAGGGCGAGACGCTCATCGACACGGTGCGGAACCTCGAGGCGATGCGGCCGGACGTGATCGTCATCCGGCACTCGGCCGGCGGCGCCCCCGGCCTCGTCGCGAGCCGGGTGGGCTGCGCGGTCATCTCGGCCGGCGACGGCGCCCACGAGCACCCGAGCCAGGGGCTCCTCGACTGCTTCACGCTGCGCGAGAAGCTCGGGACGCTGGAGGGGAAGACGATCGCGATCGTCGGCGACATCACCCACTCGCGCGTGGCGCGGTCCGACATCTACGGGCTCCTCGCGCTCGGCGCCCGCGTGCGGGTGTGCGGTCCGCCGACGATGATCCCGCCCGGCGTCGAGCGCCTGGGCGCGACGGTGCACCACGCGCTCCGCGAGGCGGTCGCCGGGGCGGACGCGGTCATCATGCTCCGCATCCAGCACGAGCGGATCGGGGACCCGCTCATCCCGAGCACGCGCGAGTACTCGCGCCTCTGGGGCCTCAACGCGCGGAAGGCCGCCGAGTGGCTCACCCCCGGCTGCCTCGTCATGCACCCGGGCCCCATCAACCGCGGCGTCGAGCTCGAGCCCGACGTGGCCGACGGGGCGCGCTCCGTGATCCTCGACCAGGTGGAGAACGGGGTCGCGGTGCGCATGGCGCTCCTCTACCTCCTGGCGGGCGGCCCCGAGGCCGCGGCCGAGGCCAAGACCTCGGCGAGGGCGTGACGCATGGCCGACCTGCTGTTCATCGAAGGGGGCCGGGTGATCGACCCGGCGAGCGGTACCGACGCCGTCCGGACCGTGGTGATCCGGGACGGCCTCGTCGCGGAGGTCGCCGAGCGGGTCGAGCGGCCGCGCGAGGCGCGCGCCATCGACGCCCGCGGGCGGTGGGTGACGCCGGGGTTCATCGACCTCCACGTGCACCTGCGCGAGCCGGGCCAGGAGTACAAGGAGACCGTCGCGACGGGCGCTGCCGCGGCGGTCGCGGGCGGGTTCACCGCGATCTGCGCGATGCCCAACACGCGCCCGGTGAACGACACCGCCGCGGTGACCGAGCTGGTGCTGGCCCGGGCCGCCGCCGCGGGCCTGGCGCGCGTCTACCCGGTGGGTTGCATCTCGAAGGGTTCGGCGGGCGAGGAGCTGGCCGAGTACGGCGAGCTCAAGCAGGCGGGCTGCGTGGCGCTCTCGGACGACGGCAAGCCGGTGATGAACGCGGCGCTCATGCGGCGCGCCCTGGAGTACGCGCGGGCCTTCGGGCTGCCGCTCACCGTGCACGAGGAGGACCTCGCGCTCGTGGGCAAGGGCGTCATGCACGAGGGCGCGGTCTCCACGCGCCTCGGCCTGAACGGCATCCCCGGGCAGGCCGAGGACGTGATGGTGCTGCGCGACCTCGCGCTCGCCGAGCTGACCGGCGGGCGCCTCCACATCGCGCACATCTCCACCCGCGGCGCCGTGCGCGCCGTGCGAGAGGCGAAGCGGCGCGGGCTGCCGGTCACCGCCGAGGTCACCCCGCACCACCTCGCGCTCACCGACGAGGACCTGGCGGCGTCGGGGTACTCGACCGACTACAAGATGAACCCGCCGCTCCGCGCGCAGGACGACGTCGACGCCTGCCGCGAAGGGCTCGCCGACGGGACGCTCGACGCGATCGCCACCGACCACGCGCCGCACGCGGTGCAGGAGAAGGACGTCGAGTTCGACGTCGCCGCGAACGGGATCGTCGGCCTCGAGACCGCGTTCCCCGTCTGCCTGGAGCTCGTCCGGCGCGGCCTGCTCGCCGAGCGGCGGCTCGTCGAGGCGCTCACCGCGGCCCCGGCGGCCGCGTTCGGCCTGCCCGGCGGCCGGCTCGCCCGCGGCGCGCCGGCGGACGTCGCGGTCCTCGATCCGGCGGCGGAGTGGGTGGTCGCGCCGGAGCGGCTCCGCAGCAAGAGCAAGAACAGCCCGTGGAAGGGAAGGCGGCTCACGGGGCGTTGTACACACACCGTCGTGGGCGGACGTATCGTCCACGAGGAGGGCAGGGCGGATCGATGAAGAAGGCCATCCTGGCGCTAGCGGACGGGACCACCTTCGAAGGCCACTCGGTCGGTGCGACGGGTGAGGCCTCCGGTGAGGTGGTCTTCAACACCTCGATGACCGGGTACCAGGAGATCCTGACCGACCCGTCGTACGTCGGGCAGATCATCTGCATGACCTACCCGGAGCAGGGGAACTACGGGGTGAACCGGGTCGACGAGGAGTCCGCCCGGCCGCACGCCACCGGGTTCGTCGTCCGGCACCACGCCGAGGAGCCCTCGAGCTTCCGCGCGGAGAGGTCGCTCGACGCCTACCTGAGGGCGCACGGGGTCGTGGGCATCTCCGGGATCGACACGCGGCGCCTGACGCGGCACATCCGGAACGCCGGCGCGCAGATGGGCGTCGTCTCGACCGAGGGCAGCGCGAAGGCGCTCGTCGAGCGTGCGCGCGCGCTGCCGGGTATGGAGGGCCAGGATCTCGCGACGCGGATCTCGACCGGGGCGCCGTACGAGTGGCGGGAGAAGGGCGCGGACGCCTGGACCGCCGGGGAGCGCGCGCAGGAGGCCGCGCCGAGGTTCCACGTCGTCGCCTACGACTGGGGCCTGAAGCGCGCCATGCTCCGGCTGCTCGCCGACGCCGGCTGCCGCGTCACGGTCGTGCCGTCGCGCACCACCGCCGACGCGGCGCTCGCCCTGAAGCCGGACGGCGTCTTCCTCACCAACGGCCCGGGCGACCCGGACGCGGTGGTCGGAGCGCGCGAGGCCGTGGCGGGGATCCTCGGCAAGGTCCCGATCTTCGGGATCTGCCTCGGGCACCAGATCCTCGCGCTCGCGATCGGGGCGAAGACCTACAAGCTCAAGTTCGGCCACCGGGGCGCGAACCAGCCGGTCCAGGATCTCGCGACGGGCAAGGTGGACATCACCGCCCAGAACCACGGGTTCGCGGTGGACGCCGCGAGCCTGGGGAAGCGGGCCAAGGTCACGCACCTCAACCTCAACGACAAGACGGTCGAGGGGATCGAGGTGCTCGACGTCCCCGCCTTCGGCGTCCAGTACCACCCCGAGTCCTCGCCCGGCCCCCACGACGCGCGGGCGCTGTTCGGCCGGTTCGTCGAGATGATGGAGCGCCGCCGATGACCCTGCAGGCGCTCCACGATCGGCTGCTCGCGTGGGGCACGGCCGAGCCGCGGAAGGACCGGCTGCTGGACGCGCGCCGGGCGCACTTCGGCGAGTACGGCGAGCCGCACGAGGAGGACCGGAGCTACGAGTCGCGCATCAACGGGATGCTCGACAGCTACCTCTACGACTACCGCGCCGGCGGCACGGGCCCGACGACGCTCGAGGAGTTCCTCGAGGCGGAGGGCGCGTCGCTCACGGCGGAGGACCGCGCCGCCTACCTCGCGCTGGGCCAGAACGTCCACGCGCTCTTCGAGGTCCGGCGGATCTCCGAGGGGAAGGTGCGGGTCCGCGATCTGTTCACGGGCAAGGACCACGACGTCACCGAGCGGCGCCAGCTCGTCGGCCTGGAGAAGGGGGACGTGCTCGAGGCGCGGCTGCTGCCGTTCGAGGGGCAGCTCTTCTTCTCGGGCGCGTTCCTCTACCACCCGCGCGAGGCGCGGCGGCCGATCCTGGGCGAGGTGAAGCGCCGGAAGAAGGCCGCCGGCAAGGGCGGCGCGCCCGACGTCGCGGGGCTCCTCGCGCTCCTGTCGCGGATGGCGTTCAAGCTGGAGCGGTACCGGAACGTCCGGCTCGAGTCGATCTACGACTTCTCGCCGGAGGCGGTCCGGCTGGCCATGCCGGCGGCGCGGGGTTGACGCGGCGCTCGCCCGGCCGGGGGCCACCGCGCCTGCCGAGCCCACGGACGGGGCCCCGGGCTGCACGCCGGGGCGCCCGGCAGCACAATCTGGGTGTCGTGGACCTCGAGATCCTCGAGTCGTTGCCGGACGCGCTGGTCATCGCAGACGACGGCGGTACCATCCTCTTCGTCAACTCGAGCGGTGAGGCGCTGTTCGGCTACCCGCGCGCGGACCTGGTCGGCCGGCCGATCGAGGTGCTGCTGCCCGCACGATACCGCGTCATGCACCAGGTCCACCGCGCGAGCTACCAGGCGGCGCCCCGCCGCAGGCCGATGGGGCTCGGGCTCGACCTCTCGGGCCTGCGGAGGGACGGGACCGAGTTCCCGGCGGAGATCAGCCTCTCGCCGATCCAGGTGGACGGGAAGCCGTGCACCATCGCGGCCGTCCGCGACGTCGCCGAGCGCCGCAAGACGGAGGAGCGGGCGCGGCTGTGGCGCAAGGCGCAGGAGGAGGTCCGCGAGCGCGACGAGTTCCTGTCCATCGCGTCGCACGAGCTGCGCACGCCGATCACCGCGCTCCAGCTCCAGCTGCAGCTCCTCCAGAAGGCGGCCACGCGCCTCCAGGGGGCGGCCCCCCAGCTGCTCGACCCGAAGCTCCGCGCGCTCGAGCGGCAGACCCGCCGGCTGTCGCTGCTCGTCAACGAGCTGCTCGACGTCTCGCGCATGCGGCTCGGCCGGATCGAGGTCCGCCTCGAGGAGGCGGACCTCGCCGAGGTGGCGCGCGAGGCGGCGAGCCACATCGAGGCGGACATCGGCCGGAGCGGCTCCCAGCTCGCCTATGACCTCGTGCCCGCGCCGGCCCGGTTCGATCGCCTGCGGATCGAGCAGGTCGTGGGCAACCTGCTCGTGAACGCCGGGAAGTTCGGGGAGGGGAAGCCGGTCCGGCTCCGGGTCTGGCCGGACGGCGCGTTCGTCTTCCTGGAGGTCTCGGATCAGGGGATCGGCATCGCCCCCGAGCACCAGGCGAGGGTGTTCGAGCGGTTCCAGCGCGCCGTGCCCGCGCAGCACTTCGGAGGCCTCGGCCTCGGGCTGTACGTGGCGCGGCAGATCGTCGAGGCGCACGGGGGGACAATCGACGTGGCGAGCGAGGCCGGGGCGGGGGCGACGTTCACGGTCCGCCTGCCGAAGGATCCGCCGCCCCCGCAGCCCGTCCAGGAGGTGGGAGAGGCGGATCCCGCGGTGCACTAGGTCCGTTTTGACGCACGGCCGGTTGCTTGACCGGGCCGAAACGCTTGCGATACGTCTCGTGGCCATCTCGGGCGGCAGGCGGGCAGCAGCCCGGTTAGACCGAGGGCGTTCGAGGCCCCAGGGGCCGCTTCACTCCGTTCCCATCGAGGTTCACACATGCCTGACGCCCGGCCCGTGGTGCCACAGCACGGCGCGAAGATCACCCTCGTCGGCGGGAAGCTCTCCGTCCCCGACCACCCCATCATCCCGTTCATCGAGGGCGACGGCACCGGCCGCGACATCTGGCGCGCCAGCGTCCGCGTCTTCGACGCCGCCGTGAAGAAGGCCTACGGCGGCAAGCGCTCCATCGCCTGGGCGGAGGTCTACGCCGGCGAGAAGGCGTTCAAGCGGTTCAACAACTGGCTCCCCGACGAGACCATCGAGGCCTTCCGCGAGTACGTCATCGGGATCAAGGGCCCGCTCACGACGCCGATCGGCGGCGGCATCCGGTCGCTCAACGTCGCCCTCCGCCAGCTCCTCGACCTGTACGTGTGCCTGCGCCCGGTGCGCTGGTTCAAGGGCGTGCCCTCGCCGGTGAAGCGGCCCGACAAGGTGGACATGGTGATCTTCCGCGAGAACACGGAGGACATCTACGCCGGGATCGAGTGGGAGGCCGGGAGCGAGGCGGCGAAGAAGGTGCTCGCCTTCCTCGAGCGCGAGTTCCCGAAGGAGCACAAGAAGGTCCGGTTCCCCGAGACGAGCGGCATCGGGCTCAAGCCCGTGTCGCGCGAGGGGACCGAGCGCCTCGTCCGCGCGGCGATCGCCTACGCCATCGCGAACCGGCGCAAGAGCGTGACGCTCGTCCACAAGGGCAACATCATGAAGTTCACGGAGGGTGCGTTCCGGGGATGGGGCTACGCCCTGGCCGAGCGCGAGTTCGGCGACCGGGTCTACACCTGGGAGCAGTGGGAGCGGACGAAGGCGGCCAGGGGCGAGGACGCGGCCAACGCCGAGCAGAAGGAGGCGCTCGCCGGCGGGCGGGTGCTCGTGAAGGACGCCATCGCCGACATCACGCTCCAGCAGGTGCTCACGCGCCCCGACGAGTTCGACGTCATCGCCACGCCCAACCTGAACGGCGACTACCTCTCCGACGCGCTCGCGGCGCAGGTGGGCGGGATCGGCATCGCCCCGGGCGGCAACGCCAACTACGTCACGGGCCACGCCATCTTCGAGGCGACGCACGGCACGGCGCCCAAGTACGCCGACCTCGACCGGGTGAACCCGGGGTCGGTGATCCTCTCCGGCGAGATGATGCTGCGGCACATGGGGTGGACCGAGGCGGCGGATCTCATCATCCGTGGGATGGACGGGGCGATCGCGGGCCACCGCGTCACCTACGACTTCGCGCGGCTCATGAAGGCGGAGGGGGTGGCGGACGCCGTCGAGGTGAAGTGCTCGGAGTTCGGCGACGAGATCGTGAAGCACATGCAGTGAAACGCGCCCCCGCGGGCGCACCAGGGAGGTCGGGACATGGCAGCTCGGAAGAAGATCGCGCTCATCGGCGCGGGACAGATCGGCGGCACGCTCGCGCTCCTCGCCGGGCAGCGCTCGCTCGGCGACGTCGTGCTCGTGGACATCATGGAGGGCGTCGCGAAGGGCAAGGCGCTCGACCTGCAGGAGACCCGCGGCGTGTTCGGGTTCGACGTCGAGCTGAGCGGCGCGGGCACCACGGACTACGGGACGATCAAGGGCGCCGACGTGTGCATCGTCACCGCGGGCATCCCGCGGAAGCCGGGCATGAGCCGCGAGGACCTGCTCAAGGTCAACCTCGAGGCCATCTCCAAGGTCGCGCAGGGCATCAAGGAGAACGCGCCCGAGGCCTTCGTCATCGTCGTGACCAACCCGCTCGACTCCATGGTGTACGCCATGCAGAAGGGGACGGGCTTCCCGCCGCACCGCGTGGTCGGGATGGCCGGCGTCCTCGACACGGCCCGGTTCCAGTACTTCGTCGGCGCCGCCGCGGGCGTTTCGCCGCAGGACGTCACCGCGCTCGTGCTCGGCGGCCACGGCGACGACATGGTGCCGCTCCTGCGGTACTCTTCGGCGAACGGCGTCCCGCTGACCAGGCTGCTCGACAAGGGCACGCTCGATGCGATCGTGGAGCGCACGCGGAAGGGGGGCGGCGAGATCGTCCAGCTCCTCGGCACCGGCTCCGCCTTCTACGCGCCCGCGATCTCCGCGATCACGATGGCCGAGTCGTACCTGCAGGACAAGAAGCGCGTCCTGACGTGCTCCGCCTACCTGGACGGCCAGTACGGCGTGAAGGGGCTGTTCGTGGGCGTTCCGGTGGTGATCGGCGCCGGCGGCGTCGAGCGCATCCTCGAGGTCGAGCTCGACGCGGCCGAGAAGGCCATGTTCGAGAAGTCGGTGGCCAGCGTCAGAAAGTCCGTCTCCGAGACGGGCCTCTAGCCTGTAGAATCCTCCCGCTTTCGACCGCCGACCCCCGGGCTCCCGGGGGTCGGCTCTCTTCTGCCGGGAGGCGAGATGTCCGAGGCCGCCACAGCTGCGCCCGCGAAGGATCATTCCTTCCTGCTGCGCAAGCTCCACTCGTTGAGCGGGATCGTGCCGGTGGGCGCGTTCCTCCTCTTCCACCTGTTCGAGAACCTCAAGATCGGCATCAGCGCCGAGAGCTACAACGAGGCGATCCGCGACCTGTGGGGGCTCGCCCCACGGCCGCTCTTCTACGCGATCGAGGTCGGCCTCCTCCTCGTCCCCATCCTCTTCCACTCGCTGTACGGGTTCTGGATCTGGTACACGGGCGCGTCCAACACCGCCGAGTACCCGTACCGCCGGAACTGGCTCTACACCGCGCAGCGCTGGAGCGGCCTCATCGCGTTCGCGTACATGGCGCTGCACGTGTGGCAGCTCCGGATCTCCCCCGGCCTGCTCCGCGGGCCGGATGAGCTGCCCACGGCGCTCCACGTCCACGAGGCGGTGTACCCGCTCGGCTGGACCGTCGCGTACGTCGTGGGCGGGATCGCCGCCGCGTTCCACCTCGGCAACGGGCTCTTCGGGTTCGCCTACTCCTGGGGCCTCGCGGTCGGACGCAAGGCGCAGGCGCGGGTCGAGCTCGCGGGCTGGGGCGTGTTCCTCGCGCTCTCCGCCGCGATCCTCTACACCGTCTTCCGCTTCCGGACCCTCTCCTAACTGCAGCGAGGCTCGAACTCCATGGCCGAAGGTCGTTACATCGTGGTCGGCGGCGGTCTCGCCGGCCTCATGACGGTGCTGAAGCTCGCCGAGGCGGGCAAGCGCGTGGACGTGTTCTCCATCGTCCCCGTGAAGCGCTCCCACTCGGTCTGCGCCCAGGGCGGCATCAACGGCGCGGTGAACACGAAGGGTGAAGGGGATCACCCCGACATCCACGTGAAGGACACGCTCAAGGGCGGCGACTTCCTGGCCGAGCAGCCGCCGGTCAAGGGGATGTGCTACGCGGCGCCGGGCATCATCTACCTGCTCGACCGCATGGGCGTGACCTTCAACCGGACGCCGGAGGGGTTCATCGACTTCCGGCGGTTCGGCGGGACGCTCCACCACCGCACCGCCTTCGCCGGGGCGACGACCGGCCAGCAGCTCCTGTACGCCCTCGACGAGCAGGTCCGGCGGTACGAGGTCGAGGGGCTCGTACGGAAGTTCGAGTACTGGGAGTACCTCGGGAACGTGCTCGACGACGACGGCGCCTGCCGCGGCATCGTCGCCGCGGATCTCCGGACGCTCGAGCTCCAGGCCTTCCCGGCCGAGGCGGTCTGCCTCGCCACCGGCGGGCCGGGGGTCGTGTTCGGGCGCTCGACCAACTCGGTCATCAACACCGGCTCCGCCGCCGCGCGCGCCTACGTCGAGGGCGCGCTCTACGCGAACGGCGAGTTCATCCAGGTCCACCCCTCGGCGATCCCCGGCGACGACAAGCTCCGCCTCATGAGCGAGTCGCTCCGCGGCGAGGGCGGCCGCGTCTGGGTCCCGTCCGACGGCCGCGCCAGCGACCCGGTCACCGGGAAGCCCATGCCGCCGAAGGGCGAGCCCTGGTACTTCCTGGAGGAGCGCTACCCGAAGTTCGGGAACCTCGTGCCCCGCGACGTCGGCACCCGCGAGATCTTCCAGGTCTGCCGCGAGATGAAGATGGGCGTCGGCGGCCGGGACGCCGTCTACCTCGACATGACGCACATCCCGCCGGACGTGCTCACCCGCAAGCTCGGCGGCGTGCTCGAGATCTACGAGAAGTTCCGCGGCGTCGATCCGCGCCACGTGCCCATGGAGATCTTCCCGGGCATGCACTACTCGATGGGCGGGCTCTGGGTCGACTACGAGGCGGACGCCGGCGCGAACATCGTCCCCTCGCAGCGGAACCACGCGACGAACATCCCTGGCCTCTACGCGGCCGGTGAGTGCGAGTACCAGTACCACGGCGCGAACCGCCTCGGCGCCAACTCGCTCCTGTCCTGCATCTACGCCGGGCAGATCGCCGGCCCGGCGATGGCGCTGTACGCGAAGAGCGCGAAGGCCTCCGCCGAGGCCGTGCCCGCGGCGGTGCTCGAGCGGGCGAAGAAGTACTGGGCGGACCGGTTCGAGACGATCCGCGGCCTCTCCGGGAAGGAGAACCCGTGGCGGATCGCGCGGGATCTCGGGGATGTCATGACCGAGAACTGCACGGTCGTGCGCGAGAACGGCAAGCTCCGCAAGACCATCGAGCAGCTCGACGCGCTCTGCGCCCGGGCGAAGGACGTGAACGTCCTCGACACCGGCAAGACCATGAACCAGTCGCTGGCGTTCGTGAACCAGCTCTGGAACATGCTGGAGCTCGCGAAGGTGATCGCCAAGGGCGCGCTGCTGCGCGACGAGTTCCGCGGCTCCCACTACAAGCCGGAGTTCGCGCTTCCGCGCCCCAAGACCAAGAACCCGAAGGAGGACCCGGAGTTCATGGCCCTCTGGAAGGCCAACACGGAGAAGTGGCGGAAGACGACGCTGGCCCGCTTCACGGAGAAGGGCCCGGACATCACCTACCGCGACATCCCCACCCCGGTGCTCGCGCCCGAGCCGCGCCACTACGACTAGGAGCCGAGGATCCCAGCCATGAAGACCCAGAAGAACGGCAAGACCGCGGCTTCTGCGCCCGCCCCGAGCCACATCGAGATCCGCGTCAAGCGCCAGGACGGCCCCGACGCGCCGGCGCACTACGAGACGTTCAAGCTGCCCTACAAGCCCAACCTCAACGTCATCTCCTGCCTCCAGGAGATCCAGCGGACGCCCGTCACCAGCGACGGCAGCCGGACCACGCCCGTGGTCTGGGACTGCAGCTGTCTCGAGGAGGTCTGCGGGGCGTGCAGCATGGTGGTGAACGGGAAGGTCCGGCAGGCCTGCACGGCCCTGATCGACCAGCTCGAGCAGCCGGTCACCCTCGAGCCGATGACCAAGTTTCCGCTCGTCCGCGACCTCATGGTCGATCGGCAGCGGATGTTCGAGTCGCTGAAGAAGGTTCGGGCGTGGGTCCCGATCGACGGCACCCACGACCTCGGGCCCGGGCCGCGCCAGGCCGCGAAGGACCAGGAGTGGATGTACGTCCTCTCGACCTGCATGACCTGCGGCTGCTGCCTCGAGGCCTGCCCCCAGGTGAACGAGGACAGCCCGTTCATGGGGCCGGCGCCGATCAACCAGGTCCGGCTCTTCAACGCCCACCCGACCGGCAAGTTGAACCGCGAGGACCGGACCCGGGCTCTCATGGGGGCCGACGGCATCCAGGGCTGCGGGAAGAGCCAGAACTGCGTAGAGGTGTGCCCGAAGCGGATCCCGCTCACGACGTCTCTCGCCGAGATGTTCCGGGCCACCACGATCCAGGCCGTCAAGGACTGGGTGCGGCAGGAGGGCCCGGGGGAGTAAGCCCGGATGAAGATTCACGAGTACCAGGCCAAGCAGATCCTCCGTCAGTACGGGGTCGCGGTGCCGCGCGGCCTCGTCGCGACGACGGCGGTCGAGGCCGAGGCGGATGCCCGGCAGCTCGGCGGCACCGTCGTGGTGAAGGCCCAGATCCACGCCGGCGGCCGGGGCAAGGGGGGCGGGGTGAAGCTGGCCCGCTCGCCGGACGAGGCGCGGGCGCACGCCCAGGCCATGCTGGGGATGATGCTCCGGACGCCGCAGACCGGGCCCGAGGGGCAGCGCGTCCGCAAGGTCTACATCGAGGAGGGCTGCCGGATCGCCCGGGAGCTCTACCTCGGCCTCACCCTCGATCGCGACGTCGGCCGGATGGCGATCATGGCCTCGGCCGAGGGCGGCATGGACATCGAGGAGGTGGCGGCGAAGCACCCGGAGAAGATCCTCCGGGAGTGGATCGACCCGCTCCTCGGCCTGGCCCCGTTCCAGGCGCGGCGCCTCGCCTTCGGGCTGGGGCTCCTGGGCGACTCGGTCTCCGCCTTCGTGAAGTTCGCGGGCGGGCTCTACCAGGCGTGCGTGGCGACCGACGCGTCGCTCGTGGAGATCAACCCGCTCGTCGTCACCGCGGAGGGTGGGGTGCTGGCGCTCGACGCCAAGATGAACTTCGACGACAACGCGATCTTCCGCCACCGCGACGTGGCCGCGCTCCGCGATCCCGACGAGGAGGATCCCAAGGAGGCGCAGGCCAAGGTCCACGACCTCTCGTACATCGCGCTCAAGGGCGACATCGGGTGCATGGTGAACGGCGCCGGCCTGGCGATGGCGACCATGGACGCCATCCAGCTCTCGGGCGGACACCCCGCCAACTTCCTCGACGTGGGCGGCGGGGCGGACGAGGCCAAGGTCACGGCGGCCTTCAAGATCCTGCTCTCCGATCCCGACGTGAAGGCGGTGCTCGTCAACATCTTCGGCGGCATCATGAAGTGCGACGTCATCGCGAACGGCATCGTGGCCGCGGCGCGGCAGGTCGCGCTCCGGATCCCGCTGGTGGTCCGGCTCGAGGGGACCAACGTCGAGATCGGGAAGAAGATCCTCGCCGAGAGCGGGCTGCGCATCACGCCCGCCGACGACCTCGGCGACGCCGCCCGGAAGGCGGTCGCGGCGGTGCGGAGGACGGCATGAGCATCCTGGTCGATCGCAGGACGCGGGTGCTCGTGCAGGGGATCACCGGGGCGGCGGGGAGCTTCCACGCGCGCCAGATGAAGGCGTACGGTACGGCGCTCGTCGCGGGCGTCACGCCGGGGCGCGGCGGGAGCCTCTTCGACGAGGAGGTCCCCGTCTTCGACACGGTCGCCGAGGCGGTCCGGCGGACGGGCGCGAGCGCGTCGGCGATCTTCGTCCCGCCCGCGGGCGCGGCCGACGCCATCGTCGAGGCCGCCGAGGCGGGCGTCGCGCTCGTCGTGGCGATCACCGAGGGGATCCCGATCCTCGACATGGTCCGCGTGAAGCGGGCCCTCGAGTCGCGGCCGGGGACCCGGCTCATCGGCCCGAACTGCCCGGGCGTCATCACGCCCGATCAGTGCAAGATCGGGATCATGCCGGGGCACATCCACCGGCCCGGGCGTGTCGGCGTCGTCTCGCGCTCCGGCACGCTCACGTACGAGGCCGTGAAGCAGCTCACCGACCTCGGGCTCGGGCAGTCCACCGCGGTCGGCATCGGCGGCGATCCCGTCCACGGCACCGACTTCATCGACGTGCTCCGGCTCTTCCAGGACGACGCGGGGACCGACGCCGTGATCATGATCGGCGAGATCGGCGGGGCCGAGGAGGAGAAGGCGGCCGCCTTCATCCGCGACCACCTGACGAAGCCCGTCGTCGGGTTCATCGCCGGCCGGACCGCGCCGCCCGGCAAGCGGATGGGCCACGCCGGCGCGGTCATCTCCGGCGGGACCGGGACGGCCGAGGCCAAGATCGATGCGCTGAAGAAGGCGGGGGTGACGGTCGTGGACGGCCCGCACCTGCTCGGCCAGGCGATGAAGGACCTGCTCGAACGACGGGCGCGGACGCGGCCGCGGCCGGCTCCCGGGAAGGGCACGAAGGTCGGCGGCGTGAAGAAGGCCGCGGCAGGGAAGAAGGCGAAGGTTGCTGGAAGGGGACGAGGGTAGGCAGCGCGAGACCGAGGCCGTTCACCCCGAGCGAGCGGCCGCGCGAGCGGCCGCGGAGTCGAAGGGGGGCGCGGGCTCGGGCTCCTTCACGGGGGAAAAGAGGAATCGTACGACATGGCGATCGAGCGGACGCTTTCCATCATCAAGCCGGACGGCCTCGAGAAGGCGGTCATCGGCAAGGTCATCGCGCGGTTCGAGGAGAAGGGGCTGAAGCCCGTGGCGATGCGGCTGACGCGGCTCTCGCGGGCGGAGGCCGAGGGGTTCTACGCGGTCCACCGCGAGCGGCCGTTCTTCCCTGCGCTCGTCGAGTTCATGACCAGCGGCCCCGTGGTCCTGATGGTGCTCGAGGGCGAGGGCGCCATCGCGCGCAACCGCGAGGTGATGGGGGCGACCAACCCCGCCAACGCGGCCCCGGGGACGCTGCGGAAGGACTTCGCCACGGACGTGCAGCGGAACACGGTCCACGGCTCGGACAGCCCGGAGAATGCGAAGAT
Organism: Anaeromyxobacter sp.; assembly: GCA_035627135.1. Classification (GTDB taxonomy): domain Bacteria; phylum Myxococcota; class Myxococcia; order Myxococcales; family Anaeromyxobacteraceae; genus Anaeromyxobacter. Next base: position 309 of record DASPMI010000087.1, on the reverse strand, counting down.
CGAGATCGCGTACTTCTTCCCCGAGGTGCAGATCTGCTCGTACGAGTGGAAGCGGTAGCGTCCCGAGCCCGAGCCCGGGAGCAGGCTCCCCCGCCCTCCGGGCGAGCCCGCCACGGGCCGTCCGGGCACCGGGCCGCAACCGTTTGAGGTAGTATGACCGACCCCTCCCGCCGGGAGGGGTCGTCCTGTATCGAGGAGAGGAGACGCTTGGAAGTAGTGCCGGTCTGGAAATGGCTCCTGGCCGCCTTCTTCGTGGCCGGGTCGGCGTTCTGCTCCGGCACCGAGACGGCGCTCACCGCCCTCGGCGAC
>DASPMI010000086.1:0-2382 GCA_035627135.1 Anaeromyxobacter sp. | reverse complement strand
CGACAGGCTTGTATCTGCTCCACTCGATGAATCGATCGGGTGTAAGGCAGAGGAGACGGGTTCCGGGAGAGGGTCGCCGTAGACAGCTCGAGGCTTCGTCCTCGGCCCTGAGATTGGCGCCCTCGACCGGGTTTCAGAGCTCGAACGGCATCTCGAGGCGGCCACTGGCCAGTCCTCGCATCGACAAGCGTGAGCGTGAAACCCGGCTCCGAGGCTCCCGACAGTCCCCGTCAAAGGAGACGAGCCGGGTGCGCTTCATCGGTGTGGACATCGCCTCAGAGAGGCACTGGGTCGCCGCGGTTGGCGAGGACGGCGGCGTTCTGCTCAAGCCCACTGTGTTCGACGAGAACGCCGAAGGGTACAGACAGGTTTTCGAGGTCATCGGAGACCCTACGGACGCCTTGGTCGCGATGGAAGCGACCGGACACTACTGGAAGAACCTCTTCGCCGTCCTGGCGGCGAACGGCTTCAAGGTCGCACTCCTCAACCCCATCCGTACGCGGAAGTTCGCTGAGGAGAACCTCGAGAGGACGAAGACCGACGCCATCGATGCGCTCGGGATCGCTCGGTTCGCAGCACAGAAGCGGCCCGCGACCACGCCGCTGACCGACGAGGCGACCGAGGAGATCCGCGAGCTGGTGAAGCATCGCGCTCGCATGGTGCAGGACTTCGGCGATCGGACGCGGCAGCTTCGCCGTCTCGTCGATCTCGGATTCCCCGAGTTCACCAAGCATGTGAAGGGCCTCGACACGCAGCTCGCCACGAGGATCCTCCACGAGTGGCCAACCGCGTACGCGTTCCTGGGCTTGCCCTGGAAGCGCCTGGCCAAACTCAAGTACGACGACCGGCACACCGTTGGGCCGGAGCTGGCGAAAGCGCTGGTGGAGGCCGCCAAGACCTCTGTCGGTCAGCACCACGGCCCGGCGTATCGGATCCAGGTTCAGCACACCTGCGAGGACCTGGACGTCCTGCGGCGCCGCATCGCGAGCCTCGACGAGGACATCGAGACCAAGCTCGGCGAGCACGAGGTCGGCAAGCTCCTCACGACCTTCGACGGGATCGGGCCTACGACCGCAGCGCGGCTCATCGCCCACCTCGGGGACCTGGGTAGCTTCAAGAGCGGCGACGCGATCAGCTCGTTTGTCGGAGTTGTTCCCAGCCTGCGTCAGTCTGGTCGAAGGACCGGAAACCGAGCAGGGATCTCTCCGATCGGCGACGCAGAGCTTCGCTCGGCTCTCTGGATGCCGACGCTCGTGGCCGTCCGCAAGAACCCCTGGCTGAAGGCCCACTATGAGCGGCTGAGGGCGCGCGGGAAGCTGCCCAAGGTCGCCCTCATCGCGTGCATGCGCAAGATGCTGTGCGCCCTGTACTCCATCGCGAAGAACAGACGCCCGTTCACGCCCCACCTCGCCCTAGCGAGCGCTTGACGGGGAAGACGGCATCTCAGGGCGAGCGGACCAGTGCGCCTCACCGCTCCGGCAGCGTCGCGGCCCGCAGCTCGACGTCCTGCGCCGTCTCTCCGCCGGAGCCGGCGGGCTGCTCTCCGGCCTCCTCCTCGAGCTCCTCCGCGACCTCCTCGGGCGCGGCGAGCACCTGGCCCATGCGGATGTGGCGCGAGAAGAGGAACACGAGCCCGAGGCCGATCTGCAGGAAGAGCTGCACCGCCCAGAGCACGTTCGCGTAGGCCATCCCCGGCCCGTCCACGATCGTCGCGGGGAAGAAGAGCGCGAGCGCGATGTGGATGGCGCCCTGGAACGTGCCGATCATGCCGGGGCCCGCGGGGATCATCACCCCGATCACCAGCACCCCGAGCAGCGTGCAGGACTCGAAGAAGTTCAGGTGCAGCCCGAACCCCTTGGCGAGCACCTGCATCCCCCACCCGTTGAACCCCCAGTACACGAAGGTCAGCGCGACGAAGAGGAACACCTTCCCGCGCGTGGGCACGATCCGCAGGCCGTGGATGAACGCCTCCATCATCCCCGCCGCCTTCGCGGCGAGCCGGGGCGACACGGGCCCGAGGAGCCGCTCGAGGAGCCGGGTCGCGAGCGCGCGGCTCCGGTAGGCGACGACGAGGAAGCCGAGCGCGCCGAGGAAGACGCCGCCGATGAGCGCGCCGCCGAACCGGAGGAACTGCACGCCCGGCGCGCCGCTCGGGACCCCGAGCAGGCACAGCATGAGCAGCAGCGCCATGAAGAGCCCGTCGGCGACGCGCTCCACCACGACCGACGAGAGCGCGGCGGACACGCGGAGCCGGGGCCGCTCGGCGACGAGGTACGGGCGGGCGAACTCGCCCAGCCGGAACGGCAGGATCGTCAGCGCCATCCAGCCGACGCAGGAGACGGCGTTCAGCTTCGCGAACGGGACCTTGGCGACGGGCTCGAG
>DASPMI010000085.1:0-10285 GCA_035627135.1 Anaeromyxobacter sp. | reverse complement strand
AACGTCTCGCTCAGCCCGACGATGCAGATCATCCGCGACCCGCGCGGCGGCCGGAACTTCGAGAGCTTCTCCGAGGACCCGTTCCTCTCCGCGCAGCTCGCCGCCTCGGCGGTCACCGGCATCCAGAGCAACAACATCATCGCCACCGCCAAGCACTACGTGAACAACGACCACGAGACGAACCGCGACACGATCATCGTCAACGTGGACGACCGCACCCAGCACGAGGTCTACCTCGCGCCCTTCAAGGCCGCGGTGGACGCGGGCGTAGGCGCGTTCATGTGCTCCTACAACAAGATCGCCACCCCGACCGGCTCGGACTGGGCGTGCGAGAACTCGTACGTGCTCAAGACCCTGCTCAAGGGCGAGCTCGGCTTCCGCGGCTTCGTCATGTCGGACTGGGGCGCGACGCACTCCGGCGCCAAGGCCGCCAACGCCGGCCTGGACGTCGAGATGAACAACAACCTGTGGTTCCTCAACCTCGACGGGCAGATCACCGACGCGACCGCCCGCGAGATGGCGCGGCGCATCGTGTTCGCGCACCTCGTCACCAACCTCGACGACTTCCCGGCGACGAAGGTGACGAAGGCCCAGGGCGTCGAGACGCGCGTCGTCTCGACCGCGGCCAACCGTGACACGGCGCAGCGGACCGCCGAGCAGTCGATCGTGCTCCTCAAGAACACGGCGGTGGGCGGCGTCCCGCTCCTCCCCCTCTCCAAGACCAACCGGAACGTCGCCGTCTTCGGCCAGTGCGCCGAGACGAACCACGTCTTCCAGGGCAAGGGCTCCGCGGAGGGCCTCACCACCGGCAAGACCATCATGACCCCGCGCCAGGCGATCGCGAACGCCCTGGGCGTCTCGGCGAGCACGATCCCCTACGGCACGGAGGCCAACATCGACTCGGCCGTCAGCCTCGCGACGGGCAAGGCCGCGGCCATCGTGGTCCTCTGCGCGACGTCGATGGAGGGTTACGGCGACGGCGGCGACCGCGGCGGCCTCAACTTCGGCGCGGCCCGGTCGTTCTCGAACGCCAACTCCGACGCCCTCGCGACGCGCATCGCGGCCACCGGCACGCCGACCGTGGTGATGGTCGTCTCCCCGGCGCAGATGACGATGCCGTGGGCGAGCAGCGTCCGCGCGATCCTCTGGAGCAGCCTCCTCGGCGAGATGCAGGCGCCGGCCATCGCCCGCGTGCTCTTCGGCGACGTGAACCCGTCCGGCAAGCTGCCGCTCACCTTCGGCGCGAGCCTGTCGGACTACCCGACGGCGAGCAGCGTCTACGGCAGCACGAGCGACATGTTCCCCGGCAACGGCACCAGCGTCTGGTACCGCGAGGGCCTGTTCGTCGGGTACCGCCACTTCGACGCGCGCAACATCGCGCCGCTCTTCCCGTTCGGCCACGGCCTCTCGTACACCACGTTCACGTACGCCAACCTGAGCGTCACGCCGAGCGTGAACGCGCAGGCGAACGAGGCCGTGACCGTGTCGCTCGATCTCACCAACAGCGGCGCCGTCGCGGGCGCCGAGGTCGTGCAGGTCTACCTCGGCTTCCCGTCCACCGCGGGTGAGCCGCCCAAGGTGCTGAAGGGCTTCCAGAAGGTGAGCCTCACGCCCGGCCAGACGCAGCGCGTGGCCGTGACCCTCGCGCCGGAGTCCTACAAGTACTGGAGCAACGGCTGGGTCCCCGCGCTCGGGACGTTCCAGGTCATGGTCGGCTCGTCCTCGCGTGACATCCGGCTCACCGGCGCGTTCGACGTGAGCAACGGCACGCCCACGAACTACACCTTCACCGTCACGAAGGCCGGGACGGGCACCGGCACGGTCACCTCGTCGCCGGTCGGGATCTCCTGTGGCGCGACGTGCTCCGCGAACTTCGCCTCCGGGACGGCCGTGACCCTCACCGCGACCGCGGCCACGGGCTCGTGGTTCGCCGGCTGGAGCGGCGCGTGCACCGGTTCGGCCGCGACCTGCGTCGTGACGATGAACGCCGCGCGGGCGCTGACCGCGACGTTCAACGCCTTCCCGCCGGACGGCACGCTCACGGTCACGAAGTCCGGGACGGGCTCCGGCACGGTCACCGGCGGCGGCATCAACTGCGGCTCCGTCTGCATCTGGGTCCAGCCGGGCGACACGGTCGTCAACCTGACCGCGACCGCGGCGACCGGCTCGGTGTTCGTCGGCTGGTCGGGCGCGTGCACCGGCACCGCTCCGACCTGCGCGGTCATGGGCGGCGCCGACCGGCTGGTCAACGCGCAGTTCGATCTCGGTGACGTCGGGACGTACCCCCTCACGATCACGAAGAGCGGCACCGGCGGCGGCACGTTCAGCTTCTCGCCGCCCGGCACCGACTGCACCTCGGGGACGAGGTGCTTCCCCGCGGGCACCATCGTGACCGTCACCGCCATCCCCGCGGCGGGGTCGATGTTCGCCGGGTGGAGCGGGTCGTGCACCGGCACCGGGCCGTGCACCCTAACGATGAGCCAGGCGCGCACCTTGAACGCGACGTTCAACACCCTCCCGCCCGACGGCGTGCTCACCGTGACGCGGTCCGGCACCGGGACCGGCACGGTCACCGGCGGCAACGGGATCATCAACTGCGGGACGGTCTGCAGCACGACCCTCCCCGGCGACGTGGCCATCGTCCTCACGGCGACCGCCTCGCCGGGGTCCGTCTTCGCCGGGTGGTCGGGCGTCTGCACCGGCACGGCCTCGACCTGCACCGTGTTCGGCGGCGGCGACCGGCTCGTCGACGCCCGGTTCGATCCGGTCGCCACGACGTACCCGCTCACGATCAGCCTCAGCGGCACCTCCGGCACGGTCTCCACGTCGCCGCCCGGCACGGCCTGCGGCACCGGCGCGCGGTGCTTCCCCGCCGGCACGATCGTGACGCTCACCGCGACGCCCGGGTCCGGCTCGACGTTCGCCGGCTGGAGCGGCGCCTGCACGGGGACGGCGCTCACGTGCACCGTCACGATGTCCGGGGCGCGGAGCGTGATCGCGACGTTCACGGGGACGGGCACGAGCACGCTCCTCTCGCAGGGCAAGCCGGCGACGGCCTCCTCGACCGAGAGCGCCTCGTACCCGGCGAGCTCCGCCGTGGACGCGAGCACCACCACGCGGTGGTCGAGCCAGTTCAGCGACCCGCAGTGGATCCGGGTGGACCTCGGGCAGCGGGCGACCATCGATCGCGTCGTCCTGCGCTGGGAGGCCGCCTACGGGCGCGCCTACCAGATCCAGACGTCCGATGACGGGACGACCTGGACGAGCATCTACTCGACCACGACCAGCACCGGCGGCCTCCAGACGCTCGCCGTCTCGGGCGCGGGCCGGTACGTCCGCATGTACGGCACCGCCCGCGGGACGTCGTACGGCTACTCGCTCTACGACTTCCAGGTCTGGGGCGCGTTCGGCCAGACGACGAACCGCGTGCTCGGCGTCTCCAAGCTGGGCAGCGGGGCCGGGACGGTCTCCTCCACGCCCGCCGGGATCGCCTGCGGCGCGACCTGCAGCGCGAGCTTCGCCTCCGGCACGCTCGTCACCCTGACCGCCACCCCGGCGGACGCCTCGTCCATGTTCATGGAGTGGGGCGGCGCGTGCTCCGGCTCCGGCGCGTGCGTCGTCACGATGTCGGCCGATCAGTCGGTCACCGCGACGTTCTCGACGGTCGTGGGCGACGTCATGCTGTCCGTGACGAAGTCCGGGAACGGCAGCGGGACCGTCACGTCCACGCCCTCCGGGATCAACTGCGGCCCGACCTGCACGGCGCCGTACTCGACGACCGCGGTCGTCACCCTGACCGCCACGCCGGCGGCGGGCTCGACGTTCTCGGGCTGGACGGGGGCGTGCACGGGCACGACCCCGACCTGCGTCATCCCGATGACCCTGAACCGCACGGTGGACGCCGCGTTCACGGTCCCCGTGATCGAGAACGACCTCACCGTGGTCAAGGCCGGCGTCGGCACCGGGACCGTCACCGGCACGGGCGGAATCAACTGCGGTACCTCGTGCAGCGCGCCGTACGCCTACGGCGCGGTCGTCACCCTGACCGTCGCGGCATCGTCCGGCTCGACGTTCCTCGGCTGGAGCGGGGCGTGCACCGGGACGTCGGGGACCTGTATCGTCACGATGAACGGCTCGCGCAGCGTGACCGCCACGTTCGGCCTCAGCGACCCGACCCCATGCGCGAACCCGGTCACGTTCACGAGCAACACGGGCAACTTCAACACCACCGGCGCGGTCTGCTACCGGACCGCCCAGCGCGTCAACGGCTGGGGCTGCTCCAACTTCGCCGGCCGGACGGTGAGCGTGAACGGCGGGCCGGCGACGGCCACCTGCGGCGCGGGACCCTTCCCGCTCGCGCAGATGGGCGGCTACACGTACTTCACGGTCACCGCGGGCAGCTACCCGTGGGCGAGCATCTACATCTGGTAGCCGCAGCGTAGCCGCGTCGTTCCGTCGTTCCGGGGCGGGCGTCCATTCGTGGGCGCCCGCCTCTTCGTTTCTCACCGCCCGCGCGAGCGCGAACCGCGGTTGTTCCACCCGGCCCCGTTGGTTACGAGCCGTCGAGCCGCTCGATGCGGAGGACGGGACGATGGCCAGGCTGCTCACCAGGCGCACGGCCTTGCTCATGCTGGCCGGAGGTCTCGCGAAGCTCGCGTCCGCCCGCGCTCAGCCGGCGCGCGAGCGATCCTCGAAGCCGATCGTGATCGAGGAGGTCCGGATCTTCGACGGCGTCGCCGACCGCCTGAAGCCGGGGCACGTGCTCGTGTCCGACAGGAAGATCCAGCGGGTCTCCAGCGCGCCCATCGCGGCGCCGGCGGGCAGCACCGTGATCCGCGGGAGGGGTCGCGTGCTGATGCCGGGGCTCACGGACGCGCACTGGCACATGACGCTGGCCGCGAACACGCTCGCCGCCCTCGAGCGGCCCGACCCCGGGCTGCTCTACGCCAACACGGTGGCCGAGGCGCACAGGACGCTCCAGCGCGGGTTCACGACGGTCCGGGACATGGCCGGCCCGACCTTCGGCCTCAAGGACGCGATCGACGCCGGCGTCGTGCCCGGGCCGCGCGTGTATCCGAGCGGCGCGATGATTTCGCAGACCGCCGGGCACGGCGACTTCGCTCCCCCGCACGTCCGGCCGCCGACCCTCGGAGGCCGGCCGTCCCACCTCGAGGACCTCGGCGGCGTGGTCGTCGTCAACGGGGTGCCGGAGGTGCTCGCCGCCGTCCGGCAGCAGCTCAAGAGCGGCGCGAGCCAGATCAAGCTCGCCGTCGGCGGGGGCGTGATCTCCCGGTTCGATCCGATCGACACCCTCGCGTTCACGCCGGACGAGCTGCGCGCAGCGGTCCAGGCGGCCGGCGACTGGGGGACCTACGTCGCCGTGCACGTCTACACGCCCGCCGGGATCCGCCGCGCGCTCGAGGCCGGCGTGCGCTCGATCGAGCACGCCCACCTCGCCGACGAGCCGTCGATCCGGCTCATCGCCGAGAAGGGCGCCTGGCTCAGCACGCAGCCGTTCGAGCCGAGCGACCTGCCGCTCCCGCCCGAGGCGGCGGCGAAGATGAAGCCGATGCTCGGGGCGTGGGAGCGGATCCTCGGCTGGGCCCGGCAGCACGGCGCGAAGGTGGCGTTCGGGACGGACCTGCTGTTCCAGCCCGGGAGCACCTCGAGCGAGAACGCGATGCTGACGCGGTTCGCGAAGGTCTACGGCAGCGCCGGCGCGCTCCGGATCGCCACCTCGGGAAACTGCGAGCTCTTCGCCGCGAGCGGCCCGCGGAACCCCTACCGGGAGGCGCGGATCGGTGTCGTCCAGGAGGGCGCGTGGGCCGACCTGCTCCTCGTCGAGGGAGATCCGACGCAGGACATCGGGGTGCTGCAGGACCACGAGCGCAACCTGGCCGTCATCATCAAGGACGGGAACGTCTACAAGAACACGACGGCGGGGTGATCCGAAGCTCCAGGGCCGCGTCGCGCGCGCGGGGGCGGCGCTGGCAGCGATCCGTACGACGCGGCGTCCAGGATGGGGCGGGCGGTGGCGCGTCGGAGGAGCGGCGCGCTAGCGTCCTGCGCCGTGCCGCCCCCGTCGCGCCGAGAGATGGAGCTCGACCACGTGTTCGTGTGCACGGCACGGGATGCGCCCGAGGCCGAGCGGCTCCACGCCCTCGGGCTCGTCGAGGGGACGCCCAACGTCCACCGCGGCCAGGGGACCGCGAACCGGCGCTTCTTCTTCGCGAACGCGATGCTCGAGCTGCTCTGGGTCCATGACGAGATCGAGGCTGCTTCGGACCTGGTGTCGAGGACCGGCTTGCTCGAGCGGTGGCGCGGCCGCGCGGGTCCAGCGTGCGGGTTCGGGTTCTGCTTCCGCACATCGGCCGTTCCCTCGGCGCCGACGCCGTTCGCCACGTGGGACTACCATCCGCCGTACCTGCCTCCTGCTCTCGGCATCCCGGTCGCGACCAACTCCAGGATCCTGAGCGAGCCGATGCTGTTCTGCAGCCCGATGGGCGGGCGGCCTGACGCCGCGCCGCTCGCGCGCAGGCAGCCGCTCCACCACGGGCTCGGGATCCAGGAGCTCACGGGCACAGCGCTCGTGACCCCTCACGCGGAGCGTCCGTCGCCGGAGCTCGGGGCCGCGGTCGAGGCAGGCCTTCTCGCCCTGCGACGAGGGCGGGAGTACCGCCTCGAGCTCACCTTCGATCGCGCGAGGCGCGGTGGGGAGGTGGATCTCGGCCCCGACCTACCGCTCGTCCTCAGGTGGTGACGCGGCCACGCAGCGTCCATGATGGGGCGGGCGTGGCGCGCGGCGGGAGCGGCGCGTTACCGTCCGACCCCGTGCCCCCCGCGTCGCGCCACCCGCTGCTCTACCAGCTCAACACGCGCATCCTGCTGGGCGAGCTCGGGCACGCCCTCGGCCGTCCGGCCACGCTCGACGACGTCCCCGACACCCTCCTCGACGAGATCGCGCGCCTGGGGTTCGAATGGGTCTGGCTCCTGGGGGTCTGGAGGACGGGACCGGCCGGCCGCGCCGTCTCCCGCAGCCGCGCCGGCTGGCGCGAGGGGTTCGCGCGCGACCTGCCGGACCTGCGCGAGGAGGACATCACCGGCTCGCCGTTCGCGATCCAGGCGTACGACGTCGCCCCGGAGTACGGCGGCAACGCGGCGCTGGCGCGGTTGCGCGAGCGGCTCGCGCGGCGCGGGCGACGGCTGCTCCTCGACTTCGTCCCGAACCACGTGAGCCCCGACCACCCGTGGACCCGTCTTCACCCGGAGTTCTTCGTCGAGGGGACGGAGCAGGACCTGGCAACCGCGCCGGAGAACTGGGTCCGCGTCGACGGGCGCGTCCTGGCGCACGGCCGGGATCCGTACTTCCCCGGCTGGCCGGACACGCTGCAGCTCGACTACCGCCACCCGGGCCTCCGCGCGGCGATGCGCGAGGAGCTCTCGCGCGTCGCCGCGCGGTGTGACGGCGTCCGCTGCGACATGGCGATGCTGGTGCTGCCCGAGGTCTTCCGGCGGACGTGGGGCGATCGGGGCGAGCAGGCCGCGGCGCGCGGCGGGCCACGCTCGTTCGAGCCGTTCTGGCCCGAGGCGATCGCGGAGGTGAAGGCGCGCCGCCCGGAGTTCGTGTTCCTGGCCGAGGTGTACTGGGACCTCGAGTGGACGCTCCAGGCCCAGGGGTTCGACTTCACCTACGACAAGCGGCTCTACGATCGGCTCCGCAACGGCGACGCGGGCGCCGTGCGGGAGCACCTCCACGCCGACGCGGCGTTCCAGGCCCGGTGCGCGCGGTTCCTAGAGAACCACGACGAGCCCCGGGCCGCGGCCGTCTTCGGCCCGGAGCAGGAGCGGGCGGCGGCGGTGATCGCCTTCCTCGCGCCCGGGATGCGGTTCTTCCACGAAGGACAGCTCGAGGGGCGCAAGGTCCACGCCTCGATGCACCTGGGGCGGCGACCGGGCGAGCCGCCCGATCCCGCGCTCCGCGCGTTTCACGGGCGGCTCCTCGCGGTGCTCGCCCGCGAGGAGGCGCACGTCGGCCGGTGGCAGCTCTGCGAGTGCCGGCCCGCATGGGCCGAGAACCCGAGCTGGGAGCGGTTCGTGGTGATGGCGTGGGACGCCGGCGCGGGCCGCCGCCTGCTCGCCGCCGTGAACTACGGCGCGACGCAGGCGCAGTGCTGGACCCAGGTCCCGTTCGCGGAGCTCCGCGGCGAGGTCGTCCTCCCGGATCTGCTCGGAGAGGCGCGGTACGTCCGGGACGCCGGCGAGCTCGCGGCGAAGGGGCTCTACCTCGACCTGCCGCCGTGGGGCCGACACGTCTTCGTCGTGACGAGCTCGTGAGCCGAACAGGAGAGGAGGAGCGCATGCCCAGGAAGACGAAGGTGCAGGCGAAGACGGCGACGACCCGGCGTTCAGCTCGGGCCGGTGGAGCGCCCGCCGCACCCGGGGCGAAGGCCGCCGCCCGCACGCGCGGGCGCTCGACCGCGAGCAGGAACGTGAAGGCGAGCGGCGCGGTCGAGGAGGGGAAGTCTCCGTCCGCGCTCATCGACGCGCGGATCGAGGAGCTCGGCGACTGGCGAGGCGAGACGCTCGCCCGGGTGCGCGCGCTCATCCGGGAGGCCGTCCCCGAGGTGGTCGAGGAGTGGAAGTGGAGAGGGGTCCCGGTCTGGTCGCACGGGGGACCGATCTGCACCGGCGAGACCTACGAGGCCGTCGTGAAGCTGACGTTCTTCAAGGGCGCGTCGCTCGCGGATCCGTCGGGGCTCTTCAACTCGAGCCTGGAGGGGAACACGCGGCGGGCGATCGATCTGCACGAGGGCGACGCGCTCGACGAGGAGGCGTTCGAGGAGCTCGTGCGGGCGGCGGTGGCGCGGAACGAGGGCTGACGGCGACGGCGTCCCGGGCCACGGTCGGAGTGTCGGCGATTTGATACGGCCGTCGTACTTACGAATGGCGCGGAGCACGCGGCTTTGGCGTCCTTCTCGCGCCAAAGCGCGTTCGTGGACCGGGCTCACGGACGGGTGCAGGCGAAGACCGCGAAAAAGGGATCGTGTCCACGAGCGCTTTGCTCGCGTTCACGTTGGGTTCTTGACCGCGCGCCTCGCGACGTGCCAGACCTGACCCGCTCCACCGTGTGAACGCTCACACGCCCGTGTATGGACGGATCGCGGCCCGTCAGGGACCCCGGTCCGGAGCGGCGGTCCCGTGCCCGCCGAGGAGAGTCCCGTGACGATCGACGCACCGAGGTCGAGGTGCCCTGCGCGGCGGGCGAGCTTCACGATGGGTATCATCTCACCCCACGCGAAGAGGTCGAACATGGAATGGTCGAGATTGACCCGGGTCCTCGCGACGGCTGCCGTCGCGGCGCTCCTGGTGACGGGTCGTGCGTCGGCGGACGATTGGCCGCTCAGCGGGGCCCTCGGCGCTCACGACCCGACCATCCTCAAGGAGGGCAACACCTGGTGGGTGGCCACGACCGGCGCCGGCGCTCCCATCAAGTACTCCTCCGACGGGAGGAGCTGGATCCAGGGCGTCCGCCGGTTCCCCTCGGAGCTCCCGTGGTGGCGCACGTATGCGCCGAACATGGGGTCGAACGACGTGTGGGCGCCGGACATCCGCGCCTTCAACGGCCGCGTGTGGATGTACTACTCGCTCTCGTCGTTCGGCACGAACAACTCGGCCATCGGCCTCACCTCGGCCTCGTCGATGGCCGCGGGCGACTGGCGGGACGACGGCCTCGTCATCTCCTCCCGCTCGGGCGCGCAGTCGTACAACGCCATCGACCCGCACCTGGCGATCGACGCCGCCGGCGCGCCGTGGCTCTCGTTCGGATCCTTCTTCTCCGGGATCCACGTCACGCGGCTCGACCCGGCCACGATGAAGCCGACGGGGACGCTGACCCGGATCGCGGCGCGGAGCGGCGGCATCGAGGCGCCCAACATCGTCTACGCGAACGGCTACTACTACCTGTTCGTCTCGTTCGATCGCTGCTGCCAGGGCCTGAACAGCACGTACAAGATCGCCTATGGCCGCGCGACCAGCATCACCGGACCGTACCTCGACCGGAACGGCGTCGACATGCGGAACGGCGGCGGCACGATCCTCGAGGCGACGAGCGGCCGGTATGTCGGGCCGGGCCACCAGGCCGTGGTCCAGGTCGGGAGCGCCTGGGTCCTCATCCGCCACTACTACGACGCGAACGCCAACGGCGCGCCCAAGATGCGGATCGGAGATCTGTACTGGGACGCGAGCGGCTGGCCGACGCTGACGCGGCCGAGCGGCACCGGGACGA
>DASPMI010000084.1:0-17963 GCA_035627135.1 Anaeromyxobacter sp. | reverse complement strand
GGCGTCAACGCGCCCGGGCTGCTTGCCGCGGGCTCACGCGTTCAGCGATCGGCTTGCTCCGGAATCGGTGATCGGCTTCGACCGGAATCGGCGATCGGCATGCTCCGGAATCCGTGATCGGCATGGGCCGGAACCCGCACCGCGCCTGACGAGCTTGCGGCGCGCGAGCAGCCCCTCGCAGCGCGGGCGGAGTGACGTGGTCCTCCTCGTCCGGCGAGCGGGTAGCCGCCGCGCCGGTCCGCACGCGCCCTCGCTGTGCATTGCGCGCGCGGTGGCCATTCATCAACAGACCCCCTCACAAGGAGCGACACGACATGGCCTTCGAGCTACCCAAGCTGCCCTACTCCCCCAGCGCCCTGGCCTCCCGCGGCATGTGCCAGGAGACGCTGGAGCTTCACCACGGCAAGCACCACCAGGCGTACGTCACCGCCCTGAACGGCCTCGTCGAGAAGAACGAGGATCTCAAGGGCCAGCCGCTCGAGAACCTCATCACGATGTCGTATGGCCGCGACGACCTTGCGCCGGTGTTCAACAACGCCGGACAGCACTGGAACCACATCCTGTTCTGGCAGGCCATGTCGCCCACGGAGGGCGGGAAGATGCCGCCCCGGCTCGAGCAGAAGCTCCAGGAGGCGTTCGGCGGCGTGCAGCAGTTCAAGGAAGCGTTCAAGGCGGCGGCTGTCGGCCAGTTCGGCTCGGGGTGGGCGTGGCTCGTCCTCGGCCGCGACGGGAAGCTCAAGGTGTCGAAGACGCCCAACGGCTCGAACCCGCTCGCCACCGGCGAGGGGAAGGCCATCCTCGGCTGCGACGTGTGGGAGCACAGCTACTACCTCGACTTCCGGAACCGGCGCCCCGACTACGTCCAGAACTGGCTGGACAAGCTCGCCAATTACGAGTTCGCAGCGGCGCAGCTGTAGCGCGGGGCGGCCGCTTCGCGAGGTAAGCCACCACCCGCGACGCTGGTTTTTCGCGAGCTGTCCCGTGCCCCGGCAACGACATCCCGCGGGCGGGCGTCGCCGCGGTCCGCGAGTCCTTCGCCGAACTCCGCTCCGAGCATCACCTCCGCGCCGAGCTCGCAGAGCTCCCGTGCGTGAGCTGCTCGAGCACGACGCGGAGCTCGAGGCGATCTTCCGGAGCTCTCCGCCGTGCGCGTTCGAGCGCGAGGGCGACGCGGGGCCGTTCGTCCGAGTCGTGACTTCAGACCGGGGTCATGAAGGTGCCGTCGTGAACGCGGCAGCGGTCTTCTCCACGGACGGGAGCTGGTAGGTCCGCGACCAGCTGCGTGTCCTTCATATCGCTCGCGATGCGTGTCACTGCGCGCAGCGCCGTCAACCGCACCGACGACGCTGCGCCGTCCAGGATCCCGGCTTCGCCGTCTACCAGCGACAACGACCGCAGAAGGGCGACTCTCGCCTCGGGCGACTCTCGCCTCGGGCAGTCTTCCGCGAAGCTCGAGCCTTCCTCCTTGGCCCAGGAGGCGGCTCGCTCTCATGACGCGGCTGAACTCGCGGATGCCGCGAAGCACGCTAGTCCTCGTCTTCGACGTCGACGAGGCCCTGGCCGACGACCCGCGTCTCGCCCTTCTCCTTCGTCAACCGCACCGGCTCGGCGCCGGTTCGCCGCGCGACGCGCTCGGCCAGCTCCTGCGCGTGCGTGGTGAGCCAGACGTGATGCCCCCTCGGCGTTCCAGCGATCAGCTCCGCCAGCGGGTCCAGGAGGTCCGGGTGAAGGCTCGTCTCGGGCTCGTTGAGCGCGAGGAGCGGCGGCAGCCTCGGACTGAGCAGCGCCGCGATCAGGCAGAGGTACCGCAGCGTCCCGTCCGACAGCTCGTGCGCGTCGAGCGGGCGATGCAGGCCCGGCGTCTGCATCTTCACCTCGCGCCCACCGAGCTCGAGCTCGGAACCGGGGAACGCGCGGTCGATCGCAGCGCGCAGGCCCTCGGCGTCCCCGACCTCGTGGATCGTCTGCAGCGCGCAGGCGAGGTCTCGCCCATCTGGTGCCAGGGCCGGTGTTCGCACCGGCACCTGTGACCGCCGGATCGGCGAGTCGGGGTCGGTGCGGAAGGAGTGATAGAAGCGCCAGGTGAGAAAGCGATCCCGCAGCGCGGAGAGCGCCGGGTAGCGCTGAGGCTCCGAGACGCGCGCCAGGACGGACTCGCTGCTCCACAGATCGAACGCGTGCGTCACCGGCCGGCCATCGACGTCCCGGAGCGTGACCGACTGAGCCCTCCGGTCCACGATGACGGCGCCGTCGAGCAGCACGCGCTCCCGCTTGACGACCGGGTCCATGTCGAACGCGCTCGCCTGTCCGACCGTCCTGTCGGGCAAGCCCAGCTCGAGCTCGTAGGAGAAGTCGTCCATCCGCGCGGCGATGCGCATCCGCACGGGACCACGCTTCCGCGCCCCGGCCCAGAGCACCGACTCCATCCCGCCGTCCTCGGCGATCGTGCGCGCCAGGTTCCCGCTCGCGGCGGCGTGGAACAGCTGGAGGGCGCGGTAGAGGTTCGTCTTGCCGGTGCCGTTCTCGCCGACGACGACCAGGACCGGCTTCATGCGCATCCGGACGGAGCGGACGGACCGGAACCCCTCGATCTCGATCTGCTCGATCACGTCCTCGCCCTCCCCGCGAAGAGTCTATCCGTTCGCGCCGGGCGTCTCGTGACCACTACCGCCGAATCAAGATCGGTCGCTGAAAACGACCAAGGCCGCGGCCCGCCGGTTTCCCGTGCAGTGCCGCGGCCTTCTGAGTCGGGGAGACAGGATTTGAACCTGCGACCCCTTGGTCCCGAACCAAGTGCTCTACCAGACTGAGCCACTCCCCGGTGCTGCGGTCCGTCGCGACTGCTGCGGGTTTCGGGAAGGTCCCGCCGTGACGTAAGGCCGCGTGTTTACTGGACCGGCCGCCGGGTGTCAAGCGCGGACTGGCGGGTGCGCTCACACGGCTGCTCGGCGCCCGGATCGGCGTTCTCCGAGGCCGAATCCGCTCCTCTTCAACCTCGGTAGATGACGGCGCGGGGAGGACGTTACACGGGCCGGATGGAGCGTGCCCGGTCAGCGCTGGCTCGGGGCGGGCGGACCATCGCTTCTCCTCCTCCTGTTCTCTCAGCTCACCTCGCGCACGCCGCCTCGACGTCGGCGATCTCCTTCGGCACGCCCTCGGTCAGGTTCACGGGGCCGTCCTCGCCGACGAGCACGTCGTCCTCGATCCGGATCCCGAGGCCGCGCAGGCCGACGGGGGCGCTCTCGTCGTCGGGCGCGACGTACAGGCCGGGCTCGATCGTGAGCACCATCCCGGGGACGAGCGGGCGGGGCTTCCCGTCGACGTGGTAGTCGCCGACGTCGTGCACGTCCATGCCGAGCCAGTGGCTGGTCCGGTGCATGTAGTACTTCTTGTACGAGCCGTCGGCGATCCGGTCGCCTGCGGCGCCCTGGAGCAGGCCGAGCGCGATGAGCCCCTCGGTGAGGCGGCGGACGGTGAGCTCGTGCACGGCCTCGATGGTCGTCCCGGGGCGCACGGCGGCGATCGCCTCCTTCTCGGCGGCGAGGCAGAGCGCGTACAGGTCGCGCTGCGGGCTCGTGAACTCGCCGGAGACGGGGAACGTCCGCGTGACGTCGGCGCAGTACCAGTCGTACTCGCCGCCGGCGTCGACGAGGCACAGCTCGCCCTCGCGGAGGACGCCGTGGTCGGCACGGTAGTGGAGCACGGTCGCGTTCGGTCCGGCGGCGACGATCGTCCCGTAGCCGGGCCCGCTCCCGCCGCGGCGCCGGAACGCGTACTCGATCTCGGCCTGCACCTGGAACTCACGCCGGCCGTCGATGCCGTCGCGCATCGCGGCGAGGTGGCCCTCGGCGGTCACGTCGGCGGCCTTGCGGAGGAGCGCGATCTCGTCCGGCGTCTTCACGAGCCGCAGCTCGTGCAGGATCCGCCCGCTGTCCGCGAGCGCCTCGGGCGCGCGCTTCCCGGCGCGGACGCCGTTCCGGAGCTCGCCGAGCACGCGGATCACGCGCGCGTCCCAGGCGGCGTCGAACCCGAGCCGGTACCAGAGCGTCTTGGCCCCCTCGAGCCGGCCGGCGAGCTGCACGTCGATCTCCGGCACGGTCCGCACCTCGTCGGCGAGGTAGATCTCCCGCGCGCCCTCGACGCCGGCGCGGCGGCCGGTCCAGATCTCCTTCTCCTTGTCGCGCGGGCGGACGAACAGGATGAGCTTCCGCTCGCCGTCCTTCGCGAGGAAGAGCGCGCAGCCGGTGGGCTCGTCGAGCCCGACGGCCCAGGCGTAGTCGGAGTCCTGCCGGAACAGGTACTCGGCGTCGTTGTTGCGGAGCTTCTCGTCGGCGGCGGGGAGGAGCAGCGCGCCGCCGCCGCGGCGCTCCATCTCCTCGAAAATCCGGGTGCGGCGCGGGCGGTAGACGTCGGGGTCGAAGGTCATGGTTGGGCGGGAATCATAGCGGGGGGAGAGGCGGGCGTCTGGATCCAGAATCCGCTCGTGCTTCGACAGGCTCAGCACGAGGGACATTCACGGGCTGGTCACCCCGGGAACCCCGCCCCGCACCACGCCTCGAAGCCGGCCCGCGCCTCGGGCGGCGCGTCCGGGATCGGCTCCACCCAGACGGTGTCCTCGGGCGGCCTCGCGAGCGGGACCTCGACCTCGACGAGCTCGTCCCGCCGGAACACGGTCAGCCGCAGCCGCCCCGCGGGCCCCTCCTCGACGAGCCGCTCCCACAGGCCGCCCCGGTCCACGCGGAAGCCGTCCTCGGCCACGACCTCGTCGTCGGGCTGGAGCCCGGCCGCCCACGCAGGGCTGCCCTCGCGCACGCTCTGCACGACCAGCTTCGGCCCGGACGACAGGTCCGCGCCGAGCCAGCCGGGCTCGCCCTTCCCGTTCTCGGGCCCGGGCGTGCCGCCCTTGTCGTCGAACCCGCTCGCGACCCGCCTCCGCTCGCGCAGGCCGAGCCCCTCGAGGCCGAGCTCGAGCGGCGCGACGCCGCGCACGTACCGATCGAAGAACGCCTTCGCGGCGGCGGGGCCTAGGACCTCGGCCGCGGCGCGCTCGACGCCGTCCTCCGGGAGCCCGTGCTCGGAGTGGCGCGCGAGCAGCGTGCGCAGGAGCGCGTCGAGCGAGCTGCCCGCGCGGCGGAGCGCGAGGTCGAGCGCGAGCGCGACGAGCTCGCCCTTGAGGTAGTACGAGACCATGCTGTTCCCGCTGTTCTCGTCGGGCCGGTACTGCTTCACCCAGGCGAGGAAGCTCGACTCCTCGGCGCTCATCTTGGCCGCGCCGGGCGTGCGCGCGAGCGCGGTGAGCGCCTGGCCGAGGTTGCGCAGCCAGCGCCGCGGGGCGGTGAGCCCGGCGCGGACCAGCATGAGCGTGTCGTAGTACGAGGTCACGCCCTCGAACCACCAGAGGAGCCGCGTGTACTGCTCGCGGGCGTAGTCGTACGGCGTGAACGCCGCGGGCCGGAGCCTCTTCACGTTCCACAGGTGGAAGAACTCGTGCGCGACGAGCGCGAGCGTCTCCTCGTACGCGTCGCGCGGGTGGAAGTTGCCGCGGCCGACGTTGAGCGTGGTCGAGCGCGCGTGCTCGAGCCCGCCGCGGCGCTTGTCGGTGAGGTGGACGATGAAGAGGTACCGGTCGTACGGGACGCCGCCGAGGAGGCCGGCGAAGGCCTCGACGATCCGCCGGACGTCGGCCGTGAGCCGCTCCTCGTCGAGGCGCGCGCGCCCCCAGAGCGCGAGCTCGTGCGGCCGCCCGGCGGCCTCGAACCGGAGCAGGCGGTGGCGGCCGATCTCGATGGGCGCGTCGGCGAGCGCGTCGTAGTCACGCGCGGTGAAGCGCGTCGGGCCGCCGTCGAGGGCGGTCGCGACCTGCCAGCCCTCGGGCGGGACGATCTCGAGCTCGCACGGCTCGGCGAGGCGGCCGGGCGCGTACGGGAACACGGCGGCGCCGTTCAGGTACCCGTGGGTCTCGTCGAGGTGGCAGGTGCGGACCGTGAGCTCGTTCGCGTAGACGCGCCAGCGGAGCGTCACCGCCTCGGCGCCGCCGGCGGCGATCGACACGCGGTGCTTGTCGAGCCGGACGACGGGCAGCGGCCTGCCCGAGGCGTCGGCCGCCTCGAGCCCCTCGACGTGGCGCGCGAACTCGCGCACGAGGTAGCTGCCCGGCGTCCAGACCGGGAAGACCAGCTCGGCCGCGGCGCCCGGCCGCGCGAGCGTGGCCTCGACGTGGAAGAGGTGGCTCCGCGGCGCGGGGAGCGAGAGGCGATAGCGCATGCCCGGGTTCTAGCCCGAGATCAACTCGGGACGCGCGGAGTTCTGGTAGCGTGCCCCCGAGTGGCACCCTCCTCGGAAACACCGGCGGGCTCGGGGGAATCCCGCACGGAGGACCGGCCCGCCCCTGCGCTGCGCGTGCACCTCCTCGGCCGCTTCGAGGTGGCGCTCGGCGACGCGCCCGTGCCACCTCACGCCTGGCGCCGCCGGCGTCCGGCCGACCTGCTCCAGCTCGTCGCGCTCGCCCCCGATCGCACCCTGAGCCGCGACGAGGTCATCGCCGCGCTCTGGCCGGACAAGGACGCGGCGAGCGGCGCCAACAACCTGCACCGCGCGCTCTACGACCTCCGGCAGATCCTCGGCGCCCGCTTCGTCGACATCGACCGCGGGCGGCTCTTGCTCGATCCGTCGGCCTGGCTCGACGTGGACGCGTTCGAGCTCGCCGCGGCGGACGGGGCGGCCCGGCAGCGCGCCGAGGCGGTGGCGCTGTACCGCGGCGACCTCGTCGGCCCGGCGGCGGTCCCGTGGATCGCGGCGCGGCGCGAGGAGCTGCGGCGGCGGTTCGCGGACGCGGCGGCGCCGCTCGCCCGCGACGCGGCCGCGGCCGGCGACGCGGCCACCGCGGTGCCGCTGCTCCGCCGCGTGGTGGAGGTGGATCCGGGCCGCGAGGACGCGCACCGCGACCTCATCCGCCTCCTCGCCTCGACGGGCCGCCGCGCCGAGGCGCTCCGGGCGTACGACGCGTGCGAGGCCGCCCTGCGGATCGCGGGGCGGGGCCCACCCGCGGAGGAGACCCGCGCGCTCCGCCAGGCGATCCACGCCGGCGCGCTCGGGCCCGCGCCCGACCGGCACGCCCTCGACGGCGTCCGGCTCGCGGCGAAGCGCCTGCTCGGCACCCCGGATCCCGCGCCGGTGCGCGGCCGCAACGCGCTGCTCCTCGTCGTCGAGGCGCTCGTCGAGCGCGGCGCGGGGACGCTGGTGCTCCTGGGAGAGCGCGGCGTCGGCAAGACGCGGCTCGCGATCGAGGGGGCCCGCTTCGCGCAGGGCCGCGGCGCGCGCGTGCTCGCCGGCAGCGCCACCGCGGCGCCCGGCGCGCCCTACGGCCTCTTCCTCGACGTCTTCCGCCACGAGCGCGAGGCCGGCCACGACCCGCTCACCGCGCCCCCCGGCCTCTCGAGCGACGCCGGCCGGCACGCGATCCACCGCGCCGCCATGCAGACGCTCTCCGCGCTCGCGGGCGGCGGGCCGCTGTTCCTCCTCCTCGACGACCTCCACGCCGCGGACGAGTCCTCGCTCAACCTCCTCCACGATCTGGCGCTCCGGGCCCAGGCGCAGCGGCTGTTGATCGTCGCCACCTGCCGCGACGACGAGGTCCACGCCGGGAGACCGATCCAGACGGCCCTCTCGCACCTCGACGTGGGCGGGCTCGCGCGCGGCGTGCGCCTCCCGCGGCTCTCGCTGGACGGCACCCGCGCGCTGCTCGCGGATCTGCTCGGCGTGCCGCCGGAGGAGCCGCTCGTCGGCCAGGTGTACCGGGCGACCGACGGCTCGCCCTTCCTCGTCGAGGAGGCGGCCCGCGCGCACCAGGAGTCGCGGAAGGTGCCGGCCGATCCCGCGGTCTCGCTCCGCGCGCGCGTGACCCGGCTCGGGGCGCGCGCCGAGAGCGTCCTCTCCGCGGCTGCGGTGGTGGGGCGCCGGTTCGAGCTCGACCTCGTCCAGGCCGTCAGCGGCCTCACCGCCCACGACACGATCCGGACGCTCGACGAGTGCGTCGGCGCGCGGCTCGTGGACGACGACGGGGGCGGCTTCCTCTTCCGGCACGACCTCGTCCGCGAGGCGCTGTACGAGGCGCTCTCCCCTGCGCGCCGCGCCACGCTCCACGGCGGCGTGGCGGACGCGCTCGAGGCGAGCCGCGCCGCGCTCGATCGGCCGGAGCTCCTCGCGCACCACCGCCGCCGCGCGGGCCAGGCCGATCGCGCGCTCCGCCACCTCGCGGCGGCGGGCCACCGGGCCGCGGCGCGGGCGTGCCTCGCCGAGGCGCTCGGCTTCCACGCGGAGGCGCTCGAGCTCGCGCCGAAGGCGGGCGCGCCGGCGGAGCTGCGGCGGGAGCTGCTCGACGCCGCCGGCCGCGCGCAGCTCGCGCTCGGCGAGGTCGCCGGGGCCGCCCGCAGCTTCGCCCAGGCGGCGCGGATCGTCGCCGCCGAGCGGCCGCACGACGGCGGACCGCGGGCGCGCCTTCACCGGCTCGCCGCCGCGGCGCTCGCCGCGGGGGGCCACGTCGGCGCCGCGCTCGAGGGTGTCGCCGCGGGGCTCGCCGCCGCCGGCGAGGGCGCCGACGAGGAGCGCGCGGCCCTCCTCCACCTCTCCGCGCAGCTCCACTTCCACGAGGGCCGGAGCGCCGAGACGCTCGCCGCCGCCGGCGCCTGCGCCGCGGCCGCGGAGCGCGCCGGCGACGCCGACCTCCTCGCCCGGAGCCGCGACATGGCCGCCCTCGCGCAGGGGCTCGAGGGCGGGGCGCTCCCGGCGATCGAGGACGCGATCGCGCACGCGGACCGGCTCGCGCAGGACGTCGCCCCCGAGCACCCCATCGACGTCCACCTCGCGCTCTGGGACCGCGATCTCCTCGGCGACCGGACCTGCGCGGAGCTCGCGCGCGCCGCGGCGCTGCTCTCGGAGCGCGCCCGCCAGCGGCTCGCCCCGGAGGCGGTGGCGTCGGGGCGGTACGGCGAGGGCGTCGTGGCGCTCGCGGCCGGGCAACTCGACGCCGCCGAAGGGCTGCTCCGGGACGCGCGCGAGACGTTCCGGGAGCTCGGCGCGGGGATGGGCGAGGCCCTCGCGCTCGAGCGGCTCGCCGCCCTGTGCGCGCAGCTCGGGCGGTTCGACGAGGCGTTCACGCTCCTGGGCGACGGCGTCGTGCTCGCCGAGCGCGGAATGCTCCGGCGCCACGTGCTCACGCGGCTGCACGTGACCGAGGTCCGGACGCGGCTCGCCGCGGGCATCGTGGGCCAGGCGGAGAGCGCGCTCCGCGAGGCGAGCGAGAGCGCCGCGCGGCACGGCGAGTGCGTGACCTGCGACGCGGTCCTGCGGCCGGAGGCGGCGCGGGTGGCGATCGCGTTCGGGCGGCTCGAGGAGGCCGAGGCCGAGGCCCGCGCGCTCGAGGACGTCGCGCGCCAGCGCGGCGGCCGCGGGCTCCTCGCGATCGCGCGGCACACGCGGGCGCGCGTGCTGGCGGCGCGCGGCACGCCCGAGGATGCGCTCGTCCCGCTCGCGCAGGCCCGCGCCGGGTACCTGGCGAGCGGTCTCCGGTACGACGCCGCGCGGACCGCGCGGCTCGAGGCGCGGCTGCGCGGCAGCCTGCCGGAGGCGTGGGCGGCGCTGGACGCGCTGGTGAAGGTGGATCTCGACGCGTAGGGCCTTCACCGCTCGTGCTTCGACAGGCTCAGCACGAGCGGACGAGAGAACACCGCTCGACCTGAACCTGTGAAGGCCGAGCGATGCCGCGGCCACGCCCCGCGAGGCCGAAGCCCGTGGCCCGAGGCCGGCTAGACTCCCTCCATGACTGCGATCGGCATCTACGTCTACCCCGACGTCGAGGTCCTCGACTTCGCCGGGCCGTTCGAGGTGTTCTCGACCGCGACCCGCGTCGCGCGCCGCGCGCGCCCGGACGCGCCCGCGCCGTTCGCGGTCACGCTCGTCGCCGCGCAGGATGGCCCCGTCAAGGCGCGCGGCGGGTTCACTGTGTTGCCGGACGCGACGTTCGCCTCGCACCCGCCGCTCGACGTCGTCCTCGTCCCCGGCGGCGTGCACGAGCCCGAGCTCGACCGCCCGGAGCTCGCGGAGTGGCTCCGGAAGCAGGCCGCGTCGGCGAAGCTCGTCGCCTCCGTCTGCACGGGCGCCTTCCTCCTCGCGCGCGCCGGGCTGCTCGACCGCCTCGAGGTCACGACGCACTGGGAGGACGTCGCGGACCTCCGCCGCCTCTTCCCGGCGCTCGCGGTCCGCGAGGGCGCGCGCTGGGTCGAGCACGAGCGGATCATGACCTCCGCCGGCATCAGCGCGGGCCTCGACATGAGCCTGCGGATCGTCGCACGGCTCGCGGGCGAGGACCTCGCGGAGCGCACGGCGCGGCAGATGGAGTACGACTGGCGGAAGCGCGCCTAGGGCCCTGCGCTCCCGCCCTCCACCTCCGCGATCCGCCGCGCCAGGAACCGCCGCTCTGGGTCCTGCCGCGCGAGCGCGAGCGCGCGCGCGTAGGCCTCGCGCGCCTCGCCGGTCCGGCCGAGCCGCCGGAGGAGATCCGCGCGCGCGGCGTGCAGCAGGTGGAAGTCGGCGAGCGCGCCGCCGGCGGCGAGCGCGTCGACGAGGGCGAGGCCGGCAGCGGGACCGTCGCGCATCGCCACCGCCACGGCGCGGTTGAGCGCCACGACGGGCGAACCGTCGGCCCGGAGGAGGAGGTCGTACAGCTCGACGATCCGCCGCCAGTCCGTCTCCTCGGCGCGCGCCGCCCGCGCGTGCTCCGCGGCGATGGCGGCCTGGAGCGCGTAGTGCCCGATCACCGGCCCGGCCATCGCGCGCGCCGCGAGCGCCCTCCCCTCCGCGAGCGTTGCCTGATCCCACCGCGCGCGATCCTGGTCCGCGAGGAGCACGAGCTCGCCCTCCGCCGACGTGCGCGCCGCACGGCGGCCCTCGTGGAGGAGCATGAGGGCGAGGAGCCCCGTCACCTCGGGATCGGGGAGGAGCTGGAGCAGGAGGCGCCCGAGCCGGATCGCCTCGCCCGAGAGATCGGGCCGGACCACCGCCGCGCCGGACGAGGCCGAGTAGCCCTCGTTGAACACGAGATAGACGACCCGCAGCACGCTGTCGAGGCGCTCCGGCAGCTCGTCGGCCTCGGGCACCTGGTACGGGATCCGCTCCTCGCGGATGCGCGCCTTGGCCCGGACGATCCGCTGCGCGACGGTGGGCGGCCGGACGAGGAACGCGGCCGCGATCTCCTCCGTCGCGAGCCCGCACACCTCGCGGAGCGTCAGGGCGACCTGCGCGTCCGGCGGGATCGCAGGGTGGCAGCAGGTGAACACGAGCCGCAGCCGGTCGTCCACCAGCGCTCCGGCGTCGTCGTCCACGGGCACCTCCGCGTCCTCGAGCCGCTGCGCGAGCTCCGCCACGGCGGCGTCGTGCCGCGCGCGCCGGCGGAGCGCGTCGATCGCCTTGAAGCGCCCCGCGGACACGAGCCAGGCGCGCGGGCTCGCGGGCACGCCCTCGCGCGGCCACCGCTCCGCCGCCGCGGCGAACGCCTCGTGCAGCCCCTCCTCGGCCCGATCGAAGTCGCCGAGCAGGCGGATCAGCGTCGCGAGCACGCGGCGCGACTCGGCGCGCCAGAGGGCGTCGAGGTCGAGCTGCGCTCGCCCTTCCCCTGAGCCTGTCGGAGGGCCAGGCCGAGCGGAGCCCGTACCGGTGCGCGGTTCCAGCTCTTGCTCGGGCTCGGGCGCGGGCTCGTTCACGGGCTGTGTCACCGCCGGACGGGGAACCAGACCTCCATCCCGCCGTGCCCGGTCACGGGATCGAACTCCTCCCCGTACCGCTCGAGGAAGTCCGGCAGGCCGGGGCGGTGATCGGCGGCGAGGCCGGAGGCCGGGAACCACCGCGTCCAGATCGCGTGGATCGTGTCGCCGAGGCGCGAGACGTGCTCCCGGTGCGGGAACACCGCCCAGCGCATCGCCGGCAGGTCGAGCGGGCGCAGCTCGAGCGGCAGGCCGTCGGAGCGCGTGACCTCGACGGCGCACCGGTACTCGTACATCGGGGAGCCGTCGAAGCAGTGGAACCCGATCCCGTAGGTGACGCGGCCCACCTGCGAAGGGATCGCGTCGGCGTCGAGCAGCGCGGCGAACCGCTGCCAGAGCGCCGGGATCTGCGGCATGGTCTCGGGCGTGAAGCGCCCGGCGAGGCCGGCGAGGCGCATCGGCCGGCCCTCCACGAACCGCGGGGTCTCCACCTGGACGCCAGGATCGCTTCCGGTCGTCGGCTCCATCACCCCTCCGGCGATGCGTGGGTCGTGGGCTGCGCCTCGGGCGGCTCGAGCTCCGCGTCCAGCTCGCGCAGCGGGCGGACCTCGATCCAGCCGTTCCGGGCGGAGGGGATCCCGGCGGCGATCCGGATCGCCTCCTCCCGGCTCTCCGCCTCGACGAGGAGGAAGCCGCCGAGGTGCTCCTTGGTCTCGACGAACGGGCCGTCGGTCGCCGACAGCTTCCCGTTCCGCACGCGGACGAGCGTCGCGGTCTGCTCGAGCTGCAGCGCGCCCGACTCGACGAGGTGGCCGGACGCGCGGAGCCCCGCGTCGTACGCGAGGTGCTCGCGGATGAGCGCGTCCTCCTCCGCGGGGCTTGGCGCCGGGCCGCCGTCCTCCCACCGGACCATGCAGAGGAACCTCACGCCGGGCTCCCCGCGGAGGCGGGCGCGCCCTTCTCCGCCGGGTACGCGATCTCGAGGATCGGCCGCACCTCGATGGACCCGAGCCGCGCGAGCGGGATCCCGGCGGCGAGCTGGACCGCCTCGTTGAGGTCGCGCGCCTCGATGATCACGACCCCGCCGACCTGCTCCTTCGTCTCCGCGAAGGGACCGTCCGTGGTGGAGAGCTTGCCGTTCCGCACGCGGACGGTGATCGCGGACTCGGGGCTCTGCAGCGCGTCGGCGAGGACGAGGTGGCCGCGGCGCGCGAGCTCCTGGTCGTAGTCGAGCGAGTCGCGATCGAGCGCGTCCTTCTGCGCGGGCGTGAGGGTGTCGAAGATCGATCCTTCGAAGCAGACGAGGCAGGCGTAGCGCACGGTGCACCTCCGTTGCGGCCGTCGTGGCCGCCCTTGCCCGCTGGTCGAACGGCGCGGGCCGGATTCGACCGCCGGCGGGGCGACGCCCCGACAGGGCCCAGGCCCGGTCCCGGATGGATAAGCGCGCGTGCCCCTCGCTTCATGCCCGCCGCGCCGCCCCGAGGGGGACGCCCGTCGATCCGCGCGCGCCCCGTTCGACTGCCTCGTGAAAGGGGACGAACATGCTGAACGGCGGAGGCTGGGGGACGCAGGTCGGGATCGCGGCGATGCTCCGGGAGCGCGGGTACTTGCTCGCGGAGGAGCAGCGCCCGCAGCGCCGGAAGGATCCGGTGGCGCGCCGGGCGCCGCGCGCGCGCGTCTGGGCGCCGAGGCTCGTCACGGCAGGGCTCGCGCTGCTCGTGCGCCTGGTGCCGCGCGGCTGAGCGGCTACGTGCTCGGGCGCGCTGCGCCGCCGGGCCGGACGAGCAGGCGCTCCAGGCGCTCGAGGTCCGGCGGCTTCGCGAGGTGCGCGTCGAAGCCGGCCTGATGCGCGCGCGCCACGTCCTCCGCGCCAGCGTAGCCCGTCAGCGCGACGAGCCGCGCGCGCGTGCCGGCGGCGCGGAGCCGCCGCGCGACCTCGTAGCCGTCGAGCCCGGGGATGCCGACGTCGCACAGCACCACGTCCGGCTCGGCGGCCCGGGCGCGCGCGAGCCCCTCGGGGCCGTCGTGCGCGACCGAGACCTCGTGACCCTGCAGCTCGAGGATGTCGCGCAGGCTCTCCGCGGAGTCCTCGTTGTCCTCGATGACGAGCACGCGCACGGCACCCTCCGCCTGTGCGGGCCGGTGCGCGGGCGTCGCCGCCTCGAGGGGTGCGGCGAGGAGCGGCAGCCGCACCTCGAACTCCGCGCCCTTGCCTCGGCCCTCGCTCGCGGCGGAGATCGTCCCTCCGTGGAGCTCCACGATCGAGCGCGCGATCGCGAGCCCGAGGCCGAGCCCGCCCGCGGTCCGGTGGAGCGTGTCCTCGGCCTGCACGAACGGCTGGAAGAGGCGGGCCAGGAGCGCGGCGTCCATGCCCGCGCCGGTGTCGGACACCCGGAGCACCGCCCGCCCGTCCCTGGCGGCGACCTCCACCGTGACCCGCCCTCCGGGGTCGGTGAACTTGCAGGCGTTGTGGACGAGGTTCGTCGCGACCTGGGCGATGCGGGTCGCGTCGGCGTCGACCCAGACCGGCCCGGCGCCGTCCACCACCGTCACCGCGAGGCCCCGCGCCTCCACCGTCGGGCGCGCGTCCTCGACCGCCCGGCGCACCACGTCGGCGAGATCGAGCCGGCGCTTCTCGATCCGGATCCTGCCGCTCGCGATCCGCGACACGTCGAGGAGGTCGTCCACCATCCGCGCGAGGTGGCCGGACTGGCGGTCCACGATCTCCCGCGCGCGGCGGGCGGGATCGCTGTCGGCGGGCGCCCGGGCCAGCACCGCCATGCCGTTGCGGACGGCGGCGAGCGGGTTCCGGAGCTCGTGCGAGAGGACCGCGAGGAACTCGTCCTTGCGCCGGTCCTGCTCCTCGAGCAGCTCCGCCCGGCGCGCCAGCTCGCGCTCGGCGGCGCGGCGGGCGCGGTTGTCGCGCAGCACGAGCACCACGCCGACGACGCGCCCGTCCACGTCGCGGACGGGCGCGGCGCTCTCCTCGATGGGCACCTCCGCGCCGTCGGGCCGGACGAGCAGCACGCGCTCGCTCGGCCCGGTCTTGCGGCCGGGACGGAGCACCGCCTCGACCGGACACTCCACCGGGAGGTGCGTCCGCTCCGAGACCCGGCGGAACACCTCGCCCAGCGGCCGGCCGAGCGCCGAGTCGCCGGCCCCCGTGATCTCCCGCGCAGTCTCGTTCAGGATCTCGATCCGGCCCGCCTCGTCCGTCACCACCACGCCGTCGCCGATGCTGGTGAGCGTCGCCCGGAGCCGCTCCTTCTCCTCGTGGAGCTGCGCCGCCGCGAGGCTCCGCTCCCGCAGGCGGCCGCGGAACGCGCGGATCGCGGCCGCGAGCACGCCGAGGCTCGCGAGGAGCCCGAGCCCCACCGCGACGAGGCCGATGCGCCAGGCCTCGTCGGAGGCGCGCGAGCGGTCGACCAGGCGGGCCTCCTCCTCCGACGCCATCTCCTCCACCAGGGCGTCGATCCGGTCCGCGAGCTCGCGATCCAGCCCCGACCGGACGAGCGCGATCCCCCGCGCGAAGCCGTCGGAGCCTGCGCGGAGCTCGACCCCGCGCTGGAGCACGTCGAGCCGCTGGGCGACGACCGGACGCAGCGCGGCGAGGCGTGCCTCCTGAACGGGGTCTCCGCGGACGAGCGCGTCGAGGCGGCGCGCGTGCAGCTCGACGTCCTGCCGGACCACCGCGTACGACTTCCGGTAGGAAGGATCACCGGTGAGGAGATAGCTCCGTTGCACGCGTTCGACGTCGTGGATGCTCCCGGCGAACGCCTGGAGCTGCTCGAGCGTCTCGTGGGTGTGGTTCACCCATGCCTCGGCCTGGACCACCCGGCGCAGCGCCGTGACCGCGCCCGCGGCGTTCACCACGAGCACGAGCGCGACGAGCGCGGAGAGCGCGATCGCGACGGCCGGGCCGCGCAGCTTCAGGAAGTCGATGGGATCCCGCTGCTGCATGCGCGTTCCTGCGTCGGGCGAACGTGGGATCATACGGCGTACCGAACGTTCGGGCGGGGCTCACGCGGGGCCGACGATCGGCGCGCACGGCGGCGGGGCCCGAGCGGGGTCGTGCCTTCGGCGGAGCGGCCCGGTGGAGCGCGTTGTACAACCGTACCCGGATGCGGGTGGTCATCGCGCCGGACTCGTTCAAGGGGTGCCTCTCGGCGCCGGAGGTCGCGCGGGCGATGGCGCGCGGCGTCCGAGTGGTCTTCCCGGACGCGGGCGTCGTCGTGCTGCCGATCGCCGACGGCGGCGAGGGGACGGTCGAGGCGCTCGTCGGGGCCACGGGCGGGCGCACCGAAACACGAATGGTGAAGGGACCGCGCGGGGAGCCGGTCGCGGCGCGCTGGGGCGTGCTCGGGGACGGCGTCACCGCCGTCGTCGAGACCGCCGCCGCGTCCGGCCTGACGCTCCTCCCTCCCGACCGGCGCGACCCGCGCGTCACCACCACGTTCGGCACCGGCGAGCTCCTCCGCGCCGCGCTCGACGCGGGCCTGCGCACGATCGTCGTCGGGCTCGGCGGGAGCGCGACCAACGACGGCGGCGCCGGGCTCCTGCGCGCGCTCGGCGTCCGCTTCCTCGACGCCGGCGGGCGGGAGCTGCCCGAGGGCGGGGCGGCCCTCGCCCGGCTCGACCGGATCGACGCCGCCGGCCTCGACCCGCGGCTCGCCGGGGCCGAGCTCCTCGTCGCCTGCGACGTGGACACGCCGCTCACCGGTCCGCGCGGTGCGTCCGCCGTGTTCGGGCCGCAGAAGGGCGCGAGCCCCGACGCGGTCCGCGCGCTCGACGCCGCCCTCGCGCGCTACGCCGAGGTCGCGCGCGCGACCACGGGTCGGGACGCCGCGTCGGTGCCGGGCGCAGGCGCCGCCGGCGGGCTCGGGGCGGGGCTCCTCTTCTTCACGCCCGCGCACCTCCGTCCCGGGGTCGAGCTGGTGCTCGCCGCGACGCGCTTCGCCGAGGCCGTGACCGGCGCCGACCTCGTCCTCACCGGCGAGGGTCGGACGGACGCGCAGACCGCGATGGGCAAGGCGCCTGTCGGCGTCGCCGCCGCGGCGCGAGCGCACGGCGTGCCGGTCGTCTGCCTGTCCGGCAGCCTGGGCGACGGGTGGGAGGAGGTGCTCGAGGCGGGGATCGACGCGGTGGAGTGCATCGCGCCCGGGCCGATCACGCTCGACGAGAGCATGGCGCGCGCGCCGGAGCTCATCGAGGCGGCCGCGGCGCGGGTGTGCCGGGTGGTGAAGGTGGGAGCGCGGGTGTGGGGCCGGCGGGAGTCGAACCCGCACGGATCGTGAGATCCCGAGGATTTTAAGTCCCCTGCGTATGCCAGTTCCGCCACGGCCCCGAGCGGGAAGTTACTACGAAGCGGCCGTCCGGCTGCGCTACGATTTTCCCGCGGTGCCGACCGCCGATCGGAGGGCTGGGTGTCCAACGAGTGGACGTACGAGGTGCTCACGAGGGCGGGCCCCCTCGACACGGAGACCACCGCCGCCGTCCTGACTCGGCTCGATGCGCTGGAGGTCTCGCCGCTGACGGACGAGGAGCAGCGCATCCATGGGTTCGACGTGGAAGGCGAGGATGTCCTGCTCGCCTCGCGCGCCGAGCTCGTGGATTTCCTCCGGCGCGGCGGCGGCGTCTCGCTCGCCTGGGACTCGGGCCGCGCACGTGACCTCGGCCTCGACTGCTTCTTCGCGGTGCATCCGGGGGATGCGGCGAGCACCAGGATCAGCTTCTCGTTCCCCGGAAGCACCTTTCGCGACGAAGACGTGCGCGCAGTCGCGACGCGAGTTGCCGAGGAGATGCTCTTCGCCGTGATCGAGTGCGTCCGAAGCCCCTACGCGTGGGTGTACCGCGAGAGTGACTGGGAGGTCCTCTATCCCGAGGTCCAGCGGATGGGTCAGCCACCTCGGTTCGGTCTCGGCCTCGTGACGTTCTTCCAGGAGACGCTCCTTTCAAACGAGGAGAGGCTCGCTCTCGCCAAGCGGGGCGCCAGCCTGATGCCGCGCGCCGGCGGCTTCGTCGTCCGGCTCCGTACGCACGCCTGGGACGCGACCGAGCTCGAGGTTTTCGAATGGAATCGTTGGTGGGCTCCTTCGGCGTTCCGCTGAATCGCACGGGAGCGGTCCCCTCGAATACCCTGCGCCCGGTCCGCAACGACGCCCTCTCGACCCTCGCGCGGACGGTTCCGCCCCCTGCTGGCCCCCCGTG
>DASPMI010000083.1:0-18745 GCA_035627135.1 Anaeromyxobacter sp. | reverse complement strand
CACCGAGATCTGCGGCGCCCGGCTCACCTCCAACTACGTCCGCATCGGCGGCGTCGCGCGCGACATGCCCGACGGCTGGGCGGAGAAGACGCTCGCCACGCTCGACCGGGTCGCCGCGCTGCGCGACGAGATCGACGGTCTGCTCACGCGCAACCGCATCTTCGTCGATCGGACGCGCGGCACCGGCAAGGTCACGCGCGAGGACGCCATCGAGCTCGGCTTCACCGGACCGTGCCTGCGCGCGTGCGGCGAGCCCTACGACATCCGCAAGGCGGCCCCGTACCTCGTCTACGACCGCCTCGAGTTCGACGTCCCGGTGGGCACGAACGGCGACAACTTCGACCGCTACCTCATGCGGATGGAGGAGATGCGCCAGGCCGACCGCATCGTCCGCCAGTGCTTCGCGCAGATGCAGCCGGGCGAGATCATCGTCGCCGACTGGGCGTACGCGCTCCCGCCCAAGCCGCAGGTCTACGGGACCATCGAGGGCGTGATGGCCCACTTCAAGCTCATCATGGAGGGGATCAAGGTCCCCGCCGGCGAGGCGTACTGCTACACCGAGGCGGCCAACGGCGAACTCGGGTTCTACGTGGTCTCGGACGGCGGCGGGCGGCCCTACAAGCTGGGCCTGCGCGCGCCGGGCTGGCCGATGCTGGCCGCGCTCCCGCACATGACCAAGGACGCGCTGCTCGCGGACCTCGTCCCCACCTTCGACAGCATCAACATGATCGGGGGAGAAGTCGAGCAGTAACCCTCCGTGAACGAGCCCGAGCCCGCGCCCGAGCCCGAGGAACAGAATGGCCGAAGAGAACAAGCCCCAGGCCGCACCCCCGCCCAAGCCGGCGGGCCCGCCCGCGCCGCCGCCGCCGAAGAACCCCGGCTTCGTGACCGCCACCATCGACGGGCGCGAGGTCGTGGTGAAGCCCGGCACGAGCGTGATCGAGGCGGCGAAGGGGGCGGGGATCGAGATCCCCTACTACTGCTACCACAAGCGGCTCAGCATCGCGGCCAACTGCCGGATGTGCCTGGTCGAGATGTCGAACGCGCCGATGGGCAAGCTCATGCCGGCGTGCCAGATGCCGCTCGCCGAGGGCGTGACCGTCAAGACCGATTCGCCGCGCGTGAAGGACCAGCAGCGCGCCACGCTCGAGTTCCTGCTCCTCAACCACCCGGTCGACTGCGCCATCTGCGACCAGGCCGGCGAGTGCAAGCTGCAGGACTACTACATGCAGCACGACCGGAAGCCGTCGCGGCTCGACGTGCCGAAGGTCGCCAAGGCGAAGCGCGTCTTCCTCGGGCCGCTCGTCACGCTCGACCAGGAGCGGTGCATCCTGTGCACCCGCTGCGTCCGGTTCATGCGCGAGGTGGCGAAGGACCCGCAGCTCGGCGTCGCGCAGCGCGGGAACGAGAGCTTCATCGAGACCGCGCCGGGCCAGCCGCTCGACAACAAGTACGCGGGCAACACGGTGGACATCTGCCCGGTCGGCGCCCTCACCAGCACCGACTTCCGCTTCCGCGGCCGGGTCTGGTTCATGAGCGCGGCCCGGTCGATCTGCACGGGCTGCGCCCGCGGCTGCAACACCTTCCTCGACTACCTGAACGACACCACCTACCGCTACCGTCCGCGCGAGAACGAGGCCGTCAACCAGGAGTGGATGTGCGACGACGGCCGGCTCTCGTACAAGTACCTGAACCGCGCCCGGGTCCTCGCGGCGCGCGAGGGCGCGGCGCAGGGCGGCGCGAAGGTCACCCGCGCCGCCGCGGTGGCGCGCGCGGCCGAGCTCCTGTCGGACCACGCGAAGGACGGCGGGCTCGCGGTCCTGGTCTCGCCCGTCGCGTCGCTCGAGGACGTGCTGGTGGCGCTCGCCGTCGCCCGTGACGGCCTGGGGATCGGTGAGGTGTTCGTGGGCGGGCGCCCCGACGGCTGGCAGGACGACTTCCTGAAGCGCGCCGACGAGAACCCGAACCGCAAGGGCGTCGAGCTCGCGGCCCAGGCGCTCGGCCTCGCGCCGCGGCCGTTCGCGGAGCTCCTCTCCGCCGCGCGCGCGGGCAAGGTGAAGGCGCTCTGGGCGGTCGGCACGGAGGTGCCGGTCGAGGGCGCGGCGGCGGCGCTCGCCGGCGCGACGATCGTCGCCCAGGCGACGAACGACGACGCCCTCTCGCAGGCGGCGCAGGTGCTGCTCCCGGCCTCGCCGCACTCCGAGTCGGACGGCACGTTCGTCAACTTCGAGGGGCGGGCGCAGCGGTTCGAGATGGCCTACTTCCCGCGCGGCGAGTCGCGGCCGCACTGGCAGCTCGCGGGCGAGCTGGGCAAGCACCTCGGGCTCTCGCTCCAGTACCCGTCGGCCCGCGAGGTGTTCCGCGCGCTCGGGCCGAAGCTCGGGGCGGCGCTCGGCGACTTCCGGTGGGACTCGCTCCCGTCGGTCGGCAGGCGCCCCGGCATCATCCCGCTCGCGGCGGGGACCGTGGACGGCCGGCTCGCCGGGTACCGCGAGCGCGTGCCGCCGGAGACGAGCGAGGACCAGCGGCGCGCGCTGCAGCGGCAACCAAATGAAGGAGGGCGCCCGTGAAGCGCTTCTTCGGGATGACCGCGGTCCTCGTCGGGCTGGTGTTCGTGCTCGTGGGGCTGGGCGCGGTCGGATACCTCGGGATGGGCGCGCTGGGCCGGCTCTTCGGCGGCGGCGCGGGGGACTCCGTGGGCACCGTCCTCGGCGCCGCGCTCTCGAACATCGTCGTCATCACGCTCGGGCTGGTCATGACCGCGGCGGCGCTCCTCACGGTGGCCGAGCGGAAGTGGTCCGCGCTGCTCCAGAACCGCATCGGCGCGAACCGGATCAAGGTGTTCGGGAGGTTCTCGCTCGGCGGGATCCCGTACGTCCTCGCCGACGCGCTCAAGATGCTGACCAAGGAGCGGGTGGAGCCGACGGGCAACACCCGGTTCATCTACCAGCTCGCGCCCGTCCTCGCGTTCGCGCCGGTGTTCGCGCTCGTGGCGGTGGTGCCCATCGGGCCGCCGATCGCGGCCTCCAGCATCCCCCTCCTCACCGGGGCGAAGGAGCTGGCCTTCCAGATTGCGGACCCCGACGTCGGGCTCCTCTTCATCTTCGCCTTCGCCTCGCTGGCGGTCTACGGCACGGCGCTCGCCGGCTGGGCCTCCAACAACAAGATGGCGCTCCTCGGGGGCGTCCGGGCCTCGTCGCAGATGATCAGCTACGAGGTCTCGCTCGGGCTCGGGCTCGTCGGCTGCATGATCGCGTACGAGACGCTGGGGCTGCAGGGGATCGTGGCGGCGCAGCGCCCCGGGCTCCTCGGGCCGATTCCGGCGCTCGGCATCCTCCTCCAGCCGATCGGGTTCCTCGTGTTCTTCACGAGCGCCTTCGCCGAGACGAAGCGCGCGCCGTTCGACCTGCCGGAGGGCGAGAGCGAGATCGTCGGCTACTTCGTCGAGTATTCGGGCATGAAGTTCGGCCTCATGTTCCTCTCGGAGTTCGTCGAGATCGTCGTGCTCTCCGGGATCGTCACCGCGGTGTTCCTGGGCGGCTGGCACTTCTACTTCTACGAGTCGTGGCTGGCGCAGCATCATCCGTTCTGGTTCGCGGCCATCGGCGCGGGCGCGTTCCTCGTGAAGATGATCGTCCTCATGTGGCTCCAGCTCGTCATCCGCTGGCTCCTGCCGCGCTTCCGGTACGACCAGGTCCAGAAGCTCTGCTGGAAGATCCTGCTCCCGACCGCCCTCGCCAACGTGTTCGTCACGGGCGCCGCGGTGCTCCTCGACCCGAGTCTCCGGCTCCTCGCCTGGATCGGCCTCGCCGAGATCGTGGTCATCGGCGTCGTCACCGCCGCCGCGGGGCGCGCCGGGACCGCGGAGGGGCACTCGGGCGCGACGCACGCGGAGCCTGTGTCGGGCCATTAAGAGAGGACCTCGGACCCACCCATGCCCTACAAGCTCCAGCCCGCCGCCACCGGCCTGCGCGAGTCGATGTACTTCCCGGAGGTCCTCCGGGGCATCGGCACGGTCGCGCGCCACTTCTTCCGGAATCTGTTCTTCTCGCGCGACAAGAACCCGGACATCCTCGCCCGCCCGCGCGACGGGTTCGGGACGTCGGACAACGTCACGATCCAGTACCCCGAGGAGCGGCAGCCCTATCCCCCGGGCTACCGCGGGCTGCACCGGCTCGTGCCGCGCGCCGACGGGAAGCCGCGCTGCGTGGCCTGCTACATGTGCGCCACGATCTGCCCGGCGCAGTGCATCTACATCGAGGCGGGTGAGTACGAGGACGATCCGATCGAGAAGTACCCGGTCAAGTTCGTCATCGACGAGCTGCGCTGCATCGTGTGCGGGTTCTGCGTCGAGGCCTGCCCCAAGGACGCGATCCGCATGGACACCGGCGAGCACACGCCGCCGTCCTACGAGCGGTCCGAGCAGATCTGGGACGAGAAGCGGCTCCTCCGCGGTCCGCCCGTGAGCTACCACTACGATCCCTGGCTGCGCCGCGCCTCGACGCTCTCGCCCGAGGACGTCGAGAAGGCCCGCGCCATCGCCCGGCCGTTCCCGTCCATGGCGACCGACGAGGCGAGCCAGACGCCCGGGTTCTCGGTCCGCGCGCTCGCCGCCGAGGCCAAGGCGCGCGGCGAGGGCGGGGCGGCGTAGCCGCCCTTCGTCCTTCGACTCCGGCCCCGCTTCGCGAGGCCTACGCTCAGAGGCTCAGGGTGAGCGGACCGCTCGCCGTTCGAGAGGCTCAGGGCGAGCGGATCTCTGGAGCGGCTCGGGGCGACGAACCGTCTGCACCCGGGATCGCAGAACGCCGGAAACGAGAAGCCCGCGGGCCCGGAACCGGGCGCGCGGGCTTTCGTGCTTCGGAGGGGTGGTCCTCTAGAACCGGAACTTCGCGCCGACCATCAGGGTGGTCGTCGAGTCCATCTCGTCGCCCCAGCGCGGGTGGAACATCAGCTCGAGGGGGAACTGGACCTGGCGGTTCATCTGGTAGAACGCGCCGAGGCCGATCCGCATCGTCGCGCCCGTTCCATCGTCGCCCGGCCGGTTCATGCGCGAGAACCCGAGCCCGAGATCGCCGTAGCCGCCGAACTGTGGGTTGGCCTGGTAGATGAGTCGGGCCGCGCCCACGGCCTCGAGGAGGCTGACGTCGTTGTCGAGCCCGGAGTAGGAGACCGAGACCACGCCCGCGAGCTGGAGGTTGGGTGAAGCTCGGACGATCGGGACCTCGCCGTCCAGCCGGAGGCTGTAGCCGCTGTCGTCTCCCCACTCCACGCCGCCGAGGACGCCGAGCGCGAAGCCGCTCCCGCCGGTGCTGGTCTGCGCGGCCGCCGCGGCCGGCGCGAGGAGCGCGGCGGCGAGGACGAGTCCGGTGAACGAGCGCGAGGTCATGTCACTCTCCTGAAAGGGGTTCACTGAGCGGACGGCATCCTAACCCCGAACCGACCGTACGGAAACGGATCGTGTAGGGGTGCGACCCGGAGTGATGTGGGAAGCTCGGCGCGCCCCCCAAGATGGGGCGCGGGTGAACCGCCCGGGACGGTCACGCGCGGGCGGAGGGCGTCCCCCACGCGACGCCCCTCCGGGCGGCGACGTAGGCAGCGACCGCCAACCCCACGACCACCCCGGCGATCGGCGGGCCGACGAGATCGACCCACTCCACGGGCCGTGTGGGGTGCAGGAGCGCGTGGACGGCGCGACCGAGCGAGAACTCCGCGTCGCCGCGCGACAGCTTGAGCCCAATGAGGAGGAGGTTGAGCGCGTACGCGACGAGGGTGCCGAGGAGCGCGCCGACCGCCGCGCGGCCCATGAGCTCGCTCACGGTGGCGGGGTTGCCGTAGGCCGGCGGCGCCTCGCGATCGATCGCCTCGGGGATGTCCCGCGAGCGCCAGGGCACGAAGCGCTGGAGGAGCAGCATCCCGGGGAGGGCGACGGGGATCGTGAGGAGGAAGAAGTCTCGCCAGCCGATCGCGTCGACCAGCGCACCCGCGGGCGGACCCGCGAACGTGCGCCCGAGGGCGAAGATGGAGGAGAAGAGCGCGTACTGCGTCGCGCTGAACCGCTTCTGCGTGAGGCGGAGGAGGAGGACGCCGAAGGCGCCGGTGCCCATCCCGGACGTGCTGGCCTCGATCGCGCTCGCGGCGTACATCACCGGGCGGCTCACGCCCACCTCGGCCACCGCGACGTACCCCAGGTTCGACACCGCCTGGAGCAGCCCGAACACCCACAGGGCGCGTCCGAGCCCCATCGTGTTGGCGAGGATCCCGCCGAGGAACGTGCCGAGGATCGTGGCGACGAGGCCGATCGTGCCCTGGCCCACGCCGATGTCGGCGGGCGTGTACCCGAGCTGCCCGAGGAACGGGGAGACCAGCGCGCCCGCGAGGTTGTCGGCGAACTTGTAGAAGAAGAGGAACGCGGCGATCTCGAGCGCGCGCGGGTGCCGGAAGAACCCGACGAAGGGCTCCCAGACGGCCGCGCGGAGCGAGCGCGGGGGCGGCGCCGGCTTCTCGGGCTCGGGCGCGGCGACGGTCACGGCGGCGAACGGCACGAACAGCGCGGCGACGACGCCGAAGCTGCGGGCCCACCCGAAGCTCGGGCCGAACGTGTTGAGCAGGCGCCCCGTGAACATGCCCGCCCGAGCGAGCGCGTTACGCGCGCCCACGGCCACGCCGCGCTCCTCCGGCCGGAGCACGTCGACGGCGTAGGCGTCCACCGCGATGTCCTGCGTCGCCGAGGCGAAGGACAGGAGGAGGGTGAGGAGCGCCACCGTCCCCGCGCTCGGGCCGAGCGCCTCGAGGGCGAGCGCGCCGAGCGTGAGGAGCAGCAGGAACTGCCCGATCAGGATCCAGGCGCGCTTCCGCCCCCACGACGGCGCGAAGCGGTCCATGAGGGGCGACCAGAGGAACTTGAAGGCGTAGGGGATCTGCGCCGCCGAGACGAGCCCGATGGTCTTGATGTCGATCCCGGTCTGCTGCATCCAGTAGGGGATCGTGAAGAGCACGACCCCGAGCGGCAGGCCGGAGGGGAACGAAAGGAGCGAGACGGCGCCGGTGCGCCAGCTCGTGAAGGCGGCTGCGAAGGAGGATCGCTCGCGGGGCTCGGGCACGGGTCCGCAGCCTAAGAGGTAGGGCGGGCCGCGGCAAGGAGGTCAGGGACCGATCGGCCGCACCGCCGCCGCGAACTCCGCCGCGCCGCGCGTGTTGAGCACCTCCCCCCGGCGGACCCAACCCCGCCGGGCGGTCGTGACCGCGTACCGGAGGTAGCCGAGCGAGCCGGTGGAGTGCGCGTCGACCGAGAGCACGATCGGGATGCCGCGGGCGCGGGCCGCGCGCAGGTGACGCGGCTCGAGATCGAGCCGGCGCGGATCGCCGTTCACCTCGACCGCCCCGCGCGAGGCGGCGAGCGCGTCGAGCACCTCCTCGACGCGGACGGCGTACGGCTCGCGCTCCAGCAGCAGGCGCCCCACGCCGTGCCCCCAGATCTTGAAGACCGGGACCGACATGGCGCGCACGAGCCGCCGGGTCATCTGATCCTCGTCCATCTTCATCCGCGAGTGGACGCTCGCGACGACCACGTCGAGCTCCTCGAGGATCTCGTCGGGCCAGTCGAGCGCGCCGTCCTCGAGCACGTCCGCCTCGCTCCCGCGGAGGAGCTTCACCTTCACGCGCTCCTGCACCCGGTCGATCTCGTCCCACTGCGCCCGCAGCCGGTCGGCGGTGAGCCCGCCCGCGTAGCCCGCGGTCTGCGAGTGGTCGGTGATGGTGAGGTACTCGATCCCGAGCGCGTCGGCGGCCCGCGCCATCTCCTCGATCGTCGCCCGCCCGTCGGACCAGGTGGTGTGGCAGTGGACCATCCCGCGGACGTCCTCGAGCCGGACGAGGTCCGCGGGCAGGGTGCCGTCGCGCGCCGCCTCGAGCTCCCCGGCGTCCTCGCGCAGCTCCGGCGGCACGTAGGCGAGGCCGAGCGCGCGGTACAGGGCCTCCTCGCTCTCGACGGGAACCTTCCGCGACGGATCCGGCGGGAGGTCCGGGTCCGTGTTCTCCGGCGCCAGCCGGTAGAGGCCCCATTCGCTCAAGGTGTACCCCTGATCGCGGGCGATGCCCCGGAGCTTCACGTGGTGGGCCTTCGAGCCGGTGAGGTGGTGGAGCAGGGTGGGGAAGTCTTCCGGCGGCACCACCCGCAGGTCGACGTGCATGCCGCCCGCGAGGCGGGCGGTGATCTTGGTGTCGCCCTGCGAGGAGACCTCGACCGTGCCTGGGGAGCCGGCGAGCGCGTCGGCCATCGCGGCCGGGTCGTGCGAGGCGGCGACGACGTCGAGATCGCCCACCGTCTCGCGCCCGCGCCGCGCGGAGCCGGCGAGCTCCACCGCGAGGGCCGCGGGCGCGGCGCGGAGGTGCGCGACCAGCGGCTCGGCCTCGAGGAGCGCGTCCGCGAGGAGGACGCGCCGATCGGCGGAGCGGGTCCGCACGCGCTCGATGCCCTCGAGGATGCGCGCCTGGGTCTTCCCCCCGAACCCCTTCACCCCGGCGACGCGGCCCGCGCGGCACGCGGCCTCGAGGTCGGCGAGGGTCGCGACCCCGAGCGCCGCGTGGAGCGCGGCGATCTTCTTCGGCCCGAGGTCGGGGACCTGGAGGAGCTCGAGGATGCCCGGCGGGTGGCGGGCCCGGAGCTTGTCGAGCGTCTCGCTCCGTCCGGTGAGGTGGAGCGACGCGATCTTGCCCGCGAGGGCCTCGCCGATGCCAGGGATGTCGGTGAGCCGCTTCTCGGCGACGAGGGTGGCCAGATCGCCGGAGAGCCCCTCCAGCGCGCGGGCACCGGTCTCGTAAGCGCGGATCTTGAACGGGTTCTCGCCCTCGAGCTCCAGCAGGGCGCCGATCTCGCGGAGCGCGTGGGCGATCTCGAATCGATCGAGCATGCGGGTGGTTATAACGGGGACGGCTGCCATGGGCCCCTCGGGCGCGCGGCGCGGATCGGGCTCGTTACGGGAGAGACGATGGGACATCAGGATCACAAGCACGACGCCCCGCACGCGGTCCGGGTGTTCGTCGTCACGGCCTCGGACACGCGGGGCGAGGCGGAGGACGTGAGCGGCGCCCTCCTCCGCCGGTCGGTGGTCGGGGGGGGACACGTGCTCGCCGGGTACCGGATCACGAAGGACGATCCGGCCGAGATCCGCGCCGCGCTCGGCGAGGCCGCCGCCGCGGGCGCCGACGCCATCGTGGTCAACGGCGGGACCGGGATCTCCGGCCGCGACCGGACGTACGAGGCCGTGACCGGGGTGCTGGAGAAGCGGCTCGACGGGTTCGGGGAGCTGTTCCGGATGCTCTCATACCAGGAGATCGGGAGCGCGGCGATGCTCTCCCGCGCCGTCGGCGGCGCGTGGCGCGGGCGCGCGCTCTTCGCCGTGCCGGGCGCGCCGGACGCGGTCCGCCTCGCCTGGGAGCGGCTCATCGGCCCGGAGCTCGGCCACCTCGTGCGGGAGCTCCGGCGTTGATCGCCGCGGCTCGCGCCCGCGCGCTGCGCCCGCTCCTCGACGCGCTCGCCGCGGACGTGGATCGCGCGGCCCGGATCGCCGCCGATCCGGTCGAGTTCCCCCGGGCCCACGCCGACCCCGGCGACGCGGAGGTGGCCGGGCTCGTCGCGGTGAGCCTCGCCTACGGGCGCGCCGATCTCTTCAAGCCGATCGTGGCGCGCGTCCTCGCGACCATGGGCCCCTCGCCCGCGCGGTTCGCCGAGGTCTTCGCGGCGCGCCCGGACCGCGCCGCGTTCGACGGCATCGTCTACCGCTTCAACCGCCCCGCGGATCTCGCCGCGCTCGTGGCGGCGATCGGCCACGTGCGGCGCCTGCACGGCAGCCTCGGCGGCCGGTTCCGCGCGCTGTTCGAGGCGGGCGGCGGCGGCCCCGGCGCGCTGCGGCCCGCCCTCGCCGCGCTGGCGGCGGAGCTCCGCGGCGCCCCGCCCGTCGCACCGCTGCTGCGGGGCCGCGGCCCACGCGGCCTGCGCCACCTCCTCCCCGATCCCGCCGGCCCCGGCGCGTCGAAGCGCTGGAACCTCTATCTCCGGTGGATGATCCGCGGTCCGGACGGCGTGGACCTCGGCGTGTGGCGCGGCGTCCCCCCGGCGGCGCTCGTCGTGCCCCTCGACACCCACGTGCACCGGGTCGCGCGCGCGCTCGGGCTGACGCGCCGCCGCGACGCGAGCTGGCGGACCGCGGAGGAGATCACGGCGGCGCTGCGACGGATCGACCCGGACGATCCGGTCCGGTACGACTTCGCGCTCTGTCACCTGGGGATGAG
The DNA here is from genome assembly GCA_035627135.1 of Anaeromyxobacter sp. Classification (GTDB taxonomy): domain Bacteria; phylum Myxococcota; class Myxococcia; order Myxococcales; family Anaeromyxobacteraceae; genus Anaeromyxobacter. Next base: position 8,455 of record DASPMI010000083.1, on the reverse strand, counting down.
CGGCCGCTGCCCGGCGCGGCGCGACGCCGCCCGGTGCGCGGCGTGCGCGCTGCGGCCGGCGTGCCCGGGGCGCGTGCGCGCGCAGGCGCGCATCGAGCGCGGACGGCCCGCGCGCGCTAGCATGCAGGCGTGGTGAAGCCTCCGAGCCCGCTCCGGCACAGCTTCCGCGCGCTGCGCCACCGCAACTTCCGCCTCTTCCTCGCCGGCCAGTTCGTGTCGAACCTCGGCACCTGGGGGCAGTCGGTCGCCCTCGGCTGGCTGCTCTACCGGCTCACCGACTCGAAGCTCGTGCTCGGGCTCTCGAGCTTCCTCACGCAGATCCCGGCGCTCTTCCTCTCGCCGCTCGCGGGCGTGTGGGCCGACCGGTGGAACCGCCACCGCCTCGTGATCGCCACGCAGGCGGTGGCGATGCTCCAGGCCTTCGGGCTCGCGGTCCTGGTCCTCACGGGCCACGAGGCGGTGGTCCCGGTCCTCGCCCTGAACCTCCTGCTCGGCCTCGCCAGCGCCGCCGACGTGCCGGCGCGCCAGTCGTTCATGATCGAGATGACGAGCGCCGAGGACCTGCCCAACGCCATCGCCCTCAACTCCAGCGTCTTCAACCTGGCCCGGCTCGTCGGGCCGGCCGTCGCCGGTCCCCTCATCGCCAGGGTGGGCGAGGGGCACGTCTTCCTCCTCAACGGGCTCTCCTACGTCGCCGTGCTCGCGGCGCTCCTCGCGATGCGGATCCCGCCCACGCCGCGGCACGCGGGCGCCGCGCCGGAGCTCTGGGCGCACCTGCGCGAGGGGTTCGGGTACGTGGCGGGCTTCGGCCCGATCCGTGCGCTCCTCCTCCTGCTCGCGATGGTGAGCCTCCTCGGCACACCCAACATCGTCCTCCTCCCGGCGTTCGCGCGGGACGTCCTCGGCGGCGACGCGCACACGCTCTCGTACCTCGTGAGCGCGGTCGGCGTCGGGGCGCTCGTGGGCGCGCTCTACATGGCCTCGCGGCGGAGCGTCCGCGGCCTCTCGCTCCTCATCCTCGTCGCGGTGACGCTCTTCGGCGCGAGCCTGGTCGGGCTCGCGCTCGCGCCGAGCATCTGGATCGCGACGCCGATCCTGGCGGTCACGGGGTTCGGGATGATGACGATGATGGCCTCGACCAACACCATGCTCCAGACGCTCGCGGACCCGGCCAAGCGGGGCCGGGTCATGAGCTTCTTCACGGTCGCGTTCATGGGCACGGCGCCGATCGGCGGCCTCGTCCTGGGCGCCGCGGCCGATCGGTTCGGCGCGCCGTGGACGACGGGGGTCTCGGGATGCGTGTGCCTGGTCGCGGCGGCCGTCTTCGCGCGCGTCCGGCCGGCGCTCCGTGATCAGATCCGGCCGATCTACGCGAAGCTGGGCGTCATCCCGGAGGTGGCAAACGGGCTGCGCGCGGGGGACCAGGCGGAGGCGGCGCAGCGGTCGTAAGTCGGTCGTCGTGGTTGGTCGTCGGCTGGCTTGCTGGTAGACGCCAGCGTAGTGATGACGCGCGCGATGGACGGACGGGTGCTGGGGAGCGGATGCCCACGCTGCGTTGTCACGCCCGTTGCAGCTTGGCCCGTACTGGTGACGGTGGAGAGGGCGCGAGGGCTGCGCTCCGGCCGTCGGCGGAGGCCGGATCCGCTTCGGGGCGGTTCCGTGGGCCGAGGGCTGGAACACTCTGTCTCGAACGGAACCACTCCAACCGGAACCGCAGCCGAGCCGCCACAAGCAACGCCCCCAGGGGCCGGCCAGGCCCGGCGGAGCGAGCCGACCATCAGCGCAGGCGCCGCACGCAACCTGTCGTGGAACGCGCGCGGACCGGACCGAACGCGCGCGACGCCGCCTGTTCGAAGCCGGCCACCCGCGCGAAGCGCGGAAGTGGCCGGCGAGTTGCGGCGGAGCGCCCGCGCGATCACCACCGGCACGCGCGCGCCCTCCGATCAGCCTGTGGGCGCCGAGCATCGACCTGGTCGGCGAGCCCGCCGGGCCCGGACGGCCGCCCACGGCAACGCGCCCACAGGCGAGGCGTACGGCAAGCGATGAAGATGAACGGGCTACGTCGTCGCGCCGAACGCCGCCTACCCGACCTTCTCGTACTTCGACTTGGGCGCGCCGCAGATCGGGCACTTGTCGGGCGGGACGCCGAACTCGATGTCGCCGCAGACGGGGCAGAGGTAGACCTCCATCTGCGAGAGGTCCTTGCCGGACTTCATCGCCTCGAGCGCCTGCTGGAAGAGGCCGGCGTGCACCTTCTCGGCGGCGAGCGCGTAGCCGAGCATGTGGCGCGCCTTGTGACCCTCGGCCTTCGCCTGCTCCACCATCGGCGGATACATCTCGGTGAACTCGTAGGTCTCGCCGTGGACCGCCTTCTCGAGGTTCTGGAGCGTCGTCCCGACCCCGCCCATGTTGGAGAGGTGGGCCAGCGCGTGGAGCGTCTCGGCCTCGGCGGCGGCGCGGAACAGCTTCGCGATCTGGGGCAGGCCCTCCTTCTCCGCCTGGCGGGCGAAGGCGAGGTACTTGCGGTTGGCCTGGCTCTCTCCGGCGAAGGCGACGGCGAGGTTCTCGAGCGTGGTGGGCATGCGCATCTCCGTTGCGGGTCTGCGGGATCGTTACCCCACGGCCGCGGGGATGAACAGGCCATCGCGCCGCGGCGCAGTGCCCGAGTAGGAGAGGCGCCGCCGAGGGCCGCGCCTAGCTCTCCGCGCCCACGCGCGACAGCTCGTCCAGGAACGCGGCCGCGAACGAGCCCGGGCCGCGGGCGACCTTGCCGGCGCGGGCGGCGGCCTCCTTGTAGAGCACCGACGCCGCCACCGCGGCGCGGAGCGGATCGCCGAGCGCCCCCGCGAGCGCGGCCATGATCGCGCCCAGCGCGCAGCCGGTGGCGGTCACGCGGGTCACGAGGGCGTTCCCGCCCGGGATCGCGAAGACCCGCGCGCCGTCGGTCACGTAGTCCGTCGCGCCGCTCACGGCGACCACGGTCCGGAGCCGCGCCGCGAGCGCCTTCGCGAGCGGCAGGGCGTCGCCGGAGCCGGCCGTCGAGTCGACGCCCTTGCCGCCGCCGGCGGCGCCGGCGACGGCGAGGATCTCGGAGGCGTTCCCGCGCACGATCGCGGGCCCGTGCTGGAGCAGCTCGGCGACGACCGCGGTCCGCCAGGGCAGGGCGCCCGCGCCGACCGGATCGAGCACCCACGGCTTCCCGGCCTGCCGGGCGGCGGCGGCCGCGAGGCGCATCGCCTGGGCGTCGGGCTGCGTGATGGTGCCGACGTTCACGAGCAGCGCGTGCGCGATCGCGGCGAAGCCGGGCGCCTCCTCGGGCGCGACCACCATCGCGGGCGAGGCGCCGACCGCGAGGAGCGCGTTCGCGGTGAAGTTGTCGGCGACGAGGTTGGTGATGCAGTGGGTGAGGGGGGCGGCGCGGCGGAGCGCGGAGAGATCCGCGGCCACCTCCGGGTGGGGCCAGATCCGTTCGGTCGTCATGTGGATGATTCCTACTACGGCCCGCTCAGACCCGCCGCATCCTCTGGCGGAGCTCGAGGACGATCTCGCCCTCCTTGAACACGCGCACGGCGCCGGTCGTCTGCGAGACGGTGACCGCGATCGCCTTCGACTCGGCGCTGATCGACGCCGCCGCGCTGTGTCGTGCGCCGAGGCCCATCGGCAGCTTGACCTCGCGCGAGCTGGAGAGGAGGTAGCGCCCCGCGGCGAGCACGACGCCGTCCTCGCGGATGATGAACGCGCCGTCGAGCGCCGAGAACGTCTTCACGGCCTCGCGGATCGGCGGATCGAGCGCGTTGCGCTCGGCCTCGCTGATCCCCTGGAAGGGGTTGAGGATGAGCTGGCGGCTCTTCTCCATCACGGCGGTGGAGTCGCCGATGACGATGATCGTTCCGACCGCGTGACCCTCGTACCCCTCGGCGCCGATCTCCATGCACGTGTGGATGAGGCTCTCGACCACCTGCGACGAGAACTCGGGCGGGAGCCCGAGCGTGTCCACGCGGAGCTTCTCCTCCGGGTCCTCGGAGCCGATCTCCACCTTGACGAGCGTGTCCATCACCTTGTCGTCGCCCGGGCCGGCGAGCGCCAGCACGGTGTCCCCGTCCTTGAGCAGGCCGGAGGACTGGGCGGCGACGACCGCCACCTTGATCTTCTCGACCCGCGTGTAGTCGTAGGGCGGGATGATCACGGTCGTGTACTTCTTCGCCTTGAGCTGGTTGGCGTGCCCCTCGTCCGTCACGGCGTAGACCAGCTTCCGCTTCGCGGGGCGCCCGCGGAGCTCCGTGGGGGTGAGCGGGTGATCGGACACGTACAGGAGGCGGTCCACGTCGGAGCGCGACATGAGCGCGAGGGCGACGCGGAGGAACTCCTTGTCGAACTTGCCTTCCGGCATGAGGCGAGGATCGTTCCGGCGCAGGAGATAGGCAAGGAAACCTGCCGCGACCGACGGACGAGGACCGAGGCTCGCGCCCTCGTACAGGCGCCCACCGCAGCGCCTGCGACACCTTGACTTGTCCCTCCCCGCCGTTTAGGTTCACCGCCTTCTTTTTCGCCCCCATGCAGGGGTGAGAGGCGAGGAGACCCTTGAACAAGAAGGATCTCAAGCGGTTCAAGACCATCCTGGAAGAGCAGAAGCGGCAGATCCTCGTTCAGGCGAAGAAGACCCTGACCGAGGAGGCCAGCTTCGACACCGACGACCTCCCGGACGAGATCGACCTCGCCTCCAGCGAGTACACGCAGTCCATGATCTTCCGCCTCCGCGACCGGGAGAAGTTCCTCCTCGCCAAGATCGACAAGGCCCTCGTCCGCATCGAGAACGGGTCCTTCGGCATCTGCGAGAAGTGCGAGGAGGAGATCTCGCTGAAGCGCCTCGAGGCGCGCCCGGTCACCACCCTCTGCATCCGCTGCAAGGAAGAGCAGGAGCAGAAGGAGAAGAGCTTCGGGTAGCAGCCGAGTCGCCGTTCGTCCTTCGACTCCGCGCCTCGCGACCGTCCGCTCGCCCTGGGCGGAGCGGCCGGGCGGCGAGCGGCGCGACGCTCAGGACGAACGGTCCAGGTAGGCCGCAGAGTCGAAGGGCGAGCTCACTGCTCGAGCTTCAGGAGCTGCGCCCCGATGAGGAGCTGATCGCCGGGCGCGAGCTGCGTCGGCCCCGCGATCCGGCGGAACGTCCCGTTCGAGCTCCCCAGATCCGTGAGCGTCAGGGCGTCCCCCCGGAGCTCGATCCGCGCGTGACGCGCGGACATGTAGCGGTCCGCCGGGAAGACCACGTCGCCCGCCTCGCGGCCGATGACGTTCTCGCCCTCGCGGAGCGGGTGGATCTCGCCGATGCCGCCGCCCTCGAGGAGCTGCGCGAGCCGGAGCCGGTAGCCTGGATCCGGAGGGCCCCAGGCGCGCGCCTCGCCCTCGCCCGCGGGACCGGTCACCGGGCGCGGCACCGGCTCGACGCGCAGGAGCTGCCGGCCCAGCCGGAACTCCTCGCCCGCGGCGAGCGGCTGCGATCCCTTGATGCGGACGTACGTGCCGTTCAGGCTGCCCAGGTCCTCGACCGTGACCCGCTCACCGGCGACGGAGATGGAGGCGTGCCGCGGGGAGACGGTCGCGTCGTCCGCGAGCCGGACGTCGCCCTCCGTCCGCCCGCACACGCACGTGGGCGCCTGCAGCGGGTACGAGGGCCCCGCGGCGCCGTCGGTCCGGAGGACGCTGAGCCGCAGGCCGCGCGGGGCGGGCGCGCCGGGGGGACGCGCCGGATCGGGCGCCGGGGTCGCCGCGATCTCCGCGCCGCACTGACCGCAGAAGCGGTAGCCGGGGAGCACCGGCGCCGCGCAGCGCGGGCAGCTCGACGGCGCGGCGGTCCGGAGCGTGCCGCGGGCCAGCGGGCGGCCGCAGTCGAGGCACGAGCTGAGGCTCGGGTCGTTCTCGCGGCCGCACAGCTCGCACCTGACGGGCTTCGCCATCGGTCTCATTTCGCCACGCGGGGTCCGGCCGGTCAACGCGTCTCCCCGGGTCGTGGGACGCGGGGCGCCCCGGCGGTTATGCTCCCGGCATGACCTCGGTCGACCCCCGGGAGCGACCCGCCGACCCCCGGCGCCGCACGCGCTGGCCGTTCTGGGTGTTCGTCGCGGCGATGGTGCTCGCGCTGCTCGGCGGCGGCGCGATCGCGCTCCTCGTCAAGTGGAGCCCGGACCAGCGGAACTTCGCGGCGGAGCCGCGGGGACCCGCGAATCCGGCCCCGTGACGGAGCACAGGTGGCCCGGGCTCGGGCTCGGGAGCGTTCACGGGGAGCGCTGCGCGCTCACTCCGCGACCTGCACCCGCAGCACCTCGCGGCCCATGCGGACCACGTCGGCGTCGCGCAGCTCGCGCTCGCTGCGCGGGGGGATGCGCGCGAACGTCCCGTTCGAGGAGCCGAGATCGCGCAGGCGCGCCTGGCCGCTCGCGTCCACGAGGATCTCGGCGTGCGCCTGGGAGAGGTACGGATCGTCGCCGAGGTTCACCGCGCAGTTGACGCGGCCGATGGTGACCGACGGCCCCGGCCGGACGAACACCCGCCCGACGACGCCGCCCTCGAGCAGCTCCTCCAGCACGACCGCGACGCCGGTGGGCCGCGGCGTTCCCAGGCGGCGGGTGCCGTCGGGCGGCGGAGCCGCGGGCGGGGCGAGGGGGCCCGCGAACCGGAGCAGCCGGTCGCCGACGATGAGGTGATCCCCGGGGCGGAGCGGGATCGAGAGGCCGCGCAGCCGGAGGTGGATGCCGCCGGGCGCGCCCTCGTCCTTCACGTGGAGCGAGCCGTCGCGGAAGACGAACGTGGCGTGGTGGGGCGCGAGCGCGGGATCGTCCGGGAAGCCGATCGGGCCCCTGGCCCGGCCGACCGCGGTCGAGGCGGCGTCGAGCCTGTAGACCGTGCCCTCCTTGCCCGCGCCGCGCTCGAGCACGAGCCGGGCGCGGCCGGGGGCGAGCTTCGCGTAGGTCGTGGGGACCGACTCGGGCATGGCGCCGACCGGCGCCATGACCTGGGTTCCGCGGGAGCCGAGCGCCTGTCCGCACCGCGCGCAGAAGGTGCCGGCCGATGCCTCGGCGCCGCAGCGCGGGCACCGGGTGACGAGCGGGTTCGCCGCCTCGCGCGACGCGGCGGGGACCACGACGCGGGCGCCGCCGCCGCGCTGGAACGACCGGACGATGGGCTGGCCGGCGGGCGGCGTGCCGGTGCCGGCGGAGGGAGCCGGCGGGCGGGCCGGCGCGGCCGTGGGTGCGGCGGGCCGGGCGACGGGCATGGGGGTCGGGCGATCCGGATCGCCGAGAGGGCTGCCGCACCCGACGCACGTCTTCGTGCCCGGCTCGTTGTAGACGTCGCACTTCCGGCAGACCACGCCGAGGATGCCGGTGAGGCGTCCGAGCTCCACCTCCGCCCCGCACCTGGGGCAGGCGCTCTGGGTGAACTCGAGCTGCGCCCCACACTTCGTGCACTTCACGGCGACCCCTCCATCGTCGGCGACAGTACCGCCGGCTCTGCCCTCTCTCAACTGCCCGATCCCCGGGCTGGGGGCAGGGGCCGGGCCCACGCGGCACCTTCCCCACAACGAAGGATACCTGCCTGCGCGGGTTCGCCTGCTGGCATGCCCCGCCGCGTTGCGTTACCACGGAGGGAAAGGCCGGCGCGGCAGGAGCGCTGCTTGCCGGCCGTGAAGCCACCCCGTTAGGCTATCCGACACACCTTGCTGCGGCTCAACGACATCCTGGATCGGGTCACCTCCTACCACCCGGACCCCGATCTCGACCTGATCAAGAAGGCCTACGTCTACAGCGCGAAGGTCCACCAGGGACAGCTGCGCAAGAGCGGCGAACCGTACCTCATCCACCCGCTCGAGGTCGCGGGTCTGCTCGCGGAGCTGAAGCTCGACGAGGCCTCCGTGGTCACGGGCCTGCTCCACGACACGATCGAGGACACGCTCGCCACCGCCGAGGAGATCACCGAGCTGTTCGGGCCCGAGATCGCCCAGCTCGTGGACGGGGTCACGAAGCTCTCGCAGTTCAGCGCCGCCAACACCCAGGAGGAGAAGCAGGCGGAGAACTTCCGCAAGATGGTCGTGGCGATGGCGAAGGACATCCGCGTCCTGCTCGTCAAGCTCGCCGATCGCACGCACAACATGCGGACGCTCGAGGCGATGAAGCCGGAGTCGCAGGAGCGGATCGCCCGGGAGACGCTGGACATCTACGCCCCGCTCGCGAACCGGCTCGGGATCCAGTGGATCAAGAACGAGCTCGAGGAGCTGTCGTTCAAGTACCTCAAGCCGGGCGAGTACTCCGAGCTCGCCGGCAAGGTCGCGACCGAGGCGAAGGAGAAGGAGCGGTTCGTCGCCGAGGTCGTGCAGATCCTGAAGGGGAAGCTGGCCGAGAACGGGCTCCACGGCGACGTGTCGGGCCGCGTGAAGCACATCTACTCGATCTGGCGGAAGATGCGG
>DASPMI010000082.1:0-23155 GCA_035627135.1 Anaeromyxobacter sp. | reverse complement strand
CGAGGGGGTGGAGCACGAGTTCATGACGATCCCCGAGGTCGCCGAGGACGTCACCGACATCATCCTCAACCTCAAGGAAGTCCTCCTCCAGATCCACACGAACGAGGTGAAGACCCTCCGGATCGAGGCGGACGGCCCCCGCGAGATCAAGGCCGGCGACATCCAGTCGGACGGCCAGGTCGAGATCCTGAACCCCGGCCACCACCTCTTCACCATCAGCGAGGGCGGCCGGGTCCGGATGGAGCTCACCGCCCGCCGCGGCCGCGGCTACGTCCCGGCGGAGAAGAACAAGGTGCCCGGCTCGCCCATCGGCACCATCCCGATCGACGCGCTCTTCAGCCCGATCCGGAAGGTGAACTACCAGGTCACCAACGCCCGCGTCGGCCAGCAGACCGACTACGACCGGCTCTCGCTCGAGGTCTGGACGGACGGCTCGGTGGGCCCGAACGACGCCGTGGCGTACGCCGCCAAGATCGTCCGCGAGCAGCTCGCCATCTTCATCAACTTCGACGAGGCCGAGGAGCCCGCCGAGGAGGTGAAGCCGGTCGAGGAGCAGAAGCTGAACGAGAACCTCTTCCGCTCCGTGGACGAGCTGGAGCTCTCGGTCCGCAGCGCCAACTGCCTCCAGAACGCGAACATCAAGACCATCGGCGATCTCGTCCTCAAGACCGAGGCCGAGATGCTCAAGACGAAGAACTTCGGCCGGAAGTCGCTGAAGGAGATCAAGGAGATCCTGGCCGAGATGGGCCTCTCCCTCGGCATGAAGCTCGAGAACTGGCCGCCCAAGTCGCAGCCCCAGGGCGCGCCCAAGGCCTGACGCCTGGCCCGCGCGTTCGGATCGAGGAGAACGAGATGAAGCACCGCATCGTCGGCCGCCGGCTCGATCGCACCACCGAGCACCGCACGGCCATGCTGAAGAACATGGCGACGAGCCTCTTCCGCCACGAGCGGATCGTCACCACCACGCCCAAGGCCAAGGAGCTGAAGCGCTTCTCCGAGAAGCTCATCACGCTCGCGAAGAAGGCCTCGCCGCACGCGCGCCGCCAGGCGAACGTCGAGATCCGGGACGTGGAGGTGCTGAACAAGCTCTTCGCGACCCTCGGTCCGCGGTTCGCCGAGCGCGCCGGCGGCTACACCCGGATCGTGCGGGTGGGGCGCCGGGCCGGCGACAACGCCGAGATGGCGGTCATCGAGCTCGTGGAGCGGACGCAGGCCGCCGCCCCCGAGGAGACCCCGGCGAAGGGCAAGAAGGCCAAGAAGACCGAGAAGGCCGAGGCGGCCAACTCCGAGAAGAAGTCCAAGAAGGCCGCGGCCGGGTAGCCGGACCGCCAGGAGGCGAACACATGGCAGTGGTTCTTCGGCTCTCGCGCGCCGGCACGCACAAGGCGCCCTTTTACCACGTGGTGGCGACCGACTCGCGCAAGCCGCGCGACGGCCGGTACCTCGAGGACGTGGGCGTCTACGACCCGACGCAGAAGCCCGAGCGCATCGAGCTCAAGGCGGAGCGGGTCGCGCACTGGCTCAAGGTCGGCGCGCGCCCGAGCCCGACGGTGGCGATGATCCTGAAGCGGGCCGCGAAGGCCCAACCGGCCGCGGCGGCCGCGCCCAAGGCGAAGGCCTAGGGAGCGCGCCGTGCGTGACCTCGTCCTCTGGCTGGCCCGGGAGCTCGTGGAGGACCGGGAGGCCGTGAAGGTCGACGCGATCGAGCGGGACCGCTCGACCGTGCTCGAGCTCTCGGTCGCGGAGGACGACCTGGGCCGCGTCATCGGGCGTGGCGGCAAGACCGCCAAGGCGCTCCGGACGCTGCTCGACCTCGCCGCCCGCCGCGAAGGGCGGCGGGTGGTGCTCGACATCCTCGACTAGCCGTGGGGCTGGTCCGGATCGGCAAGGTCGTCCGGGCCGTCGGCCTCGAGGGCCGGTTGGGGGTGGCGGGGTCGGAGGGGTCGCTCGGCTCGCTGCAACGGGTCGGGCTGGCGAGCGAAGGGCAGGAGCCGGAGCTCCGCCGCGTGGTGGCGGCGCGGCCGCAAGGAAAGCTGTGGGTGGTCGCGGTCGAGGGGATCTCGGACCGGACCGCCGCCGAGGGCTGGGTGGGCGCGGCCGTCTGGGCGCTCCGCGAGGACCTCGGGGATGCGGGCGAAGGGAAGTTCTACTGGGCCGATCTGGAGGGCCTGCCGGTCGTGACCGTGACCGGCGCGGAGATCGGCAAGGTGACGGGGCTCTACGAGACGGGCGCGGTGGACGTGCTCGTGGTCGTGGGGCCCGCGGGCGAGCGGCTGGTGCCGCTCGCGCCGTACGTGGAGGTGGATCGGGCGGCGGGGCGGATCGTGGTCGATCCGCCCGAGGGCCTCCTGGATCCGTGACGGAGAGAAGGAGGAAGCCGGAAGGGATTTCCGTGGCGGCCAGGCTCGAGGTCGACATCCTGACGCTGTTCCCGGGCACGTGCACCGGGTACCTCGGGGAGAGCATCCTCGGGAAGGCGCGGGAGAGCGGGCTCCTCGAGGTGCGGGTGACCGACATCCGCGACCACGCCGCCGGCAGGCACCGGGTCGCCGACGACGCTCCCTACGGCGGGGGCGCCGGGATGGTGATGAAGCCGGAGCCGCTCACCGAGGCGATCGAGGCCTCGCGGGCGCGGCTGCCGGGTGCCTGGGCGGTGCTGCTCGGGCCGGGCGGCCAGCGGCTGGGTCAGGCCCTGGCGCGGCGGTTCGCCGAACACGGAAGGCTCATCCTGGTGTGCGGCAGGTACGAAGGAGTGGACGAGCGGGTGCGCGCGGCGATCGACATGGAGGTCTCCCTCGGGGACTTCGTGCTCACGGGCGGTGAGCTGGCGGCGCTCTGCGTCGTCGACGCCGCCGCGCGGATGGTGCCGGGCGTGCTCGGCAACCTGGCCTCGGCAGGCGCCGAGAGCTTCTCGAGCGAGGGGGAGCCCCTGCTCGAGCACCCCCACTACACGCGTCCCCCCGAGTACCGCGGGATGAAGGTCCCGGAGATCCTCCTCTCCGGCGATCACAAGCGCATCGAGCGCTGGCGGCGGCGGGAGTCGCTGCGGGCGACGCGGGCGCGAAGGCCGGACCTCTTCGAGAGGCTCCGGCTCACGGAATCCGATCTCCGGCTCCTCGACGCCGGGGACGACGAGCTGTAAAAGGAGCCAGTCATGCTGCGCAAGGCGATTGCCGACATCGAGGCGAAGTACTCCCGGAACGACATCCCGGCCATGCGGTCGGGCGACACCGTCCGGGTCCACACGAAGATCCGCGAGGGCGACAAGGAGCGCATCCAGGTCTTCGAGGGTGTGGTGATCGCGTACCGGAAGGGACAGCCCGGCTCCTCGATGTTCACCGTTCGCAAGGTGAGCTACGGGGTGGGTGTGGAGCGCATGTTCCCGGTCCACAGCCCGCGCATCGATCACATCGAGGTCGTGAGCCACGGCCAGGTGCGCCGGTCGCGGCTCTACTACCTCCGCGAGCTGCAGGGCAAGGCCGCCCGCCTCCACCAGGAGGAGGGTGGTTCCGGGGCCGCCGCAGCGCCGGCGCCGCAGGCCTGACCTTCACGGCGGGACCGGGATATCGGTTCCCCTCGTGCGGTCCGGGGCGGTAACATCCCGCTCCAGGCGTGATCCTGCTCGAGTTCGCAGCCCAGGGCATCCGTGGCGTGGCGCCGGCCGGAGGCCGCGCCACGCTCCGCCCGGGCTACAACGTGGTCGCCGCTGACGGGGCCGCGCTCCGCAGGCTGCTCGAGGCCCTCTTCTATCCCGACCCGCGCGACGCCGACGCGCTGCCGCGCCCTTCGGGCACGGCCTCGGGCGGTTCGCTCCGCGCCGGGCTCACGCTGGTCGGCAACGACAAGATCACCTACCGGCTCGTGCGCGACTTCCAGGGCGCGGCGCAGCTCCACCGCTTCGAGGCGGAGAAGCGATCGTTCGCGCTCGTCGCGAGCGACCTCCGGGAGATCGCCGCGTTCCTGCAGCAGACCGCCGGCGTCCCGCCCGCCCCCCGCCTCGGCGTGCTGCTCGCGCTCTCCGCGGCCGAGCTCCCGTCGCGCCAGTCGGGCGGCGTCGGGGGATCCGCCCCGTCCCTCGCGCCGGCCCGGGCCGGGCTCACCGCCGAGCAGGCGGCGAAGAAGATCGCCCAGCTCCGCGCCGAGCTCTCGAAGGCGAAGATCGCCGACAAGATCCAGGCGCAGGCCGACGAAAACCAGCACCGCGCCTTCAAGGTCGACGAGCTCCTGAAGGGCGGCGCCCAGGCGCGCGAGGGGCTCGCCAAGGCCGAGGCCGCGCGCGCCGAGCTCGAGCCGCTCGCCACGGTCGCCGCCTCCCTGGGCGACGTGAACGCGCGGCTCGCCTCGTTCGAGAAGGCGACCGCCCGGCGCGACGAGGCCCTCGCGCGCGTGGCCGCGGAGCGGGCCGCGATGGACGAGGCCGAGGCAGCGGGCCCCCCGAGGCCGTTCTGGCACGACCCGACGTTCTGGGCGAGCGTCGGCGGCGCGCTGGCCCTCGTGATCGCGGCGCTGCTGCTGCCGTCGCAGGGCGAGTCGTGGGCGCGGACACTCCGGAGCTTCCTGGCCGTGCTCGCGGGGATCGCGCCGGGGTGGGGCGGCTGGGTGGCGTTCCGGTGGGTGGGCTCGCTCGAGGACTGGGAGCGGCGCTCCCGCCGCCGGCGCATCGTGGACGACTGGGAGAAGAAGGTGGAGGTTCAGTACGCCCGCGACGCGGCCGAGGTGCAGGCGGCGATGAAGGCCGCCGGGGTCCAGAAGCTCGCGGAGCTCCGGGAGGCGCTGGGGCGGCTCGCGGACGCGGACGCCGTCGTGGCCGAGTGGCGGCGGCGCGTGGAGGAGTGGGAGGCCACGCCGGAGGCGGCGGGGGCGCGCGCGGAGAAGGCGCGGCTCGAGCAGGAGCGGACCGCGCTCGACGCGAAGCTGACGAGCCTCATGGGCGGCTTCATGCGCGACGCGCGCTCCATCGAGATGGAGATCCAGCGGCTCGAGGCGGAGGCGGCGGCGCCCGCCCCGGCGGTCCGCGCCCCGGCGCGGCCGGAGCCGCCGCGCGCCACCGGCGAGCCGCTGCGCGGCCTGCTCGAGCGGGCCGCCGCCGAGCTCGGCTCGACGCCGTCGGGCATCGGCCGGCAGCTCACGGCCAAGGCGTCGCAGGCGCTGTCCGGGCTCTCGTTCCAGCGGCTCAGCGCGATCCAGGTGGACGACCGCGCCGGCGTCCACGCCGTCTCCGGCGGCCGACCGACGCCGGCGCTGACGCTCCCGCCCGCCGACCGCGACCTGGTCTACCTCGCCCTGAAGCTCGCGCTCCTGGAGCACGCGCTCCAGACCACGAAGGGCGTCGCGGTCGTGGAGGATGCGTTCGGCGGGCTGTCGGACGGTGCCCGGCGGTTCGCGGCCCGCGTGCTCAAGCAGCTCGCCCGGGGCGGGCAGCTGCTGCACGCGACCACGGACGCGGCGTTCAAGGAAGCGGCCGATCACCACGCGTGAGAAGATCGGCGCGGGCGGGCTCGAGCACGGGATGACGGGGATGAGCCTCCAGGAGGATCCGAACGAGCGCAACAGGCGCGGGCGCGAGGCCGAGGACCTCGCGGCGGGGCACCTCGCCGGCATGGGCTGGGAGCTCGTCGGTCGCAACCACCGCTGCCCGGAGGGCGAGGTCGATCTCATCCTCCGGGCCGGCCAGGAGGTCCACTTCGTCGAGGTCCGCAGCCGCACCGGCGAGGCGCAGGGCGGCCCGGAGGAGACGGTGGGGCGGCGGAAGGCGCGGCGGGTCGCGGCCGCGGCCACGGACTGGGCGCGCCAGAACGGCGGGCTCGCCCAGCGGTTCCGGTTCGACGTGGTCGCCGTCACGTTCGGCGACGGCGAGCCACGGATCGTGCTCTTCCGCGACGCGTTCGACGCCGACGGGAGCCCGGGGCACTGGTGAGCACGGCCGCCACCCTCTACGTGATCGCGACGCCGATCGGCAACCTGGGCGATCTCTCGCCGCGGGCCGCCGAGGTGCTCCGGTCGGTGCGCGCCGTCGCCGCCGAGGACACGCGGCGCACCCAGAAGCTCTACGCGCACCTCGGCGCGCCGGCCCCGCTCCTCCTCTCGCTGCCCGCCTTCGACGAGCGGGGCCGGGTCGAGGGCGTGCTCGCGCGGCTCCGCGCGGGCGAGGACGTGGCGCTGTGCACCGACGCCGGGACGCCCGGCGTCTCGGACCCGGGCGCGGCGCTGGTCGCGGCGGCGTGGGACGAGGGCATCCGGGTGGTGCCGATCCCGGGGCCGAGCGCTGCGCTCGCGGCGCTGGCCGCCTCCGGGTTCGCGGCCGATCGGTTCTTCTTCGCCGGCTTCCTGCCGCGCAAGGGCGGCGGCCGCGCCGAGGCGCTCGCGGCGCTCGGCCGGGCGGGCGTCACCGCGGTCCTCTACGAGGCCGGGAACAGGACGGCGGAGACGCTGCAGGATCTCGCAGCCGCGCTCGGCGCGCGCCCGGCGCTGGTCGCGCGCGAGCTCACCAAGCTGCACGAGGAGCTCCTGCGCGGCCCGCTCGCGGACCTCGCGGCGACGCTCGAGGCCCGCGGCGAGGTGAAGGGCGAGGTGACGATCGTGGTCGGGCCGCCCGGGCCGGGGGAGGTGGCGGTGGCGGAGCCGCCGTCGCTCGAGCCGCTCGAGGACGAGCTGCGGCGGCGGATCGGGGCGGGGGAGGCGCCGTCGGGCCTCGCGCGGGAGGTCGCGAAGGCGAGGGGATTGAAGCGGGGGGACGTCTACGACGTGATCCGGAAGCTCAGGGACGGCTGAAAGGCCGGGTGCGCGACCGGGAGCGGGTGCGTTGGCGGGGGCGGGAACGGGGACGGGTACGGTCGGCGGAGACGGAGCTGCTCACTCGTCGTCGACGGCGCCTCTGAGTCCAAGCTCCTTCATCTTCACCTGGAGCGACTTGCGGCTGATCTGGAGCCGCTTCGCGGCGCGCGTGACGTTCCCGCCGGTCTCCTCGAGCGCGCGCGCGATGAGCCCGCGCTCGAGCTCGGCCTGCGCCTGGCGGACGATCTCCTTCATCGACGCGCCGCTCGGCGCCGCGATCGCGCCGAGGTGGCCGATCCCGGCGACCGGCGCCGCCGGGTGCGGGCCGCGCTCGCGGAGGGCGTCGGGGAGCGCGCTCGCCTGGATCGTGCTCCCGTCGGCGAACAGCACCGACCGCTCCATCAGGTTCTCGAGCTCGCGGATGTTGCCGGGCCAGGTGTAGCCCATGAGCAGCTCGAGCGCCTCCGGCTCGATCCCCTCGACGCGCTTGCCGAGGCGAAGGTTGTACTTCTCGATGAAGTGCGACACGAGCAGCGGGATGTCCTCGCGCCGATCGCGGAGCGGGGGGAGGGCGATCGGGACCACCGCCAGGCGGTAGTAGAGATCCTCGCGGAAGCGGCCGTCCGCGATGAGCTGCTTGAGGTCCCGGTTGGTCGCCGCGACGAGCCGGACGTCCACCCGCAGCGTCTTGATGCCGCCCACGCGCTCGAACTCCGACTCCTGCAGCGCCCGGAGGAGCTTCACCTGCATCTCGACGGGCACCTCGCCGATCTCGTCGAGGAAGAGCGTGCCCCCGTCGGCGAGCTCGAACCGCCCGGGCTTCGAGCCGACCGCGCCGGTGAACGCGCCGCGCTCGTACCCGAACAGCTCGCTCTCCACCAGGTCCTTCGGGATGGCCGCGCAGTTCACCTTGATGAGCGGCTTGTCGCGCCGCGAGGAGCCGCGGTGCAGCGCCTTGGCGATGAGCTCCTTTCCGGTGCCGCTCTCGCCGGTGATGAGCACGGTCGAGGGCGAGTCCGCCACCCGGGCCACCATCTCGTGGACGGCCTTCATCGAGGGCGACTCGCCCACGAGCGGCGGGCGATCGCCCTCGCCCGCGACCCCGTGCACGTTCTGCCGCTCGAGGTCGTGGGCCCGGGCCGCCTTGGCGATGACCTTCTTCAGCTCCTCCTGCTCGAACGGCTTCGTGATGTAGTCGAAGGCGCCCGCCTTGAGGGCGGCCACCGCGCTGTCGACGGAGCCGTGGGCCGTGATGACGATCACCGGCACGTCCGGGAACTCCGTCGAGACCCGCTTCAGGAGCTCCATGCCGCCGAGCTTCGGCATGACGAGGTCCGTGACCACCACGTCGACCGGCGTCCGGGACAGCACGGCCAGCGCCTGCTCGCCGTCCGCCGCCATGGTCGCCTCGTAGCCCTCGCGCTTCAGCATGGCGGCGAGGACTTTCCGGATGTTCATCTCGTCGTCGACGATCAGGACGTGAGCCATGGTCACACGGGGGCTGCGCCCCCGCCCCAGTGGCGGGGCCACTGGGGCCCCACCCCTGCTGCGCCGGGTCCCGCCGCGCCGCGCCCCCGACTTGGACGGATCGTGGAAAGGGGGCTTGCGTGGCACCCGGCGAGGAGGGGCTGCGCCCCTCCCCCGCGCGTTCGCGCGGGGCCTCCACCCCGTGTAGCACACTGATGCAGTAGCTGCATCACGCCCTCCGCCGCCGGCGCTTCCGGAGCCGCAGCTCGGCCTGGGCGCGGCGCCGCTCGCGGGCGCGCGCCCGCTCCTCCGCGTCGAGCGGCGGGGCGGGCTGGGAGGGGCGCTCCTCGCGGAGCGCGGGGAGCGAGATGAGGAACTCCGCCCCCTCGCCCGGCGCGGAGCGGACGACGATCGAGCCCTGGTGCGCCTTCACGATGCGCTGGCAGATGGCGAGCCCGAGGCCGGTGCCCTTCTCCTTCGTCGTGTAGAAGGGGACGAAGATCGACTCGCGGGCGTCCTCGGGGATGCCCGGGCCGGTGTCCTGGAACCGGATCTCGACGACGTCGCTGCGGCGCCCGCCCTCGCGCCAGAACGAGACCTCGTCCCGCGCCGTGTACGTCGAGACGGTGAGCCGGCCGCCGCGGGGCATGGCCTGGAACGCGTTCAGGGCGAGGTTCAGGAAGACCTGCTTGAGCTGCTCGGCGTCGGCGGAGACGCGCGGGACCCAGTCGGCGAGCTCGAGCGAGACGGCGACGTGCCCGGGGACCTCGGGCTGGAGCAGCTTGAAGGTGCGGGTCAGGACGTCGTTCACGTCGGTCGGCGCGAGCGTCGACCGGAGCGGCCGCGAGTAGTCGAGGAACTGGGTGACGACCGTGTTGAGCCGGTTCACCTCGTCCACGATGATCTCGAGGAACTCGCGGTCGTCGTTGGGGAGCTTGCGGGGGTCGAGGTACTGGATCGCGCCCTTGATCGCCGCGAGCGGGTTGCGGATCTCGTGGGCCAGGCCCGCCGACATCTCGCCCAGGGTCGCGAGGCGGTCCTTCTCCTTCATCTGCTGGTACAGCTTCGAGTTCTCGATCACCAGCGCGCACCGGTCCGCGACGCCGAGCAGCGCCGCGATCTCGTCCGAGGCGAACGCCTCCGGCACCCGCTCGTCCCAGCAGGCGAGGAAGCCCACGACGCGGTCGGCGGCGAGGAGCGGCATCGCGATCCCGGCGCGCATCGAGGTCATCACCTCGCGCGCGTCGCTGAGCCGCTTCAGCTCCTCGGCGACGGCGGCCGGGACGCCGCGGCCGGCCCGCGCCTCGTCGCCGCCGGGGCCGGGCGGGAGCAGCGCCCGGAGCTCCGCCACGCGGCGGTCGAGGTTCTCGAGCAGGATCGCCTTCTGGCCCGAGGCGGACGCGGACAGCAGGGCGCGCACGGCGCTGGGCTCGAGGAACGGGACCGGGGGCGGCCCGCGCCACGCGAGGAGCCGGTACCCGGGGCGGTCCTCGGCGAGCAGCCAGAGCGACGCGTGCGTCACGCGCCGCGTGTCCACGAGTCCGTCCAGCGCGGTCTGCGCGAGGCCGCCGGGCTCGATCACGTTCCCCATCCGCTCGCGGAGCGCCTCGAGCCTCCGGACCAGCTCGTACCGTTCGTGGAAGAGGGTCGCGACCACCCACTCCTCGACCCGCTCGCGGAGCGGCTCGAAGAGCGAGAGGATCACGAACGAGGCCACGACGGTGTTGAAGTAGAAGAGCTCCGGCCGGTCGCCGACCCAGGAGACGAGGCCGCCGTAGATCGCGACGAGCACGAGGCCGAGCGCCGTGACCACCACGATCTTCCCGAGGAACTCGTGGAGGTCGAGCAGCCGGTGCCGCAGCAGCGTCTGCGACAGGAAGAACATGAAGATGGTGAGGGTGATCGAGCCCAGCCCCTCGAGCGGGTAGAGCACCCCGAACCGCGCGAGCATGTCGAGGACCGAGAGCCCGACGGCCACCACCGCGCCCACGAAGAGGTACTTGAGCCGCGCGCGCTCGACGCGCGTGGGCGAGCCGCGCATCTTGGTCCAGAGGACCGAGAGCACGCCCGCGAGGCCGAAGACGACGTAGCCCGCGACCGCCAGCTTCGCGAGCTTCACGTGGACGAGCGGCGTCGAGGCGACGACCAGGCCGCCGAGCGAGCCTGCGAGCATGCTGTTCCGCGCGCGCCGGGCGGGGCGCCGCGCGACGCCCAGGAACTCGAGGAAGAAGGCGAGGGCGGCGGCCGGGACGAGCGCGCCCGAGGCCACCGCGAGCCGCTCCCACCACGTGAGCGCGAACGTCTCGGACCAGCGCAGGAAGAACAGCGCCAGGGAGAAGAGGAACAGGTCCGCCGAGAACAGGGCGAACAGCGTGAACACCCGCGGCCGGTTCTCGCGGAGCAGCGCGGCCACGGCGAGGGCGAGGGTGACGATCGCGGCGAGGAGCGCCGCCTGGGTCCGGATGTCCACCGGCGCCGATCCTAAACCGGAACCGCTCGCCGAGCACTGAACCAGGCGGCGCCCCGCACCCCCGGCCGGCACTCCCCCCCCGAGCCCGAGCCCGAGCCCGAGCGCGCCCGCGCCGGCGCCCGAGGGTCACACCGGTCGGGGCGCGGGCTACATTTCGTAGCCTCGGGTGTAACCCTTGACCGCCCGGGCCCCCAGGCCCCACCCTGCGACCCGTGCACGCAGCGCTCGCTCTGCTCCTCGTCCTCCTCGCGCCCGCAACCTCCTCCGAGTCCCCGTCCAGGCCGGAGGCCGGCGTCCCCGCGGTGCACTCCCCGTCCGCCGCCGCGCCTCAGCCGGAGCGCGCTCGCGTCGGGGAGGCCCAGCTCGCGCCCGCCTTCGCCCCGGGCAGCCCCGCCGCCGCCGGGAAGGCGGCGTACGACGCCGGCCGGTACGAGGAGGCCGTGGCGAAGCTCGCCCGGGGGCCCGAGCCGGAGGCGGCGTTCCTCCGGGCCCTCGCCGCGCGCGCCCTGGACCGGCACGCCGAGGTCCTCCGCGCGCTCGAGGGGCTCGAGGCGAAGCTCCCGGACGTCGCCGACCGGATCCGGTTCCTCCGGGGAGGTGCGCTCGCAGGCGCCGGGCGGAAGCCCGGGGCGCTCGAGGCGTGGGCGAGCGTGCCGGACGGCTCGCTGCTCGCCGCGGAGGCCCGCATCGAGCGGGCGCGCCTCTCCGCGTCCCTCGGCGACCGCGACGCGGCCCTCGCCGCGCTCGCGCCGCTGCTCGCCGCCCCGGCGCCGATCGACACGGGCCGGCCCGATCCCGGCGCGGCCGCGCTCCTCCTCTCCGGCCGCATCCAGTCCGGCCGCCTCGGGCCCGATCTCGCCGCCGCGCGCCGCGACTTCCTCGCCTGCTGGGTGGCGCACCCGCTCGCGGCGGAGGCCGCGGAGTGCCTCTCCGCGCTGCGCAGCCTGGCGATGCCGTTCGGCGTGCCGCCCGGCCCGGAGGAGGTCCTGCAGCGCGCCGAGAACCTCGTCGAGGCCAACCGGAGTCCGGCGGCGATCGCGCTCCTCGACCCGCTCGCCGCCGCCGTGAAGGGCGCCGCGGCCGACGCACCGCTCGCCTGCCGGATCCGCGCCGCGCTGGGCCGGGCGCACCGGCGCGAGCGGAGCTACGCTGCGTCGATCGGGCTCCTCCGGCCGGTCGTGGACGGCTGCAGGGACGCCGACGTCCGCGTGCGCGCGCTGTACGTCCTCGCGAGCGCCACGGCCGCGTCCGGCGATCGGCCCGGGGCGATCGAGCTCTACCGGAGGCTCGCGCGGGAGTACCCGGGCCACGGCCTCGCCGACGACGCGCTCCTGTACGCAGCCCAGCTCCTCGCGCGCGAGGGGCGCGCCGACGAGGCGCGCGAGGCCCTGGCGGCGATCGTGAACGCGCGCGTGCCCGGCGATCAGGTCGGCGAGGCGCGGTTCTTCCAGGCGTGGCTCGCGCGCGGCGCCGGGGCGATCGACGAGGCCGTCGCGCTCCTCGAGAAGATCGAGAAGGACGCGGGGCCGGACCAGGGGTTCGAGGTCGCGCGCGCCGCGTACTGGCGGGCCCGGATCCTCCAGGGGCGCGGCGCGGCGGAGGTCGAGCGCGCCCGCGCGGTGTGGGCCGAGCTCGCGGGCCGCTTCCCCACGGACTACTACGGGCTGCTCGCGCGGGCCCGGCTCGCCGAGACCGGCGCGGGGGTGCCGTGGCCGCGCCCGCCGCGGCTCGCGAGCGGCCCGAGCTACGACCCGGGCCCGTTCCACGAGGACCCGCACCTGCGCGCCGGGCTGCTCCTCTTCCGGCTGGGCCTGCCGCGCGCCGCCGCCGAGGAGCTCCAGGCGGTCCCGCTCTCGCGGCTCCGTCCGGGCGAGCCGCTCGACCCGGTGCTGCTCGTGGGCGACGTCCTCGATCGCGTGGGCGAGATGCGGGCGGCGCACCAGCTCCTCCGGACCCGCGCCCGCGAGGCCTTCCGGCGCGCGCCGGACGCGGAGAATCACCGCGCCTGGGCGATCGCCTATCCGCCGGCCTATCGCACCGAGGTCGAACGGTACGCGACGGAGGCGGGCGTCCCGGCGGATCTGGTCCAGGCGCTCATGCGCGAGGAGAGCGCGCTCGATCCGCGCATCGTCTCGCCCGCGGGCGCGCTCGGCCTCACGCAGCTCATGCTGCCCACGGCGCAGCAGGTGGCCTCCCGGATGAAGCTCGCGCGGCCGACGCGCGCCGACCTCCTCGCGCAGCCCGCGCTCAACATCCGGATCGGCACCCGTTACCTGGCGGAGCTCGTCAAGCGGCACGACGGCGAGGTCGCCCTGGCGCTCGCCGCGTACAACGCCGGCCCTGCCGCGGTGAAGCGGTGGCGGGACGCGATGCCGGACGTCCCCCTGGACGAGTTCGTCGAGCAGATCCCGCTCGAGGAGACGCGCGGCTACGTGAAGCGCGTCCTCCGCTCGTACGCCGTCTACGCGACCCTCTACGGCGAAGGGGGAGGGGACGGCGTCCCGGCGGTCTTCCGCGTCGCCGGGAAATGAGGCGCACCCGGCTCGCCCGGGGAGGACCGTGGGGGAGGGCAGGCGGGCGGGCGGGCGCCAGGCGGATGGTGCGTTCGGCTCCGTCTGGCCGTATGATCCCCCGGCAAGATGCTCGACACCGGCGTCCTCGTACTCAACCGGGTTTATCAGCCGGTCCACATCACCTCGGTGCGGCGCGCCTTCACCTTGCTCTATCAGGGGGTCGCGAAGGCGCTCGACGAGCAGTTCCAGCTCTTCGACTTCGAGAGCTGGAGCGCCCTCGCCGCGGCCGAGCACGACAGCGTGGGCACGATCGGCCGGCGGATCCGCGTCCCCCGCGTGATCGTGCTCCTCGCGTACGAGCACCTGCCCAAGACGCGCGTGCGCTTCTCGCGGTTCAACATCTACGCGCGGGACGACAACACCTGCCAGTACTGCGGGAAGCGGTTTCGCCGGGCCGAGCTCAACCTCGACCACGTCACGCCCCGATCCCGCGGCGGCTCGACCAACTGGGAGAACGTCGTCTGCTCCTGTATCCCGTGCAATCTGCGGAAAGGTGGGAGAACGCCGGAGGAGGCCGGGATGCGGCTCCTCAAGCTCCCCGTGCGCCCGCGGTGGACCCCGATGTTCCGCAGCGCCACACGCCGGGCCTTCTACCGCGAGTGGCGCCCGTTCCTGTCGCTGGCGGACGCCGCGTACTGGAACGCCGAGCTTTTGGACTAGGCCTCCGTTCGGGCTAGGATGAGCCGGATGGCCGACGGTCCGATCCTCAAGCTGGTGCACCCCGCGCCGGATCCGAGCTGGCGTTCCGCGACGCCCGCGCCGGGCGCTTCCACCGCCCGGCAGCGCAGGATCATCTCCATCGGCGGCGGGAAGGGCGGGATCGGCAAGAGCCTCATCTCCGCCAATCTCGGGATCGAGCTCGCGCGCCGCGGGAAGCGCGTCGTGCTCGTCGACGCGGATCTCGGCGGCGCGAACCTGCACACGACGCTCGGCGTGGAGGTCCCGCGCCGGACGCTCTCCGACTTCATCGAGCGCAAGGTGCAGCGCATCGAGGACGTCGTCACGCCGACCGGGATCCAGAACCTCTCGCTCGTGTCCGGCGCGCTCGATCACCTCGACGCCGCGAACCCGCGCCACGCTCAGAAGATGCGGTTCCTGCGGCACGTCCAGCAGCTCGACGCCGACTTCGCCATCCTCGATCTCGGCGCGGGCACGCACACCAACGTGCTCGACTTCTTCCTCGTCTCCGACCACGGCGTGCTCGTGCTCGTGCCGGAGCCGACGGCGGTCGAGAACGCGTACCGCTTCGTCAAGGCCGCGTTCTGGCGGCGGATGCGGAACGTGGCGCAGGTCTACGGCTACGAGCCGCTCCTGCGGACCGTGATGGACGGCGCGTCGTTCCGGAGCCCCGTCGAGCTCGTCGAGACGGTCTCGCGACGCGATCCGGACGCGGGCGCGAACCTCGCGCGCCAGCTCGCCGCGTTCCGGCCGCGCCTCGTGGTGAACCAGGCGCGGACGGGCCAGGACGCCGAGATCGGCCGAGCGGTGGTGGCCGCCTGGCGGAAGTACTTCGGGCTGGAGATGGATTACCTCGGGTACATCCACTACGACGACGAGATGTGGCGGACGCTGCGGGCCCGGCGGCCGTTCCTGATCGAGCGGCCGGACGTGCCGGCGGCCAAATCCTTCGCCACCGTCGTGGACGGCCTCCTCGCGCTCGACATCGCAGCCCGGGCTGGAGCAACGCCTTGAAGCCGCTCGCGCAGCAGAACCTCTACGAGATCCTGGACGTTCCGTTCGACGCCAACAGCGCGACGATCGCCGAGGCCGTCGAGCGCGCGCAGGCGCTCTACGCGCCCGGCTCGCTCGCCACGTACACCCTCATGGATCCCGAGGAGGAGCAGCTCCTCGTCCGGCTCCTCGAGGAGGCCCGGGCCACGCTGCTCGACCCGGACGCGCGCGCCCGCTACGACGAGCGCATCACGGGTCCGGAGACCGCCGTACCGCAGCCGGCGCCGGCCCCCGCGCCGCCGCTCGACCCCGCGATCCGCGCCGTGTGGCCGGAGCTCCCGCCGGTGTTCGGTCCGGCGGTGCCGCCGGGCGGGGCCCACGGCGAGGACGAGGACGAGGAGGAGTGGGAGGACGTGCCGGACGTGCCGGCTCCGCCCCCGCCGCCCGCCACCCGGCCGGCGCCGCCGGTGATCCCCGCGGCCCAGCTCGCGCAACCTCCCGCGCCGCCGCCCGAGCCGCCTCCGGCCGTCACGGCGCCGCCGGTCGGGCAGCGCCCGCCCATCCTGCTCAGCCGGGAGGTCGCCCCCCCGCCCGCCGAGCGCCCTGCCGCCACGCCGGCGCCCATCACGACGCCCATCCCCACCGCGCCGCCCGTCGTCGCGACCGCCCCGGCGGACGGGACCACCTGGTCGGGCGAGGTCCTGCGCCAGATCCGCGAGGCCCGCGGGATCTCGCTCCAGCAGATCTCGGAGCGCACCAAGGTCACACGCCACCACATCGAGAACATCGAGGCGGACCGGTTCGAGCTGCTCCCTGCGGCGGTCTACCTACGCGGCATCCTGCTCTCGATCTCCCGCGAGCTCCGCCTGGACGGGCAGAAGGTGGCCCGCTCGTACCTGGAGCGCGTGACCGCCGCCACCGCGCCGACCGCGCCAGTCCCGCGGCCCCGATAGCGAAAGCGCTCAACCCGGCGAATTGACCGGTCGAAGATCCCGTTCTACCATCCGTCCCGTATGCCGCTCATCGAGGCACCCGAGGCTGCGATGCGTCTCGCCCGGGCCATCTGCTCCGACGTCTCCCTGTACAACGAGGAGAAGATCGTCCGGGGCATCGAGCAGGACAACTTCTTCGAGGCCCTCAAGGAGGAGCTGGAGGAGGGGCGCGAGCTCTATCGCTCCAGGGTCTCCCCGGATCTCTACGGCCGGACCAACTTCTACGACCGCGCCATCGTGGACGTGATCCTCAAGTCCAAGGGGCACGTGAAGTCGAAGATCTGGTAGGGCAATCTCACGGGGGCTGCGCCCCCGCCCCAGGAGCGGAGCTCCTGGGGCCCCACCCCTGCTGCGCCGGGTCCCGCCGCGCTGCGCCCCGGTTGTCGTGAGACGAGAGGGAAAGGGGGCTTGCGGGGAACCCGGCGTGGAGGGGCTCTGCCCCTCCCCCGCGCGTGCGCGCGGGGCCCCCGCCCCGCGTGACACCATGCTGCGGACGCTGACGATCCGGATCCCCGCCGAGCTCGCAGGGCTCCGCCTCGACGTCGCCGTGGCGCGCCTCGCGCCCGAGCTCTCCCGCGCCCGCGTCCAGCAGCTCGTCGACGACGGCAAGGTCACCGTCGGCGGGCGCGCGCTGCGCGCCTCGGCCCGGCTCCGGGGCGGAGAGGAGATCGCGGTCGAGATCCCGCCGCCGCCGCCGACCGAGGTCGCGCCCCAGGACCTGCCGCTCGTCGTCCTGCACGAGGACGCCGACCTCCTCGTGCTCGACAAGGCGGCCGGCATGGTGGTCCACCCGGCGCGCGGCACGCCGGACTCGACGGTGGTCAACGCGCTCCTCTTCCGGCTCGCCCGCGGCGACGCCGCCCCGGCGAGGCTCGGGCTCGTGCACCGGCTCGACAAGGACACGTCGGGCTGCCTCGTGGTGGCGCGGACGGACGCGGCGCTGCAGGCGCTCCAGGCGCAGTGGAAGGGCCGGAGCGTCGAGAAGGTCTATCTGGCCCTCTGCCACGGCGCGCTCGCCGCGGCGGGGCGCCTGGACACGCCCTACGGCCGCCACCCGCGCGACCGGACGCGGTACACGGGGCGGCTCGAGGCGCCCCGGCGCGCGGTGACCGAGTGGCGCGTCCAGGAGCGATTCGGCGCGCGGGCCTGCCTCGTGGAGGTGACGCTCCACACCGGCCGCACCCACCAGATCCGCGTGCACCTCTCGGAGGCCGGCCACCCGCTGCTCGCGGATCCCGTGTACGGCGGCGCGCGCAGGGAGGCCCGCCTGCCTGCCGCGGATCCGGCCCGCCGCGCCGCCGAGGTCATCGGGCGCCAGGCGCTCCACGCGGCGCGGCTCGCGTTCGATCACCCGCGCACCGGGCGCCGCATGACCTTCACGGCGCCGGTGCCGGAGGACTTCGAGCGGGCGCTGCGGGTGCTTCGCGAGGGCTGACTCCGGGCTCGGGCTCTGGCTCGTTCACGCGTGGTGCGGCGACCGCTACCTCGTGTCGTCGACCGCACGGTCGCCCTCGAACTGCACCTCGAGCCGGAACGTGACGGCGTAGGCGCGGTACCGGCCCCGATCCGGCGTCCAGGGCCAGCCGATCTCGGGCTCGACGTCCACGAAGAGCCAGTGCCGCATGACGTCCTGCCGGAACCGGGTGTAGAGCCGGTACTTCCCCACGGCGACCGGCAGCTCGCTGGCGCCGCGCGCATCGGCGCCGAGCGCGATGGCGCTGCGGCGGGTGAACGCGTACGAGTAGCCGAGATCGGCCCCGTACTCGACGCCCCGGGTCTTCCGCTGCGCGACCTGGGCGGTCGCGCCCAGGCTGACGAGCGAGGAGGAGGTCGCCGGCCACTCGAGGCCCGCCGTGACGCGGGTGCCGAGGTGGAGATCGGTCCGCCAGAACGCTTGGGTGGAGAACCGGCCGAGGAGGCGATCCTCGATCGGCACGGCCATCCGGTACCGGGCGCGGGCGAACGCGCCCACCGGCAGGCGGACGAGCACGCCCGCGCCGAGGTCCACGGACGCGCGGATGCCGCGGTAGGCGCCGAACCGCAGCTCGAGGTTCGGGGTGCCGCGCTCCTGCGCGGCGGTGGAGGTCGCGGTGCCGTCGACCGGGTACGTCTCGGGGTCGGACGCGCCGGTCAGGACGAGCCGCGTGCGGTCGAGCCAGCGGTTCACGCCCGGCAACTTGATGTCCGCGAGCACGTCCACGGTGTACCTGGGCTTGCCGTCCTCGCGGAGCAGGACGCCCGTCCGCAGGCGCGCGAACGACTCGGCGCGCTCCGGGTCGAGATCGGTCTCGTCCGAGAAGAAGCGGTCGATCCGGATCGCGGGCGCGAAGAAGACACGCCCCACGGCCTCGTGGCCCGAGTCGAACCAGGAGCGCTCCTCGTCGGCGGGCCCGTCGTCGTCCTCGCCCTTCGGCGGGCGCCCGGAGAAGACGTCCTCGGGGCGCGGTGGCGCGGGGTCCGGGACGGGCACGGCCGGCGGGGGCACGGGCGGGACGAGCAGCTCGTCCGGTGGCGGAGGCGACTCCGGCGGAGTCGCCTCTGGCGGCGAGGACGGCGCTTGCTCGGGCGCGGGCGGCGGCTGCGGCTCGGGCGCGGGCGGCGGCTGCGGCTCGGACGCGGGCGGCGGCTCCGCCGCGGGCGCGTCGGGAGCCGGCCGGGGCGCGGCTTCCTGCGCGAGCGCGAACCGCGGCCCGGCGAGGACCGCCAGGGCGGCCAGCACGGCCAGCGAACGGCGGAGGGGAGGGCAGGGCACGGCGACGGCGCGCGTCTCCGGATGAGAAGGTGCGCCCCCGGTCCGCCCCTCGCCAGGTCCCTCGCCGGGGGTGCTGCTCATGCGTACCCAGCCGCCTGGAGCCGGAAGAGGCGCGCGTACCTGCCGCCGCGGTCGAGCAGCTCGCGGTGGGATCCGAGCTCCTCGAGGCGCCCGCCGTGGAGGACCGCGATCCGGTCGGCGATCCGGACGGTCGAGAACCGGTGCGAGATGACGATGGCCGTGCGGTCGGCGGCGAGCGCCTGGAAGCGCTGGAACAGCTCGTGCTCCGCCTCCGCGTCGATGGAGGCCGTCGGCTCGTCCAGGATGAGGAGCTCCGCCTCCTCGCGCATGAACGCACGCGCGACCGCGAGCTTCTGCCACTGCCCGGAGGAGAGCTCGTGGCCGGCCTCGAACCAGCCGCCGAGGACGGTGTCGTAGCCCTGCGGCAGCGCCGCCACGAGCTCGGCCGCGCCGCCGCGCCGGGCCGCCTCGGCGATGCGCGCGCGGTCCTCGAGCCGCCGCGGATCGCCGAGGCCGATGTTCTCGGCGGCGCTGAACTGGTACCGGACGAAGTCCTGGAAGACGGCGCCGACCCGGAGCCGGAGGTCGTCGGGGTCCATGTCCCGGAGGTCCACGCCGCCGTACCGGATCTCCCCCTCGGTCGGCTCGTGGAGGCGCAGGAGCAGCTTCACGAGCGTGGACTTGCCCGCGCCGTTCTCGCCCACGAGCCCGAGCTTCTCGCCGGGCGCGAGGGTGAGGCTCACGTCGCGGAGGGCCCAGGCCTCCTTGCCGGGGTAGCGGAAGGAGACGCCGCGGAGCTCGAGCGGCAAAGGGCGGCCGCGCGCGGGCGAGAGCGGCGGGCTCCGGCGCGGCGCCTCGCCGCCGGTCGGCAGGTCGAGGTAGCCGAAGAGGTTCGCCATGAACAGCGCGTCCTCGTACACGGCCGCGACCGCCTGGAGGACCGCCTGCACGGCGCCCTGGCCCTGCCGGAACACGGCGATGTAGAGCGTGAGGTCGCCGAGCGAGAGCGCGCCGCGGGCGGCGCGCGCGGCCATGAGCGCGTACATCGCGTAGAAGGCGGCGAGCGAGAGGAGCCCGTACGCGAGCCCGGCCCGCAGCTTCTTGCGGGCGATGCGCCGGTCCTCGTCGAAGAACCGGCGGAAGAGGGCGCGGTAGCGCGCGAGCACCGTCGGCCCGAGCCCGTAGAGCTTGACCTCCTTCACGTGGCTGTCGCGCGTGAGGATCCACTCGAGGTAGTTGAGCCGCCGGCCCTCCGGCGCGCGCCAGGTGAGCACCCGGAACGACTCGCCCGAGAGGCGCGCCTCCGCCAGGAAGGCGGGGACCGAGGCGGCGACGATGACGAGCACGCTCGCCGGAGAGAGCCGGAGGAGGAGGCCGGAGAGGGCGAGCAGGGTGACGAGGTTCTGGCCCACCGCGACGGCCTGGAGGGCGAGCGAGAGCGGGCGCGAGGCGGCTTCGCGCCGGGCGTTCTGCATCCGGTCGTAGACCTCGCTGTCCTCGAAGTGGCGGACCTCGAGGCGCAGGGCCTTCTCCAGGATCCGCTCGTTGACCGTGTTCCCGAGCGTGCCGCGGAGGAGCTCGCGGCGGTGGGCGAGGAGGCGCGAGGCGCCGGTCTGGAGCGCGAGGAGGCCGGCCTCGGCGGCGACCCGCCACAGCACCCGCGCCACGTCCTCGGGCGCGCCGCTCCGCGCGGCCACCACCACGCCGTCCACGATGAGCTTCCCGACCCAGGCCACCGCGGCGGGCAGGAGCGCGAGGAGCACGGTGAGGGCGAGGATCGCCACCGCGCCGGCGCGATCGGCCTCCCACACGAGCCGCAACGTCCCCGGGAGCTGTCGCAGGATGACGCGGGCGCCTGCGAGGCGCTCCCGGAGCGTACCGGCGGGCGCGGGCGGGCTCTGGGGGCGGGGCGGCGACACGTCGGTGGGCAGTTGTAACCGCGGTGCGCGGCGGAGTCACGCGGCGCGCCGGCGGCGGGAGCCGCGATCGGCGCCGCGCCCGCGGGCGGCGCGGGCGCGCGGTGCTCTTTTTTTCTGGGGCGCGGTGTCGTAGATCACGCTTCGACATGAGAGCGCCCGGCGACCTGAGCCTGCCCGAGCACCGCAGCGACGCGACCACGGCCACCGCGGCCGCGGAGTGGTCGATCGATCGCGCGGCGCAGTACTACAACGTGGCCGGGTGGGGCGCCGGCTTCTTCTCGGTCAACGAGAAGGGGCACATGGCGGTCCACCCGATGGGCCAGCCGGGTCCCACGATCGACCTGATGGACGTCGTCGAGGACATCCGCGAGCGGAAGATCGGGTTCCCGTGCCTCGTCCGGTTCCAGGACGTGCTGCGGGCGCGGGTGAAGCAGATCAACGAGGCCTTCGCCAAGGCGGTCTCGGAGATGGGCTACCCGGGGCGCTACTACGGCGTCTTCCCGGTGAAGGTGAACCAGATGCGCGAGGTGGTCGAGGAGATCCTCGACGCCGGCGCCCCGTACCACCACGGGCTCGAGGCGGGCTCGAAGGGCGAGCTCCTCATCGTGCTGGGGATGAACTCGGACCCGGAGGCGCTCACCGTCTGCAACGGGTACAAGGACGAGGAGTACCTGCGGCTCGCGCTGCTCGGCCGGAAGCTGGGCCGGAAGGTCCTCGTCGTCATCGAGAAGCTGGACGAGCTCCCGCACCTGCTCCGGCTCGCGGAGGAGATGCAGGTCGAGCCGCTCGTCGGGCTCCGCTCCAAGCTCACGACGCGCGGCACCGGGAAATGGGAGGGCTCGTCCGGCGACTTCGCCAAGTTCGGGCTCACCATCCCGGAGCTCATCCAGGCGGTCCACATCCTGAAGCAGGCGGGCAAGGAGCGGTGCGCGAAGCTGCTCCACTTCCACGTCGGCTCGCAGCTCACCGAGATCCGGGTGGTGAAGGACGCGGTGAACGAGGGCGCCCGCGTCTACGCGAAGCTGCGGAAGATGGGGCTCCCCATCGAGTACTTCGACGTGGGCGGCGGCCTCGGCGTGGACTACGTCGGCACGCACTCGAACGGCTACAGCGCCTCCGTCAACTACACGATGGAGGAGTACGTCGGCGACATCATCTACAACGTCCAGCGGATCTGCGTGAACGAGGGCGTGCCCGAGCCGCACATCGTCT
Source organism: Anaeromyxobacter sp. (assembly GCA_035627135.1). Lineage (GTDB taxonomy): Bacteria > Myxococcota > Myxococcia > Myxococcales > Anaeromyxobacteraceae > Anaeromyxobacter. Next base: position 1,304 of record DASPMI010000082.1, on the reverse strand, counting down.
CCGAGTCCGGTCGGGCCGCGGTGGCGCACCACTCCTGCATCATCATGAACGTGTTCGGGCAGATCGAGATCGGCTCGGCCGAGGAGATCGCCGCCGCCTCGGTGCCGCAGCCGAACGAGCCCAAGGTCGTCCGCGAGATGCGGGAGATCGTCTCCTCGATGACCCCGCGCAACCGCGCCGAGGCCTACCACGACGCCGCCGCCAAGAAGGAGGAGGCGCTCCAGATGTTCAAGCTCGGCATCCTCGGGCTCGAGGAGCGCGCGGTCGTGGAGAGCCTCTTCTGGAAGCTCGTGCGCGGGATCGCCGATCTCAACCGGGGCAAGAAGCGGCTCCCGCGCGAGACGAAGGACCTCGGCGACAAGATCGCCGACCAGTACATGGCCAACTTCTCGCTCTTCCAGAGCGCGCCGGACCACTGGGCCTTCGATCAGCTCTTCCCGATCGTCCCGCTCCACCGCCTGGGCGAGGCGCCGACGCGGGACACGACCATCGTCGACATCACCTGCGACTCGGACGGGAAGATCGACCGGTTCATCGAGGGGGAGGGCGTCGACGAGACGCTGTCGCTCCACCCGCTCAAGCCCGGCGAGCCGTACTACCTGGGCATGTTCATGACCGGCGCCTACCAGGACATCATGGGCGACATGCACAACCTCTTCGGCCGGGTCCACGAGATCCACCTGTTCGTGGACGACGAGGACCCGGAGGACTTCTACATCGAGGAGGTCATTCCGGGGGACACGGTCGCGAAGGTGCTCTCGCGCGTGCAGTACGAGCCGGCCGACCTCTTCCGCAGGGTGAAGTCCGCCATCGACCAGAAGATCAAGGAAGGCGTGATCCGTCCGAAGGAGGGCGTCTCGCTCCAGGACTTCTACGAGTCGGTGATGCGCGGGTACACGTACCTGAGCGACTAGCCTCGTGCGTTCCCCGGGCCGGGCTCGGGCTCGGGCTCGTTCACGGGATGGGCCCCACAAGGGCCTCGCCATCGACGGTCCGTCCGGCCAAACCGCCTGGCTCCAGCCCATCCGAGGAGGGAGCCCCCTTGTCCGGTGTCTACAAGAAGATCGAGATCGTCGGCACGTCGCCCGTGAGCTTCGCCGAGGCCACCCGCTCCGCGATCGAGGAGGCCTCGCGCACCGTGCGCAACATGAGCTGGTTCGAGGTCGCGGAGCAGCGCGGGGCGATCCGCGACGGGAAGGTCTCCGAGTTCCAGGTCACGCTCAAGGTCGGGTTCAAGGTCGAGGGGTAGCCTCCCGAGCCCGAGCCCGAGCCCGAGCCCGAGCCCGAGCCCGAGCCCGAGCCCG
>DASPMI010000081.1:0-5688 GCA_035627135.1 Anaeromyxobacter sp. | reverse complement strand
CAGGAGTCCCATGGTGCGCCTCCGCGCCGGCCGACGGCCCTCCCTGTGGAAGTCCGCCGCGGGCGCCGGATCCAGCGTCAATTGGGGCGGTCGCCGCGCCGTGCGCGCTTCACACCCGGCCGGGGCAATGCGGATCCCGCGCCCGCAACGGTTCGAGCCCTTCGCCCGCGGCGACGGCGAGGCAGCCGCGCGCACTGCCGCCGGAGCGCGCAGCCGCGGCAGCCGGCGCTTCCGGCGCGGTACCGCCGCGCCGCACGGCCAGCACCGCGCCCGGCACGAGCGCCGCGACGGCGAAGGTCGGGCGGCGAGCGCCGACACCGAGAGCGCGCACGTTCGCAGCCGGCGCTCCAGCTCGCGCCCCAGCTCGAGATCGAACAGCCGCACCACGACGCGGAGCCGCGGAGCCGCCTCGGCCGCCCAGAGCGCGAGCCGCAGGTTGAGCGGCTCGTCCTCGGACGCGAGGTTCAGCGCGCGCGCGGCGGCGAGCGGGAGCCGCGCCTCCCGGAGGTCTCGCCATCCTACCCGCCGCACCTCCGGGGCATCGGGAACGGAGCCCTCGATATCGGCCCGGGGGTCCGCAGCCGCTGGTGGTGAGCGCCCCACCCACCCCAATCCCCCCTCTTTCGAACATCCCGAAGCTGAACGCCGATCCAGCGATCGTCCGCTGGGCCGGGGAGCGGGCCGTTGACTTCCCCCTCCGGACTCCGTAGATCCGGACCAGCCGGTGGGAAGAAGTGGCAATTCGCGGATCCCAGCGGGAAGATCGGCCAAGGCGTGTTCTTCGGGACCTTCAACCACGCGATCGACGCGAAAGGGCGGACGAGCCTCCCCGCGAGGTTCCGGGAGGCGCTCGCCGGCGCGGGCGAGCCGCGGATCGTGCTCATGCAGTACCCGCACTGGCCGGCCATCCAGGCGCTGCCGCAGTCGGTGTGGAACGAGCTCGTGAAGAAGGTGATGGAGGCCTCGCCGCTCGACGCCCGCTGGCAGCGCAACGTCCTCAAGTTCGTCTCGTCGGCGCACGAGGTGGACCTCGACGTGCACGGCCGCGTGCTGGTCCCGCCGCCGCTGCGCGCCTGGGCGAAGCTCCAGAAGGACGTGGTCTGGGTCGGGATGGGCCGGACCATGCACCTCTACGACAAGGCGACCTACGACGAGCAGATGGCGTCCGAGATCCCGGCGGACGAGGTGGTGGACTTCTTCGGGAAGGCGTGACGTTCGGTGAATGCTCGCCCTTCGACGGGCTCGGGGCGAGCGGGCGCGGGTGAATGGGGCGGCGGGTGGCGTTCGGGACGGGGCGGGAGGTTGCGATGTTCAAGGCGCGGATCCAGGACGACGTGGTCATCATCAAGTGCGAGGGTGAGCTCTCGCGCGAGGAGCTGGCGCAGGTGGCGGCCCTCGCCCGCAAGGAGCGGGCGGAGGCGCGGATGGTGGTGGTCGATCTGAAGAAGGTCACGCACCTGCACTACGCGGGCGCGGCGCTCCTCCGGGCCATCCCGGGGCTCCGCGCCGCGGGCGCGAGCCGCTACGTGCGCGACCTCGTGTTCGCGGGCGGCGTGGCAGGGCACGTGGAGCTGTACGGCGACGTCGAGGAGGCGGTCCGGGCCGCGTGAGCGAGGAGTTCTTCCATGAGCCGGTACTCGCCAGAGAGGTCGTGGAGGTCCTGCGCCCGTCGCCGGGGAAGCTCTTCCTCGACGGCACGCTGGGCGGCGGAGGGCACTCGGGGCTCCTGCTCCAGGAGGGCGCTCGCGTGATCGCGCTCGACAAGGACCCCCGCGCCCTCGCGGCGGCGACCGCGCGCCTGGCCCGCTTCGGCGAGGCCTTCCGCGCGGTCCGCTCCGACTTCCGCGACGCCGGCGCGGTCCTCTCCGCGCTCGGGATCGCCGCGGTGGACGGCGCCCTCGTGGACCTCGGCGTCTCCTCGCCCCAGCTCGACGACCCGGCGCGCGGCTTCTCGTTCTCGAAGTCCGGCCCGCTCGACATGCGGATGGGCGAGGAGGGCGAGACGCTCGCCGGGCTCCTCCGCCGCATCGACGTGCGCGAGCTCGAGCGGATCCTGCGCGAGTACGGCGAGGAGCCCTTCGCCCGGCCGGTGGCGCGCGCCATCAAGGCGGCGGTGGACGCGGACGCGAAGCTCGACACCGCCCGGCTCGCCGAGGTGGTCGCGGGCGCCATCCCGCGCCGCGCCTGGCCGAAGCGGATCCACCCGGCGACCCGCACCTTCCAGGCGCTCCGGATCGCGGTGAACGACGAGCTCGGCGCGCTGGCCGCGTGGCTCGACGGCCTCCCGTCGCTCCTCGGCGCCGGCGGCCGGGCCGCGGCCATCGCCTTCCACTCGCTCGAGGACCGGATGGTGAAGGAGCGGTTCCGCGCGCTGACGCAGGCCTGCACCTGCCCGCCGGACTTCCCGGTCTGCGCGTGCGGCGCCCGCGCGCGGTTCACGCCGGTCACCCGCAAGGCGATCCAGGCGTCGGACGAAGAGGTGGCGCGGAACCCGCGCGCCCGCAGCGCACGGCTCCGTGCGGTGGAGAAGCTGCCATGACGGCCATGACCCGGCGTTCGTACAACGCCGTGCGACCGGGCGCCGGTTTCGGCCTCCCCGGCCTGAAGCTCGCCCTCGTGGCCTCGCTCGTCGCTGCCCTCGGCGTCTTCCACGTCTGGTCGCGCACGCGCGTGCTCGAGGCGGGGTACCAGCTCTCCGCGCTCCAGGCGGAGCACGCGCGCCTCGTCTCTGCGCAGGATCAGCTCAAGCTGGAGCTCTCGATGCTCACCTCGTTCCGCGCGCTCGATCAGGCGGCGCGCGGGAAGCTCGCGAGGCTCAACTTGGCACCGCCGGACCGGGGTGCGGTGTGGGCGGCAGGCGGCCCGGACCGTGCCATCGCGGGTCCGAGCCAGGCGGGCGGGAAGGTGGATGGTCACCCTCCCCGGCCGGCGGGGCCAATTCTCGGGTGGAACTGGGGCGCGGAAGCCGCGCCAGGGCGGTAGCATGCGACCGGCCGGACAGGCCTGGACGCCGCGCTGGGTCGGGGTCCGCATCGGCCTCCTCGGTGCGCTCCTGGCCGCCGGCTTCGGCGCGGTCGCGGTCCGCGCCTTCCACCTCCAGGTCGTGCGCGAGGATCTCGAGTCGGGCCCCTGGCTCTCCGAGCTCAAGCTCCGCCCGCGGCGCGGCGACATCACCGACCGGAACGGGAACCCGCTCGCGGCCAGCGCCGACGCGCAGTCGGTGTACGCGGACCCGGAGCTCCTGTTCTCGGGCGGGAAGAAGCGCGAGGTCCTCGCCGCCGACTCGAAGCTCGCCGCGCAGCTCCGGCGCCAGGGCGAGGCCCGGCTCCGCCAGGCGGCGCGCCTCCTGAAGGTGGATCCCGAGCCGCTCGTGAAGCGCGCCGCCCGGGGCGGCCGCTTCCTGTGGATCGCGCGGCGCGTCCTCCCCGATCGCGAGAAGGCGCTGCGCGCCTGGCTCGCGAAGGAGCGGCCGGCGGGGATCGCCCTCCTCGCCGAGCCGCGCCGCTACTACCCGAAGCTCGAGCTCGCGAGCACCGTCCTCGGCATGGTGGGCGACGACGGCGCCGGCATCGAGGGGATCGAGCTCAGCCAGGAGGAGCGCCTCCAGGGCTTCGGCGCCGAGGTCCGCGCCATCCGCGACGGCGCGGGCAACCTCGTGTTCGAGGAGCCCCCGGTCTCGGGCAAGGAGCGCCAGGGCGATCACGTGGTCCTCACGCTGGACCAGGGCATCCAGGCGACCGCCGAGCGCGCGCTCAGCCGCGCCGTCGCGTCGTCCCGCGCGCTCTCGGGCATGGCGGTGGTCCTCGACCCGAGCACCGGCGAGGTGCTCGCGATGGCGAGCTGGCCCGTGCCCAACCCCAACGCCCGGCGCACCGCCGAGCAGCTGCGGAACCGGCCGGTCGCCGACGCGTTCGAGCCCGGCTCGACGGTGAAGGCGTTCTCCATCGCCGCGGCGCTCGACGCGGGCGTGTTCCGGCCGCTCGACGCCGTGGACTGCGGGAACGGCAAGATGCAGATCGGCGCCCACGTCATCCGCGACCACGCCGGCCTCGGCTGGGCGGGCGGCTCGCGGATCGTCGCGCAGAGCTCGAACGTCGGCACGGCGCGGATCGGCGCCCGGCTCGGCCGCGAGCGGCTCCGCGCCGCCCTCGGCGCGTTCGGGTTCGGCGAGAAGACCGGCATCGAGCTCCCCGGCGAGAGCCGCGGGCAGCTCGTCTCCGCCGGCTCGGCGGTCGGGGTCGCGACGCAGAGCTTCGGCCAGGGGCCGATCACGGCGACGGCGCTCCAGGTGACGAACGCGATGGCGACGATCGCCAATGGCGGCGTGCGGCTCCGGCCGCGGATCGTCCGGCAGATCGTCGACGCCGCGACGGGCGAGGTGATCGAGCGGAGCGCGCCCGAGGTGGTCGGCCGCGCCGTCTCCGCCGAGACGGCCGCGCTCATGACCCGCTGGCTCGTCGGCGTGATCGAGGATCCGAAGGGGACGGGCCGGCGCGCCGCGCTCGACGGCTGGCGCGCCGCGGGCAAGACCGGGACGGCGCAGAAGGTCGACCGCGTCTCCGGCGGCTACTCCAACGATCGTCACTTCAGCTCGTTCGTCGGCTTCGCGCCCGTCGAGGCGCCGCGCGTCGTCATCGGCGTCTTCCTCGACGAGCCGCGCGGCGAGTACTACGGCGGCGAGGTCGCGGCGCCGGTGTTCAAGGAGATCGCCGAGTACGCGCTCCGGGTGCTCGACGTCCGGCCGCAGCCGCTGGCTGCGCAAGGCCCCGCGCCCGTGCCCGCGCCCGAACCAGCGCGGCTCGAGGAGGCGCCCGGGCCGCCGGCCGTGGAGTGGTCCGGCGCCGCGGTCGGCACGGGCCGGGTCGCCGTCCCTTCGCTCGCGGGGCTGCCCGCCCGGGCCGCGATCCGGGCGCTCGAGACGGTCGGCCTCGGCGCGGAGCTCCGGGGGACGGGACGGGTGGTCGAGCAGAGCCCTCCCCCCGGGCGGGCAGTCGAGCGCGGGACGCGGGTGCGGATGAGGCTCGTCCCGGCGAGCTGACGTAAGATGGCGCGGCGCGTGTCCCGCCGGACACGGCCACGCGCAACCCCGCACGCGGCCGGAAGAAACGGCCTGGAACGTCCCTGGCATGGTAAGCCTTCGGTGAACACGACCATGAAGCTCTCCACCGTCATCGCCGCAACGGGCGCCCGCGGCGATCTGGCCGACGACCCCGAGATCACGCGCATCACCGGCGACTCGCGCCAGGTCGTGCCGGGCGCCTGCTTCTTCGCCCTCCCGGGCGCCAAGCGGGACGGCCACGAGTTCGCCGCCGCAGCCGCCAAGCAGGGGGCCGCCGCGGTGGTCGCGGAGCGCGCGGTCGAGTGCGCGCCCGCCCGCCTCCTCCTCGCGCCCTCGGCCCGGCGCGCGATGGCCATCGCCGCCGCCAACTTCCACGGCCGTCCGGCCGACGGGCTCGCGCTGGCGGGCGTCACCGGGACGAACGGGAAGACGACGATCACGTACCTCGTGGAGGCGTGCGCGCGCGAGGTGGACCTGCCGATCGGCGTGCTCGGGACCGTCACCCACCGCTTCGCGGGCCAGGAGCGCACCGCGAACCACACGACCCCGGAGTCCACCGAGATCCAGGCGCTGCTTGCGGAGATGTGTCGCGCCGGGACGAAGGCGGTCGTGATGGAGGTTTCCTCCCA
>DASPMI010000080.1:0-11574 GCA_035627135.1 Anaeromyxobacter sp. | reverse complement strand
CCCGGTACAGGCCCAGCCCGAACGTCGGGCCGGCCCAGATCCGCGTCTGGCCCAGCAGGATGTCGCCGATCGGCTCCGGCGCGCCGGGGATGGGGCCGCGGGCGCTTCGCACCAGCCGCCCCGCCGACGTCCAGTAGCGGTGACGACCGTTCACGTCGAGGGCCGGTCCGACCGGGCCCGGGTCGAGCGCCAGCCGCTCCGGGGCGCGGCCCGCCGCGAGGACGTCCAGGGCGGCGCCGCGGGCGACGAGCGTGGCGTCGCCGTGGACGCGGAAGGAGAGCTCCGGGGAGAGCGGGCCGCGGAGGACCACCGCCCCGTCCTCGCGGCGGTAGGCCCCGTCCTCGTGGTGCACGACGCGCAGCGCGCCGTCCTCGACGGCGGCGTGGACGATCACCCCGCGGGTCTCGAAGACGAGCGCGCAGGTGACCTCGCCGCGGACCGTCAGCCGCTCCGCCGGCCGCGCCGCGGCGCCGGGGCTGCAGGCGGGGCAGGCGCGGCGCGCGTGCTCGAGGCCGCACCGCGCGCAGCGCTCGAACCGGAGCGCCTCGAGGAGCGCGGCCGGGAACGGGCCGCGCCGGTCGCGCTCGAACACCGCGTGGAGGTGGTGCAGGAGGTCGTCGGGCAGGATCCGGTAGTGCGTGGCCGGCCGCGGGTACTGCACCTCCGGGTGGAAGATGGTGACGCGGCGGAGCGGCCGGGCGCCGTGCGGGATCCGGCGCGCGGGGTCGGCGGGCCGGAAGACGCCGCCGTAGGGCGGCACGAGGAGCAACGACTGGAGCAGGAGCGCCGTGAAGGCGTACCAGTCCGAGTCGGCGTGGTACGGCCGGCGGAGCCGCGGCGCCGGCGCGGCCGGATCGCAGAGGAGCGGATCCACGAACCGCTCGGTGAAGACCGTGCAGGGGTACGCCCCGAACTGGAAGCTGTCGGCGTCGATGAAGCGGGCCTCGCCGGGCGGGGTGACGAGGACGTTCAGGTCGTTGAGGTCGCCGACGACGACCCCGGCCGCGTGGAGCGCGCCGACGGTCCGGTGCATCCCGCGGAAGAGCGCCACCACCGCGTCCCCGGGGACGCCCGCGCGCCGGAAGGCGGGATCGGCGTAGCGGAGCAGCGGCGTGGCCGGCGCGACCAGCGGCATGGCGTACCCGAGCACCACGCGCCCCGCGCGATCGGTGGCCAGCTCCTCCGGCGCCACGACCTCGGCCGGCAGGCCCGCCGGGAACTCCCGCAGCTTGCGCTGGTGCACGCGCAGGCGCTCCGCCGCCGCGCGCTGGGCGTCCGGGTGCCCGTCGAGGTCCGGGTGATCGGGCGGCTTGAACAGCTTCAGGGCGCGGTCGCCCACCCGGAACACGTCCGCCTCGCCCCCCGTCCCGAGCGCCTGGCTGGGGTCGAGCCGGATCCGCCGCTTGCCGAGGTAGACGTCCATCGTCATCCCTCCGCTCGCTTGCGCCGGATGGCGACGACGGTGGTGTCGTCGGGCAGGAGGCCGCCGCGCGCGCGCCGGGCGAGGGTCAGCCGCCGGCGGACCGCGTCGCGGTTCCGGAAGAAGCGGTCCTGCCGCCAGAGCTCGCTCAGCTCGAAGGGGTCGCCGGGGACGGCGCCGTCGGCCCGTCGCTCCAGGTCGAGGGCGCCGTCCGTGGCGAGCAGGAGCGACCCGAGCTCGTCCACCGGAACCGGCCGGTGGAGCTCGAACGGGCGCGCCTCCGCGCACCCCTCCAGCAGCGCGTACGCGAGGTAGGGCGGCTCGTTCTCCGGGTAGGGCCCCAGCTCGCGCCGCTCGCCGTTCACCACCACGAGCCCGTCCCCCAGCGAGAACGTCGCCGCCAAGCGCGGCCCCAGCGCCGCCCCGACCACCGTGAAGAGCAGGTAGTCGCGGACTGCGCGCGCGGCCGCGGCCGCGTCGCCGCCGCCCAGCGCGACCGCGAGCGCCCGCAGCTCCTCGAGGACGTCGCGGCGGAGCCGCTCCAGGAACGCGTCCGGCTCGGGATCGGCGGCCAGCAGGCGGCGCCCCGCCGCCGCCACGAGCCGGGCGCCGAGCTGGGCGCCCACCTCGCTGTGGGCCGCCGCGCCGCAGCCGTCGCAGACGACCGCGACGAGCCCCGTCTCGCAGACCTCCCACGAGAACGCGTCCTGGCCGTTGCGGCCCGCCGCCGCGTGCGCCTGCCCGGTGACGGTCCCGCCGGCGATCTCGAAGGGCGTGTGCACGACGGGCTCCTCGGCGGCTGGAGGGGGAAGCGGCGATCCGCCCATCCATGCCTTCGTGTTCGTTCTACACTAAGAACGTTAGTGTACGACCGACACGAAGTCAAGCCGCCGCGGGGGCGGGGGGCGTCCGCGCGCGAAGGGGGGAAGTGGAAGTCCCCCGGCGCGCGAAGATCGCCGGGAGCGCGCGATCAAGAGCACCACAGCCAATTCACGACGAGGTGTGCGGGCCGTCCGGGACGAGGCGAGCCTCCTCGGGGGGACGTGCCGGGTGATCCTCTTGCAGCGCAGCACATGGGGCCACGTCCCTCCGCGACTGAGACCTGGTCTTCCATTGAACCAGGCAGGGTCGTCCCGCCGAGGCGCGAGCATCCTTGCCGCTCCCGGGTCCTTCCAAGTGCGGCGGGCATGCGCTACGTGGCAAAGAGAGGGCGTGATGCGCGTCCACCGGTTCCTACTCTCGATGCTGGTCGCCCTCGCCGGAGGGTGCGGCGGGGAGCCGTCGACGGGGCCCTGGCTCACCTACCCCGGCGTCGAGGGTCACTTCAGGTATTTCCCGCTCGCCGGGACCGCGCACGACGTCCGGGAGCCGAGCACGGGCGTCACCTGCGGGAACTGCCACCCGGGGACGACGTTCACGCAGTTCGACTGCACGACCTGCCACACGGCGGCCACGACCGGCCCACGCCACGCGAGCGTCCCCGCGTACGTCCACGCCAGCCCGTCGTGCTTCGAGTGCCATCCGGACGGCGCCAGCGGCGCCGCGCCGCCGGACCACGACACCCGGCTCTTCCCTCGCGGCAGCGGCACCGCCCACGGGGCGGTCGCATGCCGCGCGTGCCACACCGATCTCGCGCGACCGAACGTGCCGTCCAGCTTCGCGTGCGGGACGTGCCACCTGTCGCTGGACGCCACGCTCGTCTCCAAGCACACCAACCCCGCCAACCGCTCGCTCCGCGTCGCGGCGAGCGAGATCAGCACCGCGGACAGCGCGACCTGCCTGCGGTGCCATGCCGACGCGCAGGTGGTGACGACGCATCGAACGACGCAGGAGGGCGACCCTCCACACGAGGGCGCGCGGTGCCTGCAGTGCCACGACGTGCCCCGGGCGGACAAGCCCTTCGGGATCGACTTCGCCAGCGATCCCGCCCTGGCCAGCAAGCTCGCCTCGCGGCGGGGGTGCTACCACTGCCACGAGTCGGCGCCCCCCGACGACGACTAGGCGACTTCCGCTGCCCGAATGGATCGGCTCACGCTCGTCATCGCAGGCGCCACCGTCGGGCTCGTCCTCCTGGCGGCGATCGCCCACCTCGTCCGCCGCGCCCGCCGCGCCCGCCGCGACGCCGCCGTCCTCGAGGAGAAGCGCCGGCTCGGGCAGCACCTCGCGCGCTCGCTCCACCCGGTCATCGATCCGGACATCTGCATCGGCAGCCTCTCGTGCCTCCGGGCCTGCCCCGAGGGCGACATCCTCGGCGTCGTCGGCGGGGCCGCTCGGCTCGTGCACGCGGACCATTGCATCGGCCACGGCCGCTGCGCCGCGGAGTGCCCCGTCGGCGCCATCCGCCTGGTGTTCGGCAGCGCCGAGCGCGGCGTCGATCTCCCCGAGGTGAACGAGGTCTTCGAGTCTTCGCGCCCCGGCGTCCACGTCGTGGGCGAGCTCGGCGGCATGGGGCTCATCAAGAACGCGATCGTCCAGGGGCTCCAGGTCGCCGAGCACCTCGCGACCGTGGTGCCGCGGGCGGGCCCGGGCGTGGTGGTGGTCGGCGCGGGGCCGGCGGGGATCGCGACGGCCCTGGGGCTGAAGGCGCGGCAGGTCCCTTTTCAGCTCGTCGAGCAGGGGACGATGGGCGGTTCGGTCGCGCACTATCCGCGCCGCAAGGTGGCGATGACCGAGCCCGTCGAGCTCCCGCTCTGGGGGCGGTTCGGCAAGGCGAGCATCTCGAAGGAGGAGCTGCTCCGGACCTGGGACCGCGTCCTCGATCGGGCCGGCATCGAGGTGGCGGAGGGGGTGAAGGTCACGGGCATCGCCGGCGCGGACGGCCGGTTCGAGGTCGCGGTCGAGCGCGGGCCCGCGCTCCCCGCGAGCAAGGTCGTGCTCGCCACCGGCCGTCGCGGGACGCCGCGGCGGCTCGGCGTCCCCGGCGAGGATCAGGCGAAGGTCGTCCACGGCCTCACCGATCCCGAGCAGTACGACGACCAGCGCGTGCTCGTGGTCGGCGGCGGCGACGCGGCGCTGGAGGCGGCGATCCAGCTCGCCGAGGAGTCGCGCGCGCAGGTCGCGCTCTCGTATCGCGGCGCGGAGCCGGCGCGGTGTCGGGTGGCGAACCGCGAGAGGTTCGGCGCGCTCGTCCGGGCCGGCCGGATCGAGGCGCTCCTCCCGTCGCAGGTCCGGGAGATCCGGCCGCGCGAGGTGGTGCTCGAGGTGAAGGGCCAGCTCGCGACGCTTCCCAACGACTTCGTCGTCGTGAACATCGGCGGCGAGCTGCCGGTCCAATTCCTCGAGAGCGTCGGCGTCTCCATGCGCCGGTACCACGGCGAGGCGCCGGGCCACGTGCACGGCGGGGACGGCGTGCGCGAGCGGCGCCTCGCGGCGACGTCCGCGCGGGCCCGCCGCGAGCGGATCCGGCGCCGCGTCCTTCGCGCGCTCTACGTCGCCGCGGGCCTCGCCACCCTGGCCCTGCTGGCGTGGGTGGGCCGCGAGTACTACCCGCTCGCGCGCGCGGCGCGCCGCGCGTCGCCGCTCCACGTCACGCTCCGGCCGGCGGGGGCCTGGGGCCACTCGGTCGGCATCGCCGCCACCGCGTTCATGCTCTCGAACTTCCTCTACGCGGCCCGGAAGCGCTGGAAGTTCCTCGCGCCGCTGGGGAGCGTCCGCGGCTGGCTCGACTTCCACGTCTTCGTCGGGCTCATGAGCCCGTGCGTGATCGCGTTCCACGCAGCGTTCCAGTCGAACAACCTGCTCGCCACCTCCACCGCGAGCGCGCTCGCGATCGTGGTGAGCACCGGCATCGTCGGCCGCTTCATCTATGGCGCCGTCCCGTCGGACGGCGGCAAGGCGGTGGAGCTCGCGGACCTCCTGGCGCGCTTCGAGCGGCTCCGCGACGAGCAGTCGAAGGCCGTGGCCCTCGCGGGCCCGCGCGCGGAGGCCCTGTTCCGCCGCGCCACGGCCCCGGTCCGCGCGGGCTTCCTCGCGCGCCTCTTCCTGCAGATGCCGCTCGAGGCGGCGATCCTGCGACTCCGTCTCAGGCTCCTGCGCGGCCGGCTCCCGCGCGAGGTGTACCCGGAATTCCGGCGCGCGATCGTCGCGCTCGCGCGGATCCGGTGGCAGGTCCGGTTCTATGCTTCGCTCAAGCGCCTCCTCCGGGGATGGCGCGCGTTCCATGCGTCACTGGCAGTGTTTCTCGTACTCGCCATCGCAGCGCACATCGCCGTGTCGCTCTACCTGGGCTACGGGCTTCTCGGATGGAACCGCTGACGTGCCTGACCCGCTGGATCGCCGCCGCGCTCGCCGCGACCGCGCTCGTGTCGCCGGCGCGTTCCCTCCCGGTCGATCTCTTCTCCCCCGGCCCGCTGTCGCGCGCGCATCGGTCGCTCGAGGGACTCCAGAGCTGCACGAGGTGCCACGTCGCCGGCGAGCAGCTCTCGCAGGAGCGGTGCCTCGGGTGCCACGTCGAGCTCCGCGCGCGGACCGCGGAGGGGCGCGGCTTCCACGGCCGCCTGCGCCCTGCGGAGCGCCAGTGCTGGTCCTGCCATCACGAGCACCAGGGCCGCGACGAGCCGCTCGTCGACTGGGGCAAGGGCGGGCAGCGTGGGTTCGACCACGCCCGCACGGGCTACGAGCTCCGGGGCAAGCACCGGACCGTCGACTGCGCGAGGTGCCACGACGTGCGGCGCATCGCCGATCCGAACGTGCGCACGGCGCTCGAGGATCAGCCCGGGCGGAGGACGTTCCTGGGGCAGCCGCAGGCGTGCGCCTCCTGTCACTTCGACGAGCACCGCGGCCAGCTCGGCGCCGACTGCCAGCGCTGCCACACGGAGGCGGGCTGGCGACCCGCGCGCGGGTTCGATCACGCCCGCACCGCGTTCCCCCTCACCGGAAGGCACGCGCGCGTCGACTGCGCGGGGTGCCATACGCCCGAGGCGAGGCCCGCGGCGGGGGTACCCCCCACCGTCACCCCCCCCGTGAACGCGAAGACCTTCGCGAAGGTGAAGGGGCTCGCGTTCCAGCGGTGCACCGATTGCCACCGGGACCCGCACCAGGACCGGTTCGGCCCGAACTGCACGAGCTGCCACACGACCGAGGACTGGCGGCGCCTGGTCGGCAAGGCCGGGGAGCGCGCGTTCCACGAGAAGACCCGGTTCCCGCTCGAGGGCGCTCACGCCACCGTCGCCTGCGCGGCATGCCACGGCCCAGCCCCAGGGCCGGGCGGCCGCCCGGCGAAGTTCCGCGGGCTCGCCTTCGCGCGATGCACCGACTGCCACCTCGACGCCCACCTCGGGCAGATGAAGGGGCTCGCGCGCGCTTCCGATGGGAGGACCTGCGATCGTTGCCACACCGTCGAGGCGTTCCAGCCCGCGCGCTTCGAGCTCGAGGACCACGACCGCACCGGCTTCCCGCTCGAGGGGGCGCACCGGATGGTCTCCTGCGCGCTCTGCCATCCCCGGGATCCCGCGCTCGCCAGGAAGGTGCCGGCCGCGGTCCGGACCGACCTCGAGCGCCGCAAGCGTCCGGTCCGGGTGAGCCTCGCGCGGTATGCACCGGCGAAGCCGGCCGACTGCATCGCGTGCCACGAGGATCCGCACGCGGGGCAGCTCGACCGCCGCGTGAAGGCGGAGGGGTGTACCGCCTGCCACACGACGGCCTCGTTCCGTGAGGTGAAGTTCGATCACGCGCGGGACACGTCCTTCCCCCTCACGGGCGCGCACGCGGCGGCGGCGTGCGCGTCGTGTCACCGGCCCGACGCAGCCGGCGTGGTGCGGTACGCGCCGCTCGCCTCCGCGTGCGCCTCCTGCCACTCCGACCCCCACGCCGGGCAGCTCTCCGCGGGACGGGGGAAAGAGACCGACTGCGCGCGGTGCCACGGCGTCCAGAGCTGGAAGGAGCTCGCGTTCACCCATGCGCCGCCCTTCACCAGGTTCGGGCTCGTCGGCAAGCACGCGCAGCTCGAGTGCCAGAAGTGCCATCCGGCCGTCTCGGTCGCGGGCGCGGCCGTCCGTAGATTCAAGCCGCTCCCGGTGCGCTGCGAGGGGTGCCACGAGGACCATCACAAGGGCGCGTTCCGCGGCTTCGTGCCGGCCGGCCAGGCGGTGGAGGGCGACTGCGCCGCCTGCCACACGCCCAGCGGATGGCGGCCGGTCGCCTTCGATCACGACCGGACCGGCTTCCCGCTCGAGGGCCGGCACCGGGGCGTCTCCTGCAAGGCCTGCCACCGCACGAGCAGCCTCGCGGACCCCGTGCCGCGGGCGTGCTCCGCGTGCCACCGCGACGTCCACCTCGGGCGCCTCGGCCAGCGCTGCCAGGACTGCCACGACCCGACGTCGTTCGCCGCGCGCACCTTCGGCCCGGACGCGCACCGCCGGACGAGCTTCCCGCTCACCGGCCGGCACGCCGCGATCGCCTGCGAGGAGTGCCATGGCGATCGGCGCGACCGGGGGTTCAACCGGCCCACGCCGCGGTGCGTGGGGTGCCACGAGGCCGACCTCGCGCAGGCGAGCGGCGGCGGCGCTGTCGTCGACCACGGCGCCCTGGGGTTCCCGACCGACTGCCGCCTGTGCCACGGCACGTGGCGGTTCTCGCCCGGGAGCTTCCCCGCGCACCAGGCCTGCTTCGACATCCGCCGCGGTCCCCACGCCGGCATCCGCTGCCTCGACTGCCACACGACGCTCCCGCCCGTCGACCTCGGCGCGCCGCTGACCTGCGCGGGCGACACGGCGAACTGCCTCCGGTGCCACGGTGGGGTGGCCTCGGAGCACGAGGGCGTCCTCGGCTTCGCCCTCGTCAACCGCAAGTGCTACGAGTGCCACCGCTTCGCGGCGGCGCGGTGAGGAGCGCGCGATGACGTTCTCCGCCACGCTCGCCGCGCTGCTCCTGGCCGCCGCCCCGCGCTCGACCGGCACTGTGACGTACGTCACCGCCGCGCGCGCGTACCTCGACGCGGGCGGCGAGGACGGGCTCGCCCCCGGCGCCGAGGTCGTGCTCCGCCGGAGCGGTGCGCCCGCGGGCTCCTGCACCCTCGAGGCGGTCGCTCCGCACCACGCGATCTGCGCCGGCGCCCGCGCGCGAGCGGGCGACACGTTCGCGCTGGCCGATGCGCCCGCGCCGTCCGCGCCGTCCGCGCCGAGGCTCCTCCCCCCGCCGCCGCAGGACGAGGTGCTCGCGCGGCGGCGCGCGGTGGTGGAGGCCGCGCCGATCAGGCTCGTCGCGTACCAGGCCGGGCCTCCCGCCCCCGAGGTGATGCCGCGGGCGCGCGCCCTCGACGTCGCGATCACGCACCAGACCTGGAAGGCAGACCCTGGCGGCACCTCGAGCAAGGAGTCGCTGGACGTCCTCGCGCGCGACGTCCCGCTCGCGACCTGGCTGTACCTCGATCTCGACGCGCGCCTGGAGCACTGGACCTCGCGGGAGACGGCGCGATTCCGCCCTCGCGACCGGACGCAGCTCTACCTCTGGCAAGCGCAGCTCACGGCCGTTCCCCTCGAAAGGATCACGCTCTCCGCGGGGCGGGTCCTCCCGTGGGGCATCCCGGGCGCGACGATCTTCGACGGCGCGATGGCCGGCTGGCACGGGAGGCTCGGCGTCACGCGGGCCGAGCTCGGGCTCTTCGGCGGTGCCGTCCCCGAGCCGGACGATCTCGCCTTCTCGAGCGAGCGGTACACCGCCGGCGCGTACTGGACGGTCGACGGGCGCGCGGGCACGACGACCTTCCGGAGCGAGGGGCGCCTCGCGGCCGTGCGCACGCCCGAGCTCGGGACGCGCGCGGAGGCGTCGCTCACCGGGCGGGTGTTCCTGAAGACGCTCGACCTGTCCGCCGAGGTGGGGCTGGGCGTGGGCGGCGAGGAGCAGGCGCCGGGCGCCGTGGACTCGGCCCGCCTCGACTTCACCCTCCGTCCCGCTCCCCGGCTGCGGCTCGGCGGGAGCGTCCGGTACGCGGGCCTCGACTGGCCCCAGCCCTTCGAGCCTCCGGCGTTCCCCGGGCGCACGCGCGCGGGCGACGCGTTCCTGGGCTACGACGTCGCGCCCTGGCTGCGGGTGGGCGCGACGGGCGGGATCGCCGGGGATGTCGCGTCGGACACGATCCGCCGCTGGTTCGGGCCCGAGCTCACGTTCCCCGGCGTGGTCTTCGGTCGGGGGACGGTGAGCGCGGCGTACCTCGAGGAGCGCGGGTTCGTCGAGGGCCGGAGCGCGTACGCGCAGCTCGTGGCGACGCCGGTGCGATGGCTGTGGCTGCTCGGGCGGGTGAGCTGGGTGCACGAGGAGGTCGGCGGGCTCGCGCAGGACGAGGGGGCCGTCACCCTGGGCGCTCGCGCCGAGCTCACGCGCCACCTGACCTTCCGTCTCACGGCCTCCGGCCGGAAGGCCCTGGGGGACGAGGGCGACGAGGGCGCCGCGTTCCTCGGGTTCGCCACCCTCGCCGGAGCTCTCTGAGCTGGTGAGGCGGGCCACCCTGTGATGGGGGTGAGCCGGCTCGACGGGCTCACTGGCGGGCGTGGAGCTCCTGTCGGGACCGCTGGCGCATCCATTCGACCAGGGCGGCGAAGCGTGGATGGTCGTGGAGCTCGGACAGAACCGGGCCGGCGTCGGGCGGCACCAGCCAGGGCACGCCCTCCCGGGCGGCCTTCTCCAGCGCCTGCAGCGCAGCTTCGCAGTCGCCGAGGGCCTCCAGGACCGCGGCCACGTCGATGGGGGCGGCCCTCCCGTGCTCGAGCTCCTCCAGGAGGGCGCGCGCCGATGCGGCCTCATGCGCCCGCGCCCTCATCCGAGCGAGCGCGGCCAGGTACACCGGGCTCCGCTCGGAGTGCAGCACCGCCTGCTCGAGAGCCCGAACCGCCTCGGCGCGGCGCCCGGAGGACTCGTAGGCGCGACCGAGGATCCCGTAGGCGCCGGGGAGCTTCGGCGCCAGCCTGAGCGTCGCCGTGGCCTGCCCGATGCTCTCCGGGAAGCGTCCCGCCCCGAGGTACGCGGCGGCCAGCGCCAGGCTCGCGGACGGCGAGCGCGGTTCCAGTTCGAGCGCGGTTCGCGCCTCGGCGATGGCCTCCGGGTGCCGGTCCAGGATCGTGAGGAGGCCGGCGTACCGCTGGTGCGCGATCGTGAGCGACGGGTCGAGCGCGATTGCCTGCCGGTACCCCTGCTCGGCCGCCTGGAAGTCCCAGCGCGCCTCCACGATGCCGGCCAAGGTGGCGTGGGCCTCGGCCAGCTGCGGATCGAGCGCGAGCGCGCGGTGGACCTCCGTGCTCGCCTTCTCCAGGAAGATGGACGCGGGCAGGACGCGCTGCTCCGCCGCGAGCAGGTACGCCTCCGCGAGCCCCGCGTGCGCCGGGGCGAGGTCGGGATCCAGCGTGATCGAGGCGTCGAAGTGCTCGAGGGCTTCCCTCAGGACCTCCGGGGTGCGGCCGCTCAGGTATACCCGGGCCAGCTCGTACTCCCGCCGGGCCGCGGCCCGGGCCGACTGGGCCCGGTCCCCCTTCGACCGGATCGTGCCGAGCAGGCGAGACCGGAGGGCCTCTACGACCTTCGCCTCGAGCTCGAGGAAGGCCACGGGCTCTGCCTCGAAGACGTCCGCCCAGATCAGGACGTCGGTCTCGGTGTCGATGAGCTCCGCCGCCACGCGCACCCGATCGCCGGCGGAGAGGACCGCGCACTCGACGGCGGCGTCCACGCCCGTGGCGTGCCGCGACGTGCCTGGGGGCATGGGATGACCGAGAGGAGGAGGTTCGCCTCCGTCGGCCACGCGGGGGACCAGAGCGTGCAGGTCTCGCCGCAGCACGTCCGTGAGCGCCGCGGCCAGCCGGTCGTGCCGCGTGTCCCCGGTGAGGTTCGCAACCGGCAGGATGGCCACCGAGCGGATGGGCTTGCCGGAGGACCCCGGTCTCGTCGAGGCAAGGGTTGCTGCGACCAGCGCCACGGCGATCGCCGCCGCGGCCGGCGCGAAGCGCCGCAACGATCCGGGAGCTGTCCTGGGCGCATCGAGGACGGGGGGCGCGGGATCGGTGGGCGCAGCCTCTGGGGCCGCAGTCTCGGGCGCCGCAGTCTCGGGCGCCGCAATCTCGGGCGCCGCAATCTCGGGCGCCGCAATCTCGGGGGGCGCAATCTCGGGGGGCGCAATCTCGGAGGGCGCAACCTCGGAGGGCGCAACCTCGGAGGGCGCAACCTCGGAG
>DASPMI010000079.1:0-17122 GCA_035627135.1 Anaeromyxobacter sp. | reverse complement strand
AGGCAGCGCAGGTACGCGACGCCGCCGCCGGGGACGATGCCCTCCTCGACGGCCGCGCGGGTCGCGTGGAGCGCGTCCTCGACGCGGGCCTTCTTCTCCTTCATCTCGGTCTCGGTGGCCGCGCCGACGTTGATGACCGCGACGCCGCCGACGAGCTTCGCGAGGCGCTCCTGCAGCTTCTCGCGGTCGTAGTCGCTCGTGGTCTCCTCGATCTGGGCCCGGATCGTCTTCACGCGGGCCTCGATGTCGGCCTTGCCGCCGTTGCCGTCCACGATGGTGGTGTTGTCCTTGTCCACCGTGATCCGCTTCGCGCGGCCGAGGTCCTTCAGGGTGACCTGCTCGAGCTTGATGCCGAGCTCCTCGGCGATCATGCGGCCGCCGGTGAGGATGGCGATGTCCTCGAGCATGGCCTTGCGGCGGTCGCCGAAGCCCGGCGCCTTGACGGCGCAGACGTGCGGCGTGCCGCGCAGCTTGTTGACGACGAGGGTGGCGAGCGCCTCGCCCTCGACCTCCTCGGCGACGATGAGGAGCGGCTTGCCCGAGCGCGCGATCTGCTCCAGCAGCGGGAGCAGGTCCTTCATGTTCGAGATCTTCTTCTCGTGGATGAGGATGTAGGCGTCGTCGAGGATCGCCTCCATGCGCTCGGCGTCGGTCACGAAGTACGGCGAGAGGTAGCCGCGGTCGAACTGCATGCCCTCGACGACCTCGAGGGTGGTCTCGAGGCCCTTGGCCTCCTCGACCGTGATGACGCCCTCCTTGCCGACCTTCTGCATCGCCTCGGCGATGATGTTGCCGATCGTGGTGTCGCCGTTGGCGGAGATGATGCCGACCTGGGCGATCTCCTTCTGGTCCTGCGTGGGCTTCGAGAGCTTCTTCAGGTCGCCCACGACGGCCTCGACCGCCTTGTCGATGCCGCGCTTGATGTCCATCGGGTTGTGCCCGGCGGCCACGAGGCGCGAGCCCTCGCGGTAGATCGCCTGGGCGAGCACGGTCGCGGTGGTGGTGCCGTCGCCGGCGACGTCGGAGGTCTTGGAGGCGACCTCCTTCACCATCTGCGCGCCCATGTTCTCGAACTTGTTCTCGAGCTCGATCTCCTTGGCGACGGTCACGCCGTCCTTGGTGATCGTCGGGGACCCGAAGCTCTTCTCGATGACCACGTTCCGGCCCTTGGGCCCGAGGGTCACCTTGACCGCGTCGGCGAGGGCGTTCACGCCCTTCAGGATCGAGTCGCGGGCCTTCTGATCGAAGAGGATTTCCTTGGCAGCCATTTCTCGTTGCTCCGTTCTCTAGTGGTGAAGCAGACGGGCTAGCCCTCGATCACGCCGAGGATGTCGTCCTCGCGCATGATCAGGTGCTCCTCGCCCTCGATCTTGATCTCGGTCCCGGCGTACTTGGAGAAGAGGACCCGGTCACCGGCCTTCACGTCGAGCGGACGGACCTTGCCGTCCTCCTGGACCTTGCCGTTGCCGACGGCGATCACCTTGCCCTCGATCGGCTTCTCCTTGGCGGTGTCGGGGATGATGATGCCGCCCTTCGTCTTCTCCTCCTCCTGCACGCGCTTGACGATGATGCGGTCCTGGAGGGGACGGATCTTGGTGGTCATGAGTGCTCCCTGCCTTTCGTTCCGGGGGCCTTCGGCCTTCTCGGCCGCCCCCTGGTTCCAAGGTCGGATGCCTTGGCACTCGTAACCCACGACTGCCAAAGGCGCGCGTAGCTTAACCACCGACCCTGGGCTGTCAAGCGACCGGGGCGAAACGGTAAGTACCCATCTTTCAAAGGAAATCGACGTGCGGCTGGCAGTCGCCCCGATCGAGTGCTGGGCGCCGGCTGGCAGTCGTCGCCCCCGGCTGCTCGCCCGGCGCCAATGTGTGAAAATGCCTTTGATCCCGTGGGGTTGCGATTCGAAGGGTCCGGGCGTTAGCTTTTTCCCCAGGAGGGGCAGTGGGGCAATCGCCCTCACTCGGGCGGGCGCCTGGAGGCACGGCAGCGATGACCGAGAAGATCATCGTCGGGAAGAGCGCGCGGGAGTGGTTCCGGGAGGCCGTCGGGGAGACGCTCGCCCACCGGAAGCTCCGGGTCCAGGAGGTCACGGAGTTCTACCTGGTGGACCTCCTCGCCAGCTTCCTCGAGCGCGAGAAGCTGTACGTCGAGCGGCAGGACGGGGCCGTCCGCGCGCAGCCGCTCGCGATGATCCTCCTCGAGGCGCTGCAGAAGGACCGCGCCGAGCGGACGCGCGAGCTCCGCCGCCTCGGCGACACCGCCCTCTACGTCTCCGGGTTCTTCGGCGACTCCCTCGCCCGCTCGGTCGCGGGCGTCGACTACTACATCGCGATGGGCGAGCGCGCGTACGGGGCGCTCGCGGAGGGCGGCCGGGACGACCTCTTCGGCGAGCTGGCGGAGCGGTTCGGCGAGTTCGTGGACGTGTTCGCGGAGATCGCCGAGCTCTCGAACCTCCGATCGAACCGGGGGCTCCTCCGCCTGTACGAGCGGTTCCTCGCGACGCGGTCGACGCGCGTCGCCGAGCTCCTGCGCGAGCGCGGCGTCGCGCTGTTCTCCGGCCCCGGCAACCCGCCGCGAGGCCTGAAGCAGTGAGCCCTTCGCCATCGGCCGGCCCCGCCGCCTCGACGCTCGCGTACCTGCAGGAGGAGCTCGAGGCGATCTACGGCGTCTCGGCGCCGCCCGTGGGCGAGTTCCTGCTCGGCCGCGAGGCCGCGGCGGCGGCGGGGCGCGTGCCCTTCGCGCCCGAGGAGCTGCTCGTGGTCGAGGAGGAGGACGGCATCGCGGTGGGCCTCTTCCTGGACGACGAGGTCCTCGCGGCCGCGGCCGGCGCCGATCCGCACCTCCGCCGGCCGCGCCTCGTCGCCCGGCGCGTGCTCCGCCACCTCGCCCCCGCGGCCGAGGGCGTCTCGCACTTCGTCTACCTCTCGACGCGCGCCGCGGCGGGCCGGTCCGTCTCGCTCCTCGAGCTCGAGGTGCAGGCCGAGGTGGACAAGTTCGCGCTCCTGCTCCTGCACCTCTGGCGGCGCGGGCTCCGCCGGGTGAGCCCGGCGCTCCGCCGCCGCCTCTTCGAGCGCGTCGCGTTCCACGCGCACCTCGGGGCCGACGAGCTGCACCGGTACCGCGAGGCCAACCGGCTCGGCGGCGGCTACGCCCGCTGGCTCGAAGGGCGGTACGTGGACGACGCCGATCTGGAGGGGCTCCTCCGGGAGCTCCGGCGGAGCTACCGGCTGGGCACGAGCGAGAAGCTCGGGTACCTCGGTCGGCGCTCCACCCCGTGAACGAGCCCCTCGAGCCCGAGCCCGAGCGCGGTGCCCGGAGCCGGCGCCAGGCAAACGAAAAGGGCGCGCTCCAGGAGCGCGCCCTCCGGATTCCCACCCCGAGGATGGCTACCGCAGCGTCCGCGTCTGACCGGCGGGGATGCCCTTCTCCTTGTCGAACTTGCCGGCGAGCGCCTCGCGCACCGACCGATCGAACCGGACCTTGCCGGTGGCGATCTCGCGGAGCGAGAGGACCGGGGGCTTGTTCTTGGTGTCCGCCTGGAGCGGGCGCGCACCGGCCATGAGCTGGCGGGTGCGCTTCGTGGCGAGGAGCACCAGCGCGAAGCGGTTCTCGACCAGCGGCAGGCAATCCTCGACGGTTACGCGGGCCATGTCGGTTCCTTCTGTCCGGTCACACGTGCGGACGGACGGCGATACATAGACGGGCGGGCCCTCCGGGTCAACCCTGCGGACGCGCGCACCTCGCGGGGGAGCGCGTGCTGCCTCGGCGGCTTGCTCCCGGCGTGAGCCCCGCACGAAGATCGCGGTCATGAGCGATTTCGCGCACACCCGACACGACATCGACCCGTCCGCGTGCAGCGGCTGCGGCACCTGCGCCGACGTCTGCCCCGCGCACGTCCTCGGCGTCGAGGAGCGGGACGGGGAGATGCGGGCGGTCGCGGTGGCCGCCTTCGCGGGCGCGTGCATGCGGTGCGGGCACTGCATGGCCGCGTGCCCAGCGGGCGCGATCGCGGTCGAGGGGATCGCGCCGGCGGACCTCTTCCCGCTGCCGCCCGAGCGGCCCGACCCCGACGCCTTCCAGCGGCTCCTCGAGCGCCGCCGCTCCGTCCGCACGTTCCGGGACGAGCCCGTGCCGCGCGGGCTCCTGGAGCGGCTCGTGGCGATGGTCGCGCTCGCGCCCATGGGCTACACGCCGCACAAGCTCGACGTGACGGTGGTGGAGCGGCCCGACACGATGCGGCGGGCGCTCCCGGCGATGGTCGCGCTCTACGAGAAGCTGGTGCGCGCCTGGCGGAGCCCGGTCGGCCGCTGGATCGTGTCCCGCACGCTCGCGCCCGACGCGCGCCGCGCGCTCGCGACCCACGTGCTCCCGACGATGCCGGGTCGGCTCGAGGGGACGCGCGCCGGGCGGTGGGACACGATCACCCGCGGCGCCCCTGCGATGCTCCTCTTCCACTCCCCGGCGGACGCGGGGAACGCGTCGGAGGACGCCCGCATCGCCGCCGCCTGGGCGCTCCTCGCCGCGCACGCGCTCGGGCTCGGCGCGACGATGGTCGGGCTCGTGCCGCCCGCCGTCGAGAAGACGCCCGAGCTCCGGCGGCTGTTCGGGATCCCCGCGGCGCACCGGGTGCACGTCGCCGTGATCGTCGGGTTCCCGCGGTACCGGTTCCTGCGCGGCCTCCGCAGGCGCTTGCCGGCCGTGCACTGGGTGTGAACGAGAGAGCCCGGACCCGCGGCGCGGATCCGGGCTCCGGAGCGCTCGTCGAATGCTCTACAGCTGACGCGCGACCTGGACCGAGCCGGCGCCGCAGGCGTCGGTCCACGTGAACCTCACGGCCGCGTCCTGGTACCGCGGGTCGTCCTCCATGCCCGACGGGATCTCGCTGGCGAACCGCTTGAGCGTGAGCGTGCCGGAGTTCACGCACGGCGGCGCGTCGGCCGTGTAGGCGAGGTCGAACTCCGCGTGGTACGTGAGGGCCGCCTCCTCGCTGAACCCTTCCGCCGACATGGCGATGTAGATGTCCGACCGGGAGTCCCCGACGTACGTGCGCGCCGTGGGCGAGAAGGTGATCGTGCCGCGGTAGCGATCCGAGAACGTCAGGGAGGCCGACGCGTTGCTCATCCGGACGGAGATGGTGACGTCCCAGGTCACGGTCCGGTCCTGCGTGCCGGCGTCGATCGCGGCCTGGAGCGACCCGTCGATCCGGTAGACGGTGGTCACGCCCTCTTCGACGTCGGTCGTGGTCTGGGTGCAGTTGTCGTAGAGCACCCGCCGGGCGGTCACCGTCCAGCACTCCGGATTGTCCCACACCGGGGCGGCCTCCAGCGCCGCGCCGGACGCGAACGCGCGCGCCTGGGCGGTCACCGTGGCCTCGTAGGACGGGACGTCGCCGAAGACGTTGCCCATGTCGTTGGGGAGGTTGGCCGCGGCCATGGCCTGCGCGTCGGCCGTCGCGGCGTCCTCGGTGTCCGGGAACGCGACCGCGTTCGACACCGAGGTCGTGAGGCTCTGCGCCGCCGTCTGCTCCGCCTCCGTGAGCGAGCTCGACGGCGAGCCGAACTGCGGGTCGAACGAGTCGGGATCCCTCCACTTCACGCCCCCGCCTTCGCCGCCGCACGCCGAGAGCACGAGCCCGAGGACCGCCGCCAGCATGACCTTCTTCATGGTTCCTCCCTTGAGGAGCGCACTCTCCGGAGTGCCATTCCACGCTTAGCAGACGTGCGCTCGCCTCGCGATTGGGGTGGCGCGGCGCGCGCCGACCACCGCAGCGCACACGTACCGCCGCGTACACGTACAGTGTACGTACCTGCCACCGGCCGGCGCCGGCGCGCGCGTCCTCCATGGCGCATTCGGGGCAGGCTTCCCCGCGAGCACCTCCGCGAGCGCCGCGTTCCGCCGCGCGGGCGGCTGGCTCGCGGAGGTCCCATAGAGCCCGAACGCCTCCTCGTGGAGCACGTGGTACGAGAAGCTCACGCCCTCCGCGCCGACGAGCTCGAGCACGTCGGCCACCCACGCCGCGCCGTCGCGCTTCCCGGCGAACCCCTCGCGGATCACGCCGAACTCGCCGGGGAAGAGCGTCGTGCCGTCCCGTCGCGGAACGGCCCCGGCCACGGCCCTGGCCGTCCACGAGGTCGCGCCCCTGCGCGTGCAGGAACGGGTTCACGCTGGGTGCGACGCCGGTCCGGCCCTGCGGGCGGCGGCTCCGGAGGAGGTGCGGCGGCGGGCCCCGGCGCGGCGCGGGGGCCGGTGCAGGCGACGGCGAGGGCGGGGAGCACGGCGAGCAGCGGGCGGGGCGACGAGCAGGTCGAGCGACCATGGCCGCGAACTTGCCCCGCCGCCCCGTCGCGGGGAACCCGTACGGAGAGTGAGTGGGTGTCGCGCGGCCCACGGGTGTGTGGCTCCCGGACCACGCGCGCGGGACGGCGCCGGCGATTCCCTGCGATTCCGGCGCGCTTCACGGCGGCTGTCAGGGCCCCATGTTTGCAGAGGAGCATCGCATCCGCACGAGCACGGGAGGGGGACGAGCGATGCTCTTCATGGACGATGGGAGATCGGGGCTCCTGGGCGGCGGGCGCGGCCGGGGCCAGGCGTGGTCGCCGGAGCTCGCGGCGCTGGTCGTGGCGGCGGTCGTGCTGCTGGCGCTGGTGCTGTGACTCAGCCCCAGTACGCCCCGCCACGGGGCCCGGAGTTCGGCTGCAGCCCGCGGAAGTCGTTCCCCGGGTCGAGCTTCACGAGCTCGCACATTTCCTTGAGCCGCGAGTAGATGCGGTCGCCTACGCGCTGGGGGAGCGTCATCGCCTCGGCTTCGCGCGCGAACTCGGGCGAGCGGGTGGAGACGCGGCGGCCGGGCTCCTCGCGGACGGGCGATTCGTCCACGCGCAGGAAGTAGTTGGTCGCGAAGAGCGTCGAGAGGCCCGAGTTGAACCGGCGGCTGATGAGCTCGTCGAGCATCGACCGCTCCCACTCGGTGCCGCGCTCCTTCCCGAGCTCGTCGATGGCGAGCACCGGGACGGCGAGGAGCGGCTTCAGGATCTCCATGTGGCTCCGGTTCGCGTTGAAGCCGGCGCGGATGTCCGACAGGAGCAGCAGGAACTCGACATAGCGCGAGGCGATGCCGCGCTCGAGCGCGAGGTACCGGAGCGTCGAGGCGAGGAGGTGCGTCTTCCCTCCGCCCGGCCGCCCGTAGAGCAGGAACCCGCGGGTCGGCTGGTCGAGCCGGAACTTGTGGGCGAACGACTCGGCGATGTTCTTGGCGTGGACCTGGCCCGGGTGCCACGTGCGCGGGTACTGGAAGGAGGCGCGGGCGATGACCGGCGGGACGCCGATCTGGTTGAAGAGGGCGATCCGCTCGTCGAGGTGCCGGCAGGCGCAGGCCTGGGCGACGGAGGTCGCGCCGGACGGGACGAGCACGTAGCCCGAGCCGCCGCAGCGCGGA
This sequence comes from Anaeromyxobacter sp., assembly GCA_035627135.1. GTDB lineage: Bacteria > Myxococcota > Myxococcia > Myxococcales > Anaeromyxobacteraceae > Anaeromyxobacter. The sequence goes on along the minus strand of DASPMI010000079.1, from coordinate 9,687 downwards.
CAGGCCGACTGGCAGGTGCAGCGGCGCGCGCGGGCGCTCTCGCCGAGCACCTGCTCGACGACGTAGCCGGCGCCGGCGCACTCGGGGCAGCCGCTCTCGCCCGTCTCGGCCATGGGCGCGGGAGTCTACACCGAACCGCCGACCCACGTGAGCCCGGCCTCCCGGCCGAGGTCCCGCAGGTGGGCGCGCAGGCAGCTGCGGTAGGCGCGGCGGCTCTCGCCGGGGCGGCGCGCGCCGGCGAGGCGCCGCGCGCGCGCGCCGACCGCCGCGCGCTCCGGCCGCGGGAGGGCGGCGAGCCAGCCCGAGAAGAGCCGCGCGTCCGCCGCCGCGAGCGCCGCCTCCAGGGCGCCGGGGCCTACGCCGCCCGCCTCGACGAGCGTGGTCAGCGCGGCCAGCGCCCCGCGGTGGACCGCCGCGAGCGGCCCCGGCAGCTCCGCCGTCGCGGCGAGCAGCGTCTTCGCCTCGTCGAGGCGCCGGCGGGCGGCCTCGTCCTCGGCGCCGGGGGCCGGCGCGCTCCCGACGCGCCCGCTCCGGTACGCGCGCCACTCGTCCTCCACCGCGTGCCGGATCGCGCGGAGGGATCGGGCCGGACCGCGCCGCTCCTCGGCGCGTGCGGCGAGGCCGTGGCGGATCCCGCGGCAGACGACCGGCACAGGCAGGCCGCGCCGCTCCCACTCCGCCACGAGCTCCTGGTCGAGCGGCGACAGCATGAGCCCGGCGCCGCGGAGCCCGAGGAAGTACTCGGCCACGACCGCCTGGTAGCCGACCTCGTCCGCGGGGAGATCCGACATCGGTCCCCGAGGGTAGCGGGCCGCTCCGACAGACCCGGGGCGACGAGCGCGCCGGGTGCGACGGGACCTGCCCGGGTCCCGCTCGTGTGCGCTGCCCGCCCCCGGAGTGGCCTGAGTCCGCGGAAGTCGGTACGCTCGCGGGGGGTCGGCGCGTGGCTCGTCGGGTGCACGACGGCTCGCTCGCCGGCCTGGGCCTGCGGCGACGAAGCGGGGCGAGGTGGGCAACGTGAGCAGACCCGGACGCGCCACCATCGGCGTGCTGTTCGAGAGCCTCCTCGGCGGGTGCGAGGAGGAGCTCTGGGTCACCATCAGCCAGGCGGCGAAGGTCCACGACGCGAGCCTCCTCTGCCTCATCGGCAACGGCGTGGTCGCGGACGGCGACGCGCTCTACGCGATGGCCGCCGCGCCCAACGTGGACGCGGTGATCGGCGTCTCGTCGGCGCTCGGCGTCCAGCGCCCGGGCGACGGCCTCGCGCGGGTGTACGAGCGGTTCCGGCCGCGGCCGGTCGTCAGCATCGGCGTGCACGTGCCCGGGGTGACGAGCCTCCTCGTGCGCGGCGGCGAGGGCATCCGGGACATCGTGAGCCACCTCGTCGAGGTCCACGGCCGGCGCGACGTCGCCTTCATCTGCGGACCCGAGGAGAGCGCGGAGGCGCGGGAGCGGTTCGCCGGCTACCGCCAGGCGCTCGAGGAGCACGGCATCCCCCTCCGCGCCGCGCTCGTCACCGGCGGTGACTTCACGCGGCCGCCGGCGATCCAGGCGGTCCACACGCTGCTCGAGCGCGGCGTGCGCTTCGACGCGCTGGTGGCGGCCAACGACTACATGGCGATCCACGCGATGCGGGAGCTGCAGCGCCTCGGCCGCCGCGTCCCGGACGACGTGGCGGTGGCGGGGTTCGACGACCTCCCGGAGACGGTCGCGGTCACGCCGATGCTCACGAGCGCGCGGCAGCCGCTGCGGGCGGTCGGCACCGCGGCGGTGCGGGCGGTGCTCGCCCAGCTCCGGGGCGAGCGCGTCCCGGAGCGGCTCGAGTTCCCGGCCGAGATGGTGACCCGGCGCTCCTGCGGGTGCCTCGCGCGCGCACCGCGCAACCCGGGGCTCGGCGCGCGGCCCGCGCCGGCGCAGCAGCAGCGCCGCCGGAGCCCCGCGGAGGCGGCCGAGCAGCTCGACGCGCTCTTCCCCGAGGTGCGGGACGTCGTGCAGTCCTCCACCTGGGCCCGGCAGCTCCTCGAGCTCCTGCAGGCCGAGCTGGACGGCGAGCGGGGCGATCGGCTCTCGCTCCTCCTCGAGGACCTCCTCTCGCAGTTCGATCCCCGCCGCGGCGTGGCTCCGCTGTGGCGAGAGATCCTCGACGCGGCGTTCGACCTCCTCGGGCCGGCGGAGTCCGGCGTCACGGGCGAGCGCTGGCGGGCGGTGCGCGAGGACGCGCTCGCGGCGGTGGCCAGCATCGCCGAGCAGCGGCAGATGCGGTTCAGCGTGCTGCGCGCCTCGGGGTACCAGGGCGTCATCAACACCTACTACTGGAACGTGGTGCTCGATCAGGAGGAGCTGCGGCGCTCGCTCCTCGCCGGCCTCCCCGAGCTCGGCATCGAGAGCCTCTTCGTGGCGCGGTACGCCGACCCGGAGCGGGAGCGGGCCGCCCTCGCCCTCCGGTTCGGCGGGTACGAGCAGGCGGAGTACGGGTTCCCCCTCGCGTCGTTCCCGCCGGGCGCCCTGGTCGCGAGCCTCGACTCCCGGGAGCGCCGCCGCGACTGGGTGCTGTTCTCGATGCTCGCGAGCACCGGGCAGGACGGGTTCGCGCTCTTCGAGACGGTGTCGATGCGGTCGATCCCCGACCCCTCCCTCGTGCACGAGCTCCGGCGCCGCTTGTCGGTGAGCGCCCTCATGAGCGAGCTCGCCCGTCACGCCGGGGAGCTCGAGCAGCGCGTCGCGGAGCGGACGCGGGAGCTGCAGCAGGCGCAGAGCCAGCTCCTCGACGCCGCGCACCACGCCGGGATGGCGGAGATCGCGGTCGGCGCGCTCCACAACGTGGGCAACCTGCTCAACAGCGTGAGCGTCTCGGCCGAGGCCGCGGGCGAGATCCTCGAGCGCTCGAAGCTCGACGGCCTGCTCAAGGCGAACGAGCTCCTCCGCGCCCACGAGCACGACCTCGCGGGGTTCTTCGCCGAGGATCCGAAGGCCAAGCTCCTCCCGAGCTACTACTCCAAGCTCGCGGCCGGGCTCCTCGACGAGTGGACCCGCGTGCGGACCTCCATCGCGGAGCTCCTCGAGCGGACCCGCCTCATCCGCGAGACCATCCGCAGCCTCCAGGAGTACGCCCACAACGGGCTCGACGTCCTCCTGCGGGACGAGACCGATCTGGTCGGCATCGCCGAGCTCGCGCTCGAGGTCGAGGCGACGCACATCGCGCGGCGCGGCGTGCAGGTGCTCCGGGACTACGACCGCGACGCCCCCCGCCCCGTCCTGCCGCGGACCAAGGTGGTCCACGTCGTCGTGAACCTCGTGAAGAACGCGATCGACGCGCTCGCGCAGGTGCCCGAGGGGGAGCGGCGCCTGACGGTGCAGGTCCGGAGCGAGGGCGGCCGGGCGCAGCTCTGCGTGCGGGACACGGGGGTGGGGATCCCGGCCGAGAACCTCGAGAAGGTCTTCTCCTACGGGTTCACCACCAAGGCCGCGGGCCACGGCTTCGGCCTGCACACCTGCGCGAACTACGTGAAGCAGATGGGCGGGACGCTCACGGCCGAGAGCGCCGGGCCGGGGAAGGGCGCGGCGTTCACGGTGACGTTCGACGCACGGTGAAGGCTCCATTTTCAGGCTCCAGGTGTCAGGAGCGACACCGGACCCTGCCTGGAGCCTACAGCCTGGAGCCCGGAGCCGCCTCTCACCCCAGCGCCCGCACCACCTCGACCGCGCTCTGGAACCGCCGCCCGGCGTCCTTCTCGAGCAGCCGCTCGGCGATCGCCGCGAGCCCGGGATCCACGCCCGGGTTGACGGCGTGCAGCGGCGCGGGGCGCACGTGGAGGATCTCGCGCCAGAGGGCGACCGGGTCCTGGGCGACGAAGGGCGGCGCGCCGGCGAGGAGCTCGTAGAGGATCACGCCCAGGCTGTAGAGATCGCTCCGCGCGTCCACCGCGTGGCCCTGCGCCTGCTCGGGCGACATGTAGCGGTACGTTCCGACGACGCGGCCGGTCTGCGTGAGCGCGTCGTCGGCGGCCTCGGACGCGGCCTTCACGAGGCCGAAGTCCATGAGGCGCGCCTGCCGGTGATCGTCCACCATGATGTTGGACGGCTTGAGATCGCGGTGGACGAGGTGGCGCGCGTGGACGTAGGCGAGCGCGTCCGCCACCTGCGCGAGCGCGCCGCGGAGCCGCTCCAGGCGGGCGGGGCGGTTGAGCGCGGCGAGCGCCTCGGGGGCGAGGGGGGCGTGGGAGGGCGCGTCGGCCGCCGCCGCGTCGCCGCCCGGCGGCGGCGCGGCGTAGCGGACCTCCTCCGTCTCCGGCTCGTCCATCATCGCGGCGAGCGCGCGGATCGCCTCGGGCCCGGCCGCGCTCGCGCCGGGCGAGAACCCCTCCGCGGGGGCGGGCGGCGGCGTCACGGCGAGCAGGCAGGCGTCGTCCAGCGTGGGCGAGAGGTACGCCCGGAGGTCGAGCCCCTGCACGAGCTCCATCGCGAGGTACGAGTAGCCGTCCGTGACGCCGGCGTCGTAGACGCGGACCACGTTCGGGTGGTCGAGCGATCGGAGCACCTCGAACTCGCGCGCGAGCCGGCGCGCCGCGCTCGCTTCCACCGCGGGTGAAGGTCCGAGGACCTTCACGGCGACGAGGGCACCCGTGCCGAGGTGCCGGCCGCGGTAGACCGTTCCGATCCCGCCCCGGCCGATGACCGAGAGGATCTGGAAGGGGCCGACACGCTGCGGGGGCACTGAAACGAGAATACGGGCCGAAAACCAGCGGGTCAAAGGGAATGCCTGGAGGGTCTCCGGCCCCGCGCCGGCCGCAGCCGCCAAGCCCGCGCTCGCACAGGGCCTCCCCCACCGGGCCCGCCCGCATGGCGCCGCGTGTTATAAGCCCGCGCAATGGCAGAGCCGCTCTCCACCGCGGAGCTCGAGGCGCAGGTGCGCGCGCGCCCGCTGCCCCGCCACGTCGCCATCATCATGGACGGCAACGGGCGCTGGGCCGAGCAGCGAGGGCTCCCCCGCGTCGCCGGCCACCGGGAGGGCGCGGAGTCGGTGCGGGAGGTCACCCGCGCCGCGCGGCGGATCGGCGTGCCGGCGCTGACGCTGTACGCGTTCAGCTCCGAGAACTGGGGGCGGCCCGAGCCCGAGGTGGACGCGCTGATGGAGCTCCTGGCCGAGTTCCTGGAGGCGGAGCGCGGCGAGATGATGGAGAACGCGATCCGGCTCCACGCGATCGGCGAGCTCGAGCGGCTCCCCGCGTCGGTCCAGCGCAAGCTCGCCGAGGTCCGGGCCGAGACCGCCCGCAACGCGGGCATGACGCTCACCCTCGCGCTCTCGTACGGCGGGCAGCAGGAGATCGTCGCGGCGGCGCGCAGGGCGGCCGCTCGCCGGCCGGACTTCGGCGCGGCGGAGCTGGAGGCGGAGCTCTGGACCGCGGGGCTCCCGGAGCTCGACCTCCTCGTCCGTACCAGCGGCGAGCGGCGCATCTCCAACTTCCTCCTGTGGCAGTGCGCGTACGCCGAGCTCTTCTTCACCGAGGAGCTCTGGCCCGACTTCCGCGCGCGCGCGCTGCTCCTCGCCATCGCCGACTTCCAGCGCCGCACGCGCCGGTTCGGCCTCACCGGCGCGCAGCTCCAGGGACGACAGGCACCGTGAACGACCGCGCCGCGCACCGCAAGAACCTCGTCCTCCGGATCGCCTCGGGCGTCGTGCTGTTCCCCATCGCGGTCTGGCTCACCTGGCTCGGCGGGCTGCCCTTCGCCGCGCTCGCCGGCGCCGCCGCGGCCGTCGGGGCGGGGGAGCTCATCGCGATGTTCGGCGCGCTGGGCGTCGCCGAGATCTTCGGGATCCTCGTCGCCGCGGCGACGCCCGTCGCGGCCCAGCTCGTCCAGGGCCCGCAGCTCTGGCCGGCCTGGGGCTCCGCCGCGCTCGCGGGCGCCGTGGTCGTTCTCCTCTCCGCGTTCCTCTTCCGGCGGCAGCCCGTCGAGACCATCCCGCCCCGCATCGGCGCGGTGATGTTCTCGTGGCTCTACATCGGCCTCCTCATCTCGACGCTCGTCGGCCTCCGGCGCGCGGAGGACGGGCACGGCGCGTCGTGGGTCGTGCTCGCGTTCGTGGTGACGTGGGCCAACGACACGTTCGCCTACTTCGCCGGCCGGGCCTTCGGCCGCCACCGGATGCTGGAGCGGATCTCGCCCAAGAAGACGTGGGAGGGGTTCGCGGGGGGCGCCGTCGGGTCGATCGTGGGCGCGCTCGCCAGCCGCTGGATCCTCCCCGGGCTCGACGTCCTGAGCGTGCCCCAGGCGGTGCTGCTCGGGGCCGGCGGCGCAGTGCTCGGGCCCCTCGGCGACTTCTGCGAGTCGCTGGTGAAGCGGGCCGCGGGGGTGAAGGACTCGGGGAAGCTCATCCCCGGCCACGGCGGCCTGCTCGACCGGATCGACGCGCTCCTGTTCGTGGCGCCGTGGGTGTACGTGTGGGCCGCGTACTGGGTCCGGTGACGGCCGCGGCGCGTCGGCGGGTCCCGTGCTAGACACTACGCGATGAAGCGGGTCGCCATCCTCGGGTCCACGGGCTCCATCGGCGTGCAGGCGCTGGACGTCGCCGGCCGCTTCCCGGACCGGTTCGAGGTCGTCGCCCTCGCCGCCGGGCGGAACGCGAAGCTGCTCGTCGAGCAGCTCCAGCGCCACCGGCCGCGCCTCGTCGCGGTCGCGGACGCCGCGGCCGCCCGCGCCGTGCGCGAGGCCGCCCCGCGCGGGATCGAGGTGCTGGAGGGGGAGGCGGGCGTGAGCGCCGTCGCCGCGCACCCGGACGTCGACTTCGTGCTCGCCGCCATCTCCGGCGGCGCCGGCCTCCGCTCCACCGCCGCCGCCGTCGAGGCCGGCAAGCCGGTCGGGCTCGCCAACAAGGAGTCGCTCGTCCTCGCGGGCGAGCTGCTCCTCGCCCGCGCCGCGGCGCGGGGCGTCTCCATCCTGCCGGTGGACTCGGAGCACAGCGCCATCCACCAGTCGCTCGTCGGCCACAACCGGAGCGAGGTCCGCCGGCTCATCCTCACCGCCTCGGGCGGGCCGCTGCGTTGCGTGCCCGCGGCCGAGCTGCCCGCGGTGACGCCCGCGCGCGCGCTCAAGCACCCGAACTGGTCGATGGGGGACAAGATCACGATCGACTCGGCGACGCTCATGAACAAGGGGCTCGAGGTCATCGAGGCCCGCTGGCTCTTCGGCGTGGAGCCGAGCCGGATCGACATCGTCGTCCACCCGGAGTCCGTGGTGCACTCCATGGTCGAGTACATCGACGGCTCGATGGTGGCGCAGCTCGGCATCTCCGACATGCGGGGCCCGATCAGCTACGCCATGGGCCACCCCGGCCGCCTGCCGCTCGACCTGGCCCCGCTCGACCTCGCGCGCCTCGGGAAGCTCACGTTCGAGCCGCCCGACCCGGAGCGGTTCCCGGCGTTCACGCTCGCCTACCGCGCGCTGGAGCGCGGCGGCACTTCACCGGCCGTGCTCTCCGGCGCCGACGAGGGCGCCGTCGCCGCGTTCCTCGCCGGCCGGTGCTCGTTCACGCAGATCGCCGAGATCTGCGCCGACGTCCTCGAGGCGCACGCGCCCGAGCCGCTCCGGTCGGTGGAGCAGGCCCTCGCCGCGAGCGAGCACGGGCGCCGGGAGGCCGAGAAGCGGGTCGCGCGGGCGGCGCGGACGGGCCGCGGCGCCTAGGGGTCCCTCGATGCAAAACTCCTTCGTCACCCTGCTCGTCACGATCGCCGTCCTCGGCGGGCTCATCTTCGTCCACGAGCTCGGGCACTACCTCGTCGCGAAGCTCCTCGGCGTGAAGGTGCTCCGGTTCTCGATCGGCTTCGGGCCGCCGATCTTCTCCTTCCAGCGCGGCGACACCGAGTACCGGATCGCCTGGGTCCCGCTGGGCGGCTACGTGAAGATGGCGGGGGCCGATCCGACGGAGGAGGTCGCGCCGGAGGATCGGGGGCGCAGCCTCCTGGAGCAGCCGCCGGGGAGGCGGCTCCTCATCTCGCTCGCGGGGCCGGTGATGAACCTGGTCCTCCCGCTCGCGCTCTTCGCCGGGCTGTTCTGGTCACGCAACGGGGATCCCGTCCCCGCGGCGATCGTCGGCGCGGTCACGCCCGGCTCGCCCGCGGAGGCGGCGGGGCTCCGGCCCGACGATCGGTTCGTGGCCGTGACCGGGCCCGACGGCGAGCGGCGCGTCATCCGCGACTTCGAGGATCTCGTGGAGAAGGTGGCGCCGCACCCCGGGCAACCGCTCGCCGTGGAGATCGAGCGCGCGGGCCAGCTCCTCCCGCCCATCACCGTCCGGACCACCTCCGACGTCCAGAACGACGGGCTCGAGACGGTGCGGCAGGGGAAGCTCGGCGTCATCGGCGACTACCTGCCCGCGCAGGTCGCGCCCGTCGCGCCCGGCGCCGCCGGCCCGCTCCAGCCGTTCGATCTCGTCGTCGCCGCGGGCGGCGCGCCCGTGAAGCACGAGCGCGACCTCTCGCGCGCGCTCGCGGCGGCCGAGTGCCGGCCGATCGATCTCGAGGTCCTCCGCGAGCGCCCCCGGAAGCTCCCCGGCGTGATCCTCGCCGACTACACCCGCGAGCGGCTCGCGGGCGTCCCGACCTGCGTGGACGGGAAGCCGTCCTTCCGCCTCGCCAACCCGTGGGTCGTCGCGATGATCGCCGCGGTCGAGCCGGGCGGACCCGCCGACCGGGCCGGCCTGCGGCGCGGCGACGTCGTCACGGCCTTGAACGGCAAGCCCGTGCGCAATGCGCCGGAGCTGGAGCGGCTCGTCGGGGAGGAGCTCGCGTCCTTCCAGCCCGGGACGCTCACCCTCGCCGACGGGCGGACGTTGCCGATCGTGGCCGAGAAGGTCACCGTCCAGCACCCGGTCACCAAGAAGGAGCGGACGCTGCCCACGCTCCGCGTCCACGCTTCCGGGGAGTGGGTCGTCGACCGGAGCGCGCTCGACGTCCCGACCACCCCGCTCCAGCGCGGCGTGGCCGAGATCCTCGCGCTCTCGACGAAGACGACCGTCGGGCTCGTCCGCGGGATGATGATCGGCATCCAGAAGCTCCTCACCCGGGAGATCGCCTCGAGCGAGGTCTCGAGCGTCATCGGGATCGTGCGGGAGACGGGGAGGGCGGTCGAGCGCGGGCTGTACGGCTTCATCGTCTTCGTCGCGCTGCTCTCCGTGAACCTCGGCGTGATGAACCTCCTCCCGATCCCGGTGCTCGACGGCGGGAACATCGTCCAGGCCATGGTCGAGGTCGTCACGCGGCGGCCGCTCTCGCTGCGCATGCGCGAGATCGCGAACATGGTCGGCCTGTTCCTGATCGTCTCGCTCATGCTGCTCGCCTTCAAGAACGACATCGTGAAGCTGTTCCAGCCCGACCCGCCGCGCGTCGAGGCGATCCGGAGGTGATCCGTGCTCGTCGCCGCCCTCGACACCGCGACGTTGACCCTCTCCTGCGCGCTCGTCGAGCTCGACGGCGGCGCGCCGCGCCTCCGCTGCGAGCGGACCGAGCGCGCGCCGCAGAAGGCCGCCGCGGGATCGCCGGTGGGCCACGGCGGGCGGCTCCCCGGCGCGCTCGGCGACCTGCTCGCCGCCGAGGGGCTCGGGCTGCCCGACGTCGAGGGGTACGCCGTCGGCCTCGGCCCCGGCTCGTTCACGGGGCTCCGGATCGGCCTCGCCACGTGGAAGGGGCTCGC
>DASPMI010000078.1:0-6185 GCA_035627135.1 Anaeromyxobacter sp. | reverse complement strand
GGCGCTTCGATCCGGCGGTGATCCTGGCCGCCGCCCCCTCGGCCGCGGTGGCCGTCGGGCTCGCGCTCCGGCGCCCGGGGGACAAGTAGCCATGGTCAGGATCAACCTCCTCCCGGTCCGGGTCTCGAAGAAGAAGGAAGCGGGGAAGCAGCAGCTCGTGCTGTTCGCGCTGGTGCTCGTCGCTGGCGTCCTGGCGAACGGCTTCTACCACCAGCACCGCGTGCGGGCGCTCGCCGTCGTCGAGCGGGACCTCAAGAAGACGAAGGACGACATCGCCGCGCTCGACAAGGTGATCCAGGACGTCGACAAGATCAAAGCCGAAGAGGCGATGCTCAAGAAGAAGCTGGAGACGCTGGACGCGCTCCGGAAGGGCCGGACCGGCCCGGTGCGCATGCTCTCCGAGCTGGCCGAGAACATGCCGCGGCGGCTCTGGCTCAAGAAGATGGAGGAGAAGAGCAGCAGGGTCGCGTTCACCGGGAGCGCGGCGAGCATCGAGGACGTCTCCGAGTTCATCCGGAAGCTGCGGGAGTCGAAGTACTTCGCCCAGGTGGAGCTCAAGCGGATCCTCGAGACCAAGGCAGGCGCGTTCCGCGTGGTCGACTTCGAGATCTCGAGCGTCGGCAAGTACACCCCCGGGCAGGCAGTGCCTGAGGCCGACGCCGCCAAACGCCCCGGCGCCAAGAGGAAGGGTTAGGCCATGGGAACGTTCGTCGAGCGCATCGCCAAGGCGCCGGTCGGTGCGAAGATCGCGGCGGTCCTGCTGGCGCTCGCGGTCCTCACCGTCCTGAACTACTTCGTCATCGGCCTGCCGCCGGGGAGGTCCATCGCGGCCATCGAGGACCTCAAGAGGCGGCGCGAGAAGGAGCTCAAGGACGCCGCCGCCAACCTCGGCATGAAGCGGCAGATCGCCAACGACCTGAACCGCTTCCGGCGGCAGCGCGAGCTCCTCCATCAGAAGTTCCAGGAGGCCCGGGCGGAGCTGCCGGACACGAACCGCATCGACGACCTGCTCCAGGGCCTCCAGGAGAAGGCCGTGAAGGCAGGGCTCGCGATCTCGAAGGTCGAGCCCAAGGCCGTCGTCCCTGCGGCGCCGGGCGAGTTCTACGCCAAGATCCCGCTCGGTCTCGAGGTGGTCGGCAACTTCCACGAGGTCGCCACGTTCCTCGACGCGCTCGGGCACATGCAGCGCATCGTCAACGTCTCCGACATCGTGCTCGACAACGCCAAGGACGTGAACGGCCGGGTCATCCTCACGGCCAAGTTCACCGTGACCACGTTCATGTTCGACGAGCCGAAGGCCAACGCGGCGCCGGCCAAGGGCAAGAAGGTGAGCAAATGAACCCGCGGATCCTCGCGCTCGCCGCCGCCGCGCTCGTGGCGGGCTGCTCGTCCGGGAAGCCGGCTCCGAGGGCCAGGGCGGCCTCGACCGCCCCCAAGCAGGCCGAGAAGGCCGCCGTACAGACGGAGGCGACGCCCCCCGCCGAGCCGGAGGGGGACTTCGTCTACTCAGGCGCAGGCAAGCGGGACCCCTTCCGCAGCTACCTGGCCGAGTTCACGAAGGAGACCAACACCTTCGCGTCGCGGTGCGTGGGCCCCCTCGGCAAGTACGAGATCGAGCAGCTGCGGCTCGTGGCCGTCATCACCGGCCTCGAGGATCCGGTCGCGATGGTCGAGGTCCCCGGCGGCGAAGGCGTCGTCGTTCGCCGCAACCAGTGCATCGGCAAGAACGGGGGCGTGGTCGCGGCGGTCCGCACTGGTGAGGTGGTCGTGACCGAGTACCGGGTCCGGGCCGACGGTACCCGCGACGCCATCCAGACCGCGCTCCAGCTCCCCAAGCAGCAGGCTTCGTATGTGGAGGAGTAGCTCCATGACCCCGAACCTCAAGCTCCTCGCCGGTGCGCTCCTCTGGAGCGCGTTGCTCACCGCGGGCCCGGCGCGCGCCGCCGACGTCAACGTCATCCGCGCCATCGACGTCCAGGAGCGCGACGGCGCGCTGGAGCTGTCGGTCCAGGGCTCGCGGCCGCCGTCCTACTCGGTCTTCAAGCTCCAGGACCCGCAGCGGCTGGTCCTCGACCTCGCCGGCGCGGACGTGTCCGGCCTGACCGCGCCGGGCCCGGTGGGGAAGGGGGGCGTGCTCTCGATCGCGACCGCCCAGTACCAGGACCAGCGGACCGCCGTCGGGCGCGTGATCGTGGCGCTCGAGGGGCCGCGGAAGTACGAGGTCGTCCCGCGCGGCGACGCCGTCGTGGTGCGCGTGCTGGCCGCCGACGCTGCGGTCCCGGCTGCGCCCGAGGCGGCGAAGGCCGCGCCGGCGACGGCGCCCGCTGCCGCCGTCGAGGCCGCGGCCTCCCCCGCGCCGCCCGACGCGGCGACCGCGCCCGCCCCGGCCGACGACCACGTCGTGAGCCGCCGCGTCGACGAGGCGCGCGTCGCGCGCGCCGCGCGCGCCGTCACCGCCGTCCGCCAGAAGGACGGCCGGATCCACCTCGCCACCGACGGCGACGTCGCCCGCATCGAGATTCTCGAGCTCCGCGATCCGGCGCGCCTGGTCCTCGATCTCCAGGGCGTCTCGAAGGCGCCGCGGGGCACGGTCCCGCTGGACGGGACGTTCTCGCAGGTGCGCTTCGGCCAGGCCGGAGGCAAGACCCGCGTCGTCCTCGACGCCGCCGGCGCGCTGCCCGCGCTCGAGGTGAAGCGCGTGAAGGGGGGGCTCGTGATCGAGCCGGCGGCCCTCGCCGCGGCCCAACCCGCGGCCGAGCCCGCGGCCCCGGCCGCCGGGGCTGCGCAGGCCACCGCCGCGCCGGTCCAGGCCGTCGCCCCCGACACCCGCGCGCGCATCAGCGCGGTCCGGTTCTCGGGGAGCGGCGCCGGCGCGAAGATCGAGGTGAAGGGCAAGGCCTCGTACAGCATCACGCGCCCCGACCCCCGCACGGTCGTGCTGACGTTCGAGGGCGCCCAGCTCCCGCGGTCGCTGGAGCGCTCCCTCGACACGTCCGCGTTCCAGGGGCCGGTGCACATGGTCTCCTCGTTCAACCAGCCCACCACCGGGCAGGTCCGGATCGTGGCCAGCCTGCGCGCCCCGGCGGCCGATCGGATCGTCGAGCGTCCCGACGGGCTGGTCTGGACCTTCGGGCCCCAGGCGGCCGCGGCGGCCGAGCCGTCCGTGCGGATCGAGGCGAGCGGCTCCGAGGCCGCGGGCTTCGCCTCGGCGGGCCCCGGGTACGCCGTCGCCGGCGCGCCGCAGGCCCGCGGCTACACCGGGAAGGTCGTCACGTTCGACTTCCACGACATCGACATCCGGAATCTGCTCCGGGTGATCGCCGACATCTCGAAGAAGAACATCATCGTCTCCGACGACGTGAAGGGGAAGGTGACGGTCTCGCTGCGCAACATCCCCTGGGACCAGGCCCTCGACCTCATCCTCCAGGTGAAGGGGCTCGACAAGGACGTCAACGGCAACGTGTACCGGATCGCCAAGATGGAGGACATCCAGCGGGAGCGGCTCGCGAAGGCCGAGGCCGAGAAGGCCCGCATCCCGCTCATCCCCACCAAGGTCCGCATCATCTCCGTGAACTTCGCCCGCGCGGGCGACCTCGCCGCCCGGATCAAGGACGTCCTCTCCGAGCGGGGCACCGTCTCGGTGGACGAGCGGACCAACGTCATCATCGTGAAGGACATCCCCGAGAAGCTCGTCGCGGCGGAGGGCCTCGTGCGGAACCTCGACCTCGAGACCCCGCAGGTGCTCATCGAGGCCCGCATCGTCGAGGCCTCCTCCAACTTCAACCGCGCGCTGGGCGTGCAGTGGGGCGGCAATGCGGCGATGAACCAGGCGAACGGGAACCCGACGGGCCTCATCTTCCCGTACAACACCACCGCGACGGGCGCCGCCGGCGGCGGCCCCACCACCGGGACCTCGGCGACCCCGAACTACGCGGTGAACCTGCCCGCGGCCATCGGCCAGGGCTCCGGCGGCGGCCTCGGCTTCACCTTCGGGACCATCGGCGGCGCGTTCAACCTGAACCTCCGCCTCTCGGCCCTCGAGAACTCCGGCACCGTGAAGACGATCTCCGCCCCCAAGATCACGACCATCGACAACAAGGAGGCGACGATCGGGCAGGGCATCTCCATCCCGTTCTCGCAGACCTCCGCGTCGGGCGTGAACACGACGTTCATCGAGGCGAAGCTCGAGCTCCGGGTCACGCCGCACGTGACCGCGGACGGGAACGTCGTCCTCAAGATCAAGGCGACCAACAACGCGCCCAACCCGCAGCTCACGGGCGCGAACGGCCAGCCCTCGATCTCGAAGCGCGAGGCGGACACGGAGGTGCTGGTGAAGGACGGGGACACGACGGTCATCGGGGGCATCTACACCCGCGCCACGTCCAACCGCCGCAGCAACGTCCCCTGGCTCGGACGCATCCCGGTGCTCGGGTACTTCTTCCGGACGACGACGAACCAGGACGATCACACCGAGCTGCTCATCTTCATCACGCCTCGGATTCTGAATCCCCGGGCGTCGGCCGTCGCGAACGGCAACTAGAGGGACAGGTCATGGGTAAGCACTTCGCGTTTCTTGGGATCGCCGCGCTCGTCCTCCTGAGCGGCTGCGTGCAGGACGTCGGGTTCATCCGGGTGGACGAGGTCTGCGCGCTGCCGGACGACTGCGCGTTCTCGGGCGGCGGGTGCGACCAGACGATCCTGAGCCGGCCGGTGATCGACGTCGCGCAGGCGATCACGCTGCAGCTCTACATCGACGTCACGAGCCAGCTCGCGGAGGGCGGCGACGGAGACGGCGGCGTGGACACCCACACCGCGTACATCGACCGGATCTCCACGAGCTACTCGATCCTCGACCCGGGGTTCTCGCTCGGTGGCTCCGGGGCGACGACCCTCAAGACGATCGGCCCCGGACAGACCGAGACGGTCAAGATGTACGTCATCGACGAGGACGCCGGCGCCGAGCTCGCCGCCTTGGCCATCCCGGTGTGGAATGCCACGACGCAGAACTACGTCGACATGGTCGCCCACGTCACGGTGCACGGGCACCTCGAGGACCAATCCACCTTCAAGACCGAGCCGTACGACCTCGCCCTCCGCGTCTGCCGGGGCTGCCTCCCGGTCTGTGCAGGAGGGGCCGTCTGTCCGCCTGGCGCGAGCGGTCAGACGCCCATCGTGTGCGAGGCCCCGACTCCGTCGCCCATCTGTGTGTCCGCCATCCCCGGGAATTACTGCGGCGGCACGAACGTGGCGAACGGTGACCCGAACACCTTGTACGTCTGCAACGGCGAGAACGAAGCGCCGGCGAACGCCTCGCCGTGCCCGACCAGCTGCGACGCATCGGCGACCCCGAACGTTTGTATCTAGGCGCCCCTCGTCCTTGACGTCCCCGCCGAGACCGGGCTAGAACCCAGCCCGGTCTTCGCGCGTCCGGCGAAATCACGCGGTTTTTTTACCCGCGGGGCGAACGTCAATGGGCTTCCGGGAACATCTCCAGGCGATCTGCAACAGCTGCGAGGGCGCGCTCGCCTGCTCGCTCATGGGTGTCGACGGCATCGAGGTCGACACCCACGTCGAGAGCGCCGGCGACGTCGATCTGAAGGCCCTGCTGGTCGAGTACTCCGGCCTCTTCCGCGCGGCGCGGGAGGCGGCCGAGGTGCACGCGGCGGGCGGGATCGTGGAGCTGTTCGTGGAGACCGAGAAGGTCCTCACGGTGGCCCGCCTCATCTCGCCCGAGTACTACATGGTCGTGGCGCTGTCGCCCGGCGGGAACCTGGGCAAGGCCCGGTACCTGCTCCGCGTCACCGCTCCGCGGCTGAGGTCGGAGCTCTAGCGCGGGACCGCCGACGCGCCTGCCGCGCCGCGGCGCGGGCGCCACCTCATCCCTTCACCTTCCGATTTCAAGGAGCAGACGCACATGGCCGACACCCTGGACACCACGGCGTTCCGCCGGGGGCTCAAGATCGAGATCGACAAGGAGCCCTGGGAGATCGTCGAGTTCCAGCACGTGAAGCCGGGCAAGGGCTCGGCGTTCGTGCGGACCCGCATCAAGAACCTCCTGACCGGGCGGACGATCGACAAGACCTTCAAGTCCGGCGACGTGGTGGGGAAGCCCGACATCGAGGAGAAGGAGATGCAGTACCTCTACCTCGACGGCGATCACTACCAGTTCATGGACAACAAGAACT